>JBGSYC010000068.1:0-101561 GCA_041751095.1 Flavihumibacter sp.
TTGTAATGTATCACCAGTTCTCCGGGCTTAAGCACCTCCGCAGGGTAACAGGTCATCAGATGCTGCGTTATTTTATCCGCTTTTGTAAGAGAAATATTATCGCTGACCTCTACATTCTTTCCCCGGTTCAGGCGGATCGAACGCTGCCATCCGTTTACACCGGCAGCTTCCGGATAAGACTTTGATATATCAAGCTTCATTTCCGAAGAATTGTTGTTTTGAATACAGGAAACATTCGAAGCTCTGAACTGTGCACCCGGCGGCTGGGTGACGCCATTTATCGTGGGCACATTGTGATGATCGGAGCAGTTGTACCAGATTTCATAACGCTTTCCGCTAAATGTCTTTGCAGTATACGTACCTCTCCCTACATCGATCAATAATCGCTGCCCGTTGTAATAAACCACATAATTTCCGATGTCGTTGTGGTTATGGCTTTCATCATTATGACCGCCTTTGGCCGCTACAAACCATCCTTTTGTAGTGCCTCCCTTATCCCGGCTGATCATCACCTGGAGGTCTGGTAGCCATACATTCTGTGGAAGAGGAAGCCCCTGTTGAGCTTTACGGTATTCATCCTGCATAAATAAAGAATAGAAGTTGCGGAAAAAATGATGCCTGCCCAATTTCCCTGTTTCCGTATCCCTGTAAAATGCGCCGAATTTCATCATATCAGCGTCTTTGATGTCTTTACCAAACCGGTATATCATGTTGGCAGCCATGGTTGGCTGAGGGTCTGCATCAGCGAAATTCAAAAAATATTTCTCACTGATCTGCGCACGATAGATAAACCTTCCCATGTTTTTTATTTTGCTGTCTTCGTAAACATATTGAAAGGAATGATTCGTCGCCTGGTTCAGCATTGAAATATTATCATACAAAGATGCAGCGGCGGCTCCCCAGTAACCGGGACCTTCATCACAACCGCCATCCTGAGGGTAAGGATTTACAAATTCATCAAGCACCTTCAAAACTTTGTAAACCATTTCCGTTCTCCGGGCTTCATTTTTCTCAAGCAATAAGGCCGCATTCAGCCAGTTCGAACAGATCCAGGGGTTCCAGTTATTAGGAGGACGCCCGTTCGCATTTTTAGTCATCCAGACATGGGCCTTTGTCATAAGCGGCAGGAAAATGCGGTTGTTGGTTTCCGTATAGATCCGCTTTCTTATCTGTGGCGATACAGCATCAAGCTTTTCGCCCAAAAAGTAATCAACCCACGACAAATAAACCGCCGTTTCAGCGCTAAACAACTCGACAAAAGGATCTGAAACATCCATCAGGCCGGCAATATGATCAGACTTAGGCAGATGCGCCGGAGAGCCCCAGAACGTTTCTTCACAGATCGAATACACGCCATCTATAATGGGGTCGATAAATCTTCCTTTATTTTCATAGATCTCTGCAAGCAACAGCGTTCCAAGCACCTGGCGCTTTTCAAAACTGATGGCTTCATAATTGCTCCTGTTGCCGGTACGTACTATCAACAGCGATTTGGTTGCAGGGATGGAAGGCCAATTGTAGGTGATATATTTTTCACCCTGGATCAGAAACGACTTCATCATTTCACCATCTGCCTTTGACCAGCCGTTTCGGTCATTCAACTTTGGAAACGGCAACCATTTTTCACGGGGGATTAAAATGCTATTGAATTCTTCTTTTGTGAATTTCCCGCTCAACAGGTTTTGTTTTTGAGCGGATAGCTGAATGCATACAGCCATAATCAGTAAAAAACAGATTATTTTTCTCATAATGCGGTTAGCTATGCTAAATAAATGTTTATTGAATGTTATAATGCCTGGTGTTATTCATCGGCCTAAATTAAAGCTGATTTTTGCAAAAAGCCGATTGTACTTACGTCCGCCACACTTGCACAAACCGCCCATTATATGCAGGCGGTCGAAACCGAGCAATTTCAATAACGTTTTGTAGGTTACCTTTGGCAAGACGCTCAAATATTTTTGGAATAAGCAATCGTAAAGTTACCCGGGTATTGTCTTTAGCACAAAGTACAATGATTGTCAAAGTGAGCCTTTTTTGTTGATAAGGCAGGTTACGGTCAACTGTTACAAATAAATCAAAATTATATTCAGTCATAAGGCTAAGCAATTCACCATTCTTCTTTCCTAACTATCCCATATCGCGAACAGTCCTTACTTCATGTCTTTCACCAAAGTCATTGCGCAGTTTCCTTGGCAAACTTTCATCAGGCAAAATTTTCATGAAGCAGCTTTTCTGTCGTCATCGACTTCTTTGCCATTCTTAATACAGCCAATGCCGCGTCTTTAGTGACTGATGGAAGTCGTCCAAAAATTCTGAAAGGTCTTCACCACTTTCTAAATAGTCAAAAAGATTTTCGATGGGCACCCTTGTCCCTGCAAATACTGGTGCACCACTCATAATTTCAGGGTCAATGCTTACTTGTCCATATAACATAATAATATTTTTTGGCAATCTAAAGTTAGCAAATATGCATGTCTTTCTAATTATTTGGGGTTGTCTGGCTGTAGCTTGCCCATAACATCTTTATTAAACACCTGCAAAGCGGTGAAATCTCCCGGGTTTGAACGGCTGGCTATTTCAGTCCGGTCAACCGTGTAGTTGGCATTGCCGCTAAACGGTTCATATACGGCCACAAACGGACGCTTCCCAGGCTTCACCTTCCTGCCTGCTCTAATAAACAGCAAAGCATATCCGATACTGCAGTTTATCCGGTACAATTTCTTTAGAATAATTGCTGGATTTCATACACACATAACATTATTGGTTTCTTCCCTTCTTCCACCTTACAGGTTTCTGAAAATCTTTCACCATGGCATAAGGAAGCGTCCAAACCTTATCGCCTTTCTTATTAGTGAAATATAATTGCGACTCGGAGAACCTGTCGGCATTCCCATCCGCCCAAAACGAATAAAAACCCGGGTGTGCATCTACCGGCCTGCGGGCATAGCAATGATTTCGGCTACTGTTAACTGTAAGCATCTGCTTTTTGATCCATGATTTCCCTTCATCTGCGCTTTCCCAGAGGGCCATCTCTCCGCCCGTGCCCCATTTTTGCGGACCCGGTTCCGTGGGGCCGATGATCTGCCACGGATTATCCCCGGTATATAAAGACCCCATGTCATAATTATGTGTTGATTCACATACTTTATGATAGTTCCACTGACCGTTTTTCCAGTGAATGATCATCCATTCACGCGGATCGCCGGACGGGCCAGGCTCAAAATTCCTGGTAACTACAGCAAGTACAACGGGATTTCCCTCCTTGTCGAAATTGATATCGTTTAGATAAACCAGTTTTTTTTCCGATGCATAATCTTTTACCAGGGCTTCTGCATTCACTTGTGTTAAGGGAGTTTGAACGGGTTTTCCATCTACGGTAGTCCAGGTTTTCCCCATATCGACGGTTTGAAGCACATACACATTCGTTCTTTTATTTACATCCCCTCCCGGATGGTAATTAAAGACCGAAACAAGTTTACCTTTCCACACATTCGAAACCTGGTAGTGACCACCCATCCCTGACAATTTCTGGTCAGGCTGCCATGTTCTTCCATCGGGGCTCGCAGACCAGTATAATTCCCTTCCCTTTGTATATTTTGTAAACAGGTAAACAAAGCCTTTGCCTTCCATCCACCAGGGTTGCGGGTAGGTCATTTCGCCCTGCCTGATCTGTTCGAAATTATCAATCTGATACGGGTTCCGGCTTTTGAAAATGATCCCAGGCCTTGAAGTGTTCCTGCCGCTTACAAATACCCAGATATACCCGTGTTCGTCTATGGAAAGAGAAGCATTATCATGAGGATCGTCAACACCCATCTTATCATAAACGACAACCGGTTTTGGAACAACGTGTTTGCGATGGTCATAATAAGACAGCATGATCAGCAGGTGTTTTTTATCTTTTTCAGTTGTACCGCCATAAACAAAAAACGTTTTACTTACACGGGGAGCATAAATAGCCACCGGTACATGGCTTGAGGTATAGGTTCCCAGCCCGCCGGAATATTTATCACCATGAGCAGAGAATTGCCCGAGGGTGAACCAAATGCCTTTATAACCATCAACCCGTTTATACTGAGCCGCCACACCAAGATGAACCAGCAGCAGCATTAGCGCTGCTGAGAGTGCTTTTATTCTTCCGGATAGATTAAAAATATTCATCGTGAGGCTTATAGATGAAACCATACGCTGCTGAAGAATTTGCCGAGACAGTTTGAGAAAAACGTAATGGGTATTCACTTCATTACCTGCGAAACCCTGAAGTTATCATTCCAACGTTGTAAAGGCTGCACTTTCTGACCTGCACGTTTTTCAGCTCCTCCAGGGATCAGCATTACCGTTATCGCGTTTTTTGAACCGGGTGGCATCTTTACTTCAAAACCAACCAGAGCAGTGCCCGGGTTTGGCGCATCATAGGGCCGCGGTGGGTCAGTAGACCATGTCTTCATGTTAACAATGGATGGTTCCTGTACTTTAAGGGTAAGCTTTCTCCCGTCTTTGGTTAATTCAGCGGTATTCTTGCCGGTGATCTTAACGGTCGCAGGAGTCAACATTGTCCAGCGGACGGTTGTTTCGCGGGGAAGGGTTTCAATTTCGTCGCGAACGACAACATATTTTTGATTTACGATCCCAACTCCGCGCAGCGCTTTTGCAACGGAACCTTTATACACCTCCGACATATCAATTGTAGCGTTCATAAATGATGCAGCATCGGATGAACCGGTAATCGGGGCATAACCGTCTACCCTTTGCAATTCGTTATTTACCGTAATCGTGTTATGCACCAGGTTGGAATAACGGAATACCTGCCAGCGTTGCGCATCCTGGGTGCGGCCGAACAGTTGCACTCCTTTAGATTCAAGGGATTCGTACTCCTGGCTTCCGAAATCCATTGCCCACCGTACTCCGTTAGCCTCGAGGATAAAAGAGCCGATGTCCATATGCGCATGATTTACAGAGGCAGAACCGGATTTCAATCCGACAAATATCGCGTTCGTATCGGTCCAGGAGGTGCGCATAAGCGCCACAGGACTTTTGCCTTTGCCAACCCACATTTTGGATTTGGGCTGGGAAATATTGCTGATTCCTGTTCCACCGTTCCACAGCATAATTGCCGGCAGCAACCGGTGCCTGGTATGCCTTTGAGGGTCATTCTTCATTAAGCGGCCGCGTTCAACCCACAACAGGGAAGGATCTTTTAACCGGGATGCGAACCAGAACATAGCGGGCTGAAGCTCTCCCCCTGATCCTGCGTCAGAATAATTAAAGTTATTTCCGGACGGCCCCGTCATGTTTTCTAGATAACCGGCCGTTTTTAAAAAACCGGGTTTTTCGCTCAGGCCAAAATCTTTTCCAAATACTTTCTCGATTGCACTGATAAACATTACGTTAAAGCTTGTTCCGTAGCCCCAGTAGCCATAACCTTCAGGGTATGCACCGTCGGGACTATAATCTTCCATCGGCAGTTCTATCGAAGTGATCGCCCTGTTAATGATTGACTTTGCCAGTTCCGGCTGATCCTCATAGATAGCCAGCGCACCATAAGTCATGCCCGCATTGCATACCTGGTTCCAGTTGTGTGACGCCTTAAGCCAGCTGTTGAATTTGGAATCCAGGGAAGGCTCAATTCCTTTTTTCAGTATTGCCTCTTTTATAAGGGATCGTGACTGTTCAGACAAGTCGTCATATAGCCAGTCGTAGCCGATTGCGGCAGCCATGGTCATTTCACCCACGTCTAAAAAGTGGGAAGGGTTCCAGTCGCTGAACCTGGAGACCGCCTGTAATTCCTTTTCAGCTCTCTCGAGATATTTCCTGTCCTGCGTAAGCCGCCAGGCATACGACAAATAAAATATGCGCCGTAACGCTTCCCTCGATTTGCCCAGCAGGCGGCGTCCTATCTGGATCCTTTCCACTGGCGCAACGGTTAACAGGCTATCACATTCTTTTAGTATAGCTTCATGAAGCTTACTCCAGGTTTCATCCGCTTTAATCATTTTTGTAACAGACGCTTCTTCGCCTTTAAGCATCAGTATCCGGGGATGATCCGGAAGTTTTACACCCGTGCCAATGTGATCAGCCTGGGCAATGACAGAAGAACCATTTAGCAGCAGTAAGGCGAAAAGATTGGTAAGGACAAAGATTTTTTTCATACGGCAATTGTTTTTTGGCGCCAATTTTTCATTCAGGAATATCTCCTGGCGGTGTTAAGGCAGGTGGCAGGTTACAAATTAAAAGTAAAGAAAAAATTACAGTCTAATATTTTTACTTCCATCCGAAGTAACAGCTATCCGTAATAACTTCTATCCGGTTGAAAACAGGTTCTCCGGTATTTTGCTTTTTTATTCTCTACTTTTATGTAATGGTATTCGCAGCAATAAAATATACCTGAACTAAAGTAACATAATGGAGCGCTGCCTGTTCACAGCAATTTCACATAAAATTTTTTCCTATCCTGACTTATTCCCTTATTCATGGAATTGATCATTACCAAGGCTTTATTTACCGGCAGCTACTAATGACGCTTTTTAATCAGAAGCAGGCGAGAGTACATAATATAAATGGTACAAAGCGTTATGTGCGTTACAGCGCACCAAATCGGATGGTAACGGTGAAAAATTTAATGGAATGTAGTTTGTGTTACTGCACGCCGTTTTCTATTTCTCCCGGGAAATGACGCAACAGACTGCTTCATCAATAAAATACGAATACCGGTTGAATGCCTCTTGTGATTGCCGAACCTAAACACCTGAAATGGAAATATTAATCATCTTTGTATTGATTCTGCTTAACGGAGTATTTTCAATGAGTGAAATTGCCCTTGTTTCTTCGAGAAAATTCAAGCTGGAATCTGCGGCAAAAAAGGGTAATCTGAATGCCAAAAAGGCCCTGGAACTTGCAAATAATCCAAATACGTTTTTATCCACTGTCCAGATTGGCATAACGCTTATTGGTCTTTTAACAGGGATATACAGCGGTGAAAAAATTACCACAGATATACAGGTGCTGGTTGAATCGATCGTCGTTTTGCGGCCATACGCACATTCTATTGCTGTAATCCTTGTATTGATTGTAATCACTTATCTGTCACTTGTATTCGGCGAACTGATACCTAAACGGATCGGATTAGCATTTCCTGAAACAATATCGACCTTCGTGGCCAGCCCGATGAGCGTGATATCAACTATCGCAAAGCCTTTTATCTGGCTGCTTTCTAAAACCAATAATATAGTTTTAACGATACTTGGCGTTAAAGATAAAGAGGAAGAGATTGTGAGCGAAGAAGAAATAAGATCTATCGTGCAGGACAGCGCTGAAAGCGGTGAAATACAAGAAATTGAGCATGGAATAGTACAAAGGGTCTTTGCTTTGGGAGACAGGAAAGTCTCCGAACTGATGACTCACCGCTCAGGTTTGATCTGGCTGGACATCGGTGATTCGCTTGATGTTGTAAAGCAAAAAATGTCAACTGAAGTGCATTCTGTGTACCCGGTGTCGAATGGTAACCTTGATCAATTATTGGGAATCGTTTCGGTAAAGGAGATGTTCCCGAAACCCCTGACCCGGGAAAACTTCAGTTTAAAGGATCATATCCGGAAGCCCTTGATCGTTCACGACAATATGCCGGTTTACAACGTTCTGGAGCAATTTAAAAATCACAGGCAACATAATGCGTTAATTGTTGATGAATATGGAATCATCCAGGGAATGATAGCAATGGATGATATTGTAGACGCCCTGATCGGAAATGCTACTGAAAATACCGTCGAGGATTACCGGATCATTCCAAGGGATGAGAATTCATGGTTAGCTGACGGACAGTACCCCTTTTTTGAATTTCTGAACTTCTTTGAGTTGTCAGAAGATGATGAGGACCAGGGCAACTACAACACCTTAGCCGGTTTATTGCTATACTACTTTCATCACATACCCGTTACGGGGGAAAAATTAAAGTGGAAGGACTTTACGTTTGAAGTCGTTGATATGGATGGGAGAAGGATTGACAAGGTGTTAATCACAAAAACTGAATGATGAAGGCATTTATTGCAGCGTCAAACACATCACGAAAAAGTCTCTTTGCTGTCCTGATTGCTTCCGGTATGCACTTCTTTTCAATGGCTCAGCAGGATACGGCGAACAATATCTTTCTGGCAGACCCCACTGTATTTTTTTCTGACGGGATTTACTACATGTATGGTACTGTAGGGAGGGATGCCGGGCAGGGATTTTTGGTGTACACATCCCCGGAAAAAATACAATGGAAAATCTCAACAAACAACAATGGCTATGCGCTGAAAAAGGGAGATGCATTTGGAACCTCCAACTTCTGGGCACCCCAGGTTTTTCAGGCAAACAAAAGATTCTACATGGCTTATGTAGCCGATGAGCGCATAGCGATTGCTGAGAGCCAGAGCCCCGCCGGCCCTTTTATTCAACGGATCAAAGAACCGCTCGCAGCCCCTGTGAAACAAATTGATCCCTTTGTGTTTATTGATGACGACGGAAAAAAATATTTGTATCATGTTCGTTTAACAAACGGCAACCGGCTGTTTGTGGCTGAGCTGACGGATGATTTAACGGCCATAAAGCCTGAAACCCTCAAAGAATGTATAAGCGCTACAGAGCCCTGGGAAAACACACAGGATAGCAAATGGACCGTAACAGAAGGGCCTTCGATGCTTAAGCATAAAAATCTTTACTACCTTGTTTATACTGCTAATGATTTCCGCAATCCTGATTATGCAGTAGGTTATGCTATTGGCACCACTCCGTACGGCCCCTGGAAAAAGTATACCGGTAACCCGATACTAAGCAGAAAAAATACTGGCATGAACGGCACCGGCCACGGCGACTTTCTGGTAGACAAGAAAGGCGGATTGTCATATGTTTTTCACACCCACTATTCAAACCATGTTGTTTCACCCAGGAGAACGGCTATCATCAGCATGGAATTTTCGCGGGATGCTCCCGGCAGCCCGGATAAACTCACGCTTACGAAAAAAAAATTCTCCTTCCTGAAGCAGGAATATGATTAGAGGTATGGGGTATGAGGTTTGAGATAGGGGTGTTGGTTGATGCAGGCAGTCCGTTTTTTGCTGAAAACAACATTTCCATATTCGCACCCCATACCCCATACCTCATACCCCATACCCATTTATATTTCCTGTATATTGCAAACAGATCTTGCTTTCTTTCGGTTGACCAAATCAAAAGAGTATGAAAAAAATAACCCTTCTGTCTTCCGTATTGTTGATCACAGCCGCGTCTTTTTGTCAAAACAACTGGGCACCCGTTACCGGAAAAATAGCGACGCCATGGGCGGAACAAGTAACACCATCAGCTCCGTTACCCGAATACCCCCGCCCGCAAATGGTCAGAGGCAACTGGTTAAATCTTAACGGGCTCTGGAATTACAGCATTTTACCAAAGGAGCAGGAATCAATACCATCAGGTTTCGGAGGTAAGATACTCGTTCCTTATGCCGTTGAGTCGTCGCTTTCCGGCGTTGCAAAAACCGTCGGTAAAGACAGTGTATTATGGTACGAACGTTCGGTTACCGTACCATCTGCGTTAAGAAAAGGCTCGGTATTGCTGCACTTTGGTGCGGTAGACTGGTTGTGTGATGTTTATGTAAATGGTAAAAAGGTCGGCAGCCACCAGGGTGGTTACGATCCATTCTTCTTTGATGTTACTTCTGCCCTTACAAAAGGAGGCGCCCAAAGGATAGCCGTGCGTGTGTGGGATCCATCAGATGACGGCCCGCAGCCCCGGGGCAAACAGTTAAAGGTTCCCCGGAGCATCTGGTATACGCCTGTAACCGGGATCTGGCAAACCGTATGGCTGGAGGGCGTACCACGCACTTTCATCGGCAGTACTATACAAACCCCTGATGTAGATAAAAAGGCGGTTAACGTGTCTGCGCAGGTTCAAAACCTTCAACCCGGCGATCAGGTAACTGTTTCTGCCTGGAATGGTTCCGATAAAATTGCCGAACAGGTCGTGACAGGTGATAACGTTTCCGCATTGTCTATCCCCGACCCACGGCTATGGTCACCCGAAAATCCGTTTTTATATGATCTGCAGGTAGCGGTGGTACGTAATGGCAAAAAGATCGATGAAGTAAAAAGTTATTTTGCCATGCGCAAAATATCTATGGCGCCAGATGTAAATGGCATACAACGCATGTTACTGAACGACAAGTTCCTGTTTCAATATGGCCCTCTTGACCAGGGCTGGTGGCCCGACGGTTTATATACCGCTCCAACAGACGAGGCGCTGAAGTTTGATATTGAAAAAACAAAGGAGATGGGATTCAATATGATCCGTAAGCATGTTAAGGTGGAACCTGCCCGCTGGTATAATTACTGCGATAAAATGGGCATGCTGGTGTGGCAGGATATGCCAAGCGGCGATCTTGGCAACCGGTGGGAGAACCGCCCGGGAGTTTATGGAAAAGCGACCGATAAAGAAAGAACACCTGAGTCTGAAGCCATTTTCAGGGCAGAGTGGAAGGAGATCATGCAGGATCTTCACAACTTCCCCAGCATTGTAGTTTGGGTGCCGTTCAATGAAGCATGGGGCCAGTTTAAAACGGCGGAAATAACGAAGTGGACGATGGAAAAAGATCCATCGAGGCTGGTCAACAGTGCGAGCGGCGGAAATTTCGAGCCCGTAGGGCACATTATGGATCTGCATAATTACCCTGAGCCCCTGATGCCTCACCCTGAACTTTTTGGCGCTAAGCAGGTGTTGGTGTTAGGAGAGTTCGGAGGCCTGGGATTACCCATTGAAGGGCATACCTGGCAGGAAAAGAATAACTGGGGTTACCAGTCCTTTAAAAGTAAAGAAGAGCTCTTTAAAAGGTATTCGGAACTCATCGGGCAGATACCCGCCCTCATAGAAAAGGGTTTGTCAGCCGCCGTGTACACGCAAACCACCGACGTGGAAATAGAAACGAACGGCATGCTGACTTACGACCGGAAGGTTTTCAAAATGCCTGTTGCAGATTTGAAATCCGTGCACAGTAAATTATACAACAGTTCACTGGCGAGAATGGCCATGAGATAATTCCCGATGAACCCGACCTTCAATTTAAAACTGCCGCTTCCGGTGTTACATTTTTCAAAAACACTGTTGTGCTGCCTTTTGGTAAACATCTGCATCGCACAAAGCGGCAGTAAAACCTTTACCAATCCTTTGCTGCCACAGGGTGCCGATCCGTGGACAATTTATATCAACGGAAGTTATTACTATATGCATACTACCGGCCGGTCGCTCGTTCTGTGGAAAACGGCAAGCATTGCTGACCTGGCAGCGGCAGAAAAAAAAACGGTGTGGACACCTCCTGAAACAGGCCCTTATTCAAAAAGTATCTGGGCACCCGAAATTCATTTTATCCAGAACAAATGGTATATCTATTTTGCTGCTGATAACGGCAAAAATGAAAACCACCGGATGTGGGCGCTTGAAAACAGTTCACCCGATCCCATGAAAGGCACTTGGGAAATGAAGGGCAAAGTCACCGATGCTACCGATCAATGGGCGATCGACGGCTCGGTATTCGAGCACAGGGGAGCCTGGTATATGTTGTGGTCGGGCTGGGATAAGGCACATCCGAAAAGGGAAGTGCAGGAACTGTATATCGCACGCCTTTCCAATCCATGGACAATCGCAAGCGAACGCGTAAAAATATCTTCGCCCACACTTACCTGGGAACGCAACTGGAACAACACTACGGCCGGAAAACCGTCCCGCCCTGTGTATGTAAACGAAGGGCCCCAGATACTCAAACGGGGCAGCACCCTGTTCCTGATCTATTCCGCCAGCGGCTGCTGGACCAATGATTACGCCTTAGGTATGATGATGACTGCTGACACCAGCGATCTGCTTGATGCGGCCTCATGGACAAAATGGCCAGAGCCCATCTTCAGGCAATCCGCATCGAATAAAGTGTACGGCACCGGCCACAACTCTTTTTTTAAATCGCCAGACGGATGTGAAGACTGGATATTATACCATGCCAACGCTGAGCCTGATCAGGGCTGTGGCGGCAAACGTTCACCCAGGGCACAGAAAATCACATGGAGAGAAGACGGTACGCCATTTATAGGCGAGCCGGTAAAGGAAGGGGAGAGGCTACCCGTTCCATCCGCAAAAACAGTAAAAGACTGACAGCATATGAGCATAAACAAATGCCTTTCTAAGGGAATGCTTACCTGCGTTGTGACAGGTATCGCTTTGGGTGCCTGGGCCCAGAAAGACATTCAGACCAAAGTGAGGGGTTCATCAACGAATAAAATCGTAAAACCCAACTCCTCCGGCAACCCTTTATTTCCGGGATGGTATGCTGATCCTGAAGCCAGGATATTTAATAAACAATATTGGATCTATCCCACTTATTCAGCACGGTATGAAGAGCAGGTTTTCCTCGACGCTTTTTCATCAACAGACCTTATTCATTGGACCAAACACAGCCGTATCCTGGATACTTCCAATGTAAAATGGGCAAAAAAAGCAGTTTGGGCGCCTTCCATTACAGAAAGGAAAGGAAAATATTACCTTTTCTTCGGGGCGAATGACATTCAAAACGATCAGCAGGCGGGCGGGATCGGTATAGCCGTGGCCGATAAACCGGATGGTCCATTCAAAGATTATTTAGGCAAGCCACTTATTGATAAATTTCACAACGGCGCACAGCCGATCGACCAGTTTGTTTTTCAGGATAGAGATGGCCAGTATTATCTGCTTTATGGCGGATGGCGCCACTGCAACATTGCAAAACTTAATGATCAGTTTAACGGCTTTCTTCCCTTTGATGACGGCAGTACGTTTAAAGAAATCACGCCGAAAGGATATGTTGAAGGATCATTCATGTTTATAAAGGACAACAGGTACTATTTCATGTGGTCGGAAGGTGGATGGACAGGTCCCGATTACTCTGTGGCCTATGCCGTGGCAGATTCGCCCTTCGGCCCTTTCGAGCGGATCGGGAAGATACTGCAACAGGATTCGACAATAGCCACAGGAGCAGGTCATCACTCCCTTATCAGTGTTCCCGACCAGGATAAATGGTTCATCGTGTACCATCGGCGGCCATTGGGTGAAACCAACGGCAACCACCGGGTGACCTGCATAGACGAATTGCATTTTGATGAAAAAGGATTTATCAAACAGGTTAAAATAACAAATGAAGGCGTGAACAAACATTTGATTAAATGATTTTCTCTTTTCTCTTAAAATTCTCCCTGTGAACGCTATGGTAAATGGCAGTGGCCGTTTATGATTCAGGTACTTATTATCAAATGGATACTATGATGAAGAAGGCTAAGCACGCAGCTTGTGTATTGATGCTGTACGCGCTTCTCGGCAATGCAAACGGCCAGGCAGTGAGTACACTTAAAAAGTCGACGGCGCGATCGTTCATTGATCCAAAATATACGGAAATCCCGCTGGGCGACATAAAACCAAAGGGATGGCTATTGCACCAACTGCAAATTATGCGCGAGGGCACAACCGGCCATCTCGATGAAGTGCATGACAAGATCAGGCGTGATAACGGGTGGCTTGGGGGCAGGGGAGACGGGTGGGAAGAAACACCTTACTGGCTTGACGGTGCTACACCCCTGGCTTATTTGCTCGACGATACTGCGCTGAAAAATAAAGTGTTGAAATATATCAACTGGGTACTTGATAACCAGCGTCCGTCAGGATACTTCGGGCCGGTTACGAAATGGGAAAGAGAAACCGGAAAAAAAGTATCGCTGGCCAATTGCGAAGCAGGCGAAGACTGGTGGCCGAAAATGATCATGCTTAAAGTGCTGCAGCAATACTTTACCGCCACCAACGATAAACGCGTACTTCCGTTCATGACAAAATATTTTGCTTACCAGCTACAGGCGTTAAAAACCTGCCCCGTCGGTAAGTGGACAGAATGGTCGCAGTCGAGGGGTGCTGATAATATGCTGGTAGCTCAATGGTTGTACAGCAAAACAAGAGAAAGATCTTTGTTGGAACTATGTGATGTGCTTCAGTCCCAGTCCTTCACCTGGTGCAAATGGCTCGGAGACCGCGACTGGGTGATCAATGCTGCCACGTACCAGAACGACAAAGCATGGATGACACGTCATGGCGTAAACGTGGGCATGGGTTTGAAAGATCCGGTCGTGCAGTATCAACGCACCGGCGACAAGAAATACCTTAGCGATCTCCGCACGGGCTTCCGTGATCTGATGACTTTGCATGGACTGCCCTATGGCATGTTCTCGGCCGATGAAGACCTTCACGGTAACGACCCCACGCAGGGAACAGAACTTTGTGCGGTTGTCGAAGCACAATTTTCGCTGGAACAGATCATTGGGATAACCGGCGCTATTGCCTCCATGGATGCATTGGAGAGAATGACCTTTAACGCCCTTCCTGCCCAAACTACGGATGATTACAACAACAAACAATATTTTCAGATAGCAAACCAGGTACATATCAAAAAGGGGGTGTTTAATTTTTCGCTTCCTTTTGAGCGGGGAATGAATAATGTTTTAGGCATGCGTAGCGGCTACACCTGTTGCCTGGCCAACATGCATCAGGGCTGGACTAAATTCGCCACGCACCTTTGGTATGCTACACCCGAAAAAGGACTGGCGGCGCTTCATTACAGTCCTAACACCATTACATCAAAAGCAGGGGAGTCCGGCACGGAGGTGACCATTGATGAAACCACGACATACCCTTTCAGCGATCTTGTCCAGTTCCGGTTTTCCACAGAAAAGCCGGTTTCATTCCCCACGCAGTTAAGGATTCCAGCCTGGTGTAAGGAAGCGGTGATTAGCCTGAATGGTCAACCATTGCGCAAAGACACCGGAGGGCAGATCATTACCATCAATAGAACCTGGAACAATGGCGATCATCTCACGCTGCAGATGCCTATGGAAATATCCACTTCCAACTGGGGGCGCAATTCGAGAACTATAGAAAGAGGGCCGCTTGTTTATGCGTTAAAGCTTGATGAAATATGGGAGAAAGGAAACGAGGAAAAAGAAGGTGAATACTATAGCGTATATACGAAAGGAGACTGGAATTACGGTATAATGGATTCAATGGTCAGGCACCCCGCAAACGGGATGCGCGCAATTGAAGTGAAAGAGGTGGGCAATAATTTTATATGGAACCTTGCACACGCACCTGTTGAAATAAAAGCCTGGGCTAAAAAGATTCCCGAATGGAAGATCGTCAATGATGTAGCGCCACAGCCGGTTACGGCCATGGATGGTTTATATATGGGAGCAGTGGCGAAAGAGGCGGAAGAAATTACGTTGATTCCCTTTGGCTGCACAAAAGTCCGGATCGTATCTTTTCCGGTGGTTAGATGATTGCAGAAAAGAAGGAATGATCAGCGGTTAGCTGACCCGCAAAACCAAAACATTTTCTCAACTGATTAAATCTAAAAGAATTGAATGTAGCCCACATCATTGTTATCGGTCTTTCGTTTCTGAGTGTTGTTTGCAAAAAGCAAAATCCTGTTCCACCGCCAGACGTGGAATCTTTGAAAAGTGTCGCCCCTTTTCCGGTCGGGGCGGCCATTAGCGCTACTCATTTACAGAACAATACAGCTTATAAGAATGTGCTTGTAAAGGAAATGAACAGCATTACGCCGGAAAATGCAATGAAATTTGCGAACCTCCATCCCCAGTCGCAATCGTATGCTTTCGGAGACGCAGATGCGATCGTTAATTTTGCCGTTGCGCACGGCATGCGACTTCATGGCCATACACTATTGTGGCACCAGTCTGTCCCTGGCTGGGTGCAGCAATTTAACGGCGACTCGGCGGCGTGGGAAAGCGTGATGAAGACTCACATTCAAACCGTAGTAAGCCGTTATAAAGATAAATTAACGTCTTGGGATGTGGTCAATGAAGCATTCCTCGATAATGGAGCGCTGAGAATACCCGACACCGATACCTCCAGCCGCGACAACGGCTCCATCTGGGCCCGTAAGCTTGGAACCGATTATATCGCCCGTGCGTTTACATATGCGCGCGAAGCAGACCACGACCTGCTGTTATTCTATAACGATTACGGTCAGGAATACAGCACGGCAAAGATTCAGTCGATAAAAAATATGGTGAACAGTTTCAAGGCAAGGGGCATTCCCATCGACGGGATCGGTTTGCAGATGCATATGCACGTCAATACTTCCAGGGCGGGCATAACGAATGCCTTACAGCAGTTGTCTGCAACAGGGTTAAAGATCCATATCTCGGAGCTTGACATTAGTGTAAATTCTAAAGGCGATCCCAACGCCGTATACAGCGACGCAATTCAGAAAGCACAGGGTGATTTGTTCAGTTTTGTAGTCACGCAATACAAATCCATCGTTCCTGTAGCCCAGCAATATGGTATTACCACCTGGAATGTAGGTGATGCAGACAGTTGGATCCGTTCAACCTATAAAAGAAAAGACTGGCCGCTGCTCTTTGATGATACCTACCAGAAGAAGGCTGTTTATCATGCTTTTTTACAGGCCCTGAGGAATTGATCTAAGCGGGCCTCGTCTTAGCGGAACGTTGGGCAGGCGGTAGCACCGAAACAGCCGGGCGGAAATGCAGGTCATCCCGGCAAGTGCTGCATTATATTAAACCACTACCTTCATAAAGCAAAGCGTGAAACACAAATCTTATGGAGATAGGCATTTATACATTTGCAGACGTTGCACCTGATCCTGGTGCCGGAAAAATGATTACCCCCCACCAGCGCCTGCGTAACCTGATGGAAGAGATAGAACTTGCCGAACAGGCAGGGCTCGATGTTTTTGCGGTAGGCGAGCATCACCGTGCGGATTATGCCGTTTCATCCCCCGCTGTTGTATTAGGTGCAGCGGCTGAAAGAACCAGTACCATCAAACTGTCAAGTGCGGTCACAGTGCTTAGCTCGGATGACCCGGTCCGGGTATTCCAGGCTTTTGCTACGGTAGATTTGCTGTCTGGCGGCAGGGCGGAAATCATGGCGGGAAGGGGTTCTTTCATCGAGTCTTTTCCGCTGTTTGGGTACAACCTCGATGATTACGATACCCTTTTCTCTGAAAAGCTGGAAATGCTGATGCGGCTAAATGAAAGCGAAATGGTTACCTGGAAAGGAAGGCATACACAATCCATCAATGGTCTTGGAGTATACCCCAGACCTTACCAGGAAAAATTGCCCATCTGGGTAGCGGTTGGCGGCACGCCCGAATCAGTGGTTCGTGCCGCTGAACATGGTTTACCCATGGCGCTGGCTATCATCGGTGGCCTTCCCGCCCGCTTTGCACCCCTTGCTAAGTTATACCGGGATGTTTATGCAAAAGCGGGTCATGATTTGGGCACTTTACAGTTGGGCATTAACTCACACACATACATAGCCGAAACCTCCCAGGAGGCTGCGGACGAATTTTACCCTTCATATGCCGGTGTAATGACCCGTATCGGCAGGGAACGCGGATGGCCAGCCATGAACAGGCAACAGTTCGACCAGTCAACAAATCCTCAGGGGGCGTTGCTGGTAGGAAGTCCGGGCCAGGTGATTGATAAAATATTATATGAGCATCATTTGTTTGGCCATACCCGTTTTTTGGCTCAGATGAGTTTAGGAGCCATGCCTCACCAAAAGATCATGCGTTCTATTGAATTGCTGGGAGCGAAAGTAGCGCCGGAGGTAAAAAAATATACCCTGTCGAAAGCCGGATAACCCGTGTATGCCTGGCGAACGGCCGCGGGAACGGGATAAGCGTCTGCGGAAAAATGGTTTCGACAAATACTTAAACACTCCATCCAGTGGTTTTCCCGGTTCATACACATGCAGGTGGGAATGTTCTGTTTTCCATGTGAGATTTGCATTGAAAACATCTCAGCATTTTATGAAACAGATTGTTTTAACGATGAAGCAGCTTATTTCCGTCATTGTTCTCCTGACGCTTCTGCATACCGGTATCAATTTAAGTCCCCTTCTTATGATCGTCAAAAATATGATCAGGCTTCCGCGTTTCAGATAACAACCATTCAACCATTCACATGCAGCAGCACCGTCCGATGAAGTAAAAGCCAGGTAAAAAAAGTAAATTTGCGACAAATTAATAAAAGTATGCCAACAGGTTCCATCAGGCAAAAGCTGCACAGTTATCTTGAAGTGGCTGATGACAAGAAGGTAAAAGCGATGTATATCATGCTAGAAGATGATATCAAAGAATCAGCCGTCGAGTACACTGATGAGTTGAAAGGGGAGTTGGACAAGCGTTATGCAGATTATAAAAGCGGAAAAGCAAAAATGATTACAGCAGCTCAAAGCAAAAGAAGGATAGGGAAGGTATTAAAATCCGGCCGTAAGAAATGAATTACAGCTACCAGCTTCATGAGAGAGCGCAGCAGGATTACGAAGAAGCTTTAAGGTGGTATTTGCAAAGAAACCGGCAGGCAGCAGAAAACTTTGTGGTGGCTGTTGATAATGCGCTTGCATTAATCTGCGCGCATCCTGGTCGCTGGCGAAATCAATACAAACATTATCATGAGCTGGGATTACAGAAATATCCTTACACAATTATTTACTCCATTGAAGAAGACAGGCATCTGATCATTGTATCAGCTATCTACATCGCAAAAGAAATCCTAAAAAGAAGTACAAAAACGACCAACCATACAGCGCCTTCGCTTCCAGGAAGCGGGGGACGGAATTCCAATGATCTGCAGAAATACTCCTTATGATCTGGAATATCTCTTATCATCATCAGGAATAGAGGTGTGCAGTTGCTGCGGCCCTGAGAGGTAAAACCACGCCAGGTAGCCCAGCCCGCCGGGACGGCTCCCCTTCTTGTGATTATCAAAAATATGATCAGGCTTCCGCGTTTCAGATAACAACCATTCGACCATTCACATTGATCAGGTATTAACTATTCCTTGTCTGCTATTTCCATTGTTTTCCCGGGCGAGTCTCTGCCTCAGCGATGTTGACCCTCAGCCCGGACCGGCGCTGCGGCATAGGTTGCCGGCCCGCCGCGCCGTTTCGGCGACTCCCGCGCGGGATGAAGCCAGTACAGGTGCGTGCCGGCAAACATCATGAAATAGCTAAAACTGTGACACACGGGAAATCATCCGGAAGTTTATAGCATTATCGTTTAACATATTGTTTACAGTTTTCCCCAGAATTGCTTCAGAATGGGATGGTAAGATTGCATTATAATTCAAACCAATAAATATAAAATTATGACAGTAAGACAATGTTTAACAGTAATGTTTGTAAGTGCAGCTACTACTGTAGCAAGCGTCTGGGGATATGCTCAGTACCAGGAAAAGCAGCCCCTTGCATCAAATGTTCCCGCATCGTCTGGTATTTATAAGAATGCGGCATTTTCCGGCAATGACGTTGCCACCCCGATGGTTGATTTTGAAAAGGCAGCTGCTAAAGCCGCTCCGGCGGTCGTGCATATCAAAGTATTAACCAGAGGCAAACAGGTGGCGGAAATTCCTGAACTTGAGGGTACTCCTTTTGAAGAATTTTTCGGCGAAGGATTCGGTGGCAGAGGCAACTCACGTCCCGCTCCCCAGCGGAGAGGTTCCGGATCCGGAGTTTCTGTAAGTGCTGATGGATACATCGTTACCAATAATCATGTGGTAGACGGAGCAGACGAAGTGCTGGTGACTTTAAACAATAAAAAAGATTATAAGGCCAAAGTGGTCGGAACCGATCCAAGCACTGACCTGGCGGTTATAAAAATTGAGGGAACAAACCTTCCTCACCTGACCTTTGCAAATTCCGACAACGTACACATTGGTCAGTGGGTGTTGGCAATCGGCTATCCGTTAGGACTGCAAACAACGGTAACGTCTGGTATCGTCAGCGCTAAGTCGAGAGGGTTGGGGATCAACAGCCGGAAAAGTACGACACCGATTGAAGCCTTTATACAAACGGATGCCGCTATTAATCCGGGCAACAGTGGCGGCGCACTGGTAAACACAGATGGTGATGTGATTGGCATCAACAGCGCTATAGCTTCGCCAACCGGTACATACGCGGGTTACGGCTACGCAATTCCCTCTAACATGGTAAAGAAGATCGTGACGGACATCATTCAATATGGCAGCACTAAGAGAGCGTACCTGGGAATCATGTTCGGAAGCGACCAGATGAGTGAAGAAGACCGCAAAAATAATAATGTTTCAGAAGGTGAAGGTGTGTTTGTGATGGATGTAGCCCAAGGCAGTGCCGCTATGGAAGCAGGTATCCAAAAAGGTGATTTCATCACTAAAGTAAATGGCAACGTTATTAATACCGGAACGGAAATCATAGAAATTATAGCGGCTTCGCGTCCGGGTGATAAGATCACGATTACCTATCGCCGCAATGGAAATGAAAAGACCGCTGCTGCAACGTTAAAAGGTGATTCAGGTAACTATGCAAGTATTAAGGAGAAAGTTGTAGAGCAATTGGGAGCAACATTTGAAGACCTTGATAAAAACCAGGCTGCCCGGTTGCAGTTAAGCTCCGGTGTGGTGGTTAAAAAGCTGGGACAAGGCATATTAACTGAACAAACAAGAATAAGGGAAGGGTTTATCATCACGGCCGTTGGCAATACGAGGGTAAGCAGCGTGGATGAACTGAAGCTGGCGATAAGAAATGCAGGAAACAGCGCGATCATTACAGGAGTATATCCGAATCAGCCCCAAACGGAATACCGGTATGCTTTAAATGATCTGCAATAAGGTTACAGGTTTTAAAAACGTGTGGTTTTGGTTTGGATGGGTGTAGCTTCCCCGCCTTTATAGGCGGGGATTTTTTTTGGTGCGCCATGCATGGCGATCAATTTTACGGTGCGAGTCCGTTATGGGGGTTTGTAATCACGTACAACGTTCTAAATAGCATGACAATTAAATACTTTCGCTGGATATAAAATGGAAGAAGAATTACTGTGATATGTTATTTTGAGGACAAAGTTAACAGATGACATTAGAGGACAGGGAGGGAATTAATTCTGCTTCCTACTGGATCAGAGGAGCTTTGAGATTTCCTCATGTAAATAGTGCAATCGAATGTTTCCAGGGCATATCTCAACTATATCTTATGCAATGATCAGTTAAACAAAGCAGGCGGTGACTTTGATGGAGTGAGCACAGGCGGCGCAGGCTATAAGAGTCATGATAAGTTCATCAACAACCCAGTGACAGTAAATAAGAATGGTTATCTTTATATTTATGTGAGCAATGAGAGCGATCTGAAGATGCGCTTTGATAACCTCTATATAACTGAAGGCGAGTTTTGTTGACGCAGGAAACCACAGAGTCCTTGGTGAATCGGGGATTCAAACATCTGGTAGGATAACCCTTCACTTTGTCATTTCAAAGCCGCCGATGTACGCTCTTGCACCTAAGGCAATTCATTGCGGCGGACTTTGAAATCCCCGGAATTTTAGCGAGCAGTTGTTTCGTCAGATTGATCACCAATCACAGCCTCCAAAAGTTTCAGTGATCTTTCATTTCGCCCGAAAGAACGCTACATAACAAAACACCAAAAGGGGGCTCATGAAAGATGACAAGAACGTGTGGTAGGCCCTTCGTATAAGGAAAGACAGATAGAATTTCATGAAAAAAATATTACGGTGCGCCGCACCTGATTTGAAATTCATAAATTTATCTACAAATATTCTGGTGCGCTGCACCAACGTAAGAATGTAGATATAAATAACATGCGAACCCTTGTATTCCAGAAAAGCGCCTGTAATATAAGAGGTGCAGCGCACCACGATATTTGTAGAAACAAAATTGCGTTGATTATTAAGGTGCAGCGCACCGTAATATGATGATTTACGGCTAATACCCAAACCTGGACTGCTCCCTTTTTGGACACGAGAACACAACGAATCACGAAGCACATGAGCTTATCAATAGAGTTCCATATACGAGGGGTACACAGGCAATTAGAGCCAAAATATTAGATCATTTACTTAAATAATATTATTTTAATTATGTTATTTATTCAAATACTGAATGATTTTTTTAGGTTGTTCTACTGTAACACAATAGTGAATTCTGACTCAATTGTGATCACTGAGATAAATTATTTTATAGACGAGGACTCAAAGAAAAATGAAGGATTTATAGGTTCCCTTTTGAAAAGTAATCGAATCAATTACAGCGGCATAGAATCAATTACCGGCTTAAAAAATTAAATTTGTAGAAAATGCAGTTATCAATGAATACGGTTGATCAAATGCGCAGTGAGGTAAAGAAATACATCGACACGGCAGATGAAAAAGTGGTCAGGATGGTACATGCCATGCTGGAGGTGGATGCAGAAGCGGGCTGGTGGGATGCCATGCCTGATGAAGTAAGGCAGGATTTGGAATTATCCACGAAGCAGGGGACAGTGGCGACGTATTGACACATGAACAGGTGAAGGAAAATACCCCCAATGGTTTACAAAATAGCCTGGACGCTGAAAGCCCTGGAAGCCTATGTGGCTATTATGCAATACCTGCGGCAGGCATGGACGGAAAAGGAAGTAAAAAACTTTGCTGATTTGGTAGAAAAGAAAGTAAAGCTTTTGTCCCATCACCCCGGCAGTGGGATATCCAGGACAAAAAAGACCCTCATGTAAGGCATACTGTGCTGCACAAAAGAGTATCGCTGATTTACCGGGTAAAGCCACAGAAGAAAGAAGTTGAACTACTGCTTTTTTGGAATACCTACCAACATCCTTCCAGGCTAAAGCAAAATAACTGCCACACGCAAAAGATTTCCACGCCGGCATTGCAGTCAGCATTTACGAGGCTCCTGCCGGACCAGTTCATCTCTTCCCTGAATATTTAGAAGTGTCCGGCGGAGCGGAAATGTTCACACGGGGTTTGATTTCGGCATTGGACAAGCTGATCCCCGCGTGGCCGCTAACCCTTATCTGTTTGTCTCGCCCGCGGCGGGCAAAACTATACTACGGTCTGTCAACTAAGCACTAATTTTAGAACGATGAAAATTCTGATTATCGAAGATGAACCAGGGTTGCAGCAATCCATCCGGAAATATCTGGAGTACCAGGGGTACGTTTGTGAAGGGGTAAGCGATTTTATATCCGGCATTGAAAAAGTTTCTTCTTTTACCTATGATTGTGTAGTAGTGGATATCGGCCTGCCTCATGGAAGTGGTTTGGATATCGTAAAAGAATTAAAAAATATGGAAGCTAAATCCGGGATCATCATTATCTCCGCAAAAGGTGCATTGGAAGACAAGTTAAAGGGCCTTGAATTAGGTTCTGATGACTACCTCACAAAGCCGTTTCATTTATCAGAGCTGAATGCGAGAATCAATGCAATTATCCGGAGACGGAACTTTGGCGGAAGCAAAATCATCCCTTTTAATGAAATAAAGCTCGATGCAGAAGGCCGTCGCGTAACGATACATGAAAAAGCTGCAGACCTCACGGATAAAGAGTACCAGTTGCTGGAATATTTTATTGCGAACCAGCGGCGCGTACTTACAAAGGCAGCCATTGCAGAACACATTTGGGGCGATGAATATGAGCAGGTAAGCAATTATGACTTTATTTACACCCACATTAAAAATCTGAGGAAGAAGCTGATAGATGCAGGATGCGCAGATTACATCAAAACAGTTTATGGTACCGGATACAGGTTTACAGACAATTAATGTCCCCGGATAAAGAACCTGCTCTGATGGAACGGTAATCACTGCCAGAACACGTATACCCTTAAGTGAAGTAAAATTAAAGATCCATATGCGCCTGCTCACAAAAACCACTTTATATTTCCTGGCAGTTATGGTTCCCCTGCTCGCAGCAGCAGGATTCTACCTGTTCCATACGTTTAGTAAAGAGTTAAACCAGAGAATGGATGAAGAGCTGATAACGGAAGAGATCCAGTGGATACGATACCTGCAAAGAGAATCAGACAATGGAAACACGTTTATCTTAAGAACACCGGAAATCCTCATATACCCTGTTGATGCGCCCGTTTCAAGGTACCCGGTCATTGAAAATACAAATGGGTTCGACGTAAAGGAGAACCGGCGCCTTCCTTTCCGTCAGTTATCCCACGTTGTACCCATCAATGATATCCCTTACCTGATTACCATACGTCGTTCGCAGCACGAAAGGGCAGCCCTCGTAAGCAATGTTACAAGGATAATGCTGTTTGTGTTCGCCGGATTATTTCTTGCCACCTTACTTTTTAACTGGCTGATTAGTAAAGAACTCTGGAAACCCTTCAGGCGCTCACTTTACAAAATACGGAATGCAGAATTGCAAAAGATGGAAGCTGTCCGGTTTGAAAATACGAACATCAGGGAATTCAACGAGCTTAATGCTTCTCTTAACTCGATGGCAGAAAAAATCAATCGTGATTATGTAAACATGAAAGAATTTACAGAAAACGCAGCACATGAAATGCAGACGCCGCTTGCTGTTGTTCAGAATAAAATTGAACTATTATTGCAGGACGACAATCTTAACGAAAGCCAGGTAGCATCGATCATGCAGGCAGGTTCTGCCTTAAACCGTTTAAGCAAGCTCAACCAGTCATTACTATTGCTGGCAAAGATTGAAAACCACCAGTATGATACAAATGAAACGATCACTTTAACCGGCGTGACAAAAAAATACCTCGAGCTTTTTGACGAAATTCTCAAAGACAGGCAAATCACAGTAGAAACGAATTTCACCGAAGACTGGCAGGTGAAGCTGCATCCGTTGTTAGCTGATTCCTTAATCAGTAACCTGATAGGGAATGCTGTTAAATATAATTATGCTGGCGGAAGAATAACCATTGATGTAAGCAGCAACAATTACCAGGTTTGCAATACAAGTCACCTTCCGCCGATCGATGCGCAGCATTTATTTAAGCGCTTCAATAAATCAACAGGGCTGTCTGAAAGTTCAACCGGACTTGGCCTTGCGATCGTAAAAAAAATTGTCGATACGCATCAGTTGCTGATCTCATACCACGCGGAAAACAACATCCATTGCTTTAAGATAAACGCAAGGTAAAGGAGCCGGATAACAGCCCTTGAAGCGTACACCTCTTTTCCTGCTTCGCTACATTTTCCGGGGCTGCAAAGCGCTGTTCATCTTACTCGTCTGCCTGATGAGATTTTCAATCATTTACGGAAACAAAACGACTTTCCCGGTAGTTTGCCTGGATTCAATCAACGTGTGTGCTTCAGCGGCATCTCTGAGCGCAAATTTATTCGGCGTTTCAATTTTCAATTCGCCCTGTGCAATTAACCCAATAACAGTACCCAATGCTTCCTGCCACACTGCTGTTTTCGTTGTGATATAAAATGCCAGGTTGAAACCTGACTGGCTGATGTTTTCATCCACAAAATATTCGGGATGAGTATTTCCCTGAATGCCACTTGCAGCGCCATACACAATCATTTGTCCGCCTTGCGCCAAACAGGTAATGCTCTCGTTGTAAACATCGCCGCCCACCATTTCAAAAACAATGTCTACGCCCTTGCCATCGTTAGTCTCTTTTACCTTTGTGCTCCAGTTTGGTTTGGAATAATTAACGGTTGCATCTGCCCCTAATGATTTTGCCACCTTCAATTTTTCTTCTGAACTGCTGGCTGCAACAACTTTCGCGCCATTCATTTTTGCTAATTGGACCAGCAAAGAACCTACGCCACCGGCTGCTGCATTTATCAAAACAGTTTTACCGTTTATCTCCTTTGCAACCTGTGAAATCATTAATTGTGCCGTTGACCCCTGCACAAATATAGCAGTTGCTACATCTGCATCAATGCCTGGCGGAAGGGGCACACAATATTGGGCAATGGCTGCAACATATTCAGCATATCCGCCACCGAAAGGAAGGATAACCAAAACGGTTGTGCCCGGACTGTATGGTTCTGTTACGCTTTCGCCTACCGAAACAATTTTTCCGACGGCTTCAGAGCCTAAAATGTATGGAAGGGGCGTGGGTTGAAAATATTTGTCACGCCGGCGAAGGGTGTCAGCATAATTAACCCCTATGGCGTCCACTTTGATGATAACTTCCTCGGCTTTTGGTTGGGGAATGTCTGCTTCAACCAGTTGTAGTACGTCGGGTGAGCCGTAGCGGTGTAGTTGTACCTGTTTCATTGTCTTTGTCATTTTGTAAAAATTAATGATTGATCCAGCTTTGACAATTGAACAACGGGAAACGGATGAAAATTCCGAAAGCTTTTTGCAAATAGTAAAAGGCACCCGGAATATCTGTTTCACGGCAAAGCCGAATTCCGGTAGCAAGGCGGCTTTTCGGCATGGTAGATATGCCTGGCATCAAAGGCAGCAAGCTAATTTATTATTAAACTGTTTTATCTTTAAGGTGATGCAAGCCATTCACTTTAGCATATGAAAGTACCGGATGAACCTACCTTGTTGAAGCGTTTAAAAGAAGGTGACACTGCTGCTTACTTTCATTTTTATGATCAATATCATCATGCCTTGTATATTTATATCCTGCGTTTTGTAAAGATTCCGGCGGTTGCTGAAGATATTTTACAGGATGTATTTCTTAAGATTTGGGAAATAAGGGAACACATAAACCCTGAATTATGCTTCAACGCATACGTCTACCGGATAACCCGAAACAAAGTTTTTAAGTGGTTGAAGAGAATGGCCAGGGATGAAGAGACCCGGTCATGGCTCATGCACCAGTTACAGAAGGACATTGAAACCCCTCACTTGCAACTGCAATGGAAACACTACAATTCCATTCTTCTCAAGGCCATACATCAATTGCCACCACAAAGGCAACGGGTGTTTAAATTATGCCGCGAGCAGGGTAAAACTTATGATGAAGCCGCTTCAGAACTCGGTATCTCCCCCAATACCATCAAAGAACACATGATTTCAGCGATGAAATCAATCAAAGATTATGTCAGGCGGCATGGAGATATTTTCCTTTTGGCAGTAATTTATACACTCACTATTTTCCGGCTAAAATAAATAAGCTGCTGATATACAGAACTTGTACCCACCCGGGAGGGATTTCAGGGCTGGCCACCAGTAAACGTTAAGCATTATCCGTTTATTTTCTCCGGACAACAATGATATATAATTATAGTATAGCGTCAAAAAAATCTGGTAACAGACCCACCCTCTTTTCTGATTCAGGGATAATATAGTGAAGCGTTCCGTTATTAAATAAGCACAATGAGCAGGAATTCATTTGATGTTGAAGAGGTTCTGATCAGATACCTCAATAATAATTGCACGCCTGCAGAGGCTGAAGAGCTTTTTACATTTCTGGAAAAAGATGAATCGAACAGGCTCTTATTAACGCGTTTGAAGGAAGACTTTGGGAACGTAGATGTTTACAATATAGAACGGGACAATTATAGCAGCCGGATCAGGGCCTCATTACAGGAAAAGGTTGGTAAACCGCCGGTCAAACGTATGCACGCGAGAAGATGGCTGATGATGGCAGCTTCAGCCATCATTTTTATCATAACGACAGGTGGCTATTTATTCTTCAAAGAGGTGTCTGGCGATAAGGCTTCGGTGACGCCGCATGACAATGGCAATAGATTTAGGAACGACATTAGCCCGGCGAAAAATAAGCCAATGTTGATTCTCGCAGATGGGCAATCAATTTTGTTAGATAGTGTAGATAACGGGACACTGACAAAACAAGGCAGTACGAAAGTTCTTAAACTCGATAATGATCAGCTTTCTTACTATTCGCCTGAACCTGCAGACCAGAAGGGGAAGGCCGAAGTACTGTATAATACCATAATTATCCCACCTGGCGGGCAATACCAGTTGGTTTTACCGGATGGGACAAAAACCTGGCTGAACGCCAGTTCGTCAATGCGCTTTCCGGTAGTCTTTACCGGGCAGCAACGTATCATTGAACTGACGGGAGAAGCTTATTTCGAAGTGCAAAAAGATGCTTCCCGGCCATTCCTGATCAAATTGCATAAAGGTGGAGAGGTTGAAGTGACCGGAACCCGTCTGAATATCATGGCATATGACAATGAACCGGAAATGACTACAACCCTGATCGAGGGGGTATTACAAGTAAAAAGCGGAGGTGCCACCGGGCGTTTGAGACCAGGACAGCAGGCACAGGTGCAACAGTCTGACATAAAAATTATAAAGAATGTTGATATAGACGAGGTTATTGCCTGGAAAAATGGATTGTTTGACTTTAACAACGCTGATATCACGTATGTAATGCGGCAATTGTCGCGCTGGTACGACGTAGAGGTGCAATACAAAAACGGAATTCCAGATGGGCATTACACCGGTTCAGTTCACAGGAAATCAAGTATCACCGCTGTTCTAAAAATGCTTGAGCTGGCCGGTGATGTACATTTCGAAGTAGACGGCAAAAACGTGACTGTTTTCCAAAATCGAAATTAGCTTTTGGAGTCTTAGCGTTTTAAAAATCACTGACACTACTGCCTGTATTGAAAATGAGTTCAGGAAGACCTAACGATACACAGATGCTGATTGATTATAACCCAAACCTCACAACTGTTATGAAAATTAACTTCAACTGCCCGATTTTCTTTAGAAACAAACTTCTCAATTGTATGAAACTAACTGTTGCTTGTTTATTAGCTGCGTGCCTGCATGTTTCTGCAAAAAGTTATTCCCAGAAAATAACATTAAACATGCAAAATGTAACTCTGGAAAAAGTATTTAAAGAAATAAAAAGGCAAAGCAGCTATCTGTTTTTTTACAAAACTGAAGAATTACTGAAAGCAGGGAAAATAAGTGTGCGCATAAACAATGCCGATATTGACGAAGTGGTTGCACAATGCCTGTCTTCCACGCATTTTACCTATAAAATCATCGACAAGACAATTATCCTCGAACCCAAACCACCCACAAAAATTCTGTTGGTTCAAACGGAGACCGTGGCTTTTGCTGATTTCAACGGGCAGGTTTTAGGCGAAAACGGAGCTCCGTTAAATGGAGCATCGGTCAGCGTCAAAGGCTCAAACCGCGGCACATCAACGGATGTCAACGGTAACTTTACGATCAATATTCCTTCTTCAGACAAGGGTTTTCGCAATGGTGCAATTACCCTGCTCGTAAGTGCAGTGGGGTATGAAACGCAGGAAATGAATATAAGTGACAGTAAACCGGTAACAATTACCCTTAAGACACTCAATAAGGCATTAGATGATATCGTAGTAATAGGATATGGGACGCAGAGGAAAAGTGATCTTACCGGTGCTGTCTCAAAAGTGAGTGAGAAAGATCTGACGGCGTACCCCGCGGCCAATGCTGTCCAGGCATTACAGGGAAGAGCGCCTGGCGTTACCGTACAATCAGTAAATGGTGAGCCTGGCGCGGGTTATAAGATCAGGGTCCGCGGAGCCACTTCCATCAATGCAAGCAGTGATCCTCTTTTTGTGATAGACGGTATAGTTGGTGGTGTTTTGCCACCACCTGAAGACATTGCCTCTATTCAGGTGCTTAAAGATGCTTCTGCGACAGCAATATATGGATCCAGGGCTGCAAATGGCGTTGTTCTGGTATCTACAAAATCCGGCGTTACCGGAAAGGCGCAGGTTAATTTTAATAGTTCCTTTTCAGCCCAGAATAAAATCGGGCAGATAGAAGTACTGAATGCACAGGAATTTGTGGATTACATCAATGAGACAAGAGGAACGAACTTATTTGATCCCAATAATATTCCGTACGATACAGACTGGCAGAAATTAATTTACAGGACAGGGTTCATCAAAAATAATCAGCTCTCCGTTTCTGGCGGAAGCGAAGACATCAAATATTATATTTCAGGAACAATCTATGATCAAAAGGGCATTATTCACTCGTCAGATTTTAACAGAATGTCGGTTAACTCCAGGTTAAACATCAATATATCAGATCGTATTAATGTCAATCTGAACGTGTTATTGAACCGGGAAAAACAGGATGGCGTTTATACGCAGCGCACCAGTGGCGTAAACGACGGTGGCGTAGTGATCTCTTCTTTGCGTTTTGACCCTAACCAGGCCATCACTGACAACAATGGAGTGTATACAACAAGCAAAGTTGGTACTGCACCATACGAAAATGCAAGAGCTGTTATTGATGGAAGAACGATTGAAAATCTTCAGGAAAACGTGCAGGCAAATTTGCAGGGCAGATATAAAATATCTGAAGGTTTTACTTTTAATTCGTCCCTGGGAATTGTATCAACGAGTGTCAGGAACGGCCAGTACAACAATAGAAATTCTACAGAGGGCTTTTCATCGAATGGCTCTGGCAGCCTAACACACAGGCGACGGATAAATGTTATCAATGAGAATTATTTTAACTACAAGAAAAGTTTTTTCGGCAGGCATGTGTTTGATCTAACCGCAGGTTATTCTTATCAACAATTCACCAACGAAGGATTTACAGCCGCGAACCAGGGCTTTATCACGGATGCTTTCAGCTTCTGGAATCTCGGTGCAGGATCGATTTATCAACCTGCATCATCCAATACCAGCCAATCTGAAATCTCGTCTTACTATGGAAGACTGAATTATAATTTTGATGACAGGTATCTATTTACGGTAACAAGCCGTTATGATGGAGCGTCACAATTCAGCGAAGGCAATAAATGGTCATACTTCCCCTCAGGTGCGTTTGCATGGAATATAGCCAATGAAAAATTTTTTCCGAAGAACAGCATTATCAGCGGACTAAAGCTGAGAACAAGTTATGGGGTAACAGGTAATCAGGCTATTGGGCCTTATGAATCACTTTCCAGGATGTCACCAGTTATTTTTGCCATCGGTGGCACTGTTGTTAATGCGGTAAGACCAACGGCCATCTCTAACAAGGATCTCACGTGGGAAACAACCGATCAATATGATGCCGGCATTGATCTTGATTTGTTCAACGGGCGAATAAGTTTTGTTGGAGATTATTATAACAAGCGGACGAAAAATCTTCTTTTCACCGTTAGCATCCCTTCATTTTCAGGGTATCAAAGCCGGGTAGAAAACTTAGGCCAGATCGAAAACAAAGGATTTGAACTGATGCTGAACTCTAAAAACCTGGTAAAGGAGCTAAAATGGTCAACAGGTTTTAATGTAACTATAAACAGGAGTAAAGTACTGGAGCTTCCCGAAGGTTTAGACAGAGAGATTTCAAGCGGCCCGGGAGTACTGCTCTTAGGTACTACTTCAATTTTGAGGCAGGGTGAGCCAATAGGGGCTTTTTACGGATACATATACGACGGCGTTATCCAGGCCGGCGAGAAAGTTATACCGGGGGTAGGGTTTGAAAAGGATCCGGGAGGAGAAAAATTCAGAGATGTGAATAACGACGGTGTGCTGAATACGGCCGACAGAACCATCATCGGAGATCCTAATGAAGATTTTTCTTTCGGCTTTAATAACGAACTGGCATACAAAAATTTCACGCTGAATTTTTTCTTTCAGGGCAGCGTAGGAGGCGATCTTTACAATTTTACTAAAATGGAGCTGGATATGCTGCGGGGGATTACAAACGCCAGCAAAGATGCCCTGAATCGCTGGAGACCACAGCACACAAATACGAATATTCCCAGGGCTTTTATTGGCAGAAACAGCCGTTCCTCTACAAGATTTATTGAAGATGGATCATATGTACGCCTGAAGAACCTGTACCTTGGTTATAATCTTCCATTGTCCATCAGCAGCAGGCTTAAGGCCAGAAGCGTACGGATATACGGAAGCGCTCAGAATATACTAACGTTTACAAACTATTTAGGAGTGGATCCTGAAGTTGCTTTCAGGGGAGGTGGTAATCTTAACCTTGGAGGTGATTATGACAGCTATCCCAATCTTAAATCTTTCACTATAGGATTAAATCTTGGATTTTAAACAAATAAATTCGAAAAAAATGTTGAGTAAAATATTGATCTCCGGACTTTTCTTTGTTATCGCCTGCTGTAGTAGTTGCACAAAGCTGAAAGAAGAACCCAAAGGATTATTAGCTCCTGAATCGTTTTTCAAAACAGTCTCAGATGTGGAAGCAGGGTTGTTTGGAGCTTACAGTCAGATCACTTCGATAAATCTTTACGGCCGTGATTACCCGGTTGTGTTAATGCTAAGAAGTGACATGTGTGAAATAGGTGACCTGGGCACAACTGCAGACCGGAAGCAAATTGATGAATTTGCCGTAAATGCCGAAAACGGTCTTCCTGCAACGGTATGGGCATCATTTTACAGGTCTGTATCAGCTGCCAATACCGTAATACAGGCCTCTGCAATGGTACCTGGGGATGCAGCTAAAAAGTCGCAACTGGAAGCGGAAGCAAGATTTATCAGGGGATTCTCTTATTTCAATCTTGTAAGAATGTTTGGCGATGTTCCTTATTTAAATTCACCTGTTGAAAGTACTTCACAATTAAAGGGAGTTCAACGTACGCCTGTAAATGACGTGTATAATGCAGTGATCGAAGATCTGATCTTTGCTAAAAAAACCCTTCCGCACCGTCATGGTAATGATATAAGGAACAGAGCAACATCCGGAGCTGCCGCAACTGTTTTGGCAGACGTTTATCTGACCTTAAAACAATTTGATAAAGCAGCGGCAGAAGCAAAATATGTTATTGCAAATGCGCAAAGCTTTTACAACTACCGGTTGGAGCCCAACTACCAGGACTTGTTCAATGGCCCTCTTGCCTCATCCATAAAAGAGCCCATATTTACGACAGACTGGACTAATACAATTTCAGGCGGAGGTGTAGATGAAGATTGGCTTATTCCCCTGACCAGGTTCAAAGGGCTGGCCACTTTTAGTCTTTCTGTTTTGGTACCCTCCATAAAAGTGTATGCTACGTGGGATCAAAGAGATTATCGCAGAAAAGTTTCTTTCGAAGATTCCGTTACTGTTGGTGGTGTTAAGAGAGCCGTTGCTATGGTACCCGTCATTTCCATTAAACGCCCGCATATAGCCAAATATTTCAGATTTCCGGGTCCTCAGGCCTCCGGGGATTCCCGTCAGGGCGATAACGATTACCATATTTACAGGTATGCAGATATCTTGCTGATGGCTGCAGAAGCTATTGCAGAATCAGTGGGAGTTACTCCGGAGGCAATTGGTTATGTTAATCAGATCAGAGCGAGGGCACGGTTTAATGGGTCAAGCACTGGAACTTTTCCGGCGAACATTCCTGCCAACATAACTACCCCGGAGTTTATCAGAGCCCTCAGAGAAGAAAGGCGTTTGGAGTTTGCTTTTGAGTTTAACAGATGGTTCGACATAAAGCGCTGGGGAATACTCGACCAGGTTTTTTCCGGGCCGAATGCGTTAGAAACCAGAACCGTTGATCTGTCGAGAGATTATCTGTTTCCTATACCATTGAACGAAATTCGACTTAACGGCTGGAAGCAGAACCAGGGATACTAATCGCTAAGGAATAGCATTGCTGAAGCGGTCCTGTTTAGAATTCATATGCATTGCCGTCGGTGAAAGCGCACAAACTTTGCTGAAATCCTGATGAAGCCAGGCATGTAATTCCTGTGCCTGGGGAAGGCAGGAATGGACATGTATTCAAAAAGGGGTTCATGTGGTCAGTGATCTTGAGAATTACGGTTATATTTTTTCACAAATAGCTGGGCTGGCTTACGTTATCCTTCATACCTGCAGAAGAAACTTTTGCGCTAAATATTATACCTCTATGTTACCCAAATTGAGTGTTGTTTTTTTCACATTGCTATCCCTGCTTTCCTACTCACAGGATAAACCCAACGTTATTATCATCATGACTGATCAGCAGTTTGCCGATGCCATGAGCTTTAGAATGGGAAATAAGTGGCTCAAAACCCCGGCAATGGATATGCTGGCCCGCAGTGGAAAGGTTTTTACGAGGGCATATGCGTCAACGCCACTCTGTGTTCCATCGCGTAATGCCATAATTACGGGTAAACATCCACATCAAACCGGCATCGTGGCAAACAAGTATAATGCAATTATAAATGATGATGTCCTTCCTTCCATGGGTAAATATTTTAAAAATGCCGGGTATGAGACAGCATACTACGGCAAGTGGCACCTTGCCTATCCTAAAAAGGAGAGTAGCAAGAATGGTTTTGACGAAACAGATGTTTTATTTGATAATGGTCATGATAATGAGGTAGAAGCAGCAGCAAATAAGTTTTTGGATAAACCTCATCAAAAACCTTTTTTACTGTTCATATCTTTTACCAATCCACACGACGTCTGTGAGTTGGCGAGAGATGGAAGCTTACCCGGAGGAGCTATAGCACAACCCTCGTCTGCCAGTGAGTTACCTCCCCTTAAATTTAATTCAGCGCCTTCACAGAATGAACCTGATGCAATTAGCCTGATCCGCAAATCATACCATGGCGCGAAAATGTTTCCTGTAGGGAACTATAGCAGCGAACAATGGAGAAGTTTAATATGGGGATACTACCGGTTGATAGAGAAAGTAGACTCGCTAATAGGAAAAGTTCTTTTAAATATAAAGAGAAATAAATTAGATGAAAATACACTGATCGTTTTCACAAGTGATCATGGAGAATCGATGGGTTCACATGGGTTCAATCAGAAGACTCTATTTTATGAAGAATCATCAAGAGTTCCGTTCATTATAAGTTATCCTGGTAAAGTAAAACCCGGATTGTCGGACTACTTAATAAATACGGGCACTGATATTTTGCCTACCATTTTAAATTTCGCCGGTATCCACAGTCCGGCAGATTTACCCGGCAAAAATCTTAGAACTATCCTGGAAAATAAAAAAGATGACGCCCCAAGAGCTTATATCGTTTCAGAAAACTACCTTGAACAGGGCGCTGCCGTAAACGGCGTAATCCCCAGGGTTAAAGGCCGTATGATCAGAAGCGATGCATTTAAGTACTGTTTGTACGACACCGGAATGCAGAGAGAAGAGTTGTTTGATTTAAAAAAAGATCCTGGCGAGAAAGTCAACCTCGCTTATCATAAGTCGATGAAACAAATACTGTCTCAACACCAGGACTACTTACGCGATCACGCTAAAAAATATTCAGACACAACGGCCATGGATATGCTCCGGTTTGTTTACAAGCCGGAAAAGTAACGGGGGCCTGTTACGGTACGTCGTACATTCACTGACAACTACAGAACATAGCACGAAGCGTTCCTATGGAACAAAGGGAGCAACGTTCGAGTTCCATCGGAACACCCTGTGGGTAGAACAACGTAAAAATTAAAGTCCATTCCATAGGAACGGTTCGCGCTTTTGAAATCCAATATACCGCATTGCAGAACATAGCACGGAGTATGGAACAAAAGAAGCCGTATGCCGAATAAAGATGCTCTCCACCGTTTTCATCACTGTTGTCCGAATAAAACGAATAGCCTGTGATATCCGGAACCTTTATAATGAATTATAATCATCTTTAAATCAAGTCACGGGGGACACTCCTGCGATAAGCTTCTATTGAAACAACAGATAAATATATTTTTCTGTTGTTTCAATATTCCTGTATATTTAGGTTGAAAATCACCATCTTTAAAGTCCCCTACTCACCCCAGGACGCCCATAGTGCTTTGAAGGCTTAAAGTCCAATATCCGGTTCTTATTCTAAACGTTCAAAAGTTAAGGCTCATATCTAAACGAGATATCGGTTTTTTTTATGGTTCAGAGACTTCTGGCCCTCCCGGCCATATGCCGGGTGCTTAAAAATGCCGTTCCTTTTTTTGTTATGACCCTGAACGGTCATATACATCGATATCCTCCAATAATTTTTCATTTACTAAAAAAAGTTTTTATGCCAGAAAAAACGTCACACGAACAAAGTCCGACTACCATTTCCGGGATTCAAAAAGAACAGGTTTCACGCCGAAGATTTTTCAGTAATGCCGGATTAACGGCATCTGTAATTTTGGGTGCGGCTTCATGCCAGAAATTTAATATTCCCAATCCTTTTGAGAAGCCGAAGGATATGAAAGGTGAAGTAAACCTGGGCTCAGGGGATTTTGGGATATTGAACTACGCCTATGCCCTTGAGCAGTTGGAAGCTGCTTTTTATATCGGGGTAACCCATTCTTTTTTTCGGGGAGCCACAACCAAGGAAAAAACCTATCTGGAGGATATCCGCGATCATGAAATTGCCCACCGCGAATTTTTCAAAAATGCATTGGGCAACAAAGCGATTGGAAACCTGGAGTTTGATTTTAGCTCCATAAATTTTTCGAGCAGGGATAGTGTTTTAGGAACAGCAAAGGCGTTTGAAGACTTAGGCGTGTCGGCCTATAACGGCGCCGGAGAGCTTTTGAAGAGTGCAGATTATCTGTTGCTGGCCGGTAAGATAGTGTCCGTGGAAGCACGTCACGCAGCCGCCATACGCGACCTGATAAGGTACGGTGATTTTGCGGGCCCTGATGTGGTAAATGAGCAGGGTTTGGACGCTTTCAGAAAACCACCGGAGGTACTCAAGATTGCCGATACCTATATCGTCACTAAAATCAACGCCAACAATTTACCAACATCTTAAAACTCAAACTATGAACTTGCATAATATTTTAGATCAGATAGAAAAAACAGATTCGGAAATCTGTGACCAGAAGGAGGACAGGAGATCAGCGTTGAAAAACCTGGTGAACGCCGGTGGTAGATTAGCCCTGGCTACAGTTCCGGTCGCTCTCGGCTCCTTATTACAGAAAAGTTATGGACAGGGTGCGTCTCCTCAAATTATGGATGTATTAAATTTTGCTTTGACGCTGGAATACCTCGAGGCCGAATTTTATAACGTAGGCCTTGCCAGACCAAATTTAATTCCTGCGGGAGAAGATCGCATGGCTTTCGAAGTGATCGCTAAGCACGAAAATGCGCATGTCGTTTTGCTTATGCAGGCCATCAGAGCGATGGGCGGAACACCGGTAGCTAAACCTACCTTCGATTTTACCGCCGGTAACGGCAGCGGTACGGGGCCTTTCAGCGGTGTATTCGACAACTATGATCTGTTCCTTGCTGTTTCACAAACTTTTGAGGATACAGGTGTAAGAGCATATAAAGGCCAGGCAGGCAACCTGATGAGCGTCAATGAGGTGTTGAGGACAGCTTTACAGATACATTCTGTTGAAGCAAGGCACGCGGCTCATGTGAGGGAAATGCGCAGCAGAAGGCGGAGTCCATTGGTTGTTGGTATGCCACAGCCCTGGATCACGTTAAATCAAAGCAATATTGCGTCTCGATTGGTTCAGCCTTCGTATAACGGTGAAGAAACGACGATGCAGGCCGGTGTGCAGATTGTCAACATCAATGGTTTTGGTATTATTGACGCCGAAGACGCTTCGGAATCATTTGATGAACCATTAACGAAAGAGCAGGTACTGGCTATAGTTGACCCGTTTATAGTGTAACATATTTTGGAGAAAATCAGTAGTATAAAGGGACTCACCATAGTCCCTTTTTTTATAGGATTGTTTGATATAAACCATCGTGTAAACATAAGCTCGCTCACAGGGAGTTAATGTTTTGTCATCACGTTATGTATTCGGGATACAGCGGTATCATCTCTCCGATGTGAACCGGGTGATTGTTTAGTATCCTGATGTTCCCGGTTCACTTATTTCTTCCGGTGCAAAACCAGCACCATATCTTCAGCACCCGCAGGTGGAACAATCTCCATGATGCCATTTTTGCCGGTTATCGTTGCATGGGATGTTTGGTTAGAAGCCGGGTTAAACCATTGCCCCTCGTATACTTCCCTGTTGAAGTTATAGAGCCTTACCGGGTTCGGTTTAGGTACGTAAGCCACAATGGTTTGGCCATCGTCAGTCCGGGAAAGTGAAATAAACCTGTTGAAAGCCTTATCGCCAGGCTGCTCCGCCAGTAAACCTGATGCCGGTTTCAGGTTCCACCACTCCAGTCGTTGAATGAACTTAGAGAGGTAACCTACCTGCACACTTCCCGGCAGCTTAATGCTTTGATGCCAGCGGCTTATGCCTTCGCCTGTTTGCCGGTGGTTTAGAATTTTCTCCCCGTCCCTAAGCCAAGGCCAAAGGCCATGAGCCCCGTAGGTTATTCCGGCTGTAGGCAAGTTTAAAATGCTCCAGTAGCTGGCATTGCGTATGTCGGTTGCCGTTAGTGATGGATTGGTTTCTTCATACAGAGGCTCCATATTTATAACAGGACGGGGAGGCAGTTGATGCCAAACTGCTGATATGGGGCCTTTATTGATGAAATTGACGGTCTTTTCCGAGGCATTGTGGCCGGACTGGTATCCGATGATATCAACCCAGGGCTCTCTGGCATAAACTTCGCCAATCCATGAAGCACCCCCGGGATGTAAGGCTACTAGCCCCGGGTGCTCCTGCGTAAATACGCCGCGGCCGATATTTTTCCAACGTTGTTCATTTTCATCAGTGTACTTGCCATCTCCACCTAAAATCCATATGACATGGTTGCCACCGTAACGGGCTACCATATAGCGGGCGAGCAAAATAGCTTCTTCTTCGGGCAGATAATAGCCAGGGCTTAATTCGCGTCCGGTATAGGTAGCAAGCGCCCATAAAAGCACCGGTGCGGCCACCAGGCCGTGCTCGTTGATTTTGTCTATTTTCCCATCGAGGTGCCGGAAGAAATCAGGATTGATCTTTATTTTGCCACTGCCTTCAAAAGCCACCTGCCCCAGGCTGTTATGGGCGCCTCCCCGCCACTGGGTGGTAACAAACTGTATAACGGAATAATTATTCCGGGCCCGATCTGCGAGGTAAGTATCCCATTCGGCTTCTGTCGATTTCAAAGTGCCGTTCCAGGCTGTGCAGCCTGCCCAGAAGAAGGGGGTACCGTTGGCATAGCTGAGATGGTACGTTCCCCTGGGGTGATTGATGCTCCCCCGCTGATAAATCAGATGCGGGCTGGAATTCTTTACGCAGGTAAACTGACCTTTAACCTGGTGCAGCCCCGTGTTGCTCTCGTCGGAGCACGCAGATTCCCAGGTCCATTCACCTTGCTCGTCGGGGGCAAAGCGCACTTTCCAGGTAAAATTGCCATCCCAGAAGCCATTTATGTTTTTTACAATTCCGCGCGGTGATGTAAACTTTACGGCAAATTTTTTGATATCATAAAGCGGGTTGTCGTATGGTTTATTGCTTACGAAGGAATGCTCGTACCGGCCCCAGATGCCTATGGGACTGGCTGCAGAAGAAGGACAAGCGTGTACAAAAAAAAGTCCGATAAATAGCAGACACTTCCACATCGTATGTGGCAGAACGTTAGCAAATACATTCATGGTTTATGCATTTAAAATAGAGAAAAAAACGAATAACAAAAGCCAAACGCCTGCAGTAAGCCGCCTGTTGAGGAGCCTGTAAGTGCCCCGGGAAAAAACCGACAGCTTGTCCAAACGATCTAAAATCCGGACCGGTGCAGGTTTTAGTATCCCCGCTTTAAATATAGAAGAAACTCCGCAGATTCTAAGATACCTTTAAAGCACTTTTTGTTCGGCGGGCCAGAATCTTTATATTGCCAAACCCAGCAGCCTGATCCCGACATAAAGAGAGAAGATGTGGGAATGCTGCCTGCCCGGTTCGGCTTACGTGCGGCAAAAAAAGAGTGATATCATTGACCAACCCTTACCCGGATATTAACAATGCGGCTACAACTTATCGGCATCAGCAAATATTTCCCGGGCGTAAAGGCTCTTGAAGGCATTAGTTTCGATCTGCAGCCAGGCGAAGTGCATGCCCTCTGCGGTGAAAACGGCGCGGGCAAATCTACCCTCATGAATATCCTTACAGGTAACCTCGCTCCGGATGAAGGTGAAATCCGGGTGAACGGGGAACTGGTAAAGATAGCCGGCCCCGCCGAAGCTGGCCGGCTGGGAATAGCTATCGTTTATCAGCAACTCAGCTTAGTAGACACCCTTTCCGTAGCTGAAAACATATATGCCAATATGCAGCCCCGCAACCGGTGGGGTTTGATAGATAATAATGCGTTAAACGCCCAGTCGAAACAGCTGCTTGGCGACCTGCAAATGGATTATATTCAGCCGGATCACCTGGTAAGTAACTTATCCCCCGGTGAAAAGCAAATGGTGGAAATTGCCAAAGCGCTCTCAAAAGATCCGGATATCCTGATCCTGGACGAGCCCACGGCTTCTATAACCGAACGTGAAACCAATACCCTTTTTAATCTTATCCGCGGGTTGAAATCGTCGGGTAAATCGATTATTTATATTTCGCACCGGATGGCTGAAATATTTCATATTGCAGACCGGGTGACCGTGTTAAAAGACGGGCGTTACCAGGGCACAATTGACCGGGCGGACATAACTCCCGATGATTTAATCCGAAGGATGGTGGGGCGGGAACTCGGAAAACATACGATGGCATCCTCCGCCACTACTATGGAGTTGCTGCGCGTAGCGCATTTGTCGGGAAAAGCTTTTGAAGAAATAAGCTTTACGGTGCACAAGGGCGAAATATTAGGTCTGGCAGGACTGGTGGGTGCCGGACGCACCGAAATCGCACAAACCATCTTCGGTTATCTGCCCCGGCGATCCGGCAGGATTACTTTTAAAGGACAGCCCGTGGAATTCCGGCATCCCGCCGATGCCATTTCAGCCGGTATCGGTTATGTGCCGGAAGAAAGGAAGTCACTGGGTTTGTTTTTAGATAAGTCGGTGACGGATAATATCGTGGTAGCAAGCCTGCAGGTTGCTGCTGCCGGAAAAGTGTACGATGCCCGAAAAGCGTCTGGCTTGGCTCAGACACTAAAGGAGAAATTACGAATCGCCACCCCCCATGTGCAGCAGGCAGTTGTAAACCTTAGCGGGGGCAACCAGCAGAAAGTAGTGCTGGCTAAATGGCTACTGACAGATCCGGATATACTTATTGTTGACGAGCCTACGCATGGAATCGATGTCGGGGCCAAGGCCGAAATTTATTCTTTGCTGGAGCAATTAGCTGCTAAAGGGAAAGGTATTATTTTAATTTCAAGCGAGCTGCCCGAACTGCTTGCGCTGGCTGATCGCATTTTGGTCATCAGGCAGGGCAGGCTTGCAGGCGAACTTAACCGCAAGGATGCAACTGAAGAAAAGGTGATCGCAATGGCAGCCATATAGAGATCATAATATCCCGGGGAATAAAGACCTGACAAGGAATCCGGCGGTTCAAATACGTTACCGGAGACACTCCGGCGCAAACCTTTACTTTACTTTAGCGGCAGAAATATAATAACTACGAATGAGAAAAATTTTACAGGATCGTGTATATACCCTTGGCATAACCATCATCGTGGTTTGCCTTTTGGCAAGCCTTGTTTTCCCGCATAATTTCCCCACGTTCGAAAATCTGAGCCAGGTCTTGCTAAATTTATCCATCGATTCCATCGTAGCCGTAGGTATGATGCTGCTGATGATAGCCGGGATGTTCGACTTATCGGTAGGGTCGGTAGTTGCTTTTTCAGGAGGCTTAGCCGCAAACCTGATGTTCTTCCATGAGGTGCCGGTACCTTTGGCTATATCGGCAGGGTTAGTAAGTGCCCTGCTCATTGGCTGGGTTAACGGGCGCCTGATTGCATACCACGGCATTAACCCTATGATTCAAACGTTAGCAATGCTGGGGATCGTGCGGGGCGGTGCTTTACTCGTAGCCGGCGCGGGTATTCAGAACCTGCCGTACTGGTTCAATGCTATCGGACAGGCAAAGTTATTGGGTATTCAGATGCCGGTTTGGTACATGCTCTTTACTGTAGCCTTATTCAGCTTCCTGGCAAAAAAAACAATATTCTTCCGGAGATACTACTATATTGGAGGCAACGAAAAAGCCGCCGAACTTTCAGGTATAAGAGTAAAGAAAATGAAGCTTTATGGTTTCATGTTGTCGGCGTTTTTAGCAGGAGTGGCGGGCATTTTGCTGGCGTCGCGGCTGGGAGCAGCCATGTCGACGCTTGGGCGGGGCTTAGAGCTACGGGTGATAACTGCCGTGATCCTGGGAGGGGCAAGCTTAAGCGGTGGTGTCGGTAAAATCCCCGGAGCACTGCTGGGAGCCGTGTTTATGGGTATTGTGGCAAATATTATGATTATTGCCCGCATCTCCGGTCTATGGCAGGAAATCATTTTAGGTGTTATCCTGATTGCTGCTGTCTGGCTTGATTTATACGTGCAGCGTCGCAGCAGTGCACGTTAAGTTTCTATCTAAGTGCCTGTAGCCAGGTTCATTCAAAAAATTTAAAATCATGAATAAGAGTTGTATACCTGTACTGTTAGCCTCCCTGATGCTGGTGAATTCGGGTTGCGAGCTACCGCCAAAAGGAAGCGTCAACGACCATTCCGCTGCTTTAATAAATACGATGGAGGACGACGCTGTAAATCAAAATGAAGAATACATAATGGTTACTACAGCTATCAACATGCCTATGTACGTTAACCATGACCAGAAAGCTTTTAAACGCTGGGGTGAAAAAAATGGGGTAAAAGTATCTATTCTGGGCCCGGCAGAATGGGACGTGCCGGCTCAAATCGAAACCATTGAACAGGTAATTGCCTCCCGGCCCGCAGGCCTTCTTATCAACGGTACTGATCCCGGTATAGCCCAGGCTATTAACAAGGCGGTAGCAGCGGGCATTCCCACCATTGTGTACGATTCCGATATTCCCAATTCAAACAGGCATGCTTTCCTGGGAACAGACTGGTACCAGATCGGGAAGATGCAGGGTGAAGAAATGGTGCGTTTAACAGGTGGGCGGGGAAAGGTGGCCTATATGGGTATTTTAGGACTGAGCAACATGGAATCCGGTTTCCGGGGCTTACTCGACGTATTGCAAAGATACCCCGGCATCGAAGTGGTGGGCAGATACGATGACAAGGCCAACGTAGAACTTGCAGCTAAGATCACGTCTGATGTACTTGCGGCCCATCCGGACTTAGCTGGTATTTTTGGGTTTGACTCAAATTCGGGTCCTGGTATTGCTTTGGCCGTTAAAGAAGCCGGCAAAGCCGGTAAAATCAACATTACAACGGTGGACTGGGAACCGGAACACCTTCAACTGGTTCGGGCAGGCATTATTCAAATGCTGGTTGGCCAAAAGCGCGAGCTCTTTACCTGGTATGGAGCCCAGTTTCTGTACGACATGGTTCACCACACCAACCGCCTCTCGCGCAACGATGCCGGAGCCGGGATAACAAACGTGCCAACCGTAATCAATACCGGTTTGCTGCGCATCACCAAAGAAAATGTTGAACAGTTTATAAAATAATCGCCGGGGTAAAGCTTATTGATGCAGGTCTTCATGTGGCGTAAAAATCATGGGTGTAAAGCGTCGCGCGGAGTTGGCTGTTTTGAGGCGATAGCAACTGATGTGTTTTCATCAGGGTAGTCATTTTAATCATGAGTAAATCAGCGGTTCAGACTTCCTGCATTATTTTGCGGCTGCTGTTTTTTGATCCGGATTTGAAACCGGCATTTGGGCGTTCACGCTTTTTTGCCAATTGTCAAGCAGTTGGTGCATTTCGCGGGTTTTCTCCTTCATTTTTTTAGAAAGGTCTTTCGATTCCGATATGTCCTCCTTCAAATTATACAATTCAACGTTCCCGTTTTCAAAATTTTCTACCAGTTTAAAATCGCCAACACGCACCGATCCGGCGGGGCGGCCGAGCTGATTGGAAAAGTGAGGATAGTGACAGAAAAGCGGCCGTTGCTGGTTGATGACTTTATCGGGATTTAATATCAGGGAAAGCATACTTTGTCCGTCTACGTTGTCGGGAAGCGTTTTTATCCCTGTCAGCTCACAAAAAGTTGGCAGGTAGTCGATAGTGCTGAAGTAAGTTTCTGATGTTTTACCCGGAGCGATCTTCCCGGCCCAGCTTACAATGGCCGGCACCCGTGTGCCGCCTTCATATATGTGTCCTTTCCATTTGCGCAAAGGTAAATTGGAGGTGGGAGTGGGGCCCAGTTCTTCCATGCCCAATCCTCCATTGTCGGAGGTGAAGACGATCAGGGTATTTTCAAGCAATCCCTCGTCTTTGAGGGTTTTAATGATTGTACCTACGCCTTCATCCAGGCTCTCTACCATGGCGGCATAATTCGGATTATGCCGATCCGGAGTCTTAGTATATTTAGAAAAATATTTAGATAGCTTATCTGCGCGCGGAACCAGCATGATATGTGGTGCCGAGTAGGCCAGGTACAGGAAAAAGGGTTTTTTCGTTTGTTGTTTGATGAATCCGACACCATACTCTGTCAGTTTATCGGTAAGGTAAGCTGAGCCCTGGTCGGTAAATTGTTCTTTGAAAGAATTGATATAAATGGAATAATTATAATAGTCCAGGCCATTCTTACCAATCATGCGTGAATAATCAAAGCCCTGGTTCCAGGGGCCGGATGAATCTGCCCTGCCGAGATGCCATTTGCCAACCATCCCTGTAGTGTACCCTTTCTGCTTAAGGAGTTCCGCGAGTGTTGTCTCACCGCGTTCGAGATAGGGTTTCCAGTCTGGTGGCAGAACAGGCGATGCGGGATCGGTTCGTGTTCCATTGATAAAATTGGTAAGGTGGAGGCGGGCCGGGTACTTCCCCGTTAGTATAGATGCGCGTGTAGGCGAACATACCGGACTGGCCGAATATGCCTGCGTAAACCTGATGCCGCTTTTCGCAAGCTCATCTAAATGCGGTGTTTCATTAAACGTGTTTCCATAACATCCGAGGTCTTTATAGCCAAGGTCATCAGCAATAATAAAAACGATGTTGGGTTGCAGTTGCTGCCCAAAAACATTTGTGCTCAAACCTAAAACCGATATTACAATAAGGAAAAATTGACGATTAGCTATCATGTAATGAATATAGGAAATTTTTGTCTTTTGCCGGTCATCTCCTTTGACTACCGTGGAATCTTATAGCGACAATTGAAAGATATGGATCAGATGAACGGCCTTGCAGTTATGAGAGCGATAGTTTGAGTAGAATTTACGGGAAAAGGTGTGCTGCACTTCTGGGGACTTGTAACTGGTACCCAGACGCTGCCTTCGCTGCCTGCCGCCGGAAGACCTGCTTCCTCTCCATATTGCAAGTACTCATTTTGCCCGGTCTTACTGGTCACTTAAGCATGAACTTAACATTAATATTTGCAGCAACTTTGATCTTTTCAAATTCGATATTTGGCACTTCTGTTTTTGCTTTTTTGACAACCCCATAACCCATAACAACTATACCCGCAAGCCGTCCTTGAAGCGTGTTGCTTGCGTTATAAGCTTCATCGTCAATGATATGTATTGCAAGTCCAACGGTTTGATTTAACGGCTTAGTTAATGCAATTGCTCTTGCATTAGCATTTCCAATAGCCTTTGTCCGCATAATGTTTCTAATATTTTCTAAGTCTGAATGGTCAACTCTGTCAATGGAAGTATTTGAAATACCTAAGTCTTCCATTTGAATAAATACTTTGCTTGCAGTTACAGCGTCACCGACTTTTAAAATGTACTGTTTAGATTTCATTACGTCTTTGCTTCTTAGAAAATAGAACTTAAAATTGCTACTCATATCACTTGTGGTTAGATTTTTTTCAACATCTATTCCCAAAGCTTTTGAAGAGTTAACCATTCTAATTTCCAACTCTTCAACTGAAGATCGGTCTTTGGTATCTTTTTCTGCAATTATGATTTTTATAAAAATTTTATTTGGAGTTACCAAAGTGTCAGAGCTACCCGCTACTTCCAAATAAGGTCAAGAAAATTTTTTGTCTGTGTCTGTCCCGCAAGCAATGCGAGAATAAAGAGAGTTGTTAGTTTTAGTCTTTTCATATGGTCTGATGTCGCTTTAGTACGACGCACAATGTTAAAGTGCTTGCTATGTGGGCTTTAGAATTCCCGTCACTCTGGTTAAAGATATAAAGCTTAATTGAAAATCTTCTGTTCAACTGCATTAGTGCGCCGCCATATTTGCAAATACTCATGTTGTGCGTTCATGCCCTTGAATTAGAGGTTGACTGATAATTTTAAGTGTTCGCCAAAGCCCTCTCTCACAATGCGCATCAGGGTGGAAAGTCTTATATCACTTGCATCATTTTCAATCCGTGAAATGTAGTTTTTGGCCGTACCGCATTTTTCGGCAAGTTGTTCCCGTGTCATATTCTTTTTCTTGCGCATTTCCTGAAGCATAACACCTAGTTTAAAGGCTTCATAACCTTCTTCAAATTTACCTCTGCGTTCTGTCCCACGTTTGCCGTATTCTTTGTCAATAAATTCTTCGAGGTCAACGAGCTTGTTTTTTCTTGTCTTCATAATACTGCTTTTTTAATTTTTTTGCTCTTTCTATTGTAGTTCTTTAGTTGGTGTCTTCTGTTGAAATCTCCTGTTTTTTTGAGTGAAACTCCGAAGAGGCAAGCAGGCCTGCCGGTACCTTTAATTCTCCGGTGCCGGCATCTATCAATCCATTCCTTTCATCTTCGATATTGGTAGCCTGCGTATACACATCTCCTGCGATTGGCCGCTTCCTGAGCTCCTGTTTATACAGCGCGATCAGTCTGGTACGTTCTTCGGCATCTTTTGGGCCACCATAATCCGGGAATCCAAAACCGCCCCATTCACTAACGATGAGGGGCACCTGCCGCCTGTAAAAGAAAGGATCACCTACTACTAACGGAAATGCTGCTACGCCTTGCATATGCCCTTCTACGAGTTTGTCGAGCAACTCACGCCAGCGGTCAGCGTCAGGAGTATACAGATGAGCAGTCAGGAGATCGGATTTCAGCCTGCCTTCGAGGGAAATATGGTTCCATCCATCGTTATCCACCACCAAAAACTGCGGGTGATAGATTTGCATGTAGTGATAGGTGTCGATGATGTACTGGCGTGTTTCAGCATTGGTGGCGATGTCCTCAGCCCCCCAGTCTTCGTTGTATAAACTCCAGATAACGATAGAAGGATGGTTTTCAATAAGTGCGAGCATCCGCAATAGCTCTGCAAAATGATTCGTCCTGCTCCGGTGGCTCGAGCTGTGAGGGCTTGGCACTTCTACCCATAACAACAGGCCCATTTCATCAGCCAGGTTATACACGCGTGGATCAACACCAGCAATATGGATACGTACCAGGTTGCAGCCCAGTTCTTTCATGGCGTGCATGTGCCGTAGAATCTCTTCGTAGGTGGCATCACCGGGCTGGTATAAAATACCATCGAGATACACCGATTTGTTATTGAGATAAACGTATCGTCCCCGGGCTTCAATTTTGCGCAGTCCGAAGTAGGTTTCGATTTCAGATATATACCCGCCGGAGTCTATCAGTTGAGCTGTCAGGCAGTATAATTGAGGATCTTCAGGCGACCATAATTTCGCTCCGGGAACTTCTACAACAACCCGTTGTTGTTTCTGTCCCGTTTCAAGCCGTAACGGGAAGTCGGAAACCGCCATCGGTTCCGATGCTTCCCGGCATTTTTCATATACCTTAAGGCGAAGTGTATAACATCCGGGATCATGAATGCGGGTAGTAAGATTAAAACGAACAAGCTGGTCTTCGACCACGCTGACTACACCTACACGTGACCGTAACCTGTTCCGTTCAACCGTCTCCAGCCATACGCTTCTCACAGGCCCTGAATAGGACTGGTACCAGATGCCTCCCCGTTTGTAAACATGCGACTCCTGTTTACCCCGTGGGATCTCTGCATCCATGGTATCTTCCACGCGTACCGTAAGCCTGTTTACGGGGCGAAGATCCTGCTCCGGTAATTCATAGGAGAAGGAAGTGTACTCGCCGTAATGTGTGTCTTCTCCTTCGATGGTACACAGCGGCCGGCCGTTGAGCCACACCCTCGTATCATATCCGCAGGCACCGAACGTTAGCTGAAAAAGGGACAGGGAAGGTTTACTGCTCAGTTCAGGCATTGGGAAATCCCGCTCGTACCATGCGATTAATTTATCAGGCCCCTTAGTATCCGGCGCAAGTAACTTAGCTTCGTTCATATGTGCCTCCACGGTACCTGGCCATTGTGCGATATTCGTATAAGTATGTTCAAGGTGCCAGCCTTCTCTCAGCCCGTGGTCTTCGAGATCGAGTGAAAAGCGCCATTCCCCATCCAGCAATAAAAAAAAATTCGAACGAAATACAGATCGGGGCAAAGGATTGATAAATTCCTTCGAACGGCCGTGGCCGTTACCAGCCGGGAGTTTGTTGTGTAGGTCTTCTGTTTTCATATTTACGTGTTCGGGGAGATTGTAATTTTAAAGATAATGTTATTGATAATTGCAATCAGGATCAGACGTGTTAAATTTATAAATTGTAACGTTCAATCCTTATTAATATCTGATTACTCACATTCTATGAAGATTAAAGCTAAAAACCAGTATACAAAACTTTTGCTTATTCAGTCAAGTATCTATTTTCAAACTGAGACACTACCCAGTTTTTGCCCGGCTGACCCTCGAAGAAGCCCGCGATTACCTTGTCATGCGTAAAGAGCAGGGATTCAATACCATCCAGGTCATCCTCTCCGTTCAGTTACGCCACAAACAAGTTTTTATCTTCAGTAGACGCCCCGGTTAACGGTGAATTGGTTCAATCCCCGCACAGGTGAATATTCCAAAATATTTTATTCCCAACCATGGACTGAAAAAGCTTTACTCTCCACCCCAGGAAGACTGGGTTTTAATATTACAATCCGAATAATTCAAATTAAAATTAGGCAACATACATGAAAGCTGAAAAAACAAACGACATCTGTCAACTATTACATAGCAGTGGCGACGTGAATATAGTCGGCCATAGAACCTATGGCTAATTATTTGTGTTTATGATTTGAACAATGCCGGTTATGTACATTTCCAATTCATTTTCCAGCTTTTTTTAAATCAAAGCCTCGCGATATTTTACTGCAAAAACGAGATGAACATAGGATTGGGTATAGGGAATTGCCATACCATCATATTACGGTGCGCTGCACCTGTTATATTGCTGTAATGTTCCCGTTCCTATAAGCAACCCGATAAAATACCAGGTGACCTAATATCTCAAGCTCTTCGTTATGCGGAACTTTACTAATTCAGCACAAACTTCGGATCTACAAATTCCCACTCTTTTATGTGCGGGCAACGATGTTCTTTTTGTGCGATGGCAGCCATTTGCTTTATGATGTCAGCGTTGTCGGCTGCCACATCTTTTTTCTCCCCAACGTCAGAAGCAAGATTATAAAGCTGCCACGGCGCGTTTACATTTTGCCTCACATTTGTTCTGACTCCTTTCCAGTTTCCCATACGTATGGCAACCTGCCCGCCTTTTTCCGGAAACTCAAAATATATATAAGGTCGCTTTTGTTGCAGATGATCATTGCCCAATAGTGTCGGCAGCAGGGAAATGCCATCATTGGGCGGTGCTTTCACTCCAATGATATCTGCTAAAGTAGACATCATATCATACTGCACCGAAATCAGATCAGACACTTTACCAGGTTGAATTTTTCCCGGCCATTTTACGATAAAAGGTTCCCGGATTCCCCCTTCATATAAATCCTGTTTCATGCCCCTCAAAGGGCCGGCGCTCCTGAAGAAATCGTTGCTGCCCGTTACGATAGAAGCTGCCGGTCCGTTGTCGCTTGAAAACATGACAATTGTATGCTGATCCAACCCTGAATTCTTAAGCTGCTCCAGCACCATACCTACCTGTTTATCCAGGTAGCTGATCATAGCCGCATAAGTAGAAAGCGGGTAATATACCGGCAGATAATTCATTACCGTAAGGTTTGGCTTTTCATTAAAAAGGTCGATATAATGCTTAATCCCGTCCTCCGGAACCTGTAAGGCTGCATGAGGCAATGTATACGGTAAATACAAAAAGAACGGTGTGTTTTTATTGTCCTGTATGAACTTCAGGGCGTTTCCAGTCAACTTATCAGCTGCATATTCATTTCCCTTATACACGCCGAGATCTTCGGGCTTTATCTTTTCTAACGGGGCATGTTTATGGACATCGATGTACGGGTTGTTTAATTTATCCCGGGTTCCGTTCTTCCATAGATGGGAAGGGTAATGATTGTGAGCCTGTTTCTGATCAAGGTAACCATAAAAGAAATCAAAACCCTGCCTGTTCGGATCACCGGTATTGGAGTGCAGGCCCAGGCCCCACTTGCCGATCGCACCGGTTTTATAACCAGCCTGCTGCATCAGGTGACCGATAGTGAAAGCGCCTTCCGGCAGAGGCATCTGGCCTCCTTCGAGACTGTCTGCGAACTGACCTAATTCGTAATTGCCCCTGATGTAAGAATGGCCGCCACTTCTGCCGGTCATCAGCATACACCGGGCAGGCGCGCAAACCGGGGTGCTGGTGTAATGCTGTGTAAACCGCATTCCCTCTTTTGCCAACCGGTCCAGGTTAGGCGTCTTGATTTTTTGCTGTCCATAAGCCCCTAATTCGCCATACCCTAAATCATCCGCATAAATGTAAATGACGTTGGGTTTGCGGATTTTTTCTGTTGACTGGCGCCGGGCCTGCTGTGCACTTAATATATTTGGTGTAAACGGCAGTGCAACCAGGAGTAATAAATAAGATCGAAGAGCAGGGTTTATAGAATATATATTCATTCAAAAGGATTAAAAAAATGATGACGGTATAAAACCTGAATTAAGCCGTTAAGAACTGATGGTTTCCTCTCGGAAACCCATGCGTTTTTAACCGTGATGCACAAGTGCTCATGGTTTCTCTTTAGCACCTCCTGCTCTCATCGAAACACATGCCTGTCGGATATTATTCCGGAAGACGGTTGCATTTCAAAGCTGATACAGACATCAGATGCCTGCTTAGTAATTTTCGTTCTGGGCAAGTTGAGGGTTTAGATCACGCTGGGTTTGGGGAACAGGCCACCAATAATCACGTGCAGGGTTAAACGTTCTTTTCACAATCGCCTGGTTTTGCGAATTGAAAATAGTGGCGTTCATAACCTGCTCTGCTGTTCTCCATCTCCTGATATCAGTATAATAAAATCCTTCCCCCGCAAATTCGATTCTTCTTTCCCGCCTGATGAACTCACGCATAGCGGCCTTCGTGACGCCCGCCGGTAACTGGAACGGAACCACCCCGGCCCGCTGGCGAACCCTGTTTATAGCGGCGTATACAGTTGCATCAGGAGCTGCCGACACTTCATTTTGCGCTTCGGCATACATCAGTAAAATATCGGCGTAGCGCATCACCATGTAATTGGTTTCAGACTGGCCCGCCAGCAATATCATTGTACTTGGCTCTTTATCATAAATACCGTACTTTTTAAATGTATACCCGGTAATTTTAAATGGATTGGTAGGCGTAACGGTGGCTCCCATGTATGTGTCTCCCGGGAAAACAATGGTCTGGTAAAACCGGGGCTCGCGGTTTTCGTAAGGTTTCGCGGCAGAATATAACGGCGACTGCGTGATTGGTAAGCCATCTTTCATATAAAAAGCATCTATTAAGTCGCGCAGGGGAGCATTGGTATTGAATTGGCGGTTTATCAGGTCGAAGGAGTTGCCTGTTTGCTCAGGGGCTTTAAACTGCACGTCAAAGATCACCTCCTGGTTATTTTCGTTGGCAGGTAAAAACAAAGCCCGGAAGTCGGGGAATAAATTATATCCTGCCTGAGGGGCGATATCCATCACCGCTTTGGCTGCGGCAGCGGCGGCGGCCCATTTGGCCGGATCATTAGCCGTGTTCACCAATGAACTGGCCTCAAACAATAACACGCGCGCTTTTATCCCCAGGGCGGCGCCCCTGGTTGCTCTTCCTTTGTCGGCAGCGGCAGCATATCTGGCCGGCAAAATAGCTGCCGCTTCATCCAGGTCCTTTATAACCTGCTGCACCACGTCGGTACGCGCATTCCTCGGAAGATCTGACTGGGTGGCTGCATCCGGTTTATTTAAAATCAGCGGAACACCGCCGTAGTATATTTCCAATAACGAATAGAACAAGGCCCTCAGGAATTTTGCCTCTGCCTTCATCCGGGTTTTGAGGGCATCACTCATCGGCACTTTATCAATTTCCGCAAGAAGTGTGTTGCACCGGCCTATTCCCCGGTAACTGTCTGACCAACGATTATTGATGATTTCGGACGGATTTGCCGGGCTGGCGGTGTGCGTACCCAGGGCGATCACATTAAAACCAAATGAGTTATCGTAATTGTATGCGTTGGGAGTAGCTGTCTCTTCCCATAACGGGGTTGCCGTACCGCCAAATAAACCATCTTCCTTTAATACTGCATAGCAGCCGTTTAAGGCAGCCACCGCATTTTTTTCCGACGTCCAGTATATTTCTTCCGTATACCTGTCGTATGGTTGGGTGTTTAATAAATTTTTGGAGCACCCTGAAAGTAGTACGGTGCAGAAAAGAAGGCCATATATATTTTTCATGTTACTGATCATTTGATCTGGAACTTAAAAAGTTACGTTGATTCCAAAACTGAAGGTTTTTAGCGAAGGATATTCGTAGAGATTATCCTGTGTGATATTTTTTTCAGGATCAAAGTATGTAAACTTCGTGAAAGTGAGGACATTTTCCCCGTTTGCAAAGACACTCAGATTGGTTAAAGCAAAACGGGAGATAAGCCTCGATGGAAGATTATATTTAAGCTGGATGTTTTTAACCCGCAGGTAAGACCCGTCCTTCAGGTGAAAGGTAGAGGGCTGAAAATTTTCGGTGGCGCCTGTGGCGGTAGTGAGGATCGGCAGGCGTGCATTAGGATTGCCGGGCGTCCAGGAATCTGTCAGCCATTCTTTTGTAAAGCCGGCCCCGTTATTAAAAGGGGTTGCGAGGTTGGCTGTAGGATAAAGGTTTACCCCTTGTACACCCTGAAAAAACGAGTTAAGGCTGACGCCATGATATCCGAGATTCAACGTAAAGCCGTAGGTGTACTTTGGAATGGAACCGCCGGTTATGATGCGGTCATCACCATTGATTTTTCCATCGTTGTTTTGATCTTTGTACTTAAGGTAACCGGGTTTCACGGCATTGCTGATTTTGGCGCTTTTATCCACTTCCTCCTGGCTGTTATAAATCCCTATGGCTTCGTATAAAAAATACGAATCGATAGGATAGCCCTCCGCGGTGATCCTGCGCGTACCAATGATGCGTTCGCCATTCAGGTTTACTACCTTGTTTTTTACGTAGCCCAATTCTCCTCCCACTTCGTATCTGAAACCTCCTATGTTGTTGCGGTGCATTATACTGATATCATAACCCAGATTATCAACAGTGCCAACATTTTTAACCGGGCCGGTTAAGCCACCCACCTGGGCCGGTATGTTCACCTGACGTAAAATATCTGTAGTACGTTTTTTAAATACATCAAGTGTTATATTAAGCATCCCATTCCAGGCGGAGAAATCAGCGCCGATATCAATGGTACGTGTTGTTTCCCAGGAAATATCTGGTTCTACAGCCCGTGTTATTGCGGCACCGGGGGCAATGGTGTTGTTAAAAGCATAATCAAATCCAAGGTTTACCGTAGGAAAATAACTATACAGATCTACAGCCTGGTTACCCAATTCGCCGTAAGAAGCCCTGAACTTCAATAAATCTATAAAGCCCAGCCCCCGGATATTCTCAAAAAACGCTTCCTTATCAAGGCGCCATCCGGCAGACAGCCCATAAAACAGGCCCCAACGCCTGCCTTCTTTAAACCGCCCCGAACCATCATAACGGACTGTTCCATCCAACAAATATTTGTCACGGAAGTTATAACCCACACGGCTAAAGTAGGATAACAACACGTCCTCCGTGCGGCGGCCACTCACCTGTGGATTGATGGAACCGGCGTTTATATCACTTAATGAATTATCAAAGAACCCAAATATCTGACTTGACGAGAAACTGTTATCGAATTTAGTATAGCTCATGCCTCCCATGGCGGACACCGTATGTTCGTCACTGAATTTTTGCTGCCAGCTTAGCGTTTGGTAGGCAGAAAGGTTGAGATTATCCTGGCTGTAGGCGTATGCATAAGGATTTGGATTGACGAAGTTGGGTGCTTTTGTGAGCGGATGATAGGCAGTCATATAGGGAACAAATTGACGGCTGGCTCCGTCTAACCTGTCTGCAGCCCCGTTTAGTTTATCTACGCCCAGATTAGCGCTGTACGTTAAATTGAAAGGCAGGCTGACGTCGGCAAATACTTTTGCAAGCGAGCGCATGGAAGCATGTTCCTTTAGTCCCTGCCTGAGCCGCATATGCGGATTACCTACTACGTTTATCCCCGGCGTAGAGAATACCGCACTACCAAAGCTACCATCTTCAAGGTAAGAAGCAAATATGGGTAACACCCGGAAAAAGCTGTTAAAAAAAGCCTCTGTTCCCTGGTTCGGTTCAGTGTATTTGCGGTAGGTGCTTTTAATGGTTGCACCAACTTTCAGCCTGTCAGTCACATTAGCGGTTGCATTCAGATCGATCGAGTACCGGTTAGCATGATTAGCCGTGATCAATATCCCATCCTGATCCATATAACCAAGCGCCAGGCTATAGATGATTTTATCAGAACCCCCTGAAAAGCGAAGGTTGTGTTGTTGTAAATAACCGTTCTTTAATATTTCATCAAAATAATTCCGGTTCGGGTACGCATATGGGTTAGTTTCCAGCCCTTTACGGTATTCTTCTATCTGTGCATCGGTATAATCAACCACTGTCTTTCCTTCATTGCGCAACGCCTTATTTTTACTTTGCATGTAAAGAATGGGATCCCACACCACGTCGGGGATGAAAGTAACATCCTGAATGCCATGGGAGAAGCTGTAATTTATTTCAGATTTGCCCTTTTTACCTGATTTTGTAGTGACTAAAATGACCCCGTTGGCTGCCCTGGATCCGTAAATAGCTGCCGACGCATCTTTTAAGACAGTAATGGTTTCTATAGTTGCGGGGTTAATTTCATTCATGTTGAATTCAATTCCATCTACCAGCACAAGGGGATTGCTGTTATTGGTAGTTCCTACGCCCCGTATCCGGATGGAAGCAACGTCATTGCCGGGCCGGCCCCCTGCCTGGTTCACCCATACGCCACCCATACCATGCAATGCCTGGCTCGCGTTCGTAATCGGCATGTTTTCTTTCTGCTTCATGGCAAGTGTGGAGATGGAACCCGTAAGGTTAACTTTCCTTTCGGTACCATAACCGATCACCACAACTTCATCCATGTCTTTTGCACCTGCAGTCATGGTCACATCGAGGTTTGAACGATTGTTGACAGCCACTTCCTGCGTCAGGAACCCGATCAGAGAAAAAACGAGGGTGCTTTGACCATCTGGTATGCGTAAGGTATATTTGCCGTCCGCACCTGAGATGCTCCCCACACTTGTTCCTTTTACGGCCACCGTTACTCCCTGCAAGGGCTCGCCCAAAGCAGACGCAATTTTACCCGACACAACCAGGGTATCTGTAATGCCGGCTGTATAGACATTCTGTGCACCGGTAAAATCCGCATGCCTGTTGATCAGGTTCTTCTTATGTCCTCCGGCAGCCGCTGGTGCTTCACCATAAAGAGCCAGCGTGATGAAGGAAACAAAAACGGCCGCAAGCAGCGTTTTTAATCGCACGATAAATACATGATGTAACCTTTTTATCATATGTTGTGAATTTAATAAGCCGGCATAATGTATAACAACCCGGATATTTTATGATATCTGCACAGGCAATCCCATGTTGCGTTTTCTTATAAGGGATTCATGCGTTATGCGCAGCATCAATAAATACATGAGAGGCGGCTTGCCAGGGGGACTAAAAATTTTCAGAGTTTTACTAACGGATGATTTGTTGGTCAGTCACGTTTGATTCCTGCACTTCGTTTCAACCCGGAAATTAAAGGTAATATTTCAATATTATGGTAGTATTATTTTACGGGGTGCAACAGACTTCGCGCCAAATCAATTCACCCTTTACCGGTACTTTAGCTCCGCCATCATCTATTTCAATAAGTAATAAGGTTGACTTTTATGATGACAATCGTTTCTACTAAGGTGTGTGATGATCTCTCTAATTGGATTTCAACCTTCTATATAATTCAACTTTGTACTGCAAAAATCAACTGTTTAAAAACTGAGTTATTTTGGTGAAAACACGGAAGCTCGCTTTTGTCGGAATACTTTTATATAACTCAACTTTGTACTGTTTAAAAAGTTAAGTTATTTTGGTGAAAACACAGAAGCTCGTTTTTGTCGGAATACTTAACAGATAACATGTTACTTCCGGCTCCGATAGGAGCCCCGTGTTTATAGCAATGCTGTTAATTAATTCTTCGACTCCATAGGAGTCGCGTAAACTTCACGTGGCTCCTATGGAGCCGAACCGTGGAGGCATGTTTTGTTATAAACACGTGGCCCCTATGGTGCCATTTCATTTTCAACCTTCTATATAATCAACTTAGTACTGCAAAAAATCAACTGTTTAAAAACTGAGTTATTTTGGTGAAAACACAGAAGCTAGCTTTTGTGCGAATACTTAGCAGATAAAATGTTCTTGCCGGCTCCGATAGGAGCCCCGTGTTTATAGCAATGCTGTTAATTAATTCTTCGACTCCATAGGAGTCGCGTAAACTTCACGGGGCTCCTGTGAAGCTGAACCGTGGAGGCATGTTTTGCTATAAACACGGGGATGGGGCTATTTCAAAGGTACTAAAACGTATTCTTTCCTGCAGGTGCAGCCATAAAAAGACTTGTGTGTACGGTATCCGTAGGGTCAGTTTTTCACCGTAAAATACTTACGTTTGCTGCTTTTTCCCTCCTGCATACTTTTAATTGCCCGCCCAGCCTCAATGCCAAGATCAGCTTCGATGATATCCGCACCATCCCGGATGAGCCGCCGGTATTTTTCATAAAAAACTTCTTCTCCCGCGATCTTCCCCGCAGCATAATCTTTGTCAATTGTTCTTGAGCTTCCCCTGATGCACATAGCCCCTTTACTATGTACATACTCAAATATTCCCTTTTCTTTTGGGTCGGTATGGGTGACAAATACAACAACGTTCTCCCAGGGTACGCCACTCTGGTCAAATTCAGCAGCGCTTTTAAGATCGTGAACAAACACGATTTCCATCATTATACTCTTATCAAGTTCATAACACCTTTTAGCATCGGCAAGGCTGTACGCCATTACCATCGCGCTGGCCTGGGCATGGTGCTCCCTGATCTTTTTAACCCTTACGTCAGTTGACACATCTTTCTGATCAACCATGAGTATGGTTCTTCCTTTGGCCCATTCAAGCGCTTCATCAAGGGTCGGTATCCTTTTGGAAGTGATGTTGCCTTCTGTGTCTTTTAATTTCAATTTCCTGAGCTCAGCAAGGGTATAATCTGAAACTTTGCCGTGTCCGTTTGAAGTTCTGTCTAACGTGGCATCATGCATTAACACAATTGCGCTATCCCTGGTATAATGAGGATCCAGCTCGATAAGTGACCACGTATGCTGAAGGGTGTTCTCAAACGTGGCGATGCAATTTTCAGGAAAACCGGCTGAAGGCCCTCCGCGGTGAGAGCTGATAAAAGGCAGGCGATCACCTGTAAACCGGAAGAAGTCTTTCAATTCCTTTGTGTTGCGTACATTGATGACATGAAAGGCCACCGCCGGTTCGGAGAGAAAAGATGAGGACGGAACAAGCAGGCAGAAAAACAGCAACAAGGGAATACCAAATTTATTCACAGAACCCGTGGGTGCATGCATTTTACAATATTTTAAGCATGATACGAAAACTCAGATGCTTTTGTTATTTTTTAAATCCGGCGAAGGGAAAGGAAGCACATGTGCTTCCTTTCTGCCACTGCAAATGCCTGAACCTTCGGCTGCCCCGCAAGCGGTATTGAAATCATTTGTTTTCATCCGTAAAGATAGGGTGGGGATGTATCCAAACATAATCACAATTTGTAATTACATTTTCAATAAGCAGCCTAATTCTTCTTTGACCTCTGCTTTACTGCATTCGACTGTCTTTTCGATCATTAAAGCACTGTTAATTAAACCCCGGGAAATCCTTTCGGGACTGCGATCCGTTGTATTTTTGCTAACACTGTTAAGAAGTTTTTTGATATTATCACATGGGAATAACAGAAAGAAAATTAAGGCAAAGAGAAGAGGTTCGTTCTTCTATACTGAAAGCTGCGTGGAAGGTGGTGATACAGGAAGGATGGCAAGCCTTGTCTATTCGCAAAATAGCAGAAGCAATTGAGTACAGTGTTCCTGTTATCTATGATCACTTTGCCAACAAAGAAGCCATTTTGCTTGAACTTACAAAGCAGGGTTTTCAAATTTTAAACAACGAATTGATAAAGGCTACAAGGCGTTCTGGCAATCCTGAAAAGCAGATAGAGGCTCTGGCTTATTCCTATTGGGAATTTGCTTTCGAACACAAGGCTTACTACCAGGTTATGTATGGCTTAGGAATGCCTTCCTGTGAAACAGTAAACCAGACTAACGAGTTAAGCGCCTTTACAGAACTGATTCTGCAACCTATAAAAAGGTTGATTGCCGCGAGCAAAACCCCTTCAACGGACCCCCTTTTAAAACTTCATACCTTCTGGTCTATGTTGCATGGCCTGATATCTATAAATATGATGGGAAATGATGGTGGCAAAGAGGAACTGAACCAATTGGTATTGCAGGATTTTATGGCAGGTTTTATTTCAGGAATAAAAGGATAAATTTTTTGGGGTTACGGGTAACGGTGTTACAGTAGCCATAATACTAACGGGTAACAATAGCCGAGACTGCGTTTGTCAGTGTTACCAAATAAAAACAATAGTGTATTTAATCACCAGCGATGGAAAAATTCTTTTGTAACATTCTTTATAGCTCTTCTCAACATCGTTGTTTCACTCACTTCAACGGCCAGCGCGCTATTCAGCCGTTTATGAATTGCATGGTAATAAAGAAAGTAGTGATCAGCTTAATTCAAAAATAAATTTATGAAAGTAGAAATATGGTCTGATGTTGTCTGCCCTTTTTGCTATATCGGCAAACGCAGACTTGAAAAGGCATTGGAAAAATTTAATGCAAAAGACAACGTGGAAATTGTATGGCGTAGCTTTCAGCTTGACCCGGAAATGAAATATGTTCCCGGACAAGGCGTACATGAATACCTTGGCAGGAGGAAAGGCGTTACCGCAACGGAAGGCAAACGAATGAACGAGGCAATGGCAGGAATGGCAAAGGAAGAAGGACTGGAATATAACTTTGACAAAGCGATCATTAACAATACCCGTGATGCTCACCGCCTGCTGCACCTGGCAAAACAACACGGTGTGCAAAACAACATGAAAGAGCGCTTATTCAGGGCTTATTATACAGAAGGGAAAAATATCGGCGACATTGATACCCTTGTTCAATTGGGCGAAGATGCGGGCTTACCCGGTAAGGAAATAACAAGTATATTACAAAGCGATGCTTTCTTACACGAAGTACAGCAAGACCAGCATAAAGCAGAACAGGTGGGTGCACGTGGCGTTCCATTCTTTGTATTCAATAATAAATACGCGGTATCCGGTGCGCAGCCAACAGACGTATTTACGCAGGTGTTGGATAAAGTATGGGAAGAAGAAAGGCGCCTTGTGTTAAGTACAGAAGACGAAGGGTTCTGCACTGCAGACGGCAATTGTGCCCCGTCTTCCGCGGGCAATGTCAGTTAGTTTAAAAAGAAATTTCCTTCCACAGGAGCAATATGGAGGTGGTAATGTTTCACTAACTGAGGAATTGCATTACTGTCTTTAGCTTTAACCTTGAATTGCCGGGGTTCAGTTTTTGCAGTGCTGTTTTGAACCGGGTGAGCAACGACTCCGTGTGATATGGCTGGATATTAAAGCTGAGCCAAAAAATAGAACATGAAACTACCTGGCCGCGCCTTGAAAGGCAGGCGTGATGTGTTTTCATTGGTTCTGTCGCTTTTTATACAACAATTAAATAACTACTGATGCAATCATTAAAAGATAAGGTAGCTCTTGTAACGGGCGCCGGCAAAGGAATAGGAAAGGCGATTGCGGTGGCATTGGCAAAAGAAGGTGCGCATGTAGGTTTAGTGGCGCGAACAGAAAAAGATGTAAGGGCTGTTGCTGAAGAGGTCAAAGGTTTTGGCGTGAAATCAGCTTTTGCCACTGCCGATGTTAGCAACAGAACAGAAGTGGACAGCGCCGTTGAGAAACTTCGCGCTGAATTAGGCGATATAGATATTCTTATCAACAATGCGGGCACAGGCACTTTTGGTAAGTTTTTGGAACTGGAACCAGACGTGTGGGAAAACCAGATCAAAGTAAATGTATTTGGTGTTTACTATACTACGCGTGCTGTATTGCAGCAAATGCTTGACCGGAAAACAGGCGACATCATCAACATTTCCTCTACAGCAGGTAAAACAGGCAGCGCAACAACCAGTGCATATAGCGCTTCTAAATTTGCCGTATTTGGTTTAACGGAAAGCCTGATGCAGGAGGTACGTAAACACAATATCCGCGTCACCGCTTTAGCTCCCAGCACGGTAGTAACAGCATTGGCCCATAGCGCAAACCTGATCACCGGTGATGAAGAGCGGGTGATGCATCCCGAAGATTTTGCGGAACTGGTTATCGCGCAGCTAAAACTACACAGGAGGATATTTGTAAAAGAAGCCAGTATCTATTCTACCAATCCCTGACAGCCTTTCTCAACTTTTCCATTTAAATCAATGACATCAGTGGAAGAAAGAAATAGTCGTGGTTTTTTTGGAGAAAAAATTATGAGCTTATTTTTCACTCCAACCATTATCAATAAAGAAGTTCAAGAAAACAATAATGAATTTTCGCGAGCAGTTGTTAATGAGGTTGATCACCAATCACAGCCTGCAAAATTTTCAGTGATCTTTCATTTCGCCCGAAAGATCGCTATGCAACAAAACACAAAAAAAGGGGCTCATAAAAGATGACAAGAGAGTGTGGTATCCCTTTACTTTTCCTTTTAAAGCCGCCGGTTACGAAAGAAAAACTACTGCATTGAAAAAAGTCGCATAAAAAAAACTTTGATTACCAATAAGCTCACCCACTGTTATATAGTAGTGTTCGGATATTTGCCGAAATTATAATATTACGGTGCGCTGCACCTTAATCCCCAACGAAACTTCTTTCTACAAATATTGCGGTGCGCTGCACCTCTTTATATTACGAGGCGCTTTTCTGCAAATGCAGGAAAAGGCTCGCATGTTATTTATTTCGACATTCTTGACTGGTGCAGCGCACCAGAATATTTGTAGAAAGATTTATGATTTTCAAATCAGGTGCAGCGCACCGTAATATCATTCCCTACACGAACTGTACCCGACGAACCACGAGACACAACGAAAAGCTGCAGAAAATAATTACTAATAGCTCGCCTTGTGTTATATAGTAGTAACGAGATTGCCATTTTTGAGGCCCCTCCATCTTTATTACCCGATGGTTAAAACCTCGCGATAAAGATTAAAATTTTACGTCAATACCCGGCATTCTGCGTTATCCTCGGATTCACATCAATGGTATTAAGAGGAATAGGGAAGAGCATATTGTTTTGATTGATCTTATACCCTTTTGCCTGCATGACTTCTACGGCACGGCCTGTCCGTACCAAATCAAAAAACCGGTGAAATTCAAATGCAAGCTCAACTCTTCGCTCATGTTCGATTGCTAATGCAAGCGTACCATATTGGGTGGGATAGCCCGGCCGGCCATATCCCGGCATTCCTACCCGTGCTCTTACCATGTTAAGGAAGGTGGCGTCGTTAGTCACCTCTGAGAGCATAAGGAGGACGTCTGCATAACGGATTATTTCAAAATTTTGTCCCGGATTCCTCCATGTGGCATCATAAAATTTCGGAGTCCATGGATAATCTACAAATTGATTGGTGGTCAGGTTGATGAAACCCGGGTTGACGGAGGCGTTTTTCCTGGGATCATTCGTTTCAAATTCTTTTACCATATCGTCCGTTGGTGTGTTGAAACCCTGTCCCAGGAGGTTCTCTGTCGATCCAGGCAAATGAAAAGCAAAATGCCAGGGCGTATAAAAATCCTGGTGATTACTGTTCGCGGCATTCACACCTGAAAGGTACTGCACTTCTAAAACAGATTCTCTGCTGTTCTTTGTATTTGGCTGGAAATTGAATAAGTAATCATCGGTATTAGTGACCCCGTTTCCGTTTGCATCTAAAGAATACAAACCGGAGTTTACAATTTCACGCAACTCTTTTTCAGCGTTGGCTTTATCACCCATGGTCAGATAAATTTTGGCCAAAACACCTGCTGCACCGTTTTTGGTGATCCTCCCGATATTGGCTCCTGTGTACCTGGCAGGCAATACACTCTTGCTATTGTTGAGGTCCTTTATTATCTGCTTATAGATTACATCCTTGCTCTCGCGAATGTAGTCATAGCTTTCTTCAGGTGTTACCACCTTCAAAACAAGCGGAACGTCTCCCCAGGCTCTTACCATATTGAAATAAATCAGCGATCTTACAAATACGGCTTCTGCTTTGAGCCTTTCTTTAACTTCCGGTTGTTGAAATACAACAGTTGTTTTCTCCAGCTGCTCTATGGCATTGTTGCAGATAAAGATAGCGTTATAGCAATTTGCCCAGGCTGTTGCAATAAGAGGATTGTCTGTTCTGAGGGTAAAATTGACAATGTCATTCGAAATGGCGCCTCCTCCGGCTGCGATTTTGATATAAGTATTGTCAGAACGCAGTTCCCCAAACAAATCGGCAATTCCCTGCGCATTGTAAATAATCCGCATCTGGCGGTAAACATCATTTACGGCCTGGGTGAGCTGGGTTTCAGTGTTATAGGAATTACCCTCGGTAAGGCTTGTCAGCGGATAGAGTTCGAGTTCTTTCTTATTACAGGCCAGTAAGAATATAAAGGTGATTAGCTGGCTAAAATATTTGATATTTTTCATATGTTTTCTTCTTAATTATTTAAGCCCAATGTTTATACCTAACGAATATGTTTTAGTTGTAGGATAAGGGGAATGGCTTGCACCCCTTTGCACCGCCTGGTCGGCGCCTCCGCTAAAATTTTCCGGATCAAAAAGATTAGCATTTTTGGCGGTAAACAGGTTTTGTCCATTAAAGTAAACCCGTACTGATCCCAGATTGAATTTACTGATCAAACTTGAAGGCATGTTATAGCCCAGCGTAAGGCTTTTAAGTCTGAAATAAGAACCGTCTACAATCCAGTAACTGGAGGGAGTATGTTCCAGTCCATGAAGGTCGACCGTTAATTTATGATGGTATCCGTCGCCCGGCTCTGCTTCCGACCGCCACCTGTTAACGACTGATTTCGCGTAGTTTCTGCCTTCATGATAAAATAAAGAGCGACGCAGGTTATTGTCGAAAACCTCGCTGCCCTGAACACCCTGGAAAAGGAAACTAAGGTCAATATTTTTAAATTTAAAATTATTGGTGATACCATAAGTAAAGTCCGGCGCCGGGTTTCCTATGATAGTCCGGTCAGTAGATTCAAGTCTTCCATTTTTATTAAGATCTTCATACCTGCCATCTCCCGGCTTTGTGCCCGGCAAATGAGAAGGGTCGGCGTCGATTTCTTTTTGATTCCTGTATACGCCGATATATCTGTATCCGTAGAAGTTAAAGATCGGCTGCCCCACTTCATTCCGCACAGGCAAAGCATTATTTGCATTAAGGTTCATCGGCGCATCGTTAGGGCCAAGGGATATTATTTTATTTCTGTTACGGGAGAAATTGATTTGTGTAGACCATTCAAAAGGCCCCTTTATGTTTTGTGTTGTAAGGGCTAATTCTATGCCCCTGTTTTCCAACTCCCCGATATTTTGAAATACGCTGCCGAACCCGGATACCTGGGGAATCGGAACATCAAGCAATAAGCCGTCTGACCTGGAGATATAGTAATCTGCCTCGAGGCTTATCCTGTTCTTCAATAACCCAAGATCTAATCCGAAGTTAAGCTGCTTGGTGCGTTCCCACCCTAAGTCACGATTTGTAATACTGGAAGGGTAATAAGAAATTCCGGGCGTGGTGCCGAAGGCCACGCGTCCCTGTTGCATGGAGCCAATCCAGCGGTAATCGCCAATTCTGTCATTCCCCGTAAAGCCATAGCTCGCTCTCAATTTTAAATTATTAACCTGGGAAATGTTAGTCATGAACGCCTCGTCAGACACGATCCAGCCTACTGAAGCAGACGGGAAATATCCCCATTTTTTATTAGGGCCAAACCTCGATGATCCATCCTGCCGGAATGAAACAGAAGCGATGTATTTGTTCTTAAAATTATAAGAGGCCCTGGCAAAACTGGAAATCAAGACGGTTTCATTGGCATTGTCTGAAGCAACAGAAATAACCTGACCCGCGCTCAGATATTGTATCTGGTCGTTATCAAACCGGTTGCGCCCCTGACTTGCACTGTAAAAGTCGTTTCTAAGATATTCATACCCAAGTAAGGCAGAGAGGTTATGATCGCCTATTTCCTTGTCGTAGGTTAACAGGTTTTGCAGGTTATAGTTGATGGTTCTTGCCTGGGTACCAGTGAGCACGCCTTCGGTGTTAAAACTGGGCCCCATGTTGTGCTCTACTGCGGCGTAGGTGGTATTGTCCTGACGGTTATAGAAAAAGTTTAGTGAAGACTTGAATCGTAAACCGGGAATAAGCTCAAACTGCGCATATAAGTTTCCCAAATTGTTGAAGCTCTGACTTGCTCTTTTGTCATTTATCACATATAATGGGTGCCCGTTTCTTGCGCGGAAAAGGATATTGTCGTAATTCTGCAGACCAGGCGTATTGGTAGCATCGCCCAGGTAGCCATTGGTTCCATAAACAGGATAAATCGTCGGGTATTGTACGGCCCACTCTGTTATCCGGTCGATAGGAGCGTTTGACCTGTCGTACACGATACCCAATTTTCCTCCAACTTCTACCCAATCCAAAATTTTGGAAGACGCTTTTATGCTCAGGGCATATTTGGTGTAATCTGAATTGATAACGATCCCTTCCTGGCTGATGTACCCTCCGGAAATAAGATAATTGGATTTTTCGTTACCACCTGATACACTCAAATCAAATTTATGCATAGGGGCCGTACGGAATATCAGATCCTGAAAATCGGTATTGCGAAGGGTATCCGGATTGTTAAATGCCAGCGGCCACGTATACTTGTAAGCGCCTCTGGCGGCCAGGGTATTTGGTGCATTCGGGTCGCCCCCTCTGTCAATCCATGCATTTTGTGCAGCATCTATGGAAGCCAGGGCATACTCGCGGGAATTCATCATCTCTACCCGGTCAATCGGTTGCTGAAGCGTGGTGGCGTAGCTGAAATCCAGCCGGCCTTTGCCTGATCTTCCGCTTTTGGTAGTAATCAGAATTACCCCGTTTCCGCCTCTCGAGCCGTAAATAGCGGCAGACGAAGCATCCTTTAAAATATCAATGGATTCAATATCGGCACTATTGATCAGGTTTAAATCATAGCTTGGGAGAGGGTTGCCATCCACAACGATCAATGGTGAACTGTTCGCCGAAATGGAAGCAAGGCCCCTGATCTGTACTGTAGAAGAAGCGCCGGGACGCCCGCTGGCAGTAAGTACCTGGACTCCCGCTACCTTGCCGGATAAAGCCTGGCCAAATTCAACCATGGGCCTGCTCGAAATGTCCTGGTCAAACTTAACCGAACCTACTGCCCCGGTCACGTTCCTTTTCTTTTGCGTTCCGTACCCCACAACAACCACACCCTGAAGTGCACTGTCATTGGTTGCCATGACCACGTTGATCACAGACCGTCCATTTACTCCTACCTCCTGGCTATTGAACCCTGAATAGCTAAAAATCAGGGTTGCGCGCGGAGCTACATTCGGGATAGTGTATTTCCCCCCTGCATCAGTAGTGGTAGCCAAGGTTGTTCCTTTAACGGCTACTGTTACGCCGATCAGGTTTTCTTTCGATTCAGCAGCAGTAACGGAACCGCTTACGCTAATCTGTGCTTTGACGGAAAATGATATTCCAGCGAGGAAAAGGCTTAATAGAAAATAGGTCGCAAAAGAGTAGAAATGTTTCTTATACATATAGCAGGTTTGTAATCGTTAAGACAGCCGCCCCGTAAGAAAAGGGTATAACAATCCAAATAAAAATAACGAAATATAATGAATTCGTGATCCTTACTTTGAATTACACCCGTAAGCCGGCCATTTATAACCTGGTAAAACATGGTAAGCTTTGCCTCTGCATTCCATAGCGTTCCGTTGACAGCATTGTGACGTAAACACCATGGTCAGCATGACTAACCAAAACCGAAGTGACCACTGGCGCAGATCCTACCATAGTTATAATGTTCTCCACCAACCTTGATGTATGTGTACTAAAGTTCCAGGGCAAAATTACTTTCGGTGAGTTCAGGCTAATTATATAAAAACTGTCAGTGTAACGTGTGCAATGATGTTAGATTACAGGAGTGTTCCGGCGAGCTGGCCAGCCTGGTATCTGAGAAGGCCGCTTCGATTCCGGTACCTTAAACTTATTCAAAATTTTATTCGCAAGTATTAAATCTTTATTTGTAAATCACTGATATTTGCTTCCGTAGAGCTTCCTGAAATTACAGGTTTCTCTACTCCTCTAAAACTAACAACTTCTATAGTATGTTTCTAAAAAAACGATTAGCGGCTATAAATTGGCTTACGCCACCTATTATTTACACGATTTCCTTTTTTCTTGTTATACCATCTGCAAAGGGGCAGCAGGTAATACCGTTAAATGATTTATCGGCTTTCAAAACTACAGGTAAAACATGGAAGGTAGGGGCTGAGGCCACTGCCGGCCTTGAAAAAGCAAATGATTTAACCCTGACAGCAGGTACGGGTATTCTGGCGAACATGCCTGGCACAGGCGGCGCAGACCTGTTTACCAATGCAGAATACGGCGATATCGATTTAGAGCTGGCGTACATGATGGCGAAGGGTTCCAACTCCGGAATTTATCTGCAGGGGCGCTATGAAGTACAGTTGTTGGATAGCTGGGGGACGAAAAATCCTACGGCGGGAGATAATGGAGCCATCTATCATCGGTGGGATGAAAGTCGCCCGGCGGGTCAATTCGGGTATGAGGGCTATGCGCCGCGGCAAAATGTAAGCAAAGCCCCCGGTCTTTGGCAACAGTTACGCATTTCGTTTCAGGCGCCCCGTTTTGATGCTGCAGGAAAGAAAATTGAAAATGCTAAGTTTCTCCGGGTTGAATTAAACGGCGTTACCGTTCACGAAGATGTAGAGCTGAGTGGGCCTACGCGGGGAGCCATGAGCAATGATGAGCGTGCAACAGGCCCCTTAAGGTTTCAGGGCGATCATGGACCTGTTGCCTTTAAAAATTTAAAAATAACCGTTTTTGATAAACCCCGGCCGCAGTTTTCTGATGTAAGATATGAAGTTTACCGTGGCCGCTTCTATGATACACTTGATCTAAAAAAATTACCACCGGAAGCGAGGGGTACCCTCGATAATCTATCGGCAATCTCCATCCATAATGTGCCCAGCGAATTCTTCCTGAAGTACATAGGCAAGATCAATATAAAAGAGGCTGGCGAATATGCTTTCAATTTAGCAGTTCCGGGCGGAAGAGGTATTCTTCGTATTAACAATCAACCTTTAAAACAGCAGGGGTTCGGACAGCGCGCATCCATTAATTTACCCGCCGGTGAATTTCCGTTTGAATTACTTTATGCAAAAACCCAGAACTGGACAGACCGTTCACTCGGTATAGCTATCGCGGGCCCTGGTTTCAGAGAATATTCATTAGGCGATGTGATTACCGGTGGCGGAGTCATTGCAGACCCAATCATGGTATATGCTCCGGTTAATACCATCTTACGCAGCTTTATGGATATTCCCGGCGGCACACGTGTAGTGCACGCGGTATCGGTTGGCAGCCCTGATAAAGTTCATTACACCTATGATATGGACAGGGGTGCCGTCATCCAGGTGTGGCGCGGAGATTTCTTAGATGCTACGCCCATGTGGTACAGCAGGGGAGATGGGTCTTCAAGGCCTGTTGGTGCTGTTCAGCGTTTTGGTAAACCCTCCTTCACTTTAGCGAGGTTATCCTCGCCTGATGCACCCTGGACAGCTGACTCAGCAGTAACAGATTACTTTCCCAAAGGCTACAGGTTAGATAAAGCTGAGGTACCTACATTCCGTTATATGCTTGGCGGCACAATGGTAGAAGATGCCTTGCGTGTAGTAAACAATGGCGAAGGTTTAAGCCGTGAAATTACTTTGCAGAATCCAACCGGTACTTATTACGCCCGGCTTGCAGAAGGGTCGGCTATAGAAGATGCCGGTAAAGGGCTGTATGTCGTTGATGGCAAATCCTACTATGTGAGAATTGACGATGCATCAGGTGCAAAACCGACTATCCGTGATGTTAATGGTAGTAAAGTGCTGCTGGTACCGGTACAACAAAAGCTTAAGTATTCCATTCTTTTCTAATTTTTATATCAGGTAATATGAAACATACATTAATAAGGTTTACAGCAACAAAAAATCTTCTGTTTTTTGCCCTGGCGGCGTTTTTTGCACAATGGGTAAATGCACAAGAGGCTGCCAAAGAAGAAGATTTCTTTCGTATCGTAAGGGTAAGTGTTCCCGAGAATGTTTTACTGGAAGTGGGAGGCTTAGTGAGCATGCCTAATGGCGACCTGGGTATCTCAACCCGGCGTGGTGATGTTTTCATTGTTGAAAATCCTACGAGTCCCCGTCCCTTTTACCGCAAGTTTGCGGCCGGCTTACATGAAATCTTAGGCCTGGCTTACAAAGATGGTGCGCTATATTGTGCCCAGAGAGGAGAACTGACAAAACTGGTGGATACAGATAACGACGGCAAAGCGGACCTCTATGAAACAGTTACTTCCTGGCCCATTTCCGGGCATTATCACGAGTATAGCTTTGGCCCGAAGATAGCGCCTGATGGGGCTTTCTTTGTTTCGGGAAATGTGGCATTTGGTAACGAAGAATGGTGGCGCGGCGAAAGCCGTGTGCCCTGGCGCGGATGGATATTCAAGGTCAGAGAAACCGGGATGTTAGAACCCTGGGCTACAGGCGTGCGGTCGCCATGTGGTTTAGGGATGATAGATGGTGAATTATTTTATACCGATAACCAGGGTGAATGGATGGGTTCTGGCGGAATATGGAATGTGAAAAAAGGTGACTTTATGGGACATCCTGCCGGGTTACGCTGGGCGGGCCTGCCGAACTCACCCGTTAAAGTATCTACCGAACAAGTGCATGCATTGGTTGATCCGCGACAAGTCAAAAATGCACAGGGCCGGTATATTAAACCTGAGAATGTGGTCAATGAAAAATTTGCCACCCTTATCGATCTCAAGAAAAAAATCCCTGAACTGAAATTTCCCGCTGTATGGCTGCCCTATGCGATCCTGGGTATTTCTACTTCTGAATTGGTTAAGATTCCGGAAGGAGTATTTGGCCCCTTTGCCGGGCAGGTGTTGGTTGGCGACCAGGGGCAAAGTAAGATTATGCGGGTGTTTATGGAAAAAGTGAATGGAGAATACCAGGGGGTTGCCTGGGATTTTCGTGCCGGTTTTCAGGCAGGCGTTTTAAGGATGGAGTGGGCTAAAGACGGGTCTCTTTTTGTGGGCGAAACCGATAGAGGCTGGGGTTCAGCAGGCGAGGCCAGCATGGGTTTGCAACGATTGGTTTGGAATAACCAGGTGCCCTTTGAAATGAGAACGGTAAAGGCTATGCCGGATGGGTTCGAGATTGAATTTACAAAACCGGCAGACAAAAAATCAGCGGAAAATCTTGCTTCCTATACAGTAGAGAGTTTTATTTATAAGTACCATCCTGTGTATGGCAGTCCGCCCGTTAACAATAAAACCTGTGCAGTAAAAGGGGTAAAAGTTTCTGCTGATGGCATGAAGGCCCGGATAATCGTTAATGACCTGCGAAAGAATTATATACACACTATAAGGCTTGATGGGATTCGCGACATGGATAATTCATACTCACTGGTTCATCCGACAGCTTATTATACGTTAAACAATATTCCGGAAGGACCCAGGCTTTCCTTAACGGAAGTAAGTACAAAACGCACAACTGCTGCTGCCACTAAAACTAATCCGGCAGCTAACACTAAAGAAATTTCAGCAAGCGGTAGTACTAAAGCCTCAACAGATAAAGCAAACGCTGCAGCGCCTGCAACTGCAAAAAGCCCCGCAACGGCTAACGCAGCTACTGCGGCCAAACCAACGTTCGCCAGCGTAAAACCTTTATTAACAAAAAATACCTGCTTAGCCTGTCATAACGAAACGACAAGGCAGGTAGGGCCGGCGTTTGTAGATATCGCAAAAAGAAAGTATTCCATCAATCAGATCATTAACCTGGTCCATAATCCTAATAAGGCAAATTGGCCTGATTATGAAACGCAGATGCCACCAATGCCCCACGTTCCAAGAGCAGAACTGCAGAGAATAGCTCAGTGGATTAAATCGCTGGAAAGATAGCAGGATAGGTGATTATATGAAATATGGCTTCTTTGAAATAGATTTTCATGAGACACAAAAGGATTATTCAACCATACTCATCAATGGAAATTGTAATAAAATTTCTTTGATAGCTTCGGATTTGCTAAACTAATTTTCTTTATCTGTTAGCATGAATATTTTTAAAACCAAAGCATCAAAAACCATTATGTAGTTGTCTAAATACCTGATTGAATTTCAACCTGCTACTATTACAATAAATTTCAAACAAACTTTGATCAATCAACACCTGGAAATTTCAAGACTATTTTTTTGATCTCTTCCAAATTGCTAAGCCAAAACTCATTAATCTTTCATTAACTCTACAATTGACTCACCACAAATGAAAAAAATTTATCCCGGTATTATGCATAGTATAAACATTTGTATAGTACTACTCATAATGATGCAAAGTGCTTTTGGGCAAAGTCGGACCATTAGCGGAAAAGTTACGGATGCCCGCACCGGCGAAGCTATTTCAGGCGCCACTATAGTGGTCAATGGCACAACGCTTGGTACCGCCTCTGCACAGGACGGCACATTTTCAATCAGTGTGCCTCAGAATGCCAGAAGCCTAACTGTTTCTTCCGTAGGTTTCGGTTCTGAGGATGTAACCTTAGGAACTTCAAACAACATTGAAGTTGCTTTACAATTTGGCAAACAGTCGCTCGATGAAGTGGTGGTAGTGGGTTATGGTACTCAAAGACGAAAAGAAGTTACATCAGCTGTAGCTACAGTAAAAGCAGAAGACTTCAACCAGGGCGGCGCCCGAAATGCTTTAGACCTCATACAGGGTAAAGTGGCAGGGTTGGCCATTACCCGCACCGGCAGCAGTAATCCTAACTCCGGTGTTGCTATCCAGTTGCGAGGTGTAACCTCTTTAGTAGGCAGCCTGGCTCCATTGATTGTAATTGACGGTATTCCCGGCGGTAATTTAGACCTTTTGCAGCAGGATGACATTGAGTCGTTTGATGTACTAAAAGATGGTTCTGCAGCCGCTATTTATGGTACTCGTGCTAACGGCGGGGTCATATTAGTAACCACAAAAAAAGGTAAAGCAGGGCCTGCCCGGTTTGACTATTCCACTTACTTCAGAAAAGAATTTGTTACGCGGAGACCTGATTTTTTGACGGCTGCGCAGTATCGGGAGAAAGTCGTATCGGACCCCAGGTTTGCCCAATATGGTGTAGGTGTTTACGCACACAACTCAGACTTCTTCAATGACCTGGTTAATCATGATAACCTGAGCCAGTATCATAACCTTGCTCTTTCGGGGGGCAGTGCCAATACCAGTTACAGGGGTAGCCTATATTACAATGACTTCCAGGGGATAGCTTTAGAAAACAGCCGCAAGCAATATGGAACCAGGCTGAGTCTTAACCACAGAGGACTGAATGACCGTTTAACAGCCCAGGTAAATGTGGTAAGCAATTTTAACAGGTCTAACCTCTTAGGTGGTGGTGGCTGGGAAGACCAGTTAACCAGGATACCTACTTTATCAAATTATGACACCGCCGGGAATTTCTTCTTTCAACCTACCAACACGAATCAGTATGCAAGGCTGTTTCAGCAAAAAAACTGGCGTGATCAGCAGACCAGTTCGTTAGATGCTAAATTCTCTTTAGAATTGCTTAAAGGATTACGGGCTTCCATCTTTGGTTCGATGCAGCGCAATAGCTGGATTGATAATTTCTATGCCGACCTGGCTTCAGAAACATCCATAGAAAACCCGGTAACCCCTGCAGGTGGCGGAACGGCGGCACCGGGCGCTTCGGCTTCAAAAAGCACACAGTTATCTATAGATTATGCCGTGGAGCCTACTCTCGAATATACTACAAGGATAGGTACCAATCACTCCATTGCCGCTATTGGAGGTTATAGCTATCAGTATAGCGTTACAGAAAGTTTTAATGCTTCTAACTCCGGATTTTTTAGTGATGTTTTTGAAAATAACAACCTGGGAGCAGGAAATCAACTGGCAGCAGGCAGGTCAGGTATAGGCAGTAATAAATTCGATAATACGCTAATCGCATTTTTCGGAAGGATTAATTATTCTTTTTCAGATAAATACATGGCCAGTTTTATATTCCGCCGCGAAGGCTCTTCCCGTTTTGGAAAAAACCATAAATGGGGCGATTTTCCGGCAATATCTATAGGCTGGAACATCCTCAGGGAAAATTTTATGTCTGGTATGGACCTTTTCAACAACCTGAAGCTAAGAGCCGGTTATGGAGTTACGGGTAATTCCGGAATTCCAAATTACCAGTCACTTGTAACCTTAAGTACAGGTGGCCAATATTTTTATCCTGATGGTTCATTGGCACAAACCTATGGTCCAAGCCGTAACCCCAATCCTGACTTGCGGTGGGAAAAGAAAGGTGAATTCAATATTGGTCTCGATTTCAGTTTGCTGAAAAATCGCCTGGGCGGTTCTATAGATGTGTACCAGCGCAGAACAACAGACCTGCTGGAGAATTATAACACACAGCTCCCGGCCTTTATTCAATCTACTATTTTTACCAATGTGGGTACCATTGAAAACAAGGGTATTGAGCTTACCCTGAATGCAACGCCTGTCACCGGTAAGAATTTTACCTGGAGCATGGACTTTACTGCCAGTACACAAAGCAACAAGATGGTAAGGTTTTCAAATGACTTATACAAAATCACTTTTAAAGAATATGGCGGCATTGGCGGTTTCGGTGCTTTAGGAAGTGCCATCCGTACGGTGGAGGGTGGTAAATTAGGTAACTTCTATGGCAGGCGTTTTGCCGGCTTTGATCCAAACGGTAAATGGCTTTTCTATGCAGCTGATGGAAAACCGATACTTGCCAGTCAAATCAATCCAACAACTGACCGGGCGGTAATCGGCAATGGAATACCTAAATATTATGCATCCTGGACCAACGATTTCTCCTACAAAAATTTCGATTTGCGGGTTTTCTTCCGGGGACGCTTTGGTAACCAGATTCTAAATACTATGGATATATCCTACGGAAATAAACAAGCCTTGCCAGGTAATGTTTTAAACAGTGCCTTTGGTAAAAATGCACAGTTGAATGATACTTACCAGTATTCTGATTATTATTTAGAGCCAGGTGGATTTTTAAAACTTGATAATGTAACACTTGGTTACAAGATAAAGCTCAATACTACTTACATCCGCAACTTTAGAGTATATGCCAGCGGCACAAACCTGATTACGATGACTAAGTACACCGGTAATGACCCGGATTTTGTAAATGATACCGGTTTGGGTGCAGGCGTTGACAGCCGTGGGCCATACCCATCCACAAGACAATTTACCATAGGCTTAAATGCAGGATTTTAAAAAATAAACAAGATGAAATTAGTCAATAAAAGCATTAGAATTTTTGCTGCAGCAATACCCTTGATGGCTACACAAGCCTGTACCAAGCTGGATGAGAATGTGTACAGTGAAATAATCACAGAAAACTATTATAATAACAAAACAGAAGTATTGTCCGCAGTTTTGAGACCTTATACCCATACCAATGCCTGGATCACTTCTTCGGGACAGGTGGGCTACTGGCGGGTGAATGAACTGGCTGCTGACCAGTTAGCCTGGCCTATAAAAGGTATTCACGGACAGGATAATGGTAACTGGATACGCTTACATTACCATACCTGGTTTGCCGACGATAATGTGGTATGGGATCCCTGGCGCTTAATGTACACTGGCGTGGGCTTTTGTAATTCACCAATTGAAAACCTGGAAAAGCGTGATATAAAATCGATGGGCATTACACAGCAGGAAAAAGATGCGTATATAGCAGATTTAAAACTGCAGCGGGCTTTCTATTACCTGAAACTGATGGACCTATATGGTAACATACCGGTAGCAACTGTAGTAGGTGAAGTTAGCCCCCCTACGGTACCCAGGGCCGAAGTATTTAAATTTATAGAAAAGGAAATAAAGGATAACATTGACAAGGCTCCTAATTTATCACCCAGCCTTGTAGGCAGGTTAACTAAAGCAGGTGCTTATGCCATGCTGGCTGAGTTATACCTAAACGCAGAAAAGTGGACGGGTACAGCAAGATGGGATGACTGTATTGCCGCCTGTGATCAACTGATACAAGCCAAAGCAGGATCACAAACCGCAAGCCCTATGGCCCTCGATCCCAATATCAATGATACTTATAAGAACACTAATCACACATCCAGAGAAATTATCTTCTCTATTGCTTATGATTTTCAGAAGTCAACATTCCGCGCCAACTTCAATTCCGATTTCTTTCATTTTAACCAGCGTTTTATTTATGATGGTTCATTCAACGGTAATGACGGAGTTGTAGTAATACCGGGTGTTTACACTAAATACAGCGATAAAGACCAGCGGAAAAAAGACTGGTTTTTGATAGGTCCTCAGTTTTATTTGTCAGACCCCACCAGGCCTGTTTTGGGATCTTTTGAGTACAATAATCAGCCTTTGGTGTTTGTAGATAACGTCAGAAAAAATAAAACAGGCGGCACTGAATCTAACATGAGTGTCGGGGAGGAAAACAGCGGGGTGCGGTTTAATAAATACAAACCTGGCCGGGCCAGCGATCCTGCCTATTTTAGTAATGACTGGGCTGTGTACCGCTTAACGATGATCTACTTTGCCAAAGCTGAGGCCCTGATGCGTAAAAACGGAGGCGTCGCCACTGCGGAAGCCGTACGGCTAATAAATGATTGTAAAAAACGTGCCTTTTCTGCAGCCGACTGGGTGACGGAAGCTTATACACCTGCTAAGCTGACAATGGATGAATTACTGGAAGAAAGAGGCCGTGAATTTATTTTTGAAGGTGTTCGCAGAACAGATTTAATACGGTTCAATAAATTTGTAACTACCGCATGGTGGGATCATACGCCGTCAAACGACAAAAACAAAGAATTGTTCCCGGTTCCATTCCGGCAGATTGCCGCTAATCCCAACCTCAAACAAAACCCGGGATATCAATAATGCCATTAAAGATATAATCAAGTTACTTTTTCAAGCACCAAAGAAATAACACTTTGGTGTTTTTTTATAAAGTGCTTATTCATAGAAAATAGAATAATGCTGTTACCGGTTATAAAAAAAAATATCGTTGCATTGTTTCAGATTATTTGGATAACAACTTTTCCTGAATGATGAAATTTTTTATTAGCATGAGTAATCATTAAAGTACAAGCAGCAGCAATTAACGCTGTCCAGGTATCATACCACTTTAAAAAACGCAACAACAAATGACGAAAAAACTTGCATGTCTCTTTATGCTTTTGCAGCTTGCCATAACTACACTATATGCCAAAGAAAAAGAGCTTGCAGATTATGTAAATACATTGCAGGGCACCAACTCAAAACATGAGTTAACCCGCGGCAATACTTATCCAACTACAGCTTTGCCTTTTGGTATGCATACATGGACACCCCAAACAGGTAAAAATGGTGACGGCTGGAAATATCAGTACTTTAAAAAAACCGTTCGTGGCTTTCAGCAGGCACACCAGTGTAGTTCGTGGACAACAGATTATTGTGTTTATTCCTTTATGCCGGTTACCGGAAAGCTTATCGTGAATGAAGATGGAAGAGCAACAGGGTTTAGTCATGATAATGAGGTAGCAAAGCCTCATTATTACAGGGTAAAATTAGACAACGGCATTATCACTGAAATGTCGCCTACGGAACGTGGTGCTCATCTTAGATTTAGTTTTCCTAAAGGCAGTGCAGCCTATCTTGTATTAGATGGTTATACCGGTCAAAGCCAAATTACGATACTGCCTGAAGAAAGGAAGATTACAGGTTATGTGAGCAATAATAAAAACAACCGGGGAAACCTGATTAAGAGTTATTTCGAAATTGTTTTTGATAAGCCTTTTAAAAGCTATGGTACCTGGGAAAACCGGAAAAACACTATACAGCGCAACGAGCTAAAAGGTGAAGGCCAGGGCATCGGCGCCTGGCTGCAATTTAGAGATGGCGAAAAAGTGCAGGCTAAAGCAGCTTCTTCGTATATAAGCCCCGAACAGGCCGGTGTAACATTAAATGCCGAATTGGGTAAGTTCAATAGTGTTACCGATACAAAAGCCGCAGCAGCAAATATTTGGAACAAACATCTTGGCAGAATACTGGTTGAAGGCGGAACAGAAGAAGGGAAAGCTACTTTTTATTCATGCTTTTTCAGAGCAAGTCTTTTTTCCAGGCAGTTCTATGAATACGATAAGGACGGTAACCCGTATTATTTTAGTCCTTACGATGGAAAGGTGCATAAAGGATATATGTTTACCGATACCGGCTTTTGGGATACTTTCCGGGGACAATTTCCGCTCAACGCACTCATGTATCCTGTTATGCACGGCCTTTATATGCAGGCTTTACTTGATGCACAGGAGCAATGTGGCTGGCTGCCTTCCTGGTCGTTTCCAGGCGAAGGAGGCAGTATGATAGGAAATCATGCCATTTCATTACTAACCGACGCGTGGGTTAAAGGTATACGGACTTTTGATCCTGAAAAAGCATTGAAAGCTTACCTGAAAGAGGCTACCAATAAGGGTCCCTGGGGGCCTTCTAACGGCAGAGACGGCTGGAAGGAATATTACCAGTTAGGATATGTGCCTTATCCTCAATACAGAGAAGCCACGGCTAAAACACTCGAGTATGCTTACGATGATTTTTGCGCCTATCAGTTAGCAAATGTAACAGGTAACGATTTCTATAAAAATATTTTTGCCCGACAGATGTATAACTACGCTAATGTTTACGATCCTGCAACCAGTTTTATGCGCGGGAGAAAGGCAGACGGTGAGTGGGTCCCAAATTTTGATCCTGTAGAATGGGGTGGACCATTTACTGAAGGAAACGCATGGCATTGGCAATGGTCTGTATTTCATGATATTCAGGGCCTGATAAATTTAATGGGTGGGAATAAAAACTTTAATGCAAAGCTTGACTCTGTTTTCTCTGTACCCAATACCGTTAAAACAGGTACCTACGGTGGAATGATTCATGAAATGACGGAGATGGTAATGGCCAATATGGGACAATATGCACATGGCAACCAACCTATCCAGCACATGAGTTATTTATACAATTACAGCGCCGAATCATGGAAAGCACAGTTTCATGTTAGGAATATAATGGACAAGCTTTATAATTCTACAGAGAATGGTTATCCCGGTGATGAAGACCAGGGGCAAACTTCATCATGGTATGTGCTAAGCGCTTTAGGTTTTTATAGCGTTTGTCCCGGTACGGATCAGTATGTTATTGGAAGCCCTGTTTTTAACAAGACAACTATCACGCTTGAAAATGGGAAAAAGTTTACGATTGAAGCAAAAGACAACAGCAGGGAAAATGTTTATATTCAGTCGGCCTTTCTCAATGGAAAAAAGTACAATCAAAATTGGTTAACTTATAACGATATCATCAACGGCGGAAGCTTAGTGTTTGCGATGAGTAATAAGCCTGCTTTGGAGAGAGGGGTGTCTAATGAGGATAAGCCATTCTCTTTATCGAAATAATTGCACAAAAGCAGGACATTGTTCTGACAGCGCTGCTGTTTTTGTAAAAATGTAGCAAAGCAGATGAATATCTTTAACATGATCGAATAAAATTATCATGAAAAAAATACCCGTATTAATTGCTGCAGGTTTTAGTTTCTTCTATTCTTCCGGGCAACTGGTACAAAAAGTAACAGACCCTGTTGAATGGGTGAACCCATTGATGGGGACTGATTCAAAGCCAGGCCTGTCCAATGGCAATACCTATCCGTCTATTTGTGTTCCCTGGGGCATGAACTTCTGGAGTCCGCAAACGGGCAGGATGGGGGATGGATGGATGTACCAGTACGCGGCAGATAGAATAAGAGGGTTTAAACAAACCCACCAGCCTTCACCCTGGATGAATGACTACGGTCAGTTTGCTATTATGCCCGTAACCCATAAGTTAAAATTCAGAGAGGATGGCCGCGCCAGCTGGTTTTCGCATAAGACAGAAATTTCAAAACCCTATTTTTATAGCGTGTACCTGGCGGATGCAGATGTGACAACAGAAATAACGCCAACGGAAAGAGCAGCACAATTCCGTTTTACGTTTCCTTCGGCTGATAGTTCATTTATTGTCGTGGATGCGTTTGACCGGGGATCGTATGTGAAGATCATACCCAATGAAAGAAAGATCGTTGGATATTCAACACGTTATAGCCGGGGACCCCTGAAAAATTTTAAAAACTTCTTTGTTATCTATATTGATAAAGGCTTTGATGTTTCTTATGCGTGGCACGACAGTACTTTAGTAAAGGACTCCATGGAGACAGCGGCTCGTCATGCCGGCGGTGTTATTGGTTTTAAAACAGCAAAAGGAGAGCAGGTGCATCTTCGGGTGGCTTCTTCCTTTATCAGCCAGGAACAGGCTGAATTAAATTTGAAAAGTGAATTAGGCAACGATAATTTTGATGTAACCCAACGTAAAGCAAAAGCTGCGTGGAACAAACAGTTAAATAAAATTTTGGTAGAAGGAGGAACCCCGGAGCAAACCAGTACCTTTTATTCGTGCCTTTACCGGGCCATTCAGTTCCCCCATAAATTATATGAAATTGATGCTGCCGGCAGGATGATCCACTGGAGCCCATATACCGGTGAAATACTGCCCGGCTATATGTTTGCAGGAACCGGTTTTTGGGACACCTTCCGGGCTTTGTATCCTTTTCTCAATTTTGCCTATCCTTCCATCAATAAAGAAATGCAGGAAGGATTGATCAATGATTACAAAGAAGGAGGCTGGTTACCTGAATGGTCAAGCCCCGGTTATGCCAACATCATGGTCGGCAATAACTCTGCATCCGTTGTGGCAGATGCTTATATCAAAGGGTTGAGGGGCTATGATATCAGCACCTTGTATGAAGCGTTGCAACATGGGGCCAACAACGCAGGTCCCATGACGGCTGTAGGCCGTGCCGGTGTTAAGCAGTATAACGAGTTGGGTTATGTGCCCAATGATATCAGGCTGAATGAAAGCGCCGCCCGAACCCTCGAATACGCCTATGATGATTTTACCATTCATCAACTGGCAAAAGCATTAAAGCGCCCTAAAGAAGAAATTGAACTCTATGCAAGACGATCACAGAATTACCGTAACCTTTTTGATCAGCAAACAAAACTCATGCGGGGCAGAAAAAGTGATGGAAGTTTTCAAACTCCTTTTAATCCATTCAAATGGGGCGGTGACTTTACAGAAGGGAATAGCTGGCACTATACCTGGAGTGTGTTTCATGATATTGAAGGACTTAAGACGCTGATGGGCGGCAATGACATTTTTGTAAAGATGCTTGATTCGGTCTTTGCCATGCCTCCCATATTTGATGAGAGCGCTTACGGCGGTGTCATTCATGAAATCAGGGATTTGCAAATTGCCGGAATGGGCCAGTATGCGCACGGCAATCAGCCCATACAACACATGATTTATCTATTCAACTATGGAGGCCAGCCCTGGAAAACCCAGTACTGGGCAAGGGAAACGATGAACCGTTTATACAAGGCCACCCCCGATGGTTATTGCGGCGATGAAGACAACGGACAAACATCGGCGTGGTATGTGTTTTCAGCGATGGGATTTTATCCGGTGTGTCCAGCCACAGATCAATATGTATTAGGATCTCCTTTGTTTAAAAAAGTGACCGTCTCATTTGATAATGGCAAACAGCTCATCATTAACGCTGCCAATAATTCTGATCAGTATAAATATGTTCAAAGTATCCGGTTCAACGGAAAACCATGGGATAAAAACTGGCTGCCGCATGTTGAGCTGCAGAAAGGAGGTACGGTGGATTTTATTATGGGCAGCACCCCCAATAAAAACAGGGGCACATCAGCTTCTGCCTATCCTTACTCTTTTTCCACCAGTAAAGAGCTGGCAATTCATAAATAAAATAAGAACTTCAAAAATATAAAAGTGTAAGGCATGACTATCAGTGCAGGTTCTGGTTTCGGGTGTGTTTGCCAAGGTGTTATTTAGTTCACCAAGTTCCTCTTTGAGTGACGGGTACTTTTTGGATAGGCGTTTTGCTTCTTTTTTAAACTTGTAACTGGGTAGAACACTAAAGCTCATTGAGGAATTCGGTTAGTGTTTGCTTGCGTCCCTTCTGCTTTTTTAGGATAGCAACCTGGTCAAGGGCTTGCTTCAGGTCGGAGCGAAGTTTTAGCGCCTGCTCATATTTTTTGAGCTTGTTCAGCACTTTTTCCCACTCCGTCAGCGGCGACTGAACCGCCTGGCTTTTTCCATTTATGTCGTTAATGTATTGAAGTGCGATTTTCATGTACCAAATTTATTGCGTTTCGTCCAAAGTAAGCCTTTGAAAGGTGATGCACAACGTTCACGGCCCGGCGTTTGGGCTACCAATTCATTTTCCTTTGCGCATCGATGTAACAGCAGTTAAATAGTTGGCTTTTGTTAAACCCGTGAATAATATAATATCCAAAAAGGCGACGGGAAATATATCATGAATCCTATAGCCTCACTTCTTAAAAGAACTCAATACATTATATACCCTTTTAAATTCAAAAAACGAAAGTAAACTGGTGAGATTATCCACCATTTTGGTTGAACAGGAAAAATACTTTTTTAATTCTTCGACAGATTTTATATCTTTAGATTGCAGCATGGTGCGTTTTGTTTTGCAACCATAAGTTAATGTCTTTCAGTCACTTATGAACATTCCATGCTGCTTTTTTTTTATCTAAATTTATCCCCATTATCGGTATTAAGTAACAGATAGATGTTCTGAAGGGCTATTTGACAAATGCCTGTATCTATAGGCCCCTGGATTTCGACACTCACCTGCATGCTTGTAAACGCAGGATTTTCGATAACGGTTGATAAAAGGGAGAATGTTCAGGCAACCGGAGTGTGATCTCACTTCACTTGTCATTTCAAAGCCGCGGCTGTACGCTTTTTCACCTAATGCAACCCATTGCGGTGGACTTTGAAATCCCCGGAATTTTCGCGAGCAGTTTGTTTAGTCAGGTTGATCACCAATCACATCCTGCAAAAGTTTCAGCGATCTTTCATTTCGCCCGAAAGATCGCTACGTAACAAAACACCAAATAAGGGGCTCATGAAAGATGGCAAGAGAGTGTGGTAGGCCGGTCTTGTAAGAGGAGACAAATAGAATTTTATGAATGAAAGAATTGCTGCTTTGAAAAAGTCGTTATAAAATAAATCGTTGACACGAAGCGGAAGCAGTCGAGCAGGGTCTCTCTGCTTTACAGGTGATCAGCTAACTTTTACAATCATCAACCGGGCAAGGGAATGAAGCCTTTTTACCGCCCGATTGAAATGCTTCCGCTTTGGTCCAGCTCTGCGCTGAGCCATCTCTGTGTAAAAGCCTCAAAGCTAACTAATGATCTGCGGAGCTTTTGCTTCCGTGATGCCTGCCTGGTATTGCTTTTCCAAACCATTGGCTACAGCAAGTGTGTCTTCGTACACATCTATCTCTGTTACCCTGCCCCATTTAAGCGTAATGAAATGAACACCTTTGTTCAGGTAAGGGTCGCCATTTTCCAATGTAGCAGTAGCTGTCCATCTTACGATTGCCAACGTATTGTGCGGCAAACCCTTCACAACGATATTGTTAATGGTGATATGCAGCTTGAGCATTATCCTGCCTAATCTCTCCAGCCATGCTTTCACCGCAGCCACATCATGCCTTACTCCGCCCAGGGCATGATCGCCTGCAAAGCTGTGTTTTATATTCAATGCCATTCCCTTTGTCAGTTCGGTAAAGCGGTGTTCATTTACGAGTCCGAATGATTTCTTTACAAGTTTTTTTACGATGTAGTGATACATAATTGTTATTTTTTGTTCACCGCAAAGCTACCCACACCGTAAGGGCTGTACCTGTCACATATGTTACAAAGCATTACAGTCCTGCAAGTTTTTTTCGGATGCGGCTAAGCGAAGGGCGTTCGATGCCTAAGTAAGAAGAAAGGTGGGTGAGCGAGATCCGGTGGAACAATTCGGGATTTCCGTTGATAAAGTCAAGATAACGCTGCTCGGCAGAATCGAACTGAAAGCTTTCGATACGCTTTTGCTGTTGTTTAAGCACTTCTTCGGCTATAAGCCTTCCGTTGCGTTCAAAGCCAACGTATAAATTATAACCCTTTCTTATATGGTCAAAAGGGATACTGACGATTGTTGCAGGCTCAAGACATTGAAAGTTGTAACGGCTTGGTTTACCGATAAGCAGGGATGGATAATCGGTAGCCCAGTTGCCTTCTTTTACAAACGTGGTGGTGATATCTTCTCCGGCATCGTTGATGTAATAACCTCTGATAAGTCCGGACGTTACAAAGCCGAGCTGATGATTTCTTTTGCCGGCTTCTATAAAAAACTCCCGGGGCTTATACCTCTGAATGGTAAGGCCACTTTCGAAGTAATCCCATTCTTCCTGCGTAACCTGTGGGTTGAGCCGCATGATGGTGTGATAGTATATTTCAATATCTTTTTGCATACGATACATTTTCAGGATAACACGGCAATTTATTAAAGTAATAAATACCTGATTCGAAAGGATTGCGAAGAGGCAGGTATCCAATAAAGGGTATGACACATCGTTCCGGGCATTAATTCAACTGTTTTAAAAGGTATACAGTGGGTGTGGAATATATTTCGGAATCATTCGGTCATTCAGATGTCAGAACAACTGAAGCCATTCAGACAGTTTTCAAGATGAGAAAAAACAATATTCAAAACACCTGACTACATTAAAAAGGAAAAGAAATTTCAAAGGGATAATTGTGAAACCCTTGCCAGGGCTTACATTGGAATATCCTGTCCTGGGAGGTTAGGGGTGGTAAATTACGGATATCAGCAACGATTCATTTGTTCGATAATAGTGATATTTTTCATAAGATGAAGAAGCAGTATTTAATTTTACCAAAAGCGTTATATCTTTAAAAAAAGAACGCTTACTGCACCGGGCTTATGAAACATCGCTTATTCACTTTTTTGTGTTGTATAATTTCATTAATCACATGTGGCCAGAACCCGTTTGCAATTAAAGATACCCAGGCAGTTTTTACGCTCGGAGAAGTAGTGGTGAAAGGCGGGAAAGTTAAAGAGATCAATTCTACCATTGGTGCTGCAAGGATGCAGCAATTTGCAAAGAATGATGTAGCCAAAGCCCTGAATTTGTTGCCAGGTGTGAATCTGTCAGCCGTGGGCCCCCGAAACGAAGCAATGGTATATGTAAGAGGATTTGATTTAAGGCAGGTTCCGCTATTGATCGATGGGATTCCTGTTTATATACCTTATGATGGTTACGTGGACCTGGCAAGGTTTACCAGTTTTGACCTGGCTGAAGTTAATGTTTCAAAAGGATATACTTCTGTCATATACGGGCCGAATGCACTTGGAGGGGCGATTAACCTCATCACCAGGAGACCGGTGGAAAAATTTGAAGTAAATGGTGCCAGCGGGTGGCTCTCCGGAGGCTATAGAACCAATATCAACATAGGCGGCAACCTGGGTAAGTTTTACATACAGGCAGGCGCATCGAAGCTCAGCAGGGACTCGTTCCCACTCTCAAATAAATTTACTCCGCTCAAAACTGAAGATGGGAATAGCCGTAATAATTCCTGGAGTACGGATGAAAAATACAATATCAAAGTGGCTTTTACTCCCGGCAATAAATCTGAATATGCCCTAAGCTATATCTACCAGCAGGGCAAAAAAGGAACTCCGGTTTATGCTGGCCGTGATACTTTGAACAGCCAGCTTAAAAGCCCTCGTTTCTGGCAATGGCCATACTGGGATAAAGAAAGCCTGTATTTTATATCCCAAACAACTATTGACAGCAGTCAATATGTAAAAACAAGGTTGTATTATGATAAGTTTAAAAACCTGCTCAGTTCTTTCGACAATGCTACATATACAACGATGTCCCGCCCTTATGCATTCAGGAGTTATTACAATGATTACAGCTTGGGGGGCATACTCGAATATGGAAAAATTTTTTCAGCAAAAGATAATCTGAAAGCTACACTCCAGTACAAAGAGGATGTACATCGTGAACACAATGAAGGTGAACCCGTACGCACTATGGCGGATAAAACCTTTACCGCCGGCTTTGAAAACGAATTCAACCTTACCCGGAATTTACTCCTGCTTACGGTGTCAGCTATAACAAAAGGGCAAGCATAAAAGCCCAGGATTATAACAGCATTACAAAAAAGGTAAGTGATTTCTCATCGAATAGCAATAACGCCTTCAATGTACAGGGTGGTTTGGAATACAGCATTGATGCGGTAAGCACTTTACAATTTTCCGTTGCGCGTAAAACCAGATTTGCCACTACAAAAGACCGGTACTCTTACCGCTTGGGAACAGCCATCCCAAATCCTCACTTACAGGCAGAATATGCCATTAACACTGAATTAGGCTATAAGGGATCTGTAAACAACACCTTAAACATCCAGGCTGCTTTATTTTATAGTAAGATTCACAATACGATCCTGATGGTTTCCAATGTTAGATACGATTCCGGACGGCGGGCATGGCAGAGCCAGTTGCAAAATGTGGCACAGTCAGAATACTCGGGTGCAGAAATCGGAGCAGAATACCAGGTGATCTCATCTCTTAAAACCGGTTTGAATTATACATACATCAAACGCAGTAACCTGACTAACCCATCACTAAAGTTTATCGATGTGCCACGTCACAAATTATTTGGGTTTGTGCAATATCAATCCAAGGATAGGTTGTCGGCACAGGTAAATACAGAAGTTAATGCTAAAAGGTTCAGCACGACGTACGGCACCAGCACCCCGGAGTTCACGCTGGTAAACACAAGTGCATCCCTTCGTATCTGGCGATGGTTCTCAGTTGAAGCGGGAATAAATAATATCACCGATAAAAACTATTCCCTGGCAGAAGGCTATCCGGAACCCGGACGGAATTATTCTGTTAACCTTTTATATCGTTTGTAATTGCACGCATGACCCGAATGTTAACAATCAGTATCTGTATATCAGCCGCCCTTTTTCTGTCGGCTGGCAGGCTTCATAAATTCAGGCCGGCAACACCTTTGCTGATAAAGTATCCGGAGTATTTCGGGAACAGGATTACGATACCTGACAATAATCCTACAACAGAGGAGGGAGTTTATTTAGGCAGGATGCTCTTTTATGAAACGGCGTTATCTGCCAACAATCTTGTTTCCTGCGCTACATGTCATCAACAACAGCTTGCTTTTACCGATGGAAAGCGCTTAAGTACGGGTTTTGATGGCACGCTTCAGCCACGAAACACCATGACTTTGGCCAATCTGTTGTGGGTACGGAATTTCTTTTGGGATGGAAGAGCAAACGGCCTTGAGAAACAGGCTGAAATACCCCTGACGAGCGAACACGAAATGGGACATTCATTAGAGGTCGCGGCAGAAAAGTTGAGAACAAAATCAGTTTATGCATCGCGTTTCAGGGACGCATTTGGTTCAGATAGCGTCTCTAAAGAAAGGATTTTAAAAGCGCTGGCGCAATTTGAACGTACGCTCGTTTCCGCAAATTCCCGATATGATAAGTACCTGCTTGGACAGTACCAGCCGACGGCATCAGAGCTCAATGGAATAGCGCTTTTTTATACTATTCCCAATCCAGCAAAAAATATACGCGGCGCAGCCTGCGGGCATTGTCACAGCGGGCCAAAAACATTCGTTGAAATTTTTCATAACAATGGCCTCGACAGTCTCACAACAGATCCTGGCCGGGAAAAAATAACCGGTCAGGGATATGACCGGGGAAGGTTCAGGGTTGTAACGTTGCGAAATATTGCGCTCACTGCACCATATATGCATGATGGCCGTTTCAACACCTTAGAAGAAGTGATAACGCATTACAATCAGCAAATCAGACAGAGCAATACGCTAAGTATCTTTTTACAAAACAATTCAAATGCAGTGAACGGCAAATCGCTTGATTTAACAAAGCAGGAGAAAAAAGACCTTGTGGCTTTTTTGCACATGCTTACCGACTCCTCCTTTATTTCGGACAAACGTTTCTCTAATCCTTTTTTAAAATAGCAAACATGTGTTTATTCCGGGTTTATCTGTGTATACTTCATTTGTGCCTGTTCTCACTTTACTCTACCGGTCAGCAAAATGAATCCACGCCTTTTCTGAAAGTGAATGGGGAGGTAACGAAACCGCTAACCTTATATATGGATGATCTCACTAAAATGAAACGCAACACAGTAACGATGAAGGAGCGGGATGGCAAGATGCAAAAATACACAGGGGTAAGTATACAGGAGATCCTCGAGCTGGCAGGTGTTACGATGGGCACGCAACTGCGTGGAGAAAACCTTACAAAATACCTGCTGGTGAAGTGCTCGGATGGTTACGAAGTGTTGTTTTCGCTTGCAGAAATAGACAGCAGCTTTACAGAGCGCAATGTGATCATTGCCTACGAATCAGAAGGCAAGTCGCTACCTTCTGACACCGGACCTTTCAAGTTGGTAGTGCCTGGTGAGAAGAAACCCGCTCGCAGCAGCTTCCAGGTCACTGAATTTGTGATCAGGTTTGCTAAAGATTAGATTTAGCTGCTCGGGTTGTGGAGTAGGTTGGGGTTTAAAGCACTACTGATGTCGCCAGGCATTCCGTATGGTATTGATCTTAGTCTTCGCTTACAAGTGACCGTTGAATTACGAATAATGATAACTTCTTTGTATTTATTTAATCTGCGCATATCAAGACCTCTTACAAGCTTTAATAGTCTGAGTACATAAATTAATTTTCACTATACCGAAAAAGGTATATTACCCTTACACTTATCTTTTTTTATACCTGTTAAGGTATAGTATCGCGATTTTAGTTAATTTTATACCTCAAAAGGTATAATGACATATTTATCTAAAATAATTAAAGAGAAACGGAAACAAAATCGAATGACACAGGAAGAATTGGCTGCCAGATCCGGTCTTGGGCTGAGACTTATACGTGAAATTGAGCAAGGCAAAACTACCATGCGAATGGATAAAGTAAATCAACTCCTCGCCCTTTTTGGGATGGAACTTGTACCGGCACGTAAAACAAATAGCAATGGGTAAAAAAGGATATGTATATTTTGGTAATGAATTAGCCGGTATTATTTCTGAAACAGACGAAGGTTATGAATTCGTTTACAATGAAGTGTATTTAGAAGCCAATATAAACCAGCCAATAAGCCTGACACTGCCTTTGCAAAAAGAAAAATTTACCAGTAAAGTATTGTTTTCTTTTTTTGATGGGCTGATACCTGAAGGATGGTTGCTGCAAATAGCAACTGACTATTGGAAAGTAAAATCTAATGACAGGTTTGAATTATTACTGCTTACATGTCGGGATACAATAGGAGCAGTAACGGTTGTACCAGAAAATGAATAACTGCTAATATGGCAAATTGTTGGTTTTGTTATAAAGATGCGGGGGAGCATGCTTACCATGCAAAATGTTCAAAAAGGTTTTTTGGAACGGCAGAAGCGCCGGTGGTGATGCTTAATAATCAGTTAATAAAAGAACTGGCTGAAAAGACTGTAAATCAAAGAATAGCTGTAACAGGGGTGCAACCTAAATTATCTGTTGCCCTTGAAAAATCAAAAGAGCAAAACCGGCTTACCATTGTAGGGTTGTGGGGGGAATATATTATGAAACCACAACACAACCATTTCCCCTCGATGCCTGAAACTGAAGATTTAACCATGCATCTTGCATCATTATTTAAAATTCAGACTTGCGAACATTGCTTGTTGAAAGCAACTGACGGAAGCTTTGTTTATATAGCCAAACGCTTTGACAGAAGTAATGGCAACAAAATTCACATGGAAGACTTTTGTCAATTATCAGGATTTCTAACGGAAAATAAGTATAAAGGATCGTATGAAAAAGCAGGAAAACTTTTACTCAGGTATTGCACAAATACGGGATTGGATACGCTTAATTATTTTGAATTACTGCTTTTCTCTTTCTTAACCGGCAATAATGATATGCACCTTAAAAACTTTTCACTGTTATACCAGGATAAAAAAATTGCTTTAAGTCCTGCTTATGATTTATTAAATGTGAATTTAGTTAATCCAAACGATGATGAAGAATTAGGATTGACATTGAATGGAAAGAAGAAAAAAATAAAACTTTCTGATTTTATCCTTTTAGCAAAAATCCTACAAATTCCTGAGAAAGCAATGGAAAATAGTTTTAAGTAAACACATTGATTGATAGTTCATTTTTAAACATTCAGCAAAAGGAATTGTACAAGCAGATATGGCTTCAGAAACAATTGATTTTTGACAAATGATATCGCCTAACGATTCTCTACATACAGTATTCCACGTACAGCGTCTTATGAACATTCTCATACGTTATCAAAAGTAATTTATCTTTCAGCCAGGTGATGTCTAAAGATGTTTTATCTCGTGCAATAAAATTCTATGAGGATTTTTTTATTTTCCACAATAAAACTTTAATCGCTTTATCGAAAATAAAGAGGGTAGGATACAATATTATCGCTCTTTCCCGTTATTGATGCGTTATTGTTAAACAAGTTAGTTCTCAAACCCTATCCCCTTTAATGCGTACACTTTTTGTAGCAACCGCCCTATTCATGTCGCTATTTGGCCATGCTGCTAATTATTATTTCTCTTCTACCGACGGGAGCGATGCCCGGTCATCTTCTGAAGCCCAAAATTCTACAACACCCTGGAAAAGTTTAGATAAGCTAAATACTGTTCAGTCGATGTTTCAGGCAGGTGATCAAATTTTATTTAAAAGAGGAGATACTTTTTACGGATCCCTTGTAATTACCAGGTCTGGAACCGGTTTGCTGCCTGTTACATTTGCCGCTTACGGCACAGGTAAAAAACCTGTCATAACTGGCTTTACTTCACTTGGAGGTTGGTCTCAGACCGGGCAGAATATTTGGGAAACAAAAAATAATACGCTCGGTTCTGCTGTAAATACACTTTTAAATAACGAACTACCGAAAAGGATAGGCCGCTATCCTAATTATAATAATACAAACCATGGTTTTCTCTATTTTCAAAATGCTGTTGCCAACACCTCAATAAGCGATAACCAAATTTCCGGTTTTAATTTTTCCGGAGGAGAGGTTGTAATAAGAAAAAATCGTTGGGTTGTAGATAGAAGCAAAATTACCTCTCATGCAGGTAGTATGATCAACTACACTTCACAATCGGGTTATTGGGCTGATAAAGGATATGGTTATTTTGTACAAAACCACCTGGCAACACTCGACCAGGAAGGCGAATGGTATTACCAGCCTGCAGAAAAAAAGATAGGAATATATACCACAGGTGGTACTAATGCTTTAAAAAACATCAAGGCAAGTACAATTAATATTCTTGTTACCATTAATGGACAAAGCAATGTTGTTTTTGATGGCCTGGTTTTTACAGGGGCAAATACTCACAGCTTTTTTATTAAAAATGCATCAAATATTAAAATTGGCAATTGTGAAATTCTTTTTTCCGGTACCAATGCTGTAACTGCAGATAACACTGATCGATTAACATTAGAGAATTCTACAATTGCCCATTCGAATAATATCGCCTTCAATGGTATTTATTGTACAAACACAGTTCTGAAAAATAATAAAATTAACTGTACTGGTATTTATGCTGGCATGGGAGAGGGCGACTCGGGTTCTTATGAAGCGGTGATGATTGCTGGTAATAATAACCTTGTTGAGCAAAACACAATAGATAGTACAGGCTATATTCCTGTTACTTTCAGTGGAAACGATGTAATCGTAAAGAACAATCACATTAGTAATTATTCTTTTGTGAAAGATGATGGCGGCGCAATTTACACATGGAACAATAGCTCAAATCCTCCAGGTAACACTGGCAGAAAAGTACTTAATAATATAGTACTTAACGGAATTGGTGCAGGCGAAGGAACTCCGGATAAACTAAAAAAGTATGCTCATGGTATTTATATAGATGACAATGCAACTAATGTTGATGTTTCGTTTAATACCGTAGCCAGTTGCGAAGGCTTTGGAGTTTACATACATAATGCACGTGATCTGGCTATCACAAATAATATGCTATATAATAACCAGGTGCAAATTTCAATGATACATGATGATATCGCACCCAACAGTCCTGTTAGAAATAATACTGTTACAGATAATATCCTTTTCTCATTATATGCTCATCAACCAGTAGCAGAGTATAAAACTAAAAATAACGACTTAGGTAACTTTGGTGATTTTAATAGAAATTATTATTGCAGGCCTATAGATGATAATGCCGTAATTAATACTTTAAAAAATGTAAATGGAGCATACCAATTCAGTCAATTAGACTTACAGGGCTGGCAAGCTGCCTACGGCAAAGATGGCGAATCAAAAAAGACCGCGAAGGAAATTGCAGGTTACAAAATCAACGACATAATTGGGGGTAATAAGTTTGCTAATGGTTCATTCAATAGCAATATCGGAGGTTTATATTCTTACGCTTCTGCAAATAATTGTGTAACGCAATGGAAGAATGAAGCACTGGACGGCGGTAGTTTGCAGGTAAGCTTTTCAAACATTGCAGGTAACAATAACAAAGGAACTATCATTATTAATATAGGAGCAGTTACCGCAAATAAGCGATACATTTTCAGAATAAGTACGCTTGGCTCTGATGATAATAAGATGTTAGAAGTTTATCTTAGAAAAAGCTTGTCTCCTTATACCGACCTTACTGATAGAAGACTTACTAAGATTCAGGCGTCTCGTTCAGAAACAGAATTCCTGTTTATTCCAACCGAAACAGAAGCCAATGCAAGCATAGGAATTGATGTACAGGAACAAACCAAGCCGGTTTATCTGGACAATGTTCAGCTATTAGAAGCCAGTGTAACTCCTTCTGATATTACCGACTCTGTTCGCTTTATCTACAATGCTAATCTTGTTTCTAATAGTTTTTTATTAAACAGCAACTTCATCGATGTTAAGAATAATAGTTTTAATGGAAGTATATCGCTTAACCCGTTCTCATCTGCTGTTTTAATAAATAAGACAGGTAACACAGTTGTTGCACCTCCTGTACAATGCTCTGCTACAGGTTCTATTTTATATGAACAGTGGGTGAACGTTGGTGGGAATGCTATTTCTGATAATACCTGGACAAACGCCCCGGGTAATAGTAAAGAACTCACTTCTTTTGAAGGACCAGAAAACTCCGGAGAGCAATATGCTTCAAGAGTAACAGGATACATCTGCCCTCCACAAACAGGTAATTATACTTTTTGGATTGCAGGAGATGATGCTACAGAACTTTGGTTAAGCACAGACTCAACTACTGGTAACAAAACCAAAATTGCGTTTAACTTAAGTTGGACAGGCTCAAGAGAGTGGAATAAATACAGTTCACAAAGGTCAACACTGATATACCTTGAGGCCGGAAGAAAGGTTTATATCGAAGCTTTGCATAAAGAAGGAAACGGCGGGGATAACTTATCCGTCGCCTGGCAGCTACCCGATGGTACGATAGAAGGGCCAATTGCCGGTAGTCGTCTTTCACCCTACAAAACTCTACAAACATCCACTGCTAACCAGGTCCTCATTTTTTCTGCTCCTGCTGATGTTACTTTTGGGATTGCTCCTTTTGCTCTTTCAGCCACATCGTCATCGGGTCTTCCGGTCAGTTTTCAGGTTGTTTCAGGACCTGCAACATTAAGTGGTAACACAATAGCAATTACAGGTGCAGGTGTAGTAAATGTTGAAGCATCTCAGGCCGGCAACGCGTCTTTCAACGCAGCTCCCGTAGTATTAAGAAGCTTTACCGTATTTTCAGGTCAGTCAGTTTCACCTTGCTCAGCTACAGGTACAATTTTACGGGAAGTTTGGAGTAATGTAGGAGGTAATAATATTAATGACAATATTTGGAGTAAAACTCCAAACAGCTCTAACGAAGTAACTTCATTAGAAGGCGCTGAAAATTCAGGAGATCAATACGCTTCAAGAATAAGTGGTTATATATGTCCTCCACAATCTGGTAAATACATTTTTTGGATTGCAGGTGATGATGCTACCGAGTTATGGCTAAGCACTGATGAAAACCCCGCTAATAAAAGCAAGATAGCATATAGTGTTAGCTGGACAGGTTTGCGTAGCTGGAACCAAAATCCCGGGCAAAAGTCTATCGAGATTTACCTTGAAATGGCCAAAAAATACTACATTGAAGCGCTCCATAAAGAAGGCGGCGGAGGTGATCATGTTTCAGTATCATGGCAACTTCCTAACGGTGTTACAGAGGCGCCAATTCCAGGCAGTCGTTTGTCTCCTTATACACCAACTGCTGTTGTTGCCCTGACAAATCAAACCATAAGTTTTAATACAATCGGTGATGTCACATTTGGTTCAGTTCCTTTTATACTAAATGCAACTGCGTCATCAGGTCTTCCGGTAACTTATAAAGTGTTATCAGGCCCGGCCACAATAAATAACAATACTATTACAATGTCACATACTGGTGTAGTAAGTGTTGAAGCTTCACAAACAGGTGATGCTACTTATAATGCTGCGCCTGTTGTTTTAAGAACATTTACAGTTTTACCGGCGCCATTAACCACAACCTGTTCAGCAACCGGGACTATTCTTAAGGAGGTTTGGAACAATGTGGGAGGCAATAATATTACTGATAACGTTTGGAGCAGAACGCCTAACAGTTCAGGTGATGTGACAAAATTTGAAGGTTCTGAAAACTCAGGTGATCAATACGCGACAAGAATTAGCGGTTATATATGTCCTCCACAAACAGGTAATTATATTTTTTGGATAGCCGGAGATGATGCCACAGAACTTTGGTTAAGCACAGATGCAAGCACTGGGAATAAAACTAAAATTGCATATAATGTTAGTTGGACGGGATCAAGAGAGTGGAACAGGTTTGGTACTCAAAAGTCTGCTGCTGTTTATTTGGAAGCCGGGAAGAAATATTATATAGAGGCATTGCATAAAGAAGGTGCAGGTGGAGATAATCTTGCTGTTGCATGGCAATTACCTGATAATACAATTGAAGCTCCGATACCAGGTAGTCGTTTGTCTCCTTATAAACCACTTCAGAGTTTATTAATAGCGCCAGTGATAACTTCAAGCGGGGTAATGTTTAAGGCTCCGTTAGTTAATGAAAAAGATTTAAGAGTTACGTCCTGGCTTAAGGTTTATCCAAACCCTATAAAGTCAACAGCAATTATCCAAATGCAATCTGGGCAGTCAGCAAAAGCGCAGGTAAGTATTTACGATCTCCAAAATAAATTACTACAAACAATATTTACAGGCACTTTAGAGGCAAAAGTTCTTAAAACAATTTCTTTTAACAGGAATAATTTGCCGAATGGTATGTATCTTATTCGCTTTGCTACCGGAGATAATATAATTACAAGTAAAATTATAGTCGCAAAATAGAAAGGATAGCACAAAGTATTTGTTGTACAAGACACCTAAGAGACTACTAAGAAATTAGTAGTCTCTTTTTTTTTGCACGATTCTCAAAGGTTCAGGTTTGCTATCCTTCTATAAACTTTTCCAGATCGGAAGTAGCGCCAAACAAAAGCAATACATCTCCTCCCTGGAGTTTGGTGTCGGGTGGAACGATACCAACTACTTCCAATTCACTTTTATCGTGGCCGAAAAGGGTTTTGTTTTGCGTCCTTTTTAAAATAGTAACCAGCACAAGACGGTAATTCTTAGGAAGATCGAGCTCGTTTATCGTTCGGTTAATATATCGTTGAGGGACAGCAACTTCTAAAAGGCGATAACTGGGATTTATTTGAAAAGAGTCAACGACACCTGGCAGATCAAGCTTGAGGGCCAACCTTTCGGCGGCTGTGGCCTCCGGGTAAACAAATTCCTGTATATCCATAGCTTCTAAAACTATTTTTTGCAGAGGCGATATAACCCGGCAAATTATTCTTTTAACGCCCACTTGTTTAAGCAAAGCAGCAGTCAGAACATTGGCTCCTTCGTTTTCTCCTATACCTATTATAGCGGCATCAACATCTTTTAAGGGAAGTCGCTCAACAGCTTCTTTGTTAGTTGAGTCCAGGGCTATGGCCTGGGTGGTTGTATGCTTATGCTTATCAACAACTTCAAGCCGCTGATCGACCGCGATAACTTCGTGGCCTAACGCAACCAGTTGCTGTGAAAGAGATGCACCGAAATTCCCTAACCCGAATACAATAAATTTCATAATTTGGTTTTAGAATGCAATGTCTTCTTTGGGATAACGATAATACAGCGGCTTGCTTTGCCTTATAAAGGTTACCAGTAAAGTTATGGTGCCAACCCTGCCTACAAACATGGTGATCATCAAAACAATTTTACTTACTGTACCTAACCCGGCCGTTATACCTAACGAAAGTCCCACTGTACTGAAAGCAGAGAAAACTTCGAAAGATATATTTATCAGACCTTTGTTGCCATCGCTGAAGCTTATCAATAAAATAGCTAATCCTATTATTAGTAAAGAGGAAACAATTATGGCAAAAGCCCTCCTGACGGACTGATGCGAAATTTCGGAATGAAAATATTCCGTCCGATCCTGCCCTCTGAGAATAGCAACCATATTCAGGAAAGCAACTCCTGCAGTAGTTGTTTTTATACCGCCTCCCGTAGAACCAGGCGAGGCTCCTATCCACATTAGCAATAAGTAAATCATCACTGTTGGCAATCTTATCTGGCTTAAATCTACTGTATTGAAGCCAGCAGTACGGGGTGTTACACTGCCAAAAAAGCAGGTAAACAATTTTCCGAAGGTTGTAGGGTGTTGCTTTAAGGTATTCTGTTGCTCAAAAATAATATAGGTTATAAATCCAAAAACCAGTAAAGAAATATTTACAACAAGGGCAAGACGGCTGTTAAGCAAAATAACATTGGGAAAATGCTCACGTTTTGGGTTGCCGATAATAAGCCTGGTGAGATTGCCCATGTTGATTATGATATACCTGTACAAGTTGAAGACAATAGGAAAACCCATTCCCCCAAGGATAACGAGCAGAGCTAATATGGATTGAAGATTGTAATTGTATCTTACTTCCGGCTGGTATAATCCGTAGGTAAAAGTAGAAAAGCCGGCATTACAAAAAGCCGATACCGAATGAAAAACAGAGAAGAACAGCTTATCCCGTCTTCTTGAAAATAATTGTTCATCCAAAGAAAGATAGATGAAAGCCGCACCAATACTCTCTATAAGCAAGGTTACAAACACTACCTGGTAAACAAAGTGCATTACGTTATTAATTCTCCTGGTGCTCATCATATCTGTAAAAGCTAATTGGGTTTTCAAGGACGATTGACCTGACGCAGCGTAGGAAAGCAATCCGGTCAACGTCATAAAACCCAAACCTCCTGCCTGTATAAGAAGCAAAATTATCAACTGACCAAATGATGTGAATTGAGTAGCCGTGTCAACCACAATTAAACCGGTGACACAAACCGCACTTACTGAGGTGAAGAGCGTGTCTAAAGTAGAAATTGTGCCGTTAACTGAATTAGGCACTTTAAGCAGAAAAGCGCCCAGAACAATCAGCATGACAAAGCTTCCTACGAATAACACTCCCGGGTTTATCGTTTTGGAGTATAAAAATTGAAGAAAGTGGGAAATCTCCGTTATTACGCCTAGTAGTATACCTGCATATAGCACCAATTTAAATATCAGGAAGCGGTTAGTACCTGTATGAACAAGGGAAGCTTTTTGCGGGAGAATATAGAACGTTAGAAATACTGCAAATAAGAGCCCGATCACATTGAAAATCCTGGCTCTCTTTTTCTTGGTACGAAATAATTCAAGAATTAATCTTAAACCTGTAAGTACAGAAACGATTGCTACGATTATTCGAAGCCAGAAATTTATACTATCGTGATTGCTCCAAAATGGCTTAAAGCCAAATTCATACACTACCAGTGCCAAGGCCACCACTAAAAGTGTAGGTACAACTGCATTGATGTAGTCAATCACTTTTAGGTGAATGCCGTTACGCAGAAACGCGGATGCTTTTATCCTTTGCAAACCCCACCTGGCGATAATATTTATTCTGCTCATAAATTATACAAATACCAAGATAAATAAAGTGTCCCATATGTCTTGAAACTTCATATTTTAGGTCATTGGAAGGTCCGGTTCCTGCCGGGACTACTTAAAAATGCCTGCAATAAATTAATGATCAATAAGTTGCAGGCTTTTTTGCTGTCGTTTAGTTGCCTTTCAGTTGTCTTTTTTTTTCAATTTTTCAGTTTTAAAAAGATCCGCTCCCGCAAGACTACTGCCGCAGAAAGTGAAGATGCCCGAGAGTAGTAGTTATAACTGGTGAAGAGGCAGGAACAGGCCGGGGATTCATTTTATAGATATAGCCTCTCCTCATCAAATCTATACCTGAAGTATTATGGACTTTATGGCTTCGGGATGCAAACCCATTTCCGGTTCTTCTATCACTACATATTTTACATTATCTTTTTTAGTGGCTCCGGCAGATGGACACAGCCAATAAAAGCCCAATAATAAAGGCATAAACTCTTTTTGCCCTGCACTCCATGTAATAAAGGGAACACTCATACCTTCTATTTGCATCCTTAACTTTCTGTGACCCAACTTTTCTTCCATAATTACTTTACCGTCATGAAATATACTTTCATTGAAAGACTTTCTTACCGCATCTTTTAGACGACCGCTTCTTGGAAAAACTGATTCAAGTTCTCCCATTCCATTTTGAATCAATCGCCTCAAGGTTTCACTATATCGCCTCAAAACATATGGTACAGAAACATCAAACTCTGTGAACTGTTTAGGTCGGCCATCAGATACGCTCAAAATTCTCTGAGCAGGTATATAAAATAATTCTTCATTTAGACTTTTTGAATAGTCATTTTTTCTTCTCTTAAATAACAATGAATGTTTTGTAAAGACTTTACCATCCAATTCTATACTGGCTGTTTCTTTCCAGATTTTCGACATTCCTTCGCCAAAGTATAAGTCTAATATCTTATCAACATCCTTATCCCAGATATATCCATATCCTTCAAAGGTTCCCCGAATCTGAGTCTTATCAATTATAAGTTTTAGCAGTTGAATCAAAATACTTTTACCACTCGCTTGAGGCCCAACAAATAAAGTCAAATCCCCAAAATTTATATTTGCTTCTTTTATTCTTTCAGATTTATTTAAAGTAGCCGTCACTCCAATACCAATTCCTACAGGAAGTGTAAAGTCAGGACTTTTTGGACCTACATAATTGAGATTAAAACCTAAATGATAACTCATTAACTTGGAACTGTCCTGCCCGAAGGAGTTTGTCATAATGGGCAATAGAAGAATAGCAGTTATCAGTCTCAACATACAGATTTTAAATAGCACACAACGTTAATGTGTTTATGCAGTGTTGCTTCTGTGTTACTTCACCATGCAAACAAATACAGTTCAATAAAGATAAAAAGATAATGGGTTATGACGGTTGTTTTAATGACCCGCATCTCCAGAGTACTGACAAAGTAACCGGTTATAGCATTAAAGCTACTGATGGTGAGATTGGCGAGGTAGAAGATTTTATAATTGACGGCACCCCCCTTAAACTTAAGTACATGGTAATTGATACCGGCAAATGGTTTCCAGGGAAAAAAGGGTAATTATATTTACAAACCGGATAAAAGAAATAAAATGGGATACATCAGAAGTTGTGGTAAACGCTACTGTTGACCAGGTAAAAAAATTTCCCTGAATATGATGTACCAGTAAGAAATTATCTTAGTGTGGAATATGAAAGAAGCCTTACCAACGGTTATGGCTGGTTTATCTCTTAAAAAATAAAAGGCAAAATATCATTGTATTCGAAATCGCACAATTAAATACATCAATTGAGAACGAGCTAATCGAAAGTTGGAAAGTTGTTACACCCACTTAAAGTGGCGATTTTATTGATATCTTTAACAGACAGTATTAAACTTATTAAAATAGAATATGGAATTACTTAACAACGGATTGATGCAGGAGGTACGAACGGCCAGCGGGTCACCGTGTCTTTCACTATATATGTCTACTCACCGTAGCCATCCTGAAAATCTTCAGGATCCCATCCATTATAAAAACCTGGTGAAGCAACTGGAAGAGTCTTTGTTGAAACATTACGCAAACCCCGATGTCAAGTCACATCTCGAACCTTTTGAAGCATTAAGCAACGATGCGGGGCTTTGGAACCATACACTTGATGGTCTTGCGGTACTTAGTGCGCCTGGCTATTTTAAAGTTATCGGTTTACAGTTACCGGTTCCAGATTTAGCAGTAGTAGCCGACAGCCTGCACACAAAGCCCTTGCGTAAATATCTGCAGTCGGCAGACCGCTTCCAGGTGCTGGGTTTAAGCCTGCATGATATGCAACTCTTTGAAGGCAACAGGCATTCACTTACTGAAGTAAATCTGCCTGACGGCAGTCCTAAAACAATTAAAGAAGCACTTGGTGATGAATTAACAGATAAACATCTTACTGTTACTTCTCATGGCGGAGTAGGGGGAGAAAGCTCAGACATGCACCACGGGCATGGCAGCAAAAAAGATGAAGTAGATATTGATGCAGTACGATATTTCAGGGCGGTTGCTACTGATATTCATGACAACTATTCAAAACCATCAGGTCTGCCGTTAATACTTGCAGCTTTGCCCGAACACCATAACCTTTTTCAACAGGTAAGCAAAAACCCCTTGCTGCTTTCAAAAGGTATCACGGTTAATCCTAAAGCGGTTCCGATTGATAGACTCATCAACATGGCATGGGAAGGTATGGAACCTGAATATCTGCAAAAACTTGAAACCTTAAGTGAAAAATTTGGGCAGGCAAAGGCTAATGGACTGGGAAGTGATGATATGGAGGAGGTGGCAAAAGCAGTTGCTACCGGAAGAGTTGATACGGTACTTTTAGAGGCGGGGAAAGTGATTGCAGGCAAAATAACAGACAGCAATACAGGGGAGGTACAGACAGACAACCTGCAAAACCCTGAAGTAGACGACCTGCTTGATGATATAGGAGAACTGGTTGTAAAAATGGGCGGACAGGTTATGGTCATTCCACAGGATTACATGCCAACACGATCAGGTCTTGCAGCAATATTCAGATATTAAACGAAACAACAATGAAAGCCCATTGGAATAAGCTTTTCTCAATTATACTGTAAAACAATTTTAAATGGAACGCATATTGAGAGTTCCGAACTATTAGCAAATCCTAATAAATCAATTTAAAAATAACTATCTATGACCATTCAATTTAATACTGATAATAACATACAAGGGAGCGAAGAACTTACCGCACCGCTAACTTCTCTGATATCGGATAAACTAAACAGGTTCAGGGAAAAAATATCACGGGTAGAAGTTCATCTATCAGATGAAAATGGCAATAAGGAAGGACAAAACGATATACGCTGTTTACTTGAAGCCCGCATGGAAGGTAAACAGCCAATAGCGGTTACAAACTTAGCAAATAGCCATGAGCAGGCAGTAGAAGGGGCTATTGATAAATTAAAGACTTCTCTTGATACTATTATCGGCCGGGAGAGAAATTATTAGTAACGGTAGCATAAGTGTTAACGAAAGAAGGAAGAACTTACCAAGCACAGATTATGCAATGAATCAGATAAACGGTAAATAGACCCTTGTTTAAAGTACGAACTATCGCCAATGATTACTTTTCTATTATCCTTACATAACCGGCATTAAAGTTTACTTTTTATGTTGCCAATACTTATAAGTTATAAAAAAAACCTGGTTTCATTTTATTATTATAACATCTAAACCAGGATTGATGAAAGTACTCAGGGCGAAATTTTTAAGTGACCAAAGTGAATCACTTTCAGCAAGACTAACTTTGCCTGATGATGAGATGCCTCTCCATTTTGCTATAATAGCTCATTGTTTTACCTGCAATAAAAACTTTAATAGCGTTCGAAATATTTCAAAAGCAATAACGGCCTCTGGCTTTGGCGTGCTTAGTTTCGATTTTACCGGTTTGGGTAACAGTAAAGGTAATTTTGGAGATACCAATTTTTCTACCAATGTTGATGACCTGGTGGCTGCTGCCGGCTACCTTAAAAATAACTATATTTCACCTTCCCTGATTATCGGGCATTCATTTGGCGGTCCTGCTGCCATTTATGCTGCTGCAAAAATACCTTCTGTAAAAGCAGTGGCAACGGTGGCTGCTCCGGCAGAAGTAGGCCATGTACGGCATCTTTTAGGAGATGAAATTGACGTAATAAAAAAAGAAGGGAAAGCAACTGTAAGTCTTGGAGGAATACCAGTTACAATTGAAAAACAATTTTTAAATGATATCGGTAAACATGATCTATTGGAAGTTTTAAGAGAATTAAAAAAGCCAATATTAATAATGCATGCACCCCATGATACTACTGTTGATATCAGACATGCTGAGATGCTTTATAGGGAAGCAAAACATCCAAAAAGCTTTATTTCTCTTGACAATGCCGACCATTTATTAACGAGTAAAAAAGATGCCTGCTATGCTGGTGAAGTTATTGCAACATGGGTAAAAAGATATTTGCCCGGTTCTCAAAATAAGTAGTAGAAAATTGAGTATTCAGTTCATGGCAGGAAGGCGTTCTGCCCTTTCTGTTCTTTGCTTACTTCTTCCATATTTACCTTACGCAACTTATTATTGATTCTCCGGTTCATTCAGTGAAATATTTCTTTAATTATTTATTGGTAAATTGAAGACTCGGGTAATCGGCTTGATCAAGAAAGTAACAGCGACCTATAAACACTACATGACAAAGTTGGGCAAAGAAGCAATCCGTACTGCCCAGAAACTAAAAAATATGGTTATTACAATATACGCCAACTCAGTTATTGGCGTTATTTTGAGTTGTCAGCTACTAATGGAAATAACGCTAAAAATAACGTTGCAGAAATGTTAGGATATTTAAAATATGCCGGGTTTCTTTATGTGGTTGAACACTCCATTGTTTAAAGTTTGTACATGCCTGATAACCGTTAAGCTTCCATCCGTTTCTAAAACAATGGCATCCGCTTCTTCAATGCATCCTATTCCGTTCTGTCTTAAAATTGCGTAAATTTCATCTTCAGCTATTCTTTCCTTCTTCATCACCTGCCTTAGCATTTCCCCTTTATAGACTAATAAAGCAGGTGTGGATTTTACAAGATTACTTATA
>JBGSYC010000069.1:0-3222 GCA_041751095.1 Flavihumibacter sp.
TTCTGAAATCAGGTAAGCTGCAAGCGACCCATCTTTGGTAAAATCAATGCCGGATAAAGATGTGGTGCCATCAGGGGAAAATTTGTTGGGATCTAAAAAAACTTCCGGAGGGCCATCTCCTTTTTGCCTGTACAATACGGCTTGGTTCTGCAAGCCATCATTCTTATAAAAATAAGTATAGCCGCCTTCTTTAAACGGTGCTGAAAACTTCTCGTAATTCCACGCCCTGGTAAGCCTTTCTTTAATCGCGTTTCTGAATGGAATGCGTGAAAGATATTGCTGCGTTACTTTATTCTCTTCTTTCACCCATGCCGCTGTGGCTTCACTTTTATCGTCTTCAAGCCAACGGTATGGATCTTTAACGGTGGTACCAAAAAATACATCCTCCTGGTTACCCATTTTTGTCTGGGGATAGCTCTCCCTGGTAATTCCTTTCTGTGCCATTACGGATAAACTAATGAAGCTGAATAGAATAAAAAGTGTTCTCATGTACGCCGGTTTGATAAAAATGCTAAGATAAACTGAATTCTTAAAATCTTTCGAATGATGGGTAGTGTCTCAATTTGAACACTGATATTATTCTTTTAATCGTCTATTAAACTTTCTTATCAGCCATTCAAGTACGGCTTGTTGATCGTTTATGGTTGCGCGACGAATTTGAGCAAGAAGGTGAATCCGGTCTGGCTTGGGCAATGCAGTATTCTGAAGCCCTTCATTGCAATTTGTGCAAATAGCTCTTAAATTTTGTGGCGAGTCATTGCCGCCTTTCGATTTATCTAAGATATGACCCATTGTTAGCCTAACTGTTCGGCTTTGGTTAAATGGGTCTGGATCACCAGCAGCGAGGCCACACATTTGACAAGTATACCCATTTCTCTCTAGCACCCAAGCACGGGTTTCCTTTGAAATGTTGCGTGCAAATCCAGGAATACGCTTTGCCGTTTCCATTAAATACTGATTTGGCTTTAAACCCACCCTGTCTTTGTGTGTTAAAATTTGATAACCGTTTTCGTTACGCAACTCACGTACACGTCTCGCCCATTCCGAAGCACCTCCGCTTGCTGCCTGTATTTGTCTGGATTCGAGAACTTTCCCGATGTTTTGCAGAAAAAATTCTAAGATGAGTTTTTTCGAGCCATCTTTTCGAGCCATTTTGTAAAGGTTAATCTTCTGAAACGAATGATTGGAACTGCGGTTGAATAGATAAACCTCTTGATAATGCCATTTCAGCATAACTTGGATTCAACTCAATGATGATTGCCTTGCGGTGAAGCTCATTTGCAACCACTCCTGTTGTTCCAGACCCACCGAAAGGATCAAGTATAATGTGTCCTTCATTTGATCCCAGTAGAATGCATCTCCGTGCAAGTTCGCGGGGAAAAGCAGCCGGATGTCCATGTTTTCCTGCATCTTGATTTAACATCCAGTAGTTTCTAAGATTAGCTCCGCTATCTTCTCTTATACTTTCAGAATTATAATAATAAGCTGTCGATTTTGCAAACATAAAAATCTCTTCTGTTGCACTCGTTGGGCGGTTCTTTACGCTTTCGGGCATAGGATTTTTCTTTACCCAGGTTATCTTAGATCGAAGAATCCATCCATCTTCCTGAAGCGCAAACGCAACCCGCCAAGGCATTCCTAAAAGGTCTCGATCTTTGAGCCCCCAACAATCAGGTACTTTACAGTTTCGTTTTTGGATTTGTTTTTTTGTATTTCCGACCATCGCATTCGGCCCATGTTTTCCCATGCCTCCATTTCTGGCATACCCATCTCCGATGTTCAGCCAAAGAGTTCCATCCACTCGCATTACGCGCTTTACTTCTCTAAAGACTTTAACGAGGTTCTGTACATAATCAACGGGAGAAGGCTCAGAACCAATCTGCGCAGAGTGCTCATAGTCTCTTAATCCCCAATAAGGAGGTGAAGTAACACAGCATTGAATAGATTCACTTGTCAATTTTGGTAATATCTCTAAACTATCACCGACCAATACTTCTAATTGTTTCATGTCCATTATTCCAGAATACAAATTTATTAACTTTCAATTCTTATCAATATCTGATTACTCACATTCTATGAAGATTGAAGCGAAAAATCAATATACAATACTTTTGCTCATTCAGCCAGGCATCTATTTTCAAACTGAGACACTACCGAATGATGAAGTGGTTTTTAATAGTGGCAAATGCCTTCGACGGTTCCTTTTTGCAGGTTTAAGATTTAATGAAGAGCGTGTTTACATAAAACGGTAAGTTCCCGTAGTTGGTGAACTTACGGCAAAATCGCCCGGCAATTATCGGGGTAATAATGCGCACAACAGCTTTGCCTCCTGTGCTTTATCTTTACTGAACTTCTTTATCTTCCTGCATCATCATAAATCATAAACGTGAAGCAATTCAGTGCAATATTTGTTTCCTTAATAGTTATTTCTATAGGTGTTACCAGTTGTTCAACTCAACAGCAGTTTGGCAGGCAGACCACCGGCTACAACAAAAGGCAGCTCCTTTTACGTGACGAAGGCCTTTCTCAGCTGAGTTATGTAAATTTAGCTGACTCTGCTTCCAACTGGTATGTACCGGTGCCAACGGGCCGTGATATCCAACTGGTGGGAAACGGGCGTGTTCTTATCGGCACCGGCACCGGTTACGAAGAACGTGAGATTGCGACAGGCAGGAAGGTTCATGAACTTACCTCATTTCCCGGCACTATCGCCGCCAGGAGGCTTCGCAATGGCAACACCTTGTTGACGGGGCTGAACTGGCAGGGAAAGGAGGGGATTGTTTTGGTTGAAGTGGACGGCAACGGAGGCATTCAGCGAGTAATTGCCTTTCCGGGTTTTCCTTATGTGCGCCTTGTCCGCGAAACGGTTTCCGGAACTTTCCTGATTGCGGCCGAAGACGTAGTGTTAGAAGGGAACGCCCGTGGCGAAATCATATGGCAGGCTAAGGTGGCAGGTATGGCCAAACCGCACGCCTGGCAGGCGATACGGTTGGCAAACGGACATACGGTTGTAAGTACAGGCTATGCGAGAAACCTCCAGGTTTTTGAGGCAGACGGAAGACTGCTGGATTCCATCAGTGGACCTGCCGACGTACATCCAAATTTTTACGCGGGCTTCCAGGTTCTTCCTAACGGCAATTTCGTGGTTACCAACTGGCAGGGACATGGGGCCGCTTTCGGAGGGAGCGGCATTCAATTGCTGGAGTACACGCCGCAGGGAAA
>JBGSYC010000070.1:0-20523 GCA_041751095.1 Flavihumibacter sp.
GGTTTGCCGGAGTATGAAAGACTGGATGCCTTTCAATATTATCCCGTCATGTGGGAAGCTTATCGAAATTCGCTTCTTTATCCTATATCCGGTACTGGTATTGGCATGGATTCAGCCAACAGGGTTGCTTCAGGATTAACATCGAGGAGTGGCATCAGGAACTTATTGGCCTACAATCCTTTTAATGTACCAGGCAACGCCATCGTTGGTACTGACGGCAGGCTTAATCCCAATGCTCAGTTACTTTATGGAGATGATCTTGATTGGACCAAAGATCTGATGAGAAATGGCAGCAGAAAGGATTATTCCATCAATTTTAATGGGGGTGCGGAGAAATCAGATTATTTTCTATCAGTGGGGTACCTTAAAGAAGATGGATATACACTGAAGACCGACTTTGAACGTTTTTCCGCGCGTTTAAATGTGAATGTTCAGCCGAAGACCTGGATTAAAACGGGGTTAAATATTTCGGGCAATTATTCTAACTCGAACCTTGCCGCGGATGCAAGTAGTACCACTTTTGTAAATCCGTTTTTTTTTTCCCGGAACATCGGGCCTATTTATCCGGTTTACGCACATAATATGACCACCGGTGAATATCTACTTGATGCAAAAGGTAATCGGATATGGGATCTGGGAAACTTCGGAACCAGCCCCTTAGGAACTCAAAACGGCATCCCTAACAGAACAAGCGGAGGGTTTGCCGGAAGACATACGCTGGCAGAAACTTCCTTAAATGATAATTTTTACAGAAGGAACGTCATAAGCGCCAGGAACTATGTTGACCTTATTTTTTCAAGCGATCTCAGGTTTACCAGCAACGTTGCGGTAGACTTTCAGAATCAGGCAAACAGTTCCTATCAAAATACGCTGGTGGGCGATGGTGCCCCGGCAGGCCGAAGCAGGCGTATAGCTACATCTATTACCGGTTTAACCATTAACCAGTTGCTCAATTACGGAAAAACATTTGGCAACCACCGGATTGATGCTTTGGCAGGCCATGAAAGTTTCAACAGGAGAGAAACTGAGTTGGAGGCATTTAAACAAGGCCAGTCGTTGACAGGTAATACTGAACTGGGCAATTTTACCACCATCAACCTTGCAACTTCTTTTATAGACAGAAACAGGATCGAAAGTTATTTCTCCAGGTTGAACTATGATTATAAGGGTAAGTATTATCTTTCCGGGAGTGCGCGCAGAGATGGAAATTCCCGCTTTGCCTCGGAATCCAGGTGGGGAACTTTCTGGTCTGTCGGTGGGGGTTGGAATATAGATAAAGAGGCATTTATGAACGCTATAGAGTGGGCCGACCTTATAAAATTAAGAAGTTCTTATGGTGTGGTAGGTAATGCCGAAGGCATCGGTTTTTATGCTTACCAGGGTCTTTACGTTTTTAACAATAATGCAAATGAACCGGGCATTGTGCAAAGCCAGACCGCTATTTTAAACAGGGAGTTAACCTGGGAAGGAAACAAACAATTCGACATAGGCATTGACTTTAGTTTGTTTAAAAGAAGGTTAAGCGGCTCTATTGAATATTACAGGAGAGAAACCACAGATCTATTGTTTGAAGTACCTCAACCGGTATCCAGCGGGACTTTAACAGTAAACCGGAATACGGCTACTATGTATAACAAAGGATTTGAGCTTCAGTTAAATGGTGATATCATTCGAAGCAAGGATTTTATCTGGAATACAAATGTCAATTTATCTACTGTAAAGAGTGAAATCACTAAAATGCCCGCTTTGGCAGAAGAAATCATAACTGGCACAAAAAAGCTCGCCGTAGGACACTCACAGTATGATTTTTGGCTGCGTACTTATTATGGCGTAGATCCTGCCGATGGAACTGCATTGTATGCTGCCGCCAATACTGCTACACCATCAAACAGAAGACTGATAACCAATAAAGATGGCCTGACAGACACGGTAACCACATTGGCAAGTAACGGAAAGTTTGAATATCAGGGCACCGCCATCCCTGATTTATACGGAAGCTTTAGTCAGTCTTTCACTTACAGGGAATTTACCTTGAGCGCTTTGTTTACCTTCCAGTTAGGTGGTAAAACCTACGATGCCACTTACCAGGATTTAATGATTTCAGGAGGCTATGGAGGAGCGTTACATAAAGACATATTAAACAGTTGGCGTAAGCCAGGTGACATCACAAACATACCCCGTCTCGACGCAGGACGAAACACTGATTTTGGCGCTACCTCGTCTCGTTGGCTAATTGATGCATCTTACCTGAATATCCGTACAATAAACCTTGCATATAGTTTACCCAAATCACTGGCATCGCGGTTAGCGATCAATAACGGCCAGGTTTTCGTAACTGTTGAAAATCCGGTTTTCTTCTCTAAAAGGAGAGGAATAAATAATCAGCAGGCATTTACCGGCGTTACATCTAATGCTTATCCGCCTGCACGGGTGCTTACGGCGGGAGTATCTTTAAATTTTTAAAAGAAATCTATGCACATTTTTAAATATAAATTATGGTGGTTCGCACTTGTTGCTGTAATCTTTTCATCGTGTAAAAAAGAGTTTTTAGACACGTATTCAACAACTGCGGTTCCGGCTGAAGACGTACTGGTTTCCACCAAAAATGCATATGCTGCCCTGAATGGTATTCACCGGATCATGTTTGTTCAATATGATGCGCAGGGTCAGGCCGGCGAAGGCTCGATAAACATATTCAGGGATCTTATGGGGGAGGATATAGTTTATCCTCTTGCAAATGGCAGCACCGGCCTTATAGGATGGATGCAATGGGTAAGCCATCGGAACGTTAACGCCGGAGATCTCAAATTTGTATACCGTTTTTATTATCGGATTATTGCCAACGCCAACGTGTTAATCAATGGTGTGGATAAAGCGGAAGGTACCGATGCCGATAAAAAAATCATCAAAGGCCAGGCTTTGGCTTACAGAGCGTGGGCACATTTTCAGTTGGTACAGCTTTGGGGAAAAAGGTATGATGCTACTACAAAACCTAATAACCAGCCTGGTGTTCCTTTATTGTTGACATACACATTGGAGGGCCAGCCCAGGGCTACCGTTGAAGAAATTTATACCCAGATCAACAAAGACCTGGATGAGGCTTTACCACTTTTAACGGGTTATAACCGCGCCGGTACCGCGGCCAAATCTAATTTGAATGTAAATGTGGTTAATGCAATAAAGGCCCGTGTGGCATTAACCCAGCAGGACTGGCCTACTGCTGCCACAAGAGCTGTAGCCGCGAGGGCAGGGCATCCTTTAATGACTAATGAAGAATACCTGTCCGGCTTTAATAATCTGACTAACCAGGAGTGGATATGGGGCTCCCGCCAGATAGATGATCATAACACTTTCTTTTTTTCTTATTTTGCTTATATATCCGCGAATTTTAACTCTACAGTCCTGCGCACACAGCCAAGGGCCATTAATGCCACGTTATGGGAGCAGATACCGGCAACGGATATACGCAAGCAAATGTGGGATAGAACAGGCGCCAACGTACCCATACCTCCCGGAGGCGCAAGAGTGCCTTATCAAAATAAAAAGTTTCTGGCAAAAAGCGATGCGCTAAGTACAGGTGACGTGCCTTACATACGGGCTGCGGAAATGTACCTTATAGAAGCTGAGGCAAGGGCCAGGCAGAATCAGAACGGCCCTGCACAGGATGCGTTATTTACTTTAGTAAAAAATCGCAACCCGGCTTATGTTAAGTCGGCACGTACAGGCCAGGCCCTGATAGATGAAATATTATTTAACCGGAGAATAGAACTTTGGGGAGAAGGGTTCCGGTTTACCGATCTGAAACGATTAAACTTGCCAATGACAAGATCTGGCATACCTAATCACCTTCCAGCCCTGATTCAGGTGGTTACAATACCCGCCGGCGACAAATTATGGGAGTGGTTATTTCCGCAGGATGAATTAAATGCTAACACCGCAGTGACACAAAATCCGCTATAGTTACTTTAGATGTTGTATCACTAATCAAAAGAATGCGGTATCCCTTTACTTTGTCGTTTCAAAGCCGCCGATGTACGCTCTTGCACCTAAGGCAATTTATTGCGGCGGACTTTGAAATCTCCGGAATTTCAGCGGGCAGTTGTTTAGTAAGGTTGATCACCAATCACAGCCTGCAAAATTTTCAGTGATCTTTCATTTCGCCCGGAAGATCGCTATGCAACACAAAACCAAAAAGGGGCTCATGAAAGATGACAAGGGCGTGTGGTAGACCGCTGGTTCCCTTCTCTCTTCTCGACACTGGCTGCAATGACACATCCAAGCGTTTCTGTGGTTCCCTCCATCAGCAATTATAACCACAAAGAGGCGCAAAGAAGAACACACAGAGTCCTTGGTGAATCGGGGATTCAAACATCTGGTAAGATAACGTGTTACCTAAAAGAAGCAGCACATAGATAACGGCGGATCGGGGATGAAAGTCAGATAGAATGCTAAGAGGGAAAAATATTACGGTGCGCTGCACCTGATTTGAAATCATACATTTTCTACAAATATTGTGGTGCGCTGCACCATTGTAAGAATGTAGATCTAAACAACATGCGAGACATTGTATTTTTAGATAAGTTTTTCTTCATATTAAAGGTGCAGCGCACCGCTATATTTGTAGGTTCAAATTTCGTTGATTATTAAGGTGCAGCGCACCGTAATATGGTTTACGGCAATTACCAATACCCGGAACTAGATTTCTAAGATATTACTCACCATGTACACAAGGTAAAGCGTTGATGCCCACAGCTTACCTTGAGTTATATAAAAGTCATTGGGAATCGGGGATTCAAACATCTGGTAAGATAACCCTTCACTTGTCATTTCAAAGCCGCCGATGTACGCTCTTGCACCTAAGGCAATTTATTGCGGCGGACTTTGAAATCTCCGGAATTTCAGCGAGCAGTTGTTTAGTAAGGTTGATCACCAATCACAGCCTGCAAAATTTTCAGTGATCTTTCATTTCGCCTGGAAGGTCGCTACATAACAAAAAACCAAAAGGGGCTCATGAAAGATGACAAGGAGAGTGTGGCAGGCCGTTCGTGTAAAAGGCAACCTCAAGACCAAACCAAACGTAACCTCAAATGAAAATCTTAGTGAACTCTCCGTGATTCCTTCCCTGTCCCTCTCTATGGTCTAATCTCCGCGGCTCTCCGTGATTTTCTTCTCCGTGTCCCCTCCGTGGTTCCCTTCTCTCTTCTCTATACTGGCTGCAATGACACATCTAAGCGTTTCTGTGGTTCTCTCCATCAGCAATTATAACCACAAAGAGGCGCAAAGAAGAACACACAGAGTCCTTGGTGAATCGGGATTCAAACATCTGGTAAGATAACGTGTTACCTAAAAGAAGCTGCACATAAATAACGGCCGTTTCGTGGATGAAAGACAGATAGAATGCTAAGAGGGAAAAATATTCTGGTGCGCTGCACCATTATAAGAATGTAGATATAAACAACATGCGAGACATTGTATTTTTAGAAAAGTTTTTCTTCATATTAAAGGTGCAGCGCACCGCAATATTTGTAGGATCAAATTTCGTTGATTATTAAGGTGCAGCGCACCGTAATATGGTTTACGGCAATTACCAATACCCGGAACTGGATTTCTAAGATATTACTCACCATGTACACAAGGTAAAACGTTGATGCCAACAGCTTACCTTGTGTTATATAGTAGCGGCACGGAGACGAGGAACACATGGTATAGTATACCTCAAGGCGGGTTTAGCCCGTCCTTTCATTTTTTCTGAATCTTTAGCCGGAACCCGGAGAGTTAATTTCGCACATTGTTGTCAGCGGCATCTGCAGTCTTCAGCCGGTGAACTTTCACTTTCTTATCAGGCATAATGGAAATAAGAAGAGCCGGCAATAAAGTAAGATTGGTAAGCGTGGCAATGACAAGTGTTAAAGAAGTCAGCCATCCAAGCGACTGCGTACCGCCGAAACCACTGAAGACAAAGATCACAAAGCCGGTAATTAAAACAAGCGAGGTGTATATAATGCTGATGCCCGTTGTGTGGATCGTATTGATGACGACCTCTTTAACCGGTTTATCGGAACCCTGCTGTTCCTGTTTATAGTTTACCAGAAAACGGATGGTAATATCTATAGCGATGCCGAGCGCCACGCTGAAAACAAGCACGGTTGAAGGTTTTATCCTTACACCCGCCCACCCCATTACACCTGCCGTGATGACAAGGGGTATAACATTGGGTATGAGCGAACAGATCAATATTCGAAACGACCTGAAAAGGTAAAGCATGCATAAGGCAATCAGCAGGAAAGCCCACATAATGCTCTCCTTTAAGCCGTTTACGATAAAGGCGCTTCCTTCAAGGAATATAACGCTGGTGCCTGTAAATTCGATATTGTAGGAAGAAGTATCAAAATATTGCAATGATTTTTTTTGCAGTCTGTCCAATATTGCCGGAAGTTGTTTGCTTCCCACGTCTGCCATGTTCACACTAATTCTCCCATACTGTTTACTGGTATCTATGAAAGTGCTGACCAGCTTTGTAAAGCTACTTTTTCCCAAAGCTGCCGTATCGCCCCTTGTATTCAGGTAACCCGTAAGGAAGCTGATGTCAAAACTGTTTGGCAGGCCATAATTGCTGCTGTCACCGTCGTAGTATGCCTGGCGGGCAAATTTCAATCCATCTATAACCGATAAAGGCCTGGCCATTTCTGGCTGCGATGAAATGTAGGCCGATAGCGAATCCATTCTCTCAAACGTTTGTAACGGATTTATCCGGAAGCCGTTCCTTCGTTTCGTATCAACGAGGATCTCAAGCGGCATCACCCCTTTAAAATTTTTTTCAAAAAATTTCATGTCGGTAAATACCTTGTCTGTTTTTGGCAGGTCGTCTACGATAAACCCCTCAGAGCGAAGTTTTGACATTCCAATTACGGAAATCAATACCGCGGCTGCTGTTGCCGCGTAGATCAGTTTGCGGTGATTTAATGACCATATCTCAAGCTTATCCAGGATATTCTGCAGCCACCTGTTATCGAGATACCTGATGTGGCGTGGGCCCGGCGGAGGCAGGTAACTTAGTACAGAAGGAATGAGGATAAAAGAGATGAAGAATATCACCATGATGTTGATTCCGGCAACCACGCCGAATTCCTGTAGTATTTCGCTCCTGGTTAATGCAAAAACGGCAAAGCCAATGGCGGCGGAAATATTGCAAAACAGGGTTACGATCCCCATCTTTCCAACCATATTTATCAGTGCGCTTTGTTTGTCTTGTGTTTCTATGTATGATAAGTGATATTTATTCAGAAAATATATGCAATTCGGTATGCCGATCACTACAATCAGCGGAGGGATAAGCGCTGTCAGCAAAGTAATCTTATACCCGGCGAGATGGATGGTGCCAAAGCTCCAAATTACACCCATGATTACCACCATCAGGGATAAGAGCATGGTGCTGAAGCTACGGAAGAATAAGATCAGGATGACCGCAGAAAGGATCATCGAACCCAGCAGAAACCACCTCATTTCATTTGCGATTTTGATGGCAATATTTGTGCGGATAAGCGGCAGGCCGCTGTAGTGCATGTCGATATTATTTTTTTCCCCGAATGCCTCACCGGCATCAACAATACTTTTAACCACAATCCGCCGGTCAGCGGAATTCATAACATCCCTGTTGATCCTGATGGCAGAAAGATAAGCATAGGTTTCGGGGTTGTACAGAAGATGCCTGTAGAAAGGCAGACGATGAAAAACAGCGGCATTGCTGTCGACGGCAGACTGGTTCATGTCAATGGAAGGAAAAACAGGAACAGCTACAAGCTTTTCGGTGCTGTCATTTTTAACCAGGTTGATGGCGCCGGGAACACTTAAAACATCTTCTACGCTCTTAATTGTTTTAAGCTTTTCATTTAACCTGATGTAATCATTAAACACTGGGGCGGAGAAAAGCTTTTTTGTCTGCATGCCGATCACAAGCAGGTTGCCGTCTTCACCAAATTTATTCCTGAAAGACTGGTATTGATTGTACTTCGGGTTATCAACCGGGATAGCCCGTGAAAATTCATAACTTAACTGCACTTTACCGGCATGCCATGCCATAAAACCTGTCGCTGCAATCAATAATACCAATAACGGAACCCTGTTTTTTAAAACAAACCTCCCGGTGCTTTCCCACATCTAAGTGCTTATTTATATTTAAAAATCCGGCTCTGGTCAAGCCACAGCAAAGAAACTTAATTTAGGATTGATGCGGGGAAAAATTAATGCTGAGTAACGTTTCAACTCCCGTTGCAACCCAGGGTTTCGCTCCAGGGCTATCCTTCCGCAAGGTTGGAAATTTGGAACGGCCCCATAGGGGCCTCGTGTTTATAGCAAAACATGCCCCCAGGGTTCGGCTCCATAGGAGCCTCGTGTAGTTTACGCGACTCCGTAGGAGTCGAAGAATTATTTACAGCATTGCTATAAACACGAGGCTCCTAACGGAGCCAATTTAAGTCAATACTTTATTGAAATAAAAGATAACGAAGCTAAAATAGCCCGCAAGCATTCAGGCTTCAGCGTTCAGCCTTATTTACGCTAACTTTGACCCATATGATGTTGAAAGGAACACCCCTTTTTACTATTTTTTATTTGTTCATACTTCCGGTCTTTGCCCAGTTCCCGATAGGAAACTGGAGGGAGCATTTGCCATACCGGCAGGCATTTAGGGTAACCGCAGCCGCGGATAAAATCTACTGTGCTACTCCATACAGCATTTTTACCATTGACCTCCGGGATAACAGCATCGACAGGTTAAGCAAAATAAATGGACTAAGTGAGACAGGCGTAAGCGCAATTAAGCACGATGAACAAACAAACAAAACGATCGTCGCCTACTCCAACAGTAATATTGATGTATTATACCGGAATAACATAATGATGATTGATGCCGTAAAACGAAAGACCATCGCCGGAGATAAACGTATTTACGACATTTTCTGCCACCAGGAGAAAGCATACCTGTCAACGGGGTTTGGAGTGGTGGTAATAGACGAGAATAAATATGAAGTAAAGGATACCTACGTGATCGGGAATTCAGGAAACCAGGTTAGAGTAAACGGCTTTACTACCGATGGCTCCTTCTTCTACGCTGCAAGTGACGAAGGCCTGAAAACGGCTTCCGCAGCCGGGGTTAATCTGTCTGATTACCGCAACTGGAGACCAGTCAGCGATCCGGTGCTTGCAACAACGCCATGTACCGCCGTTCTCAACGTGCAGAACAGGATAATGGTTCAGAAAGGAGATTCCATATTTGTAATGAATGCAAACACATGGAAGTTATTATATACCGGTGGATGGAGTATTACGAACGCTAATTCATCTGCCGGAAAATTGCTCATTTCCGAAAAAAGATCAACCGGTGAAAGCAGGGTGGTGATATTAAATCCTGACGGGCTGGTCGTCAGAACTATTGAGCGAAACAACATCACGGATCCGCAGCACGCCATTGAATGGAAGAATGAAATATGGATCGCCGATTTGTCGGGAGGGTTGATAAGGTCGTCCGGAAACAGCTTTCAACAATACCAGCCTCAGTCGCCGTTCTCCATTACAACGGGTGAAATGGTTGCCCGTAGTGATGTGCTGTGGGCAACACCCGGAGGCGTAACAAACGACTGGACAAATACGTTCAGCAAGGGAGGCTTATCGCGGTTTGCCGGCCAGGAGTGGAGCAATTTTACCACGCCTGAAATTCCTGCGTTCGATAGCCTATATGATCTTGTTGCCATTGCGGTTGATCCCCGCGACAACAGTATATGGTCGGGCTCATTTGGCGGGGGATTGCTGCATTTAAATTCCAGGAACTCCCTGAAGGTGTATAAGCAGGATTCCCCTTTGGAAACACCGCCTTTCAATCACGGATATTACCGCGTTTCGGGGCTTGCTTTTGATGGGGAGCACAATTTATGGATATCAAACTATGGCGCTTCTCAAAACATTGCCGTCTTGAAAAAAGACGGTTCATGGAAGAAATTCTCAGCGCCTGTTACCCTTGCAGATCAGGCAGTGAGCCAGGTTATTGTAGATGACATCAACCAAAAGTGGATCGTTTCACCAAACGGCAACGGATTAATCTGCTTTAATAACGGTAGTTCAATTGAGAATACCGGGGATGACAGGTGGAAGTTTTACCGGTCTGGTACGGGGAATGGTAACCTGCCGGATAACCGGGTGTTATGTATCGATAAAGACAGAAACGGATTTATCTGGGTAGGAACAATGAGGGGGATCGGTGTGATTCAATGCCCGGGAGAGGTGTTTACGAATCAGGGATGTGAAGCCATTTTGCCCGTGGTTCAGCAGGACAATTTTGCCGGTTATTTATTCCGCGATGAAGAAGTTCAGGCAATTGTTACCGATGGGGCGGACCGCAAATGGATCGGTACAAAAAACGGTGTATGGCTGATCAGCCCTGATGGGGAAAAGACAATCCACCATTTCAGGGAGGAGAATAGCCCGTTATTAAGCGATGATGTACGAAAGATTACAATTGACCAAAGAAGCGGCGAAGTATATTTCGCTACGGCTAAAGGCATTTGTTCATTCCGCGGCGATGCAACAGAAGGAGGATCAGTTAATGCGGATGTGCTTGTTTTCCCAAACCCTGTGCCGCCAGGATATTCAGGTACGATTGGTATAAAAGGCCTTGTGAACAATGCCCTGGTAAAAATTACCGAGCTTGATGGCAGGCTGGTGTATCAAACGAGGGCTTTTGGAGGGCAGGCAACCTGGAATGGGATAAACTATAAAGGGCAAAAGATTTCAACGGGCGTTTATCTTGTCATTGTAAGCGACGATAAAAGGCAGGAAAAAATGGTGGCGAAAATAGTGTATGTGAGATAGCAGCAAATGCCGGGCGGTATCGCCAGTGTTCAGCTGTACGTCAAAATTTTTTATGAACGAACTCACTCAGCTGATGCACAAACCTTAATCAGAGGATGATCCACAAAACAAAAGGTATTGTACTGCGGTCAATCAAGTATGGTGAGACAAGCCTGGTAGTCAGCATGTATACGGAACTCTTCGGGATCCAGTCTTACATGGTGAACGGGGTAAGAACTTACACGAAAAAAGGCCCGGGCAAAGCCAGCCTTTTTCAGCCGGCATCCATGCTTGACCTGGTGATCTATCATAATGACCTGAAGAACCTGCAGCGGCTGAAGGAGTTTAAATGGGGCCACTTATACGAGAATATCTTTTCCAACGTGCCTAAAAATGCTGTTGCGCTTTTTATGGTTGAGCTGTTGCAGAAAACGATAAAACAGCCGGAGCCTAATTCGGCTTTATTTTACTTTGCAGAAGATTCATTCCGGCATCTTGACAAAGCGGAAGTATCTGTAGTGTCAAACTTTGCCCTGTTTTTTTCCCTGCACCTCACTTACTTTTTTGGCTTTGAGATCAGTGATGAGTATTCCGGCGTCAACTGCATACTTGACCTTCAAAATGGCATCTTTGTGAGCGAACGGCCCTCGCATCCTCATTTTCTGGAAGGGCAATTTAGCTTCATCACTTCGCAGTTGTTAAAAATAAGGCATCCTGACGAGCTTACGCAGCTTAAGCTGCATCATGATTTTCGCCGCCGGTTATTACAGGCATACCAGGATTTCTATTCCCTGCATATTCCGGATTTTGGTATGATGAAAACCCTGCCTGTTCTGCAGGAAGTGCTGGGTTAATGAGTGCAGGCCGTACGTTAAACAATTCTTCGAGTGAAGGCCGTACGTTAAACAATTCTTCGCGATGAAGCAGTGGGATCAATCCAGTCAACCCGGAATTTGTCAATCACAACCACCCCCGGTTTTTTTCCTTTATCAAAGCTGCCAAGCTCATCTCCCATCCCTAATGCGAGCGCCCCGTTAAGTGTAGCCCATTGCAGGATCTCCTCAGTTGACACTAAGGAGTTAAAACTGTTTTGGATGCTTTTGATCTCATGAAGCATATTCAGGCGGGTGTTGCTCGCATAGCTGTCAGTGCCGATGCATATCGTGCAATCATGTTTTTTTAGCAGTTCAACGGGCGGGTCTTTTCCTTCAATATACCTGTTGGCATTAATGCACAGGCAAAAAAACAGCTTCGTGTGTGGATTGGTGTTAGAGATAGCGAAGGATATGTCTTCTTCCCCTAAAAAGGTATTGTGTACGAGGATTATTCCGGAAGGTTTACTCAGCCAGGGAAGATAGGTCTGAATGCTCGTCCTGCCACTTGCTTTAAAAGAAGAATGATCGATGTTAAGGGTGTCGTATAATAAAAGAAGATCACCCGACTTATCCTGGAATAACAAATTTTCATCTTCCGATTCCTGGTTATGAATGGAGATGATTTCTCCGGAAGAAGCTTCATCGATTAAAGTAAATAACCGGCGGGATACCGAATATGGCGCATGTGGCGAGAGCGATGCGGAAGGTCTTTTTACACGCTGCGCCGAAGGGATCTGTTCACTTTCAAACGCTGCTAACAGCGAATGTCCGTGGTTTAGCCGATCCATTGCTGTGTCAGGGTTCAGACCGGTCACTTCAATAAAATTTTTCCAGGCAATCCTGCTGGTTTTTTTTACGGCAACAGAATGTGCCGCATTACAGATATCACCAACGGCAACGGTGCCGCTGTCGTATAGCTCCTGCTCGGCATCTTTCATGGCATCAACGATAAATTCTTCCGCAGCATTTCTTTGCGTGATCACTTGTGTAAGAAACTTAACCAGTCCAGAACCGGGGGGGATTTGCCCTTTCATATGACTCAACTCCAGGTGGCAATGTGAATTGACAAAGCCCGGTGTGATTAACCCTTCATAATACTCAACATTATCCCCGGCGTGGTCGTTGTCGACGATGTCTGCGATCACACCTTTTTCGTCAGTGATAAGCACCGGATTCTCTTTCAATAACACATAGCCCGTAAACAAATAATCGGCTTTGAATTTTCTGTAGCTCATTAATGCGGTAAAAAGTTATTTTTGCGCTCCGTTTAGAATAGTCCGTAAAGGTCAGGAGGCAGGGTGCCGGCCTGGTATTCCAATATGACCTGGGATAAAGTTCCTGCCGGGATTAACAGCCGAAATTATCCTGGTTATAAAAATACGCTTAACATGTTAGACAGATTAGAAGCCATCAAAGCAAAATTTCAGGATTTGGGTGTAGCATTGGGTAATCCGGAGATTATGAAGGATAACCGGAAGTTCGGACAGATGAGCAAAGAATACCGAAGCCTTGAAAAGATTGTTAAAGCATATGATATTTACAAAGCTTTGCTGGACGATATTGACTTCAACCGGGAAGCGTTGATGGGCGAGGATGAAGAGTTAAGAAACCTGGCGAAAGTTGAAACCGCTGCACTTGATGAAAGAAAGGAAAAGCTGGAAGCGGAAATCCGCAAACTACTGATACCTAAAGATCCGATGGATGAGAAAAATGCAATTTTAGAAATCCGGGCGGGAACGGGTGGGGATGAAGCAAGCTTGTTTGCGGGCGACCTGCTGGACATGTATTTAAGGTACTGTGCAAAGAAAGGCTGGAAAACAGCCATACTCAGCGAAAGCGAAGGTACGGTGGGTGGCTATAAAGAAGTACAGGTAGAGGTAGTAGGGGAAGATGTATATGGTACCATGAAATTTGAAAGCGGTGTTCACCGGGTTCAACGCGTGCCTGATACCGAAGGAAGCGGCCGTGTTCATACATCGGCTGCCACTGTGGCTGTAATGCCTGAAGCAGAAGAAGTGGATGTGGATGTAAAAGAGAGCGATGTAAAAATGGAAACTTCCCGGAGCGGAGGCGCCGGCGGACAGAATGTAAATAAGGTTGAAACGAAAGTGATGCTTACACATATTCCGACGGGAGTGGTAGTGATATGCCAGACCGAAAGAAGCCAGCTTGGTAACCGCGAGAAAGCAATGCAGATGTTACGTACCCGGTTATACGAAGAGCAGGTCAGGAAGCAGGAAGAGGAGATATCCCGGCACCGTAAAAGCCTGGTGAGCACCGGTGACAGAAGCGCTAAGATCCGGACATATAATTACCCGCAGGGCCGCATAACAGATCACCGGATCGGGTTAACCGTATATAACCTTGATGCCGTGTTAAACGGTGAAATAGATGATTTCATCGACGCCCTGCAGTTTGCGGAGAACGCTGAGAAAATGGCGAATAGTTAGCGCTTTATGAGCGTTTGTTTTGATAGTAATACCTCTGCTTTTTACTTTCTAATAAAACTTTAATCTGCAACTAACAGCAGGCTAATAGAGATAGCTTTTTTTTGTGTAACCGTCCCTGGCGTAAGGCGGTTTGCTTCGGTGGCGTGTTTACGTTATTTTCGCACCAAATATCATTTTCAGGGGAACGAAGTAAACACTAAATTGATACAGGCCCCGGCACATGACATGATCAGGTTACTTCCGGATGAAAATTATACACGAAACAACTAAAGAAAAATAACTGATGAATAAATCTAACGATAAACCCAGTGAGGGGATGAGAATCGATGAGGGACATCATAAGCCCGGGGTTAGTGAAAAGAAAAAAATGCTTATTATAATCGGTGTTGCCGTTTTGCTGCTTGCAGTTATATGGATATGGAAAGAAATGCAAATCAATAATCAGCGGCAGGCGGCTAATCGCGAAAAAAACCTGCTGCAGGAGAATGCAACAGGGTTGATTGCCGATTCTCATAAACAACATCTGAGGCTGTTGGCCAAACCCTATGCGTGGGCAGTTAGATCGGCAATGTTGAACGGGAACATCGACCAGGTAAATCTTTATGCAAACGAAATGGTGAAAGAGAAGAATTTCCAGACCATTGTTGTAGCCAATGACAAAGGTGTAATTATATCTTCCACTAACAAAAAACATGAAGGAAAGGAATTTTCCAGTGTAAGCAAGCCTGCCTATTTATCAAGCGATACAACGATAGTAGAAAATGTAAACGACAGCCTTCTTGCTATGGCCAGCCCTGTTATGGGTTTAAATAGCAGGCTCGGGACAATGTTGATTACCTATAAAGTCAACAGGCCGGTTTTTGATTGATGGCAAGACGGCATTGAAGTTCATGCTGCAACGGGACTTTTACCCGATCAGGGCAGCTTAATATGAAAAGATAAAGGTCAATTTTAAAAATGTACAGGATAAAAGGCCTTTGGCAGGTTTTAAAAGAGGCGGGTGCGGGATTTCGCAAGCATAAGGTACTTAAGCTAAGCGCCTCACTTGCCTATTACACCATTTTTTCGCTGGGGCCGATGATGCTTATAATTATTTTTATTTCCAAATTATTCTGGGGCAGGAAGGCGGTAGAAGGCAGTATTTACGAACAAATAAGAGGGATAGTCGGCAAAGGAGCTGCTATTCAAATCCAGGAGATCATCAAAAACGCCGCCATCACCGGAAGCAATTTTGCGGCTTTTATCGGGATAGTAATGTTAATCATCGCTGCCACTACAGCGTTTAATGAAATGCAGGATTCCATAAACGTAATATGGAATTTGAAAGTGAAGGAGGGCAGTGGATGGAAGATAATGCTGAAAAACAGGCTTCAGTCTTTTTCTATTGTTGCCGGTCTGGGCTTTTTATTGTTGTTATCACTTATTATTAATGCGTTATTGGAAGGGTTTATGGCAAGGTTGCAGGAGCTGCTTCCGCAGATTACCATTGTGGTTTTTTACGTGCTTAATCTCCTTGTTACTTTGCTTCTCGTAGCCATTTTATTTGCTATTATTTTTAAGGTGCTTCCCGATGCCGTTATTCAATGGAGGGACGTGGCGGTAGGAGCATTGTTTACGGCTGTTTTATTTATGATAGGCAAATTTTGCATAACCTTTTATATCACCAAAAGCGATTTAGGCAGTAGTTATGGTACTGCAGGCTCTTTGGTGGTGCTGCTGTTGTGGATTTATTATTCTTCAACTATTTTATACTTTGGCGCAGAGTTCACGAAAGCTTATGCGATAAAATATGGATCTGAGATTAAGCCTAACGATTATGCTGTAACAATACAGGTAGTAAATGTAGAGAGCGGTGAGCGCAGTGTGCAGCAAAACGAAAAGAATGCGGCGACAACAGAGGAAGAAGTGAGGAAGGTGAGCGGCAGCAATAAAGTGAGTGGGTAGTGGGTAGTGGGTAGTGGGTGGCAAGTAGGGGAGTGATGCTCCGGCGAGGTTTCCCCGCAACCATCCCCGCCGACGTCTCCGCACAGTACGCCCTTGCGCTATTTTGCTCCCGATGCGGGACTCGGCGGAGCGGAGGATGCAAGCCGGGGACCTATCGTTCCCACGGCGGGGATCTTGTGCAAATCCGGCGCCGGCAACCTGTAGCGCCACGGCGAGTCCTCCCCTCAACCATCGCCGCCGATGTCTCCGCAGTGCGCCCTCGCGCTATTTTGCTGCCGACGCGGGACTCGGCGGAGCGGAGGATGCAAGCCGGGGACGACCTATCGTTCCCGCGGCGGGGATCTTGTGCAAATCCGGCGCCGGCGACCTGTAGCGCCACGGCGAGTCCCGGCTTAGTCGCTGTAGTCTAAGTCTAAACTGCTGAGCCGGAGACACGCCTGGGATGGTGAGGGGAGTGATGGAATATCAGGCAACCTGCTGTATAACACCGTTTGTACTCATACGCCTATATGGAATTATCACCGCCGCTGTTCTCTGCCTTCTCTTTTGCAACGGCTATCGGGTTCCCAAACAGATAGAAGATCTTCATCCTCCACGTTTTAGCCTTTTTGAGGTCATTCCAGATATCAGCAAACTCATGAAAATTGATGTGAAGGGGATTTGCTTTGTTTCCAATATTGTGCGTAACGCCATATTGCACTTTTTCTTCCTCTTTCTGATAGGTTCCGAACATTCTGTCCCAGATAATAAAAGTAGGGGCATAGTTTTTATTGATGTATTTTTCCTGGGATCCATGATGAACCCGGTGATTAGAAGGCGTGGCAAATATGTATTCGATTGCAGGATGTAAACGGCCAATATATTCCGTATGCACCCAGAACTGGAAAAGCACGGCTACCTGGTTTACAATAAAGAAAATCACTGGATGGAATCCCATCAATGCGACAGGAATGAAAAAAATTAATTTTATGTGCTGCACCCAGCTGAGCCTGAAAGATACGGTGAGATTATAATGTTCGCTGCTATGATGCACAATATGGGTAGCCCACCAAAATCTTTGCTGGTGCGACACTCTATGGGCCCAATAACTGCAAAAATCAAAGATGATATAGCAGGGAATGAACATCCACCAGCTGAAATACATACGCCAGGGCACAAGGTTATAAACCCACACAACGAGGTATAGCAAAGTAAATTTCAGTGCAAAAGCAATGGCTACATTGCCGACGCCAACCAGAATTGAACCGATCGTTTCCGCTTTCCTGTATAATTGCCTGTTTTGCCTGTAGGAGATATACCATTCCAGCAGAACAAAAAAGAACATAGCAGGCGCAGCCCACACGATCAGTTCTGGAGCATCGTTGCTTAGCGTGCTAATGTCCGCGTATTTTATTTCCGGAGCTCCGAACCAGGCTGTTAGTCTGTTATCGCCCATAGGGTGTAAGAATGTTTGAATTAAAATAAAAGTAATCCTTTTTACAAAAAGGTAAGCCGCTTTGCCAAAGAATAATGTACACGCATCTTTCTGTTTAAGTGAAAACGTAAATATTGATAGATAACCCTGCCTGCAATCATGTCAATCGTTCAGCATCACTATCGTCATCTGCAGTCATTATGTGTTTATCAGATCGCATAAAGAGGCTCCATACTTTTGTTTAAGATACCACTAATCATTCCTGTAATTTAGATATACAGCCTCTCCCATAATTCCTTTCCGGCAAATACAAAAGTGCATCACCTCGCTTAGAAAGAGGTTATTTACGCACTATAATTGCATTAGAATAACGGGAGCGTTATCTTCCATAAGATTTTAATATATTAAGGGCTGACTGCGAAGTCATAGAAGGTTAGAATGATCCGTCAGTAAAGCTTGAATTGCCTTTTAACTCATGATAGTTTTTTTATTGAAACTTTAAATTCCTATCTTTTGCTGGATATTACCGATATCAAAAGGCTAAATCAAATAAATGCTTCAAAACGTTGTGCAGGGCTTAAAGAATGCCTATCAGAAAACAATCACCAGTATTGCTTTCCTTCCTGCCATTATTGCGATATTATTTTTGCTGCTATCATACACGATGATTGAATTTGATTTTTCTTCAACGGGTAAAAGCATAAAGTCTAATTGGCATTGGCTTCGCCTTAGAGATGCAAGTACTGCAAGAAGCATATGTTCTACGATTGCCGGGGGCATTTTTTCACTTGCGGTATTTAGCTTTAGTATGGTGATGATATTGCTAAATCAGGCTGCTTCACAAATGAGCAATCGAATTCTAGGCAAGCTCATTGGTAATCGTTTTCAGCAATTTGTTCTGGGATTTTATATAGGCACCATTGTATATGCCTTGTTTCTGCTTAGCACTATCCGCGACATGGACGCCGGTATCCATGTGCCTGCTATAAGCACCTATTTACTTATAGCACTAACCATTTTCGATATATTTATTTTCATTTATTTTCTTCATTATATCACCCATTCAGTAAGGTATGAAACCATTATTCATAAAATTTATGAGGGAACTATTGATGCAATGAAGAAGAGCTGTTTACTGGCCGAAATGCCCGCGGGAGTTCAGATATCAGATGATGGCAGGAAAATCGGCGCTCATAAGTCGGGCTTATACCAGGGCTTTGATAAAGATAACTTACTTAAACTTTGTGAAAAGAAGGATGCTGTGATCTGCTTCATTCACCCGGTCGGAACCTATTTAATCAAGGGCAATCCTTTAATAATAGTGATCAGTAAAGAGCTGCCAAAGGATTTTGAAGAAAGTCTAAGCGCATTGATAAATATAGAAAGAGGACAGGAGATCACTGTACATTATGCTTATGGTTTGAGGCACCTGATGGAAATTGCGGTAAAGGCTTTAAGCCCCGGTATAAATGACCCCGGCACTGCTGTAATAAGTCTGCACGCTTTAGGTGATCTGTTGGCTTACAAGCTGCAACATTTTTCTCCAATCTCGTTAGAAGATAAAGTAGGAACCACAAGAATAATAATCACCGAGCATACCTTTAGTGAGGATATTGAAAGATATCTCATGCCTATATGGGATTATGGAAAAGACGACCGTTTGATGCAGCACGCGATGCTTCATATATTAAACCAGTTGAAAATGAAAGGGGAGCAACCGGCAATAGACCGCCTGTTACAAACGGTACAATCAGCACAACGGAATTTTTCAATTACATGAATGGATCTGACGAGGCTATACCATATTAAGAATAAATATTATGAATGAAATATTAAAAAGACTCGAAGTTTATTATTATGCGTTTTTAAAGGCAATACCCCGTGTAGGGCTGGCCATTGCAATTGTTATAATTGGCTTCCTTATAGCTGGTTTTCTTACATCTTTATTTCAAAAGAAAATCAATAGCAGGTCGCATGACCAGCTAATGAGTAATTTTCTGGTAAAGGCTGTTAAGCTGGTATTCATAGTATGCATTATTCTCCTTGCTCTCCACACCGCCGGTTTAAGCAGCATTGCCGCAGCAATAGTGGCTACGGCAGGTGCTTCAGCGATTGTAATCGGTTTTGCCTTTAAAGACATTGCTGAAAATTTTCTGGCCGGTATCATACTTGCGTTCAACCGGCCTTTTCATGTGAATGATACGGTGCAGATTGAAAACGTATTTGGTAGGGTGAAATCTATGGAATTCCGATATACCAAGATATCCACATTTGATGGCCGGAATGTTTACATTCCTAATGCTGATGTATTAAACAAGCCGGTAATTAATTTTACCGAAGACGGTTTTTACCGGACAGATTTTGTAGTGGGCATAGCTTATGAAAATGATATTGAAAAAGCAAAAACCATCATTAATTCCTGCTTTGAAGAAGACGAGCTTATTGTGAAAGATGATGTTCATGTGAATTTCGTTGCAGAAGATGAGCTGGCTGCAAGTACGGTAAATCTTAAAGTATTTTTTTGGGTAACTACTGAGGATTTCAGGCGGGGCACACTACAAACGCGGGGAAGGCTGATGCAAAAAGTAAAAACAAAGCTTGAAGAAAACGGTTTCAATCTGCCCGCTGAAATCAGAGAACTAAAGTTTTATGATGCTTCAAAAAGTTTTTCCGTAAATGCAGTCATTAATGATAAGCCACCCGGCGATACATAATTTCTGACGGTTTGTTTCGGCACATTGTAGAGACGCCATGCCTAGCGTCTCTACGAACGCAGGGTCTAAAACAATTTCATTACGCCAATCTTATTTTTCCGGTTTAAGGGTTTTACGTTGGTGCCTTATTTATTTCGGCACATTGTAGAGTCTATATGTAAAAAGGTTTCGGAGTAGCGGCAGTCCGAAAGGCTGCAATGAAGAACTTTGCTATTTAAAATCAAATTTATATAAAATGAAAAAGCAAACTTCAGCTACGTCCGAAACCCAGGTCAAAGGTAAAA
>JBGSYC010000071.1:0-1509 GCA_041751095.1 Flavihumibacter sp.
CAGAGCGTCCTGGCCCGGATATTTATCTTTCAGCCACCGGGAGAATTTCCGGCATAACAACGCCCTGTATGAGGGTGTTTGCTTCAGCGTCGCTTCCATTGCAGACCAGAAAATATTATCTTCATTTTGCAACTCGATATACGCCAGTGCAGGATCGTCTGCATAACGCAAACCGGTGACAGGGTTACGATGGCTTAGCATGTTTACGGTTAACTCTATATTTAAATCCTGAAGGTCTTCAGCAAAGTTAACAAGCGAGGCGGTCGAACCGTTTATGTGAGACCAGGGAAAGCTTGTTTCGGCTACTTCTTTATAAGCAATGAGGCGGCTGCTGTCTCCTTTCCTCACGCGGTGGCCGTAGATATGTGACCATGCATAATAGATTCCCCGGTTTTTTAATTCAGAAGAGAAATGATCAAATTTTTTCCATTTATCTTCCGTCAGCCGCGTAGAGTGCACCCCATCCGTCGCATCCCAGGTAAATTTATGAAACCTTACTGCATTGATGCCGTGAGCAGCGATAAAAGCCGCCCAGGCTGAAGCTTCTCCCGGTTCCGTGAAGGGCCTGTTGCCGGCCCCAGAATTTAACCGGCTTTCCATTGCTAAACCGCAGATCATCCTTATTCATCTCTAAAAAGCCATGTTTGCCAGCGGGCGCATCAAGCCAGTGTTTCATGTTGATACCTGACCGGCTGTAATCCGTACCCGGAGCAAATACAAACCAATCTCCTGTTTCTATCTGCGCATGTGCCTTACCGGGAATAATCAACATCAGGAAAATGACAATATAGTTCTTCACATCACCTTTATTGCTTTCAGTTGGTTCTCCAAAATAGCCCTGAATTTTTATACGCAGATGAGGCAATTGCTGTTTCTTCAAAAAGAGGGTCAATAGCCCATGTTCTGCCGTACATTTGGATTTACATCAATCTCACTATTGGGTATGGGGAAGTACAGGTGTTTTGGCGCCTGAAATGATATAGCCGCTGAATTGGAACTAAAAAAAGCATTGCTCAGCGTAATGATTCCCTGCATGTGCCATCTTCGTATGTCAAACCACCTTTGACCTTCTGCGGCAAGCTCCCTGAGTCTTTCATCCATTATCCATTGCATGATCCGGGTTCTGTCAGTTTCTGCCGTAGCAAAGTTTGCAGGTTCAGCACCCGCTCCCATAGCTCTGGCCCGGGCTCTCACCTGGTTGATATACCCGACTGCTTCCGATGTTGAGCCGCCTGTTTGCACCAGGGCTTCGGCCCTTAATAACAATACATCAGCATAACGAAGTATCCGGTAGTTGTTGATAGAGGCGACACCAGAAGGGGACAGCCTGTCCCTCGAGACATACTTTCTTACTGTTCTGTCAGCAGGGTTTAATGTACTGTCTCTCCGGGGATCGGCAGCAGCATAGCTGTTTAACAACTTGGTAGTACCAAAATACCGGGATCTGCCGCCATGGCCGGTGCCGTTATTTGAGTAGAAACCCCAGTATATCGATAACGCCCCGACCGC
>JBGSYC010000072.1:0-26023 GCA_041751095.1 Flavihumibacter sp.
TAGATGAATGCGTGCCTCCTTTAGTTATTGAGAGTAATTCATCTCTTTCGCCTTCACTTAATTTGACTACATAACGTACCATATTTTTTTTCAGCAAAAGTACGATACTTGCGTCATTGTATTCGTGACATGACACTAGTTATCATAGTGATGTAAAAATACTAAATTTATTAGCTTTCAATTGGGATTTTTACAATCATCTCTAATCCGGTGTGTTCATAATTCCATCTGTTTCATCTTCAACTATGGATTTTACTTCGCGTCTAATACGCAAAAAGGTTTACCGAATTACTTTTCGTCGACGTCGCCTTTGGGTAATGGTTTATATCCTGCTTCTAATTTCTTAAGCGCGTTAAAATCATGTTGCACTTGCGCAGGAAATATTTTTCTGGATACGCTGATCGGGAATATCCGCAACCACACCCACGACTTCGCCGGAGATGAGGGAAGCTATGGTAGACTGCGGAATAGCATAATCGAGTGGAAAAACATTGAAGTTGGTTCTGCTTCAATTTTAAGTGGTAAGGATTTGACTTTTCAGAATGCTCCGGTAGTTTTATGTGGAAAACGCACGTAAATTGGTTGTTCGTCAATTTTGGTGGTATACCCATCTTGTGCCTTAAGAAGTTGGCCAGTTTGTTAAGGTATTTCCGGCAACGGTTATTATGAAAGGGAGGATCATTGTTAACTTACCACCAAAATTGACGAAGAACCTTTTGGGTTCTGCCTCAATTTTGGTGGTGTAACCCATTAGGTCATACTCATTGGTTTAGTTTCCTGTATCATATTCAACAGTAAAACTCCGGGGAATAGCTCTAAAAGGTACTTGCCAACAAAATTGAAGCAGAACCAGTTTTGCCGGTATTTACAACACGTTGCGCCGATCGGTGATTGTAAACCGTAAATGTGCATAGGAGTAATCAAAGCAAAAATGAAAATTTCTCACAGATGATGACAAAAACTATCCCTCGGGAAGCCAACGATAAAACAAAAGGTTTTACGCTGCAAAAGTTACGGGCGACATCATTGATGCTATCGCAAATTAAAAAGAATTCGTCCGATGTTTTCATTGCGGCTGTAGAATATGGCGGCGACGTGTATTTGGACAAAGGAACTAAGTATGTAGAAGAAAATAAGGCGTACGGCTCAAAAGACTTTTCTTTTGCCAGCGGCGAAATCAAAAATACCCTAGTTTATTTTTTAGATTTCTGGCTCAACAACCATCGTGATGATAAAATTCGTTTTGGCTTTTACGCAACGAACAAGATTGCGAAGGAAAATAACGCAGGAAAGATAAAAGAATCGGGCATTACTTTACCGACAGAGCCCATTCTTTCCCTGCTAAAAAGAAAAGCTTATGACACAACAGAATTGCTTCCAGCGGTGAAGAAAATAATCCTGAAGGAGTACGAAGAACAGTATGGAAGCAACAAGCAGTTTCCACTTTCGTGCAGCCACTTTATAACCATTGAAAAATTTAGCGATGTGGATTGGAAAGCATTTTTGAATGCGATTGAATGGAACTTCGAACAACCGGACGTGGACGAACTGGAGAAAGAGCTCATCAAGCAAATAAAGGACATCGCTTTTCCCGGCGTCAACATTGAAGGAAAGGAGGCATTCATACGTGCACAATTGTTCTATGACTTGGAAATAAGGCAAGCAAAGCAGGACCTTTCCGAACGTTTTGTTTCCGAGAAAGACGTGGAATTGATATTTCGGCGAGTAGCTGCGGGCACAGTTGACAAAGGCAGCTATAAGTATCTTTCTTTTGACTACGGCGAAGTCCGGGCCAAGACAAAAAAAAGCATCGAGCGTTTCATTGCGGACAAATATCACGCCGTTACCGGCCACGCCAACCCACCGCTTGTTTTGGAAAGGAAGGTGGCTTTACTTGATCCGAATTTGCGGTGGCAAAACAGGCAAATAGAAACGAGTGGCGATTTGAAAGAACAAACAGTTGAAGGTTTGTTCGGTGCTTTTGTTAACGCAGAAAAGCCGGTCTTTTTATTCGGTGAGTTAGGGAGCGGCAAAAGTACTATCGTTGCCAACCATATGCTTTCCGTTATCGAAAGAGACCCGGAGATTGTTCCGCTTTTCATCCCTTCGTCTTATTTACAAGGAAAAGACTTTAATGACATCGAAAGTCTGAGCAAGCTTTTCTCCCGGTATGCAAATCTCGAATTAACATTGGCGGAAAAATTTTTCGATTTCGACCTGCTGTTTAAAACCGGCAAGGAAGTGTTGTTGGTCGTTGACGGGGTTGACGAATTACTCCGCGACAAGGCGCAAGTATTAATCCGCTTGCTCAAAACGCTTAAAGAAAGTTTTAGCCAGCTTAGAGTGATTGCAACCGGACGGCCGTTGGAACTGCAAGGAGTTATACCAAACGGTTGGCACACACTGGCTACTTTGCCGTTGAATGAAGATGAAATTCGGATGCTCTTAAAGCAAGAAGGGTTGGCAAAGGGCCTTGGCCAAACCGAAGCCGAAAAAGATGCGGAGATACGGCTGAACTTTTTGAACCGCCGTCCCGAACTGAAAGCCATAGCGTTTACGCCGCTCGTTATTTGCTCCATTCAACCGGATTTAAACGAAGCGTTGCATGACAAATCTTTGGGTGATATCATCTATGATGTTGTTTTACGGCGCTTAGAATGGCATGAAAAAGATGCCAAGGGCTTGGAGCTAACAGCATTCCTAAACCAATTTCCGCACGTGCACCAACGGGAAAGATTGTTGGGCGATTTGGCGGCGGCAATCTTTCAATCGCCGTCTAAAGCCATTTCCGAAGCAAGAATGTTGGACGTTCTCTCGCAACAAATACCGGCCTCTATTGAAAAGAACCAAATCATTAGCCAAGCGGTAAGTTTTTTCAAAAGCATTTTTCTGCAACGGACGACAGACAACAAGTACGGTTTTGCTTCCGCTCCGGTGTTGGAATGCGGAATGGGAATAAGAATTTTAACGGATTTGGAGAGCGGTTCTCCTTGGGCTCTCAACATTATTGAACATTGGCGTTCGCTCTCTTTTGCAATGGCGATAAGCAGAAGGCAGGATTTGACCGAGAAGGTAAGGCCAAGTGTGACTGAACTGATAAAGCAACACCTTCAATGGCCAAACAAAAACATTGCGCAAACCGCCATTGTACTTAGCGAGTTGCGAGACCTGGCTGTGGCCAACCAATTCATTGACACCCTGAAAACAATGGCTTACCGGCCGATACGGTTGTTGCAGCAGAACGACCAATCAGCACCCTACGCCTTGGCTTACTGCATTCACCTCAGCGGCGACAACGGGTTCAATTGGTTTTACGACGAATACGTTGACAACAGAACGCCGCTAAAACATTACGAGGCAAAGATGGTCAGCCAAATCTTGGGCTATTATTTCATCATCAGCAATTTTTCTTTAGAACGAAGCAAACAAAGGCTTTTGCAAACCATTATTAAGCCGAACATCAGCTTTGCTACAAGATTATGTTTTGAGTTGCTTCCTTGCTTATCATTAATAGTCTCACCTGATTTGCCTGTTCGCCAGCGATGCCTTCTTTTGGTAGATCTGTTGAAAGACGATGTGTTACAGTTTCAAGCCAAATTCGTTCTTTCTGATCTTCATGCTACCTATACCGACGAGGTGCTGAATGCTTTGGAAACCGTTTCGAAAAAAACGTGGCAAGCCGAAGACCCCGAAGCGGCGCTGCTTTGGTTGCAGTTGAACAGGGACCGGGCTTTGTCAAGAGCTATTTTAGAAAATGCAATTACGGCCATCACAAAAGACAACTGCGAAACAATTCTTTCGGCACTGTATCGGTACGTTCCAAAAGATGATTTATTCGCTTACTTGCGTTTTTCAATTCTGACGGAAAGCAAAATAGCCGGTCGGGCAGCGTTGGTTCTCTTTTGGAACGGCGAAAAGGATTTTGACTTGTTGAGCGAAGCATTGGCTACAAGCATTGATTGGTTAAGTCGCCAATACAACGAGGTGAATGACATAGCCGCTTTCATCACGGCCTCAAAAGAGAAAGCTGCAGAAGTGCTCATCCGCAAAATGCCTCTCAAAAACCACATGGGCATTCCGCCGTCTTACTGGCGAATTTTTCTCGACGCTCTTTTGGCAAACGAGCAGATATACGTCACTGCTTTTTTGAAAGCGGTTGAAGATTTACGGCCGTTTGTGCTCACTCGTTATCCAGACATTCGGCTGCGGCTAACTAAACTGTTATACGAAAAACCGTTGTACAAAGAGGAACTGCGGCGGGCTGCAGCCGGACTGCACAAAGGCTTGCGAAACAACGCAAATTCGATTTTGCTGACTTGTTTCCCTGACCAAGAAGCTAGGGCTTTGGTTGGTTTGGTTTCAGGTTTTTTTACCCATGCAAGATCGGAAGAGTGGCATTCTTTCGTTCTTGGTTTGAATTACAGCGAAGACGTTTTGAATGAGCTTTACGCAGCGAAAGACAAATTAGTAGAGGGCGCCAAAGCCTATGCGTTTGTCTTGCTTCGCCATCATCAACATCTGCTGACAGAAAGCGATACAAACGAAATGGTTCAAGGCTTACTGGGGCCTGGATATTTCTTTGACCGTCCCGGTTTGGAAAGAACGCTGGCCCAGCCAAGCATTTTGAGTTCGAAGGACTTCTTAAATCAGTTGACATTAAACCTTACCAATCCCGACATGAACCGGGCGGAACGTGCCGCATCGCTCTTGTTGGAGTACCATGCTTCATCATTAACGTTGAAGCAATTGGCCATCGCGCACAGCCATCAGATTGAAGGTTTCGAAGAAAGTTTGTTCGGCTTTGTAGATGAAAATGAAACCTTGCACAGCAACAATGATTTTGTGCAGCAGGTGATAGCATACAGCGAAAAAACAAAAACGCCGATGCTGCTTGCTCTTTTCTACCGTACCCAAGAAGATACCAAGGTTTGGAGGGAGTTGTTTATGCGGTTTGTGCGGCGAGCGGAAAAATATAGTGCAGACAAGCTTGACAGGTTGCACGAGTGGCTGATTGGTTATGCCCGCCATAATCCCGACAAACGCACCGCCATTGCTGAAGGACTTAAGGAATTGCTGCTCATCCCGGCGTACAAAGAAGACGCTGAAAACAGCAGCATCTACCTGTACCTGCAATTAATGGCCGACCAGTTTTCGGTGAGCGACAAAGAAGAAGTTCTCCGGCTTCTCTCTTTGCATTATCATTTTCCCGACGAAGAAGTATTGCTGGCGCTTGCCTTGCGTTCCGGTTTTGTTATTACGGATAACTTTTTACGGCCGTATACCGTTGCTCACATTACGTTGTTCGCTCCTTACTGTCCGGATTTCGTCACTACAATCTCAGCGGAAGAGTTTGAGCGGTTTCTTGTGGATGGGGAAAACATATCAGCGCAACTTTTGCCGAGGATTGAGCAAGTCATACTAGCCGGCCAGCCAACAGAAGACGAGTTGAACCGGCTTGGCAACAAAAATAATTTGTCGGCCTACACTTCCTTGCTAGTCAACTATTGCCGAGGAAGAGCGATAGATGTTTCAAAGCTGTTTAAAGTCAGAGAGATAGGTGGCGCTAAGTTTTATCAGCAAAACGAGACGGAAAAGCACCGGCAGGTCATTTGGAAGTTTTACAGGATACTTTTACGAAAACCTGAGCACCGAACGGCTTATTATGAAGCGTTGAGGCGTGAAATGGAAGAACCTAATTCGGTAAAATTGCACGAGTACCTGCTTGAACTGTTGGCTGCCAACGAGCCGATGGAACTTCGCCACTTCCAACGGTTGCTGGACGAGTTGCTTGAACGGCCTTTCTACTTAAGAGAAGAGCTGGCTGATTACATAAGCGAGTACTTCATCCGTCCATTGCCTGAAACAGAGCGAGAAGGATTTAAACAGCTTGTCGAAAAATTTTTATTGGCTGCAATAAACCATTACGAAAAAGAAGGTAAGGATGACCAGTATAATTTGCACCTGTGGCTTTTCGCTTTGGTACTGCTGCGCTTGAGCAGCGACGTTCCGCCTGTTGCACAAACCGCTTTCTTATTAGGATTGCGTTATGTTTTCCTAGAGCGAAATGATATGCAGCGCATGCTGGGACAACCGCCTGAGATATTCTTCCGAGCAGGCGACCTGTTAACGCATACGCATGGCTTACTTTCCGAAATAGAGCCTGAACGGATACAGCAGATAATTACCTATGGATCGCAATCGAATATTCCAGAAGTAAAAGCAGTTTGTAGGATATTATTTGCCTTAGTTGGCCATTGAGCCGCAGCCAATCTGCTTTTTGTTGAAATCATTTTTGTAAATGCGCCAACGACCAACTTGCCAGATATTGAGACATTTGGTACTAAGAAAACAGGCGGCTATTTTGTTAAGTCCTGATATTGTATCGAATGTATGTGTTATCGAACTTGTTTAGGGTTTAACAAATATTGAGTTTTCTGAGAAACATTGCGATAAATGCCATAAAGTGTTGAGCCATCCAGGTACTAATCTTTTTTTCATAGCGCACCAGCAGAGCTTTGAAGTCATCCAGCCATGCATTTGTTTGCTTTGGGGAGAGGGGGGGAATTTGCGTGGATTTTCCAACATAGCCTCACCATACATTTTCTACAAGGGCCTGGTAAAATAGAAGGCGATAAGCCCTTTTTTGAACAATTACATGTCTCTCACGAAGCAAGGGCTTACCTGGAAAATATGCAGCAGGTAAGGAAAGATGCTGCAGTGTCTAAAACACTCAGCAGGAAAGAGATAGAGGAAAAGCTGGAAACATACATCAGAGTAAAGGGAGAAGCCGCTGTTAATGCTATGCGGGCCAGGGCAAGAGCTATAGCTCCCCTTTTGGGCATGGAAAAAAAATTAACGAAGTTGAACGGGCTGATGAGCGATTTGTTGGGAACAGGAGTTACAAAGAACCTGCAATCCGGAATTGCCCGATCGCGGGTTTTGGGAGAGCCCTTAGATCCGGACAGGATAGAACTATTTGAAATTCTATACAATGAGCTTGCGGCAGGCATCTTTCCTTATTTTCTAGAAAAAAATAACTCGGTTAGGTCTTATCGAAACTTCGCTTTTTTTGAAAGCTATTTTTCCAATTACATAGAAGGAACTGAATTTACCGTAGCAGAAGCAAAGGAAATCATTGCTACGCAAACACCACTGCTTGCACGGGATGAAGATTCACATGACATACTGGGAACCTACCGGATCGTCTCAGATAAAAAGGAAATGACGCTATTTCCCACCAATCCTGCTCATTTCCTGGAGCTACTCAGAGAACGACATGCAGCGCTGCTTAGTGCCCGGACATCCAAGAAGCCAGGCGAATTTAAGGATAAAAACAACCGTGCCGGCAATACCCAATTTGTTGACTGGCAGTTAGTGGCAGGTACACTGAAAAAAGGTTTTGAATGGTATGTGCTTTTACGGAATCCATTTGCCAAAGCAATTTATATCATGTTCCTGATAAGCGAAGTACATCCCTTTCTTGACGGAAACGGCAGGGTTGCCAGGGTGATAATGAATGCCGAGCTTTCTGCCCAAAATCTTTCTAAAATTATCATTCCAACCGTGTTCCGGGACGATTACATAGGCGCCCTAAAGAAACTTACAAGACAGCGAATACCGGATGCCTACATAAGGATGATGCTAAGAGCGTACGAGTTCAGTTCAAACATATATGGCGAAGACTGGGATACGATGGAGCAGTATCATATTGCCGGTGATGCTTTTAAAGAACCTAAAGGTAAGCTTAAACTTATAAAATAAGGTGCTGTCTATATCTTTCTGACTTTATTAAGAAGCGTTTTAACCAGGTTTGATTCAATACTTTTGAGGATTAAAATGTTTGTACAACGGCCCATTAATCCCGGAACTGTCCTACTACTTTTGCCGTTATTGATAATGCAGTAAAAACTTTATGATGGAAATAAAAGAAAGAGAACCAATAAGTATGATCAACCACTTCATCACCGTATTGACTACAACTTTAAACTTTTCTGCTCCAAACCTATCACCAAAAACAGTATAATATCTGTGATTTAAAATGGTTGCCGGGTGCTTTTTTACATCTGCCCGAATCTCATCGAGTTCCTGCTTTATTATAACTTTTAAAGTAGTTAGCTGCTCGTCTGATAAAGTAAAAGGTAAAGTATCAATCTTTGCCAGTTTTTGTTCCATGCTTACAATTATCCGGTGCTGTGCTTCCATACTTTCCTGTAGCTGGAGCAGTTCTTTTTTCCGCATTCCTACCTCTTGCAGTTGCTGGAGTATGTCATACATGACGGTTTCCATAACTTCCTGTTCCATAAACTTTGATTTTAGTGTTCAAAAATTGAGTTTGTGACATTATAAATGCTGGGATCGCTTTTGCTTTTTCAGTTTCTTTTTTACCAGATGGGGATCTATCCCTTCCTGGTTCTTTTCGGGTTGTAGCAGCATGCCCAGCGTTCTATTTAAGCTGCTTTCCTGTTGCTTATCTCTCGGTATATGCGTTTGGTGGTTGAACTGTTTTTGAAGCGGACTTTCCATATTGTTCTTGCTATACAAGCCCTCTTTTTCAACCGCTTCATGCCTTTGTTGAAGAACAGATTTACTGACTAAGAATTGTTCAATCGCATTAAGGAGTAACCTATTTCACTGCCCTTAACCTTTACACCTTTGTCGTCAAGAAAAGCGATGCCTCTGCCCTTTAGAACCTGGTAGCCTCGTTCCTTCATGCTGGCTTCAAAATGCCGGTAGGATTGAGCGGATGAAAGACACTGCCGGATATTTTGTTTGAGCCTTTCTTTTCGCTGGTCCAGCCTTGGGAGTTGCCGTTGTTCTTTTGATAAGAACTGCCTTGGACTAAGTACCTGTTGGAGGTTATATTGCATTTGCATTTTCCGGCAATAGGCGGCTATTTTCTTATAGCTGTTACTATCGCTGAGGGTCTTTTTATCATATCCAACGCGGTTGGCTACAATGTGCAGGTGCTGGTGATTGGTGTCCCGGTGGTGGATCGCTACATACTGGTTGTTTTCAAAGCCCATGTCCCTGGCACACTGATGTGTCATTTCCATTCACTTATCCTTACTCAGGTTTTCACCCGGAGCCAGGCTTAATGTGATATGCATGACCGGCTTTGATAGCTTGGGATTAAGCCACCTTACTTCGTTAAAAAGTTGCACTAATTCTTTCTGGTCGCCAAAGCATTTATTGAATAACAAAACTTCCGCTCTGTCTTTCATCACTGTTTCTAACTCAGGCTTCTGGAACTTATCGTTCAGGCAATACATTAAACATCCCTTGAACGAAGTGCCGATGATTACTTTGCCGATCATTGTACATATTTTTTTATTTCACCCGCAAGCCCTTTCAGCTGCCTGGATTGTTGTTGTAGTTCCGCCCGTTCAATGGCGTTCAGTTCGTCCAAACTGTTGCGCTTTTTTGCTATCTGGTTCAGGTTTGCAGCCAGGTGGTTTAGGGTGCCGGTTAGTAGTAAAACTTCTTTTGGAAGCGTTTTTTGGTGCCTGTCAATTTTTCCGGTAAGGCTCATTTGCCGCAGATATTCCGAAGTAGTAAGGCAGGAAGTTTTCGCTTTGTATTCAACTTGCCTTTCGTTCTGCCAGTGTACACTTTACACCTAATAACTGATCTCTTTTAACTGCCTTTCGAGGTCTGCCGCCTTTTGTTCCTGTACTTGTTTTTAGACGCTCCATAATCTTTATCCTCTTATTTCCTGTATATTTGTCTGTTTAAAACCTGCTCCCTGAATGCGAAGCATGAGGGGCCAGCCCGTTTTGGTATAACCAAAACATAGCTGGCTACATGAATTCAAAGTCGCTTACCTAAGTTCCGGCTTTGCTTTGGCTCAACGCTTTGCCGGATAAGGCATTCATTTAAGTCCTTGTGATTTTTATAGAGATGGCTCTTGTCAGTGTATTTACCGTTCCATTTCATAGCTTTTTGTGTTGCCTTTATTCCTGCTTCATCCCGGTCGAGATAGAGGTTAACCTAGTCATGCTTTTCCATTAAAGTCCGGCTCTTTTCAAAAAATGAAAGTGAATTAAGCACCAGAAAATTTGTCAATGGTTGCTCTTTATTTTTATGTATTGCTTGAAAAGACAGGAAGTTAAAGAAGCCTTCAAAGACAGCAATCTGTTTACAGTTTTGATCAATCACAGCGACATCTTTTGGGGAACTACTGCCTTTAAAGTAGCGGTTACGCAGTTCAAAACCACCGGCATTATTTGGAAAGCCAATTGGCATAGAATGACTTGCCATACAGTTCATACAGCACTTCTTTACAATACTGGTTCGCCAGTTCCAGCGATATTTTCCTTTGATCGAGATAACTACAAAGTGCAGGACTGGTTATTATGTTTATACCCGTTACCTTAATAACTTTAAAATCATTCCTGTCCAATGATTCTTCTGCTGGTGATATCTGCAGGTGAAATGAAAAAACAGGTTGCAGTTTTTCCAGCAGCTGCTTAACAGAACAATGGTGGTATAATATGCCAAAGGCAATGATATTTCCTTCCTTACCCATCCCGTAATCAAACCATACATTCAGCTTCCGGTTGACTTTAAAGGATGGTTCCTTCTCTTGCCTAAAAGGAGAGTAGTACCAGTAATCCAGGTTCTTTATTCTCTTAGGCTGGTGGCCCAGTTCTTTCAAGTAATCAACCAGGTCTATCTTCCTTGCTTCTGCACAGGTAAAAACTGGGGTGCACATATACTTACTTTTATGTTGATTAGATGATAATGATTATAAAGGCTTCTCTTCCAGTTATTTGAGTTTACAACAAGCTGTCATCAGCATTAAATGAACTTCATCTTTTATCTTTTTCAGATGCTGTGTTGATGCTTACTTTAATGCCTGTAAATAATTTATTATTAACTACTTATTTCTTTGTCATCAAAATCATCAAGATTATTGATGTGATAGACTTCACTTGTAGTTAGCTTGTAATACCGGCCTTTCGAATTGTGCTCATAGAGCTTTCCATCTGTTCCTCATTTATATTGCAGGTAGCCGTAGGAATTATCGGTGGGCTTCAGGTGCCAAAGGTTCTGGAGCACGTTCCGGACAGTGCTTATATCATAATCCCTGAATCCTTTTTTCTGTAGCCAGTCCTGTACATCTGATAAGCTAAAGCAGATATGGGTAGCCTGTTCGTTCACATCCAGAATGGAAAGCAGAATAGCGGCCACTTCCATCTCCAGCTCTCCAGCTTGTTGCGGTTATATTTCTTTACCCTGGATAATGCAGGTGTAGCAATCTGATCAGCCCGGAACCACATTCGTGTTACACAGGCAGTGGTGAATGGCGTTTGAATGAGGTGGTGAATAAAAAAGGGTACTTCTGCTTTCAATTCCGCCAGCAGATTTTTATTATCCTGTTTCAGGCTGGGAAGCTTTCTAATCCTATAGCGGATTTCTCCTGGGTCAATCTGTATGAAGTTGTCTTCATTGTTGCTGCACAGGATGAACTTGCCAAAAAACTCAATCTCCTGCCTGTCCTGCCCTTTTGCTTCAATCTTGTAATACCTGGAAGTACTCAGCCTTTTTATCCTTTCGGAATCTTCCTTGCGGTCCAGGAAGGTTTCATCCACGCCGATAATTAGCTTATGCGCCCATTCTGCATTGAAGTTGCTGCGGAAGTCTTCATTGCTGTTTATCTTCATGTTCTCACCAAATACCGCTTTGAGGTAATTCAAAAATGTTGTTTTACCGGTAGTCCGCTCCGTACTGACCAGGCAAGGATGGGAAGTATCTGCATGGGGTATAGCAGCAGAATTTTTAAGTAATCCAGTCCAAAATTCAATTGTTCGCCGAAGATGTGATTTAGAAATACCAGTGTTTGCTGGGGATAACCTTCCTTGGGTTCGTGCGGGAAGGGATGATAACGGTTGTAGAAGTTTTCCACTTCTGGCTGGTAGCTTAAGTGGCCAGGCACCAGGCAGAAACCATCATACCGGGGAATGGAAGAAAGGAAATGCTTGCCATGATCCTGCTTGATACATTCTATTGACCAGGGCAGCAGGAGTTCACTGGTATCACCAGAGGCCAGTGGCTTCCTGACTTGTTTGTAGAATGTGGTTCCAATGCGTACGTATTCCATGTCTTGCTGTTTTACCTTAATAAATTGATGTGTGTATTACTGTTTAGCAGGAGGCAGTGAACTGACTACAGAAACCTGCTTTAGCAGGCTTTCGATGTCACTCATCATGAAATAAACACGCGCCCTTATTTTATACGGCTTGAGCTTTTGGTGTTTTATCCAGTCGTAAATAGTAGGCTTGGTAATCTGGAACAGGTTGCAGACCTCTTTGATGGACAGTAAAGGTTTTGCAATAAACCCATTGGAGGGGTGGGATAAGTACCCTGGTTTAGTTTTCTGCTGATGGGATGCATCAATAATTTGTTCGAGCTTTTTCCAGTAATCGTCCGGAGTGATGGGAAATAACATAGGCGTTTCCATAATCTTACATTTTTGACTGCAAGATGGAAACAGGCGTAAGGTTTGAAAAGGAAGATGCGTCTTTTGATGCTTTTACAACGCAAAAGATGCATCTTTTGTAAGCGGTTATTTATTTAGAGGTGCTTACTAACTTTTTATATTTTTAGCTTTAACGTTTTAATCAAAGGATAAAAGCAGTTGTCTATGGCTTTTAATGAAAAGCTTGCCGGTAAAGTTAGAACCGCACTTGCTGCATTACCCCATGTAAAAGAAAAGAAAATGTTTCGGGGCATAACCTTCATGGTGAGCGGGAAAATGTGTATCAATGTTGTTGAGGATCAACTCATGCGTCGTATTGATCCTGCAGAACGGGAGGATGCTCTGGGAAAACCGGGTTGCCGGCCAATGGTGATGAAGGGGAAGGAAATGAAAGGATATGTGCTGGTCAGTGAAGAAGGAAGAAAAACCAAAAAGGATTTTGATTACTGGATTGAGCTTTCTCTCGACTTTAATAAAAGAGCAAAAGCAACCCCTAAAAAAGGAAGAACTAAACTTTGATCAACAACTCATTGATCAGATAATTATTTGGAAATGGGGAGGTTGGCCATGTAAACCTTCAAATCTTCTGCTTTCAAATGTAATTGCTGGTCACCGATGTCTTGAAAATGATCGGAGAGGGTAGTTAGGTATTCTAAATGAGTGGTCCTTGCATTTTCAGATTCCAGGACAATATTTCCCCTTTTGATATAGGTGCTGACCTTGTCAGATAGGTTTTTAATATTGCAACTGAAAATGGAAGCATAGTATTGTATGTTCTTTTTGATATCCCCGTTAAAGAGGCCGGGCCGCCTGCATTCCTTGTTGATCAGGGCTTCCAGTAAGATCACGGATATCACACCCTTGGTCGTTTGTGTGCCGGCAGGTTTTGCCTGGGCAAGATTCAGCAGCTTTTCTTTTGCATAAACAGGCTCTTACGGCTCTCCAGATATTCTACAAAAAAAGTAACCCGGTAAGCAATCAGCAGGCTAAAGGTTAGCAGTAAGCTTACTTTCAACAAAAGGACGTTTGAAGAAATGATACATAATGAAATCAGGTAACTGCCAAGAGCAAGGATAATCAATAAAGGCAGGTATACAAGAACAACTTTTATTTTTGCTTCCCGCCTGTCCGTTTCATAAAGTAAAACTGCTCTTTCGGGCTGCTCACCAGTTTTTTGAAGGATGACGCTTTTGCATATTTCGGGCGTTGAGTAATTATATAAACCAATTGTTTTGATAGTAGTTTGTATTCTACCGTTTTTCTCAAACCATGGAAGCGAGTCTTCTCTTTTCATACACATTGTTTCTATCCATCTAATTTACTGACATTCTATTATTCTTTACGCTGAAGGATGAAAAAATATACTGCAATATTGTTTGAATAAACTTTTAACTTTAAAGCGTCAGGCTTGGTAAGGAGAGGCAAGAAGGGGTAAGAAAAGCAAATGTAAACCCGTTTTAATAGACCAAAAAATAGACTAAAAAAAGCAAGACCCGCGACCAGCGCGGGTTTCATCGAATTGTGTGCGGGCTGTACGGTACAAATCTCGAACCTTTTTTTGATGGATTTGAAACGTCTGGCAGGCTTATCGTGTATAAGTGCTTGAAACCCATTGTTATAAAACTATTCTGCCTTGTAAGTCCAAAATGTGGCCTCCGCTATGGCCTTCGTAATCTTCAGTAAGAAAAATTCTTTTCGGCGCCAGGTATATATAAAAATCCTCTCAGTCCCCCTATAATCCAACTAATCTCGAACTTTTATCCGGAAGATTTAAAGCTCTTAGCACAGTAAATTATTGGACAGTCAATTGAAACCCTTTTAATCCTGCTTTGATTTTTTCGCCATTTAGCTGTCTAAAACCATCCACAATAGCCTGTATGTTAGTTGGGGCAAAACGGAAGACTTTATTCTTAATAAAAGCAACCAGTTGTATCGTTCCTGCTTGTGTAACATTTAGTCTATAGTAGGTCCGGTGTGCTCCTAAATCCATTGGTGCGCCCGCAAACTCAATTACTGGTTTGTCCAATAAAATGCTTACAACTTCATCCCATTTACCCTGACCACTTAAATTTTCGATTTGCAACCATTGCCAATACCAATTTAAAAACCGATTCATGGTTCTAATCTGGATTGAACTAAGTTCCATACCAGTATCCACAAAACTCCACATCGTTTCTACTGCGGAATCAATAGCATTACAAAAAAATTCTTTCACTCCATTTTTTACTTTACCTGCCTCATAAGGTTGACAATACCGGTATTCAGTAAGCAGTGCCCATACGTCCGCTTGGTAGTCTGCCTCCTCTATCACTTTTGGAAATTGACCTATTCCGTTGGCAATTTCTCGTGTTAGCTGGTGCCCCGTCTTACTATAATGCAATGCTTCGTGAAAGAAGAACAACCTTCCCGCCTGCATAATATCCGTGTTAGTATCTTTTTTAAGCCTTTTCTCTAATCCTGATAAAAACCCGTCATCTAATGACCAGGTGTTATTTTTCTCCGTGTAATCAAAACCATCATCCACATTTGTTTTGGAGAGATCGATCTTGTCATCTTTCAACGATGTTCCGCCGATATTGATAACGTTATTCCAAGGGTTCTTTAAATATTTACTTGCCAGTCTGTACTCCTCATCAGAAATACTGATTGCTTCTAACCAGTTCTCCGTTTTTTGACCTGTTATACTCTGAATGAAGGGCTTAATCTTTTCTTGCAATTGCTTTTCCCATTCGCCTCGTATATTTCCAGCCACTTCCTTATCTTTTTCGCTTAGTTCCACTCTATCGTTCACATCTTTAGAGATTAAAATCGCCTCGCGATATTTTGGCGACTTATCCCTGCTAAACTGATAGGTCTGCTCATACGGATATATGTTTGGATTTATTCTTGTACCAAGCGCAAATGGAAGTCCGGCAGAAGCAGCAATGAATAAGTGTATTTGTCCTCGGTCACTTAATTTGTTTGCATAAGTATTGAGGACACGCTGAAAAGAATCAACTACAGCATAAATATTTTCTTGACTATATAGTGAATCTACATGCGGTGTTTTCAATTCAATATTAAACTCATTAGCAGGATTGATAACTACCTCGTAAGTAGATTGCGGATCAATCAACCTGTTTTGTGGTTGAGAACTATGTTTTTCTTTAAGAAGATCCACCATAAGAGAGCCAGGTAATTCGCCCGGATTCCAAATCGTAAACCGGTCATCATAGACACTTAAAAAATGTTAGTACCTGAATAATCTTTATGAATAATTGCGTTTAAGATTGCTTTCCGCAATGCCGGTTCAGGATATTCCAGCCCTTCAATTCGTTGTAGCCGTTTATAAGAAATGAGGTGAACTAAATATTTAGCACTAAATAGTTCCATAATCCGGTCTGCCATCTCCAAAATACTGCCTTCAACAACAATATTCTAAAAAAAGGGATCGCTTTGAAGCTATCCTTTTTAAGATTATTCGATTGAGTGATTAAGAATATTCACCCTGCATCATGGCTCGGCATTCCTGCGTTGCCTGCTCTATCTGATTTCGAATAATTGGAGAAGTATTTTTAAAATCAAACTTCTTGTAAAGATCGGAGGCTGTGATATCTAATTCTTTGATCAATCTGCCAAAGCACTCGTCAGCAAAAGACGGTGACATCATTTCCACCTTGTTAAAATCAAGTGTCAGTGCATTACCGAGTTTCCATGCGGCTACCATTTTTTCCCTTACTGCGGCTGCATCAAAACGAGTATGCAAAAACGTACCCAAGTGTCTAAATTCTATTGTCATGCTCTACAAGATAAGGTGAATAAATAAGATTTTTTATAAATTAGCGTTTAAAAATAAATGTGTCCATTAGGCACTAACTATTGCGGTGTTAAAATGAGACGCAAAGGTAGGCCGCTGCTACAACAGATGGAACAATTGTGCCAATTTTATTGCGCCCATTTTGCGTGGTAATCGACTAATAAAGGCAACAACGCCCTCACACATAGATAGCTCATGTACCCTGCAATGTGTTTACTATCAACGTTTTGCAGATCTAGCTCTTTTTTTTCGTCCGTGAAGTCCATTACCGATTTAACAACAAGGGATCTCAGCCCCTTATTTTTATACATCTCGTAAACTCGCCCGATACTGTAGCTTTCCATTTCTAATCCCCTGATAAGGTTATTCTTTTCTTCTCCCAAATCGTTCAAAAATCCTTCCGTCTTCACCACCCAGGGACCACATGCCATCACGTCAAAATGAATATCCACGTTGCGAACATATTTCTCCTTGTCCTCGTGACTGGTATCAACTAGTGCAAGCATCCCCGCTTTGATGATTTTCACGTTTTTGGGAGACCGTAAAAAATTGATCAGCTGTTCATCCATTTTCGCATCGAGATCCCGTTGAAAAAATTTACCGTTTTCTAAAGAGCCAAAAGAAAAATCGTACACTTTGGCAGGAATGATTATATCAAACATATTCACTTTTAGCCTTCTGCCGCCACATACGCCGGCCATCAATAAGTAATCGGGGTTATGCTGGTGAATAATGCGGGAAGCGGTATATGCTGCATCTACCATTCCCATCTGGTCCTGTTTAACCAGTATTATGTCTCCCCGGTAATCTTCAGCAAATGCCCTTGCCTCTTGAAATTTTCCGCTCATGGTATTCAGGTCAAGAGTGGGGCCTTCCAGGTAATTCCTGAAAATATCGTTTTCACTTTTGTCTAACGCGGTCTGGACCACAAATGTGCAAGGAGGTTTAGTGCTTTCACCGAGTGAAGTAGCGGCCGGTTGCCGCAATGCACTAAGCTTGTTCAATGGCAGCGAATTAATGTCAAAATCGGGTAAACTGTTCGTGTGGTGAACTGTTATACCATCAAAAATACTATTACCGTCACGGGATGTAAATTCAAATTTTACTGTTTTCCCCCAAGATGTCTTTTGTATTTCCTTTACCAGTTCGCGACCATCCTCTCCCTTTCCCATCGCTTTCATACCGGAGTGAAGGAGCAACGAAAATTCATAGGAGTCTGGCAGCTCGAACAGATAATCTGTAACCTGCTGGACAACCGAAAATATAAGCACCACGGCCTTATCATAAATGGGAGAATTTACCCGTAACACAGTCTTATAAAATGACATGTCTTCTACTTCGGATGTCCGGGCAACAATGATCAGGGCTCTTTTATTTGACATAACTATGAATTTTTAAGAGTAGGTAAATTTCAAAGTCAATATCCTGTATCAAACTTTCTTCTCTGTTATCTGAAAATGAACCTGCAAATTTTTCGGCAAAGTGTTGGACGATGTCACATAATCCACCAGCTGTTTTTTCCTTTTCCGGTTTGACAAAAGCATAGTTCTGGGTTACCGTTAATTTTATATATTCCCCCCCCGGTGATCTTTCACAAAGAAAATTGATCTCCAAGCCCCTTTCGTAACGCTTCTTACCATTTTTTACAATTTCCTCAAATATGGCATCGATCACGTAACGATGCATGCTAATTTGCAAACCCGCCAGTTCTTCATCAATGGAAAAAGTAACGGCGGCCTGTGTTGATTGCTTGGCCTGTATATCGGAAAGTGCATGTGCCAGATTCCAGGGATATTCTTTACAAACCCGGTAAAAAGATTCCTTTTCCTCTGTGGTGGCCAATACCTTATTCACCATCGTCAGCGCAATGTCCTTTAATACGGGAAATATATGTTTGACTGAATCAATCTTCTCCTGCTTTACATTGACAATCTGCTGATAGGCCGTTTCTAGCTTATTCATATAATATAAAATCCCTTTTTTTTCATCAGACAAAAGCGAATACACCACTTTACAATTATCACGAATTGCGGGATCCCGCACTATCTTTTCTATGCTTGGTCTTAGTTCATCATCGAATATGTACAGTACATCGTGAACCTTGGATTTAATCTGCTCAATTGAAAGGTTGGTGCTGATTATGGCATCAATAATATAATTTAAACTCTCTTTTAGAAAAAAATGCCGCTCCTGTAATTGACCCTGGTAGACAAATTTGCTTAGGTTATAAAATGGTATATCCAGTTTACTGTATATACCGATATCACTTAATTCGGAATTACGGATGAGTATCCTTGCATATTCTTTGTTTTTCGCAGAAAATACAACTGTCGGTTCTTCCGATTCAATGAAAAGGTCGGTAAAGTCTTTTAATAGCCTTTCTACTAAATCCCTGTCCTCCTGTTTTGACTGTTTCCCATAAAGAATATCCCACAATTTAAAATGCATCAACAAGTGACAATCCTCATCATCCCATTCAAGCACATCGAAAAAAATCTTTTTAGAAAGAATATCCTTTTTTAGAATAATAAAAGCCAGCTGTAGTTGGGCATAACGGGACCATTTGTAGTGAAATTCCAATCCCACATCTGCCGAGGCGAATACATACTTTTTAACATACACCACCAAGTTTTTTTCCAAACCGTTTCCATAGCTTTCAATCAACTCCAGCAGGCTCGCTTCGTGCAGAACGCAGATGAGTATCCTTTCGATAGACTCCTTGATTCCCTGATCATTTAACCAGTTTTCGTTCTTAATAATGCTTTCCTGCAAATCGTTTAAGTCAGAGAAATATTCTGGATAAAACCGGTAACTGTCAATTTTACCTAAAAAGTCCCGTGTATCAAAAATTCCCCTTGTATCAACCTTGCTGGTCAGTCTTTCAAGCGGCAAATAACTAATATTTTCCAGCACGTCTGTAGCGTTGTTCAAAGCGCTGAGTTCTTCCTTGCGTTTTTTTATATATTGGCTTACTTGGTGGGTTTGCCTCGCGTAATGTGAACTGTCCGATATTGCGTTAAGCTTATTTGACTCTTCACAAAATGGGCATGACGCCGCGGATGAATATACTGGAATATGTAGCGAGATCCCAAATACAATTTCGATCGGTACAATATTCTCACTCTTAAATAAGGAACTGGATTCGCTTTTATCTTTAGATTTCAGTTTTTTAACATTTAACGACTTGAGACGTGAATAAAATTCACGGTAAAAATCTTCCACCCGTGAAATAACAGACAGAACCAGTATTTCTTTCACATCCAAAAAACCGATATTGTCAATTAACTGCACAAGTGACTCGCCTGTTAAAGATCCCGCATCCAGTATCAAGATACTTTGATTGCGGGTCACTTCATTATAGCGTTTTGCAGGGAATGGGAACCGCCAACCTTTTGGTGTGTCAAAGCGTTGCAAACCGATAATGTTATCTGGATGTGTATGAAATATCTCGCTAATCTTTAAATAGTTGGTCCGTTCGATGCCGGAAAAGACGGGGTAAAAAATAAAATCAGGCCGGTAATGGTTAGCAGTAGCACTGAACGACTCCTCCGATGTCAATAAGGAATGGAAATCCATAATCGCCTGCCGGATCTCATTTGCTTTTTCAATATACTTCTCATTCCTTAGTCCAAGGGCGACTTTTCCGAATTGCTGATCCAGGCTTGCCAGGCGATTAATAATAAATCTGCGTGGTGACCCGCTTGCCGTCCCGAATCCTTTCCTTTCTATTTCCGCTTTTATTTTTTCCAGTATACCAACGCCTTTATCGCTGGAGAATAATGAACGTACATTAGTGAGATAACCATTGTGGGTCATGTTCTGCTGGAAATGGCCAATTTTGAGATAATCCTCATCAATACCCAAATCTTTCCAAAATTTGGTGATGTTGTTAAACAAGACCTTTTGCTGTTCGCCGTGCTCGACTTTTAACTCGACAATGGTATTTAAAAGCGGATTAATTCTTTTTGGTTCAGCGGCTCCCTTATAAGGTCCAGTGAATTTCCTGAGTTCAATCCCGTCATCAAAATCTGCCAGTGTAATAAAACGGGATTCGAATCTTTCAAAAAACTTACAATCCTCTTCCACCCATTTTTCGTGTGTCTTCTTTTCAGAAAGCGGCACACGGGTGTCAGAAATAGAAAAGACAGAATTGATCCGTGCATTTTTTTCGTCCTCAATTTTCGTGAGTAGTTTTCCCACCAGCTTCCCGGTGGATATGACATCATTAACTATCAACACTCGGTCTTCTTGTATAATTTTTTCAAACGGCTTTTCTACATCAAACGAATAATAGCTGGAGAGCATTATTAGTTCAGGCGCGAGATCCAGGCTGCCTAGTAGTTTTGTCTTTTTCCGCAAAAAATCGTAACAATCATCTTCTACAATAAGATCTCTAATGGCAATGCCGATCAGCTGACTACTTACGGTAACAGCGATGATTTTGGTAAATGAGTATTGCCAGATGTCGTCAAATGTCCCCGGTTCTCCACTAGATAATTTTAGCTGCACATACGTTGCATATTTGTCCAGCAGGCATTTCGCAAAATACCTGGCTATATATTTATCATGTAGGAGTTCGTAAAGTGTCAGGTATTGCAACTGGAAGCCTCCGTTGGCTGTCAGGAACACAGTGTGTTCAATCTCTACCTGCTGCCCATCCTCCAGTTTATGCTCAACACCATTTACAATATGTGATTTTAAAAAATCAATGGTCGATTGTTTCTGGCGACTGAGGAAAAGCTTATTAAGTTCCACCAAGCCTGAAAATGTCGATTTTATCCAGCCTTTGTCGTGAACGATCAGGTTACCGATCGCGTTGGCAGCAGACTCAAATTTGGATACGTTGTATTGATCTTTGATGCCCAAAAATAAACTGGTCAGCAACAGTTCATCCGCGGCATTTTTCAAACCAATCCATTCAACAAGCTGCGACGGCACTTTAGCATCAATTTTAGCTCGGATGCAGGGAATTGGTTTGAATAAGAAAGGTTCGTAAAGGTTAAGCTGTCTTTTTTTAACATGAGCCATATCGTAGCCAGCCAGATTTTCCTTAATTCTGCCGACAATCCGCTGTTCATCGGAAGGAAGATTAAAAATAATTGCCTTTGTTTTCTCGTTGATCTTAGGCGTATTGATAAGATAGTAAAGGATCTTGATCCAAAGCGCATTACCGGAACGCAGACCGGCAAAATCAAAAAAGATGATGCAGTTGGCTCCTTTTGCTTCATCAATAATACTGTTTACAGCAATCAAAAGTCGAGTATAAATATCCTTGACGGCAATCTCTCCATCCGATTTTTTAAGCTTTTCCAGGATAGCGTTGTATAAAAGCAAAATTCCCGCGTAACGGAATTGGCTTGCCCTAAACTGACCAGCTGGATATTCCTGCAACTCATAATTCAGATCCCGTACGCTGTACGCATATTCAGCTAGCTGCGGGTCGTCTGTGCGTACAGCGCCTAAGCTACTTTCAGCTACAGCACCTTTAGTGTCATCACGGGATTCATCCTTTTTGTCCACGCCAGGCAGTACAACCGTAAACAGTGTACCGGGAAACCAAGGGAGATCATGATTGCCAGAGTGTTTTACAGAATCGGCAATTGTGAACTTGGACTGCAGCCTTGCGTACGAACCAGCGTCGGATTGTTCGATTTTAATCTTGTCTGAAAAATCGTAAATGACTTTACCGTTTCCACTGCGGACAATCAAGAGGCCTTTGTATCTGCGGATCATGTCAGTCAAAAAGTATAAACCCCTGGGCACGAGATCGAAATACTCGATACGCTTATCCAACGAATTTTTCGATGAATCCATCAGAAAGGCGTACTCTATGATCTGGCTATGCTTATTAGCAGACATAAAATCAGGTGATAACGCATCCAGCGGTAATTTTTTATCATCGACTTGTTTATCAAATTCCGGTTCCAGTGTATGGTGTATGCCATCGCCAAAATCAACAAACGTATATTCCAAATACGATTGATTCTTGAAATGAGCCTTAAATGATCTCAGATCAGCGCTACGTGATCTCATATTTTTATTTTTCGGGTCTTTAAGCATCTTATTAATCGCTGCACTGATCCTTTCTTTATCCTTGAAAAAATCGAAGGTTTCAGGGTACTTTTCTGTTAAAAATATCTGTTGAAAGGAGGGGTTAAGCTGCCCTTCCCATTTATTAGCCAAAAAAGCCGTGATGTAACATTCAGGAAAGAGCTTTTTCAGATTCTCGTCAAAGGAATGCTGCAGTGAATTGGTGAATAGTTCCTGTGTAATGACATTGCTTAGAATCTTACTTTCAAAAGGATTGTAACAGCCGTATTTTTTTAAAAGATTCTGAATATTCTCCTGCAATTCAAAAAGGCCTTTCGTCTTGGCCATCGTATCCGAGGTATCGGAAATCAGTTCAAAGAAATGCGTGTCGTACTTCACGCCCGAATCGGTCAGTCTTAATTCAAAAGGCGTGAACCCAATGATCTGGTGATTATTCTCCCTAATCCTGCGGGTTTCAGCATTGTATGTTGCGTAATCAGCCATTTGATCAAAATCGCTTTCAGAAAGGTTCAACCGGCTAAACATACCATAAACATCCATCAGAAAAGCAGCACTTCTCCTTCGACGCTTGACCCGCGACTCATTATCTATGTACAACTGGCCCGAAACAAAATTCTTATATTTTTCGGATAAATGTTTTAAATGAGCTGAGGAATAGATACCGGCTAAAGGAGTACGAAAAGGAAGTTTTACCTTAACTTCTCGGCGGAGTAATTTCAGGTTGCGTATCCATGCGAACAGAAAGCAGATTTGTTCGGTCGAAATCCACTCTGTTAACGTAAGATCAAATACTGTCGTGATCTCAGGTTCTGCGAAGCTTTTTTCCCAAATACGGGTTTTTAAAAAATCCTCAAACTGAGCCTGGCAAAACTTAGGACCGAATTCAATTATTACATTCCCTTTCATTAGTATGGCTGTTGGTGATGGAAGCTAACTAAGGATGAAAATTACTGAAATCCTTTATATAAGTAAAGGGGGGTGCATTTCAAATTGTCGCAGTTAAGCGACCGCCTTTAAAGTTGCTTTTGTTAGTTCAATAATCTTGTTCCAATCATTATTTTTTCTTATCACTCTTAAATTAAGCATATCCTGAGCTCCTTTCCAACTCCATCTTTGTCCGGACTGTTTCATGCGCTTTTGTACCAGTGTTCTATGGGCAGATTCAATGGCGCCAGAACCAATTATACCACATCCGATTTTTGCATATTCCTGATATTTCATCCTGTTTTTATTCTTGCTGTAATAACTTATTAATTGATTGGCGGCTTCACTATCTTTTCCTAGCCGCTTTATATTGCTTATCACTGTTTTTACTTTGCCTTGTAATAACCATTCTTTTTGTTTGTCTGTCCACATTTTCTCTTTTGCCTTATCAGTAAAAATGCTGCTTGAAAATTCATGAAGATGCTCACAAACGTGATAATAGTCTACAATCGAAACCGCCTTGCGAAAAGCATCTTCAATCCAGTTTTTTATCCACGTCGCTCCATCCGAAACAAATATCAAAGGGTTGCCCAGGTTCCTATATTTATCAATCAGGCTGTCCATCATTTTTGTGAATTCCTTATGGCTGCCCAAATGAGCCGTATATTGCGAATGGCTGATCCAGCCGGGCTTTCCCTCTGCATGAAGGCAATCGCTGCTCTTAAAAATTCTCCCAACTTTTACTTCGCTCCAGCCTTCTTCGCGGGTGAGGATCATGGAGCCATCTGCTTCTAGATACATCACTTCCTCTGTTTTAACAGGACTTAAAACCGGATCTTCATTTACTGATCCCCCAACTGCTTTTCCATAAAAATCTGTCACCCTATAAATCTGTGTATCACTTACTTCTATTTGCAGCATTTCCTTAAGTACCTCATTGCTTTTTTCGTAACTATCCAACTGCCCGCAACAAGTCATTAACTGTTGCATCCGGGGGCTTATCTGAAAGCCATTTACCGCTTCGCTAAAGGGATGACTATTTGCTATGGTCAGCTCCCCAAAAACGGTTAGAGTTTTTTTTTCTCCTGTCTCCAAGAAGTGTGCTGATATTCTTTTCTAAAACTTCTCTGCCCATCTTTGCCCAAAGCTTTATAAAGTCGCTTTCATAATCATAGAAATTATTATCTTGTTTAGGGCTTTCAGCTCATCATAATGAGCAGTCACTGCCGCAATTAATTGCTCTTTTGTCATATGAAGGGTGGGTTAGTTCATTAAATTTACTATTATTACTGCGACAATTTGAAATGCACCCGTAAAGGGCATTTTGCCTGTTTGTCACACTTTTTTGCAAGGTCTTTTAATGGTGGCGGAATCATCCGACTTTTCGATTTCTTTTTGTTCTTAACTGGGCCACGTACAGAATTTAAGCAAGATGTTTCCAGTAGAATTATGAAATCATAATGAAGCTTTTTTTTTTCATGCAGATGTTTCGGTTTCTGCTGAAATAAAGGCATTGATAGATGTTGTGATTGATAGATGGCAAAGAATTGACTTATTAGTGAACAATGCCGGGATCATGAAATTTAAAAGTGTAATTGACCTTGACGAAGCAGAATGGGATAGAGTAATTGATATTAACCTTAAGGCTGTATTTTTATTTTGCAAATATTCCCTTCCACATATTAAAAGAGGCGCAATCATTAATGTCAGTTCTGTTCATGCCCAGCAAACAGATATTAATGTCTCAGCCTATGCCTCTTCCAAGGGTGGAATGGAAGCTTTTACAAGGGCATTAAGCCGAGAATATAAACCAGAAGATGTAAGGATCAACTGTGTAGCGCCTGGTGGTGTTGACACCCCATTGTTATGGTCTAACCCTTCAATAAAAAATGTCAGGAGAGAAGATGTCACATTTTGTTCCCCCGATAAAATTGCGTCGGTAATATGTTTTCTCGCATCGGATGAAGCAAGCGCTATCCATGGAACAACAGTCGTTGCTGATTTAGGATTACTTTCAATACTCTAAAAATTTGGTATTAGTTCGGGTAACGGCTCCTTTTTAGGAGATTATCGACAATCACTAATAATGCAGTAACTGCTTCTCTTGTGTATTCCTGTTTCTCCCCCTCTCATCTTGCAATTAGTGTAAAGCACCAAAGCACCAGCAATAATATTTCATTGTACCATTGTACCGGTGACTCGGCTGGGAGTTGAACCCAGGCCAATACATTGATATTCATCACTCTACCATTGTACATCAATGCAGTACACATTATTCAAGAAATGATGGTGATACGTTGTTATGAACACCATTAAAAAATTAGTGGTTTCGAAAACCAGAAAAGAAGCGATACTTGAAAAATTGGCACTAAAAATAACTGCAGCAAAGCAGCAAAAGTTCAATATCAATTTTCCACCAGTAATCACTAGCGTCTTGTTATAAAGTATATCAGTTCTTTGAAAATATTGCTGGATAAGGGTTTCAGAGATTCAAAATTTCAAACGATTTGAAATAATTTCGTTTATTTGATTTATAATTACTTATAAATCAAATAGTTATGAATCAAGGCAAATATGTTTTTGCTCAATTAACTGAATTTTTATCACACAATGATTTTATTCGCTGTGTATCCAAATATGACGGTAATTATAAAATTAAAACATTTACATGCTGGCATCAATTGTTGTATATGATTTTTGGTCAGTTGTCCCATAGGGAATCTTTAAGCGATTTAATCATTTGCCTTCAAGCACAACAAAATAAATCTTATCAT
>JBGSYC010000073.1:0-19604 GCA_041751095.1 Flavihumibacter sp.
ACAGAATTTTACGACTTTGCTACCGACCCACTGGGAAAAATCAACCTTGCTTCTTCAGCTAAATACGCCGCGAAGGTTAAAGAATTGAGCATGCTGCTTGAACAGGGAAAGAAAACAGGATTTGCACCGGGAAAATAGCCGGGATTAGTGCAAAAGGAAAGGCTTTTTTATACGGAAAATAAATACGCTTAATTAAAATAAACATTACACCTTTGATTATTATATGCCCCCTAACTGCTCGGCGCTCACTTCAGGCATGTACCCCACTTCTATGGAACTCAGCACATGTGGACGGCTTCCGGCCTCCGCTGCGGCAAAGGGCTTTACTGCTTCTGAGGCCGTACCGCCGTCCCAAAAATAAGCAAGAATTTCTTCCCTTGTCATTTTAGAAAGTTTTTCACTGATTCTTTCTCTTTCTTGCCTCATATATTTCACTGCGTCGAAGTGCCGTTTGGGTTAACAGTTTTAAAAACAGTAAGTGAAGGGGTCGGTAACATTCCGTACTAGTAAGCCTGTTAGCATCGGATACGTAAACTCAGATTCTTTTTGAGTCCAGTTTTCAGAACCGGGCGCTTTTCGCTGGTAAAGGCGTATGACCTCATGGGCATTACTAATGACATTGATAAATGCGGCCAGAAATATTGTTATAAGCTTTTTCAAAACATGAACTTTTTGAAATGAATAATACAATTATAACAAGTGAAGCCCGGGAACTGGACATACTTGTGAAATTTTTTTCCACTAAAGCTGTTCCATCTTCTTTTGAATCACCAGTCTGTCGCCATTGGTCTTGGCAAGTAAAAGTGCTTTTAGGAAATTCTCCTTTGCTTTATTGTGGTCCGTATCTTTATAAAGCTCCCCAAGTAAGGTGTAATAATATTGGTTATCTGTCAATTGCAGCTTCTCTGCTTCACGTATTGCTTCCTGCTTACTGTTTGCTTTTGCCAAAGCAAAAGTTCTATTGAGTGCAGCTATTGGAGAATATTCAAGTTGAAGCAGCCGATTATAAAGCTGTAAAATATTTTCCCACTTTTCTTTGGTATCTGCTTTTATGGTGTGCCAGTAAGCAATATTTGCCTCTAAGTGATATTTTGAAAGCTGGTTTCCCTTTGATGATTGATGAAGATAATAGGCTCCTTTAGCAATTAATTCCTGATTCCAAAGGATTTCATTCTGGTCCTCATACAAAATAATTCCGCCGTTATCGTTTTTCCGGGCTTCAAGTCGGGAAGAATGAAAACACATGAGGGAAAATAAAGCATTTACGTTGGGAAGATTTGTCTGTTTATTTTCAATAAGCAGGTACGTTAAACGCATGGCTTCTAAACAAAGGTCTTCTCGAATAATGTTATCATTACTTTCGGAATAGTACCCTTCATTAAAGAGTAAATATAGGGTTGTCAAAACGTTTTCTAAACGTGTATTGATTTCAGGTGAAGCGGGAAACTCAATTGGCACTTTCTCATTTCTTAGTTTTTCTTTTGCCCGTAATAGCCGCTTGTTGATGGTTTCTTTATTGGTTAAAAAAGCATTGGCGATTTCATCAATACCAAATCCGCAAAGAATACGCAATGCCAATCCAATTTGAGCTTCACGCGGAACAGACGGATGGCAAATGGCAAAAAGCATCCGCAATTGGCTATCTGTTATATTCTTGTCGGATAAATCAATCTCTATTTCTTCTTTATCGGTAGCTATCGCTTTTATTATTCTGGCAACTTTCTCTGTGAAAATCCTGTTACGGCTGAAATAATTTTTAGCCCTGTTTTTTGCAACTCTATAAAGCCAGGCAGTTGGGCTTTCAGGAATGCCTTTACAAGTCCAGGTTTCAAGTGCTGCCAGAAAAGTTTCACTGGTGATGTCTTCAGCTATTTCTATATGCTCGATACCAAAAAGTTTACAGAGTACGGTTGTTATTTTACCAGATTCTGTTCTGAATAAATGCGATATTACTTCCTGATGTTGCATAGTTGAAAAGAGCCATTCCGGTTAAAACGAAAGAGCCCTTACACGATTAGGGGTTGCCATCACCTTTGGCAATTTTTCTAACTTCTACAGAATTGCCTTCACCCTGTAATACAGGTGAGCCCTTAGCCATTTCGATAGTTTCTTCTAGCGATGCTGCTTTTACAATGATATAACCACCAATAGATTCCTTTATTTCGCCAAATGGCCCGTTGGTGACTACTGGCTTGTTGTTTTTGGTCGTTACAACCCTCGCATCTTCAAACGGCAGACCGTTGCTGCCCACAAATTTGTTTTCAGCCGCAATGCCGCCTATCCAATCCATAGTTTGTTTCATCCATACCTGAATTTGTTCGGGCGAGGCTACTTTAAGACCGTCTTCGTGCCGGAAAATTAACATGAACTCTTGCATAACTGTAGTTTTTATGTCATTTTTGTGTTACATATCAATAACAAATGAGTTCTAAAGAATTGGACATTTTTATAAATTCTTTTATTTGTCAATAATAGTGTAGACGATGAAGTGGGAAATGCCCGGAGGGATTGCTGCTAACCTCCGAATCGTTCACCACAATACCGCTTCCGGAATATGTAGCATAAGGTGGTTTGCAAACTACTCCTGAACGTCGTCTGCGGAAGTTCAGTTCCCTTCATTTCCATACCCTGAGTCAGCCAGTCGATTCGCTTGACCTCTGCACTCGAGTAACAATTACTGTGAAGAGTCTTCCATCTTTTGTACAGCATCTGATTCCTACCGGAATCTGTTCAAGACACACGTCAAAGTGTTTGCGAATATGGCGGAAATAGAAGAATTACCATTCCTTTTTTAAAGATAGAAAGCTTAATTGAAAGATCAGTCTTGAGCTACGTTCCATCGGCCGCCATATTGCAAACACTCAGGTTGTACTAAACCTTCCGGTAGTTTTAAAAGCGTTTTCAAGAATAAGGAGGCTTTGTTTTGCATAAACCAAAATACATTTATATGCAAACAAAATAAACTACCGCTTTGCGTTGTGCGCCAGCGATATGGTAACCATTGTAGCACAGGCGTTTGCTAAGTTAAGCGGCTTTGAGCAACTCTACAAAGGGATGGAGCGATCTATCCCGGTTGCTACTCCCAATGATTACATCCAAAAAAAAATCCCAATCCCAAAATAAAAGCTCTATCTCTGCGTGTACTTTCTTAACTAAACGCTGGATCGGTTTCCGTACAACTTTGGCTTCATCGTTGGCCTTGCAGGCCCCCGAAGCCTTAGCTGTTAGCGGTAGTAACTTATCTAATTGAGTAACGATAAATCTGTGTGGAAAGTAAAAACTGATGGCCATCTTGTTTAAACTCGATTTCACCATAAAATAATCTGTTTACGTCAGATGGTTTTTCTACCTCTGTTACAAACTGCCTCGAAGAACCTTTATCTGCCTGCTTTATAGGTGAAGCACTCCACTTACTCGTTCTAAAGTCATTGTTGTTTGAAGTTGCCTGCCATAAAATGGCTTTCGTAGCTGTGGTGTCTGCATTCATAATTAATCGAAGGCTTTGATTTGTATGTTTCCATTCCCAGCTAAATTGAGGTAGCGTATTATCCATAGCTATTGCTCTTGCAAAAGCAAAGGCAGTCGGATTAATTCTTGGGTCGCTATCAGCAAGCGCATGGCCCGCATTAGACAAGTATAAAATAGATTTCCTCCCCTTCAATCCATCCCAATAGAGGTTTAAAGCATCGCTAGGAAAGTACTCATCATTAGTAGCAGATACGATTAGCTTTTGGATCGTTAGCCGCTCTTTATAAGAATACGGGTCTATCATTTGAATCAAACTGTTTCCAAGTGGCTTCTTTAATTCCTTTAGGAATTCCGTAGCTTCTTTTGAAGGTGTGCTAAACTGACCAAATGCTTTTAGATGATGCGGTAGTTGATCGGGAGCATTCAGTACATCAATAGCTATTGGAATAATGCCTTTAATGCGACTATCGATAGCTGCCGCCAGCCAGGAAGTATGTCCCCGTTTGGAATGTCCCGCAACAATAAATTTACTAACAGGTAACTTTTTTTCCTTTATAGCTAAGTCTTGGATTGTATTTATTGCAGAAACAACACTTTTTACCATCGGAAAAAGGAGCGGCCAACTTTCATCTCCTGTTCTGATATACTGTGAAAAAGTATATGCCTGTAAGTCATCTTCTTCTTTTCCGTTAAAGAGTGGCTGATTGGGAATATCATACAAAAAAGCAGCAGGAGTCCCTGTAGACTCACTGATGACTTTAAGACTTGCAAGACCTGCATTTCTGTTGTAAACATGTCGCAATACAAGCACCAGTGTATTAAGGTACTTAGCCTTCCCTGGAAAATAAATGATCAACCTATGTGTCCAGTTGATTTCCTGCCACCTTTGAGATACAAGCGACACTTCATAGAACCTGCCCTCCTCGTTCGTTAAAACGTCGTCAGTTTGCCATTTGTAAGCAGTGTCTATGGTAGCAATATAATTCTCTAATGCTTTTTGCGGCTGTTGTGAAAAACAAATCTCGTGAAAGCACAGAAGTAAAAGACTGATATAAAATACTGATTGTGCTCTCATATATTATTGCTGCTAATGGTGGACGGCTTGGCGTTGGGGCGGTGTTTCGGGTTCCGTCAGTTGGTAACCGTTGCTGAATTAAATGTACAAATGTTCATTGATTTTTCTTTTGCTAAATTTATTAACGTCGGCTGAATATACAGCACAATAGCCGAAGCTTTTTAAACTGTTGAGAAGCAAAATCTATAAGGAGCTTTTTAAGTTCCCTTTAGAGTAATGTTATATTTATCTTGTCCATTGGTTTAAAAATTAGATCGATGCGATTGAAAGCAAGATCAGTATGCTTAATTTTATGTAAAAATCCGAAATACTAAAAATATTAGTATATTTATGAGCGGAAAAATCCTTTTTGACAAACCTTTTGATGATGGAACGCTTGTTAAGCTAACTATTTATAAGGAGTATTTAAAAGAATGGCTGCCTGTATTTGTTTCAAAGCCTGATTCAATATGGAAAACAATTCAAATTTTTGACTTTTTTGCGGGAATGGGTGAAGATAAAAATGGAGTTGCCGGAAGCCCTTTGATTGCCATTGAGATCATTAATTCTGGTCAAATGATAACATCATCAAAGGTTAATCACATCAACACTTTTGAAAGACCTGACCTGATTCAAATTGCAAGATTTACAGGTGCAAAAAGATAAGCGAATCAACTCGTTGTTAATCTGCCTTCAAAGTCGGTGGTAGCATTTAGCGTTAAAATTAGAAATTCACACCTGAAATATACCCTGTTTCCTTGCTGGAGAAATAACAGGATCGGGCAGGACACTTCTTTTACCAATAGTACGTATATTGAAATAAAAAAGCGACTATTGCCTGAAAACAAATACAGTCATAAACAAGATGGCAATCAATTCCGGCTCCAATAGAAATAATCTTTTTGTAAAAAAAAGGCAACTGGCTGTTTGCATTTTATTATTAACAGGCTTTGCTCCAACCATTAAAGCCCAGCAATGGCCTGTATTGGGAAATGAAGATCAGGTAGCTTCAACAACTTCTAATTACACCTCAATAGTAGCTGTTGCAGAAGGCGAAGAAGGTACAACCACTGTTCCCTATGTTGCCTTTACCGAAGCTAATATCGCTAAAGTTAAAAGATACCATGCCGGTACGTGGGAGCAGGTAGGCGATAATATTTCAACAGGAAATGCAACTTACACGCGGATCTATGCCGACAGGAATGATAGATTGCTTGTTACTTATATTGACGTAGCAAACGGCAACCGGCTTGCAGTTAAAGCTTATAACACATCAACTTCTGCATGGGAGCCATTAAATGGTAATGCAGATAATCTGTATGTTTCGAGCGGCTCTGTTACAAACAGTATCAGTCAATATAGCACAACGCCACGGAGTTCTTTTGCATTCGATACTTCTAACGTGCCTTATATTATTTTTGGAGAGGGCGCTAACCTTAACCCCACGGTAAAGCGGCATAATGGTACAGGATGGGAAACGGTTGGCTCCGGTACTATATCTTCTGACAGGGCAATAGGTGTTAGTATCGCTATTGACAGCACTACCAATATTCCTTATATAGTGTATGTTCAGCAAGCAACATCAACATCAACTACCGGTTCAATAATCGTTTACCGCTACACTAACAGCGGGGAATCTATTCCTGTTCCCAATCCCGTTCCTCCGGGTAGTTCTGCAACAGGCGCTACAACTGCTGCAAGGCATACAGGCATTGCTTTCAACAACAACTGGAACCTTGTAATATCTTACTTCAATGCAGGCAATAGTAACAGGCCAACTATTATTACATATAACAAAGCAACTGCTGCCTGGAGTTTTGATGGTACCCCTGTCTGCAAGGGATGCCTCAGGCAATACTTTAATAAGAGATAATGCTGGTAACCTTTATAATGCTTTTACTGATGCAATAAGTAATGGTTCAGGCAGATCAGTAGCAAGAGTAATGAAGCTAAGGGCAGGTACAACAAACTGGATAGAACTGAAAGATCCTGCCGTTACAGATGGAATAGACGAACCTGCCGGTAATCTTCAGATTTCCATCGGGCAGGATACTTCAAGACCTTATATTATTTATACAAAAACCAACAGTAGTTCGGTTGTTACACCGGTTGTACGAAGATTTTCAACGCTGACATTGCCACCTCCTCCACCTCCTGCTCCCGATTTGGTTGTAGCAACTCCAAAGCAAATGGAAAGGCTCAACCGCGCATTGATCGCTGTCAGAACAAGTCCAACGCAGGTATATGTAGGGTGGAGAATGCTCGGAACCGATTCATCTAATATTGCATTTAACCTTTATCGTGATGGGACATTATTAAATAACACTCCTCTTACTTCCTCTACAAACTATGTTGATAATACGGGTACCGGGGGTAGATATTCGGTAAGAGCAGTATTGGATGGAACAGAGCAGGAGACCGCAACCACATCAGATTCAGTATGGGAGCAGAACTATCTGAATATACCGCTTCAAAGGCCATCAGGTGGTGTTACGCCAGCCGGAGAAGCTTATAATTACAGCCCGAATGATGCAAGTGTGGGTGATGTAGACGGGGATGGAGAATACGAGATCATTTTAAAGTGGGATCCGTCCAATGCAAAAGACAATTCACAATCGGGATATACCGGTAACGTTTACCTGGATGCATATAAGTTAAATGGTGCCTTGCTTTGGCGAATTGATCTGGGCAGGAATATCCGTGCAGGCGCTCACTATACACACTTTATGGTTTACGATTTTGATGGCGACGGTAAAGCAGAAGTTGCGCGTAAAACAGCAGACGGTACAATTGACGGAACAGGTACTGTAATAGGGAATGCTTCTGCGGATTATCGAAATACAAGTGGCTATATTCTGTCCGGTCCTGAATACCTTACCATGTTTAATGGATTAACGGGTGCAGCAATGGCCACTTCAAATTATTTACCGGCAAGAGGCGTAGTAAGTTCATGGGGTGATAATTATGGGAATAGGGTAGATCGCTTTATTGCCGCCGTAGCTTACCTGGATGGTGCACGACCGAGCCTTGTTATGGGTCGTGGTTATTATACCCGCCTTGTCAGGGCTGCATGGGATTGGAGAAACGGCCAGCTTACGAATCGCTGGGTTTTTGATAGCAACACACCGGGTAACTCAGCATGGGCAGGACAAGGTAATCACCAAATGACAGTTGGTGATGTGGATGGTGATGGAAAGGATGAAATTTTCAATGGTTCCAGCGGAATTAATGACAATGGCAAAGGCTTATGGGCAAATGGAATGGGGCATGGGGATGCATTACACATGACAGATATCGATCCGGATATTCCGGGTTTGGAAATCTGGCAACCTTATGAAGACCCCGCAAATAACGGAATGACAGGAGCGGCTCTAATTGATGCCAGAACCGGCCAAAGAATTTTTTCTGTTCCTCTTGTAACACCCGAGGATGTAGGTAGGGCACTTTCTGCTAATGTTGATCCCCGTTATAAGGGCAATGAAATTTGGGCGGCAAGAGGTAATTTATATTCAGCAAAAGGTGAGCAGATCGGAACAACAAAACCTTCTATGAACTTTGCTATATGGTGGGATGCAGATAGTACAAGGGAATTACTGGACGGAGTAAACATTACTAAATGGAACTACATTACCAATACCAACAGCGCTATTTTTACAGCCCAAAATTGTGCGTCTAACAACAGCACAAAATCAACTCCGGCTTTAACTGCTGATATATTTGGAGATTGGAGAGAGGAGGTGATCTTCAGAACAGCAGATAATCTTAACCTCCGCATTTTTACAACAACTGCTGAAGCTCAAAATCGTTTTTATACTTTAATGCACGATCCTCAATACCGTACTGCTGTTGCATGGCAGAATTCTGCTTACAATCAACCACCACATCCCGGCTTTTATCTTGGAGAAGGTATGGTACCGCTTACCGCACCTAATATTTCCATTGCGGGGCCCACTTCTCTACCTGTTAAGCTGGCGGGATTTATAGCAAAGGAAAACAACGGAAGGGTAGACTTAACGTGGAAGACAGCTACAGAAACAGGCAGCGATTACTTTACTATTGAGCGTTCGCAGGATGGAAGAAGATTTACTTCGATCTATATTACAAAAGGTGCCGGTAATAGTACCGGCGAACGTTCTTATTTTGTGATTGATGCATCTCCTTTTGCCGGCATAAATTACTACCGTTTAAAGCAAACAGATATCGATGGTAAGTTTTCTCATTCAGGTGTAAGGATTGTAAATATCGCAGGCAGAAAAGAGAGCTTTACTATTTCTCCAAATCCGGTAGCAAATGCTGTTCGTTTAAATCTGAAAAGTCAATCTGCCAATCTGAAGCTTGTTGTATCAACATTGGAAGGGAAGGTTTCAATAAATATGACAGGAAGTATTAATCAATTAAATATTCAGTTAAATAACAGATTGGCAAAACTAAATGTCGGAACTTATTTGATACAGGTTACAGATGGTGCAGATGTTTATGTAACAAAAATGGTAAAGCGATAAGTTTGAATGTCGAGATGTCCCTTTGTGGCAAAAAATAGAATTGAAAAAAGATTCATATAGTTATTTGTTGGATTGTTCCTTACTTTTTCAGCCAATGCACAAGGCATTTTGAGGCGCCTCGATCGTGGTGTTGTTGTAGGGAGCAATGCAGAAGGTAAAGCGTTTATCAGCTGGCGTTTACCTGGTACTGAACCTGATGATAAATCTTTTCTTCGTGATCATAATATCAAACCTGCCAAATTCATTTACTTCTGCCAATATTTATCTGCTGTTATATAAAGAATTGCACTTTTCTTCAGCATTTTACACCCAGGAAGTATTCCTGGAGGCATAAATCAACGTTTTCGCGGATAAGAAATGATTGGCATATTTCAACATAATTAAAGCGAAGTAATACAGGGCGAAATAATAATATCATCGCAGTAACGACATTAAAAACGAACGCTTTCTTTTAATTCTTTTTCAGAGTATGTAAGTCCGTATTGTTTTAAAACATCATCAGGAACACCATTCCATTGGTTAGGACTGTTTCCTACATAACCTAGATCGTCCATACCCATTTTGCTGGTAAAAAAACCGGTAGCTGTAAGGCTTCTCATTCGATTAAAAAATGCAACACCTTGCTGCATTTCAGGTTTTGCTTTTGCAGGGTACGCTACTTCGTTAATCATTTGAAGTTGTTGCTGAGAAGTACAATCTTTAAACGGATTATCATAAAGGTTAAGCATTTGAATATCTAACCACCGTAATCCACCTCTCATGGGTAGCTGATGATCCGGCATATCCTTAACTATAAACTCTATAAATTCGGGAACCTTCGCATCTGATGCACTCCCGGATTTATCATCTTTTGGGATAATAAGGTCTGCTAATACGGTAATAGTAACCATTTCATGCTCCGTAAAAAATTTTTCAGCGTTTAACTTTTTATTTCTGTCTATTTCGTTCTGGGGCCGGTCAGCCTCTCCTTCCTTTTGTTTTGAAACTTCAGCATTTTGGTCTTTTGGTTTGCATGCTTTCAATAAAACCCCGGTTGACAGGGTACCTATAGTCAGCGCTTTTAATGATTCCCGCCTGTTCATAAAAATATGTTTAAAGGAGTTATTAAATGTTTTGCTTTTTATTCTGTTCAAGTATGTATTCCGATGTCATCATGGATAAAGCAAGTATTGTCCAGGTAGCATTTTTGTCTGATTGCTGCACGTGGGATGCCCCATCAACAACAAATAAATTTTTACAATCATGCGCCTGGCTCCATTTGTTTAATACTGATTTTTTAGCGTCGTTACCCATTCGTGCGGTTCCCACTTCATGTATTATTCTCCCTGGAGCCGCTAATCCCCAGTTATTTTCTGCGTTGCGCTCGGATGTTGTAACTATTGCACCCATCGCATGCATTATGGATTGGAATGTTTGCTGCATATGCTTTGCCTGGTTAATCTCATCATTGTTCCATTTGTAGTGGAAACGCAACACCGGGATGCCGAATCTGTCTACCAGGTTAGGATCGATTTCGCAATAATTGTCGATTCTCGCCATGCCAACACCACGTCCCGACATTCCAACTCCGGTACCATAAAAACGGCGATAATCATCTTTTAAAGAAGCCCCAAAGCCGCCCGCTTCTTTCATCTTCCCGTCACGTCCCGGCAGCTGACCATTTAACCTTGGTACATCTCCACCAAAGCCATAACCTGGCATGCCCATCCCTCCTCCAAATTCAATATGGTAACCTCTTGGGAAATCCAGTTTTTTATTATCGTGCATCCACGGACCTAACAGGTGAACGCTGCCAACGCCATCTTCGTTATAACGTTTGCGATCCATTAATTGCGGCAACATTCCTCCCAGCGAAGAGCCTGTAGAGTCCTGCAGATATTTTCCTACAAGGCCGCTGCTATTGGCCAAACCGTTCTGATGGGTGCTGGATTTTGAATTAAGCAAAATCCTGGCGGATTCGCAGGAACTCGCGCCAAGGACTACGGTTTTTCCACTCACCTGGTATTCCTGTAGATCGTCTGTGCTTATGTATGAAACTCCGGTTGCAAGGCCCCTGGTATCTGTAAGTACCTGGCGAACCATTGCATTGGGAATAAGTTCAAGATTGCCTGTTTTTAAAGCAGGAATAACAAGACATGATGAGGAAGAAAAATCTGCATATACCTTACAACTCCGGCCGCATTGGCCGCAAAAAAAACAAGCGCCCCGGTCTTTATTATTTTCCAGTGCCTTTGTTAAAACCGAACCCCTTCCCGGTATTACTTTAACACCTACACTTTCAGCTCCTTTTTTAATAAACATCTCATTCAGGCGGAGCTTGGGGGGCGGAAGAAATATGCCGTCAGGCTCATTTTCTAAGCCCTCTTTAGTGCCATAAACGCCAATCAACCTATCCACCTTATCGTAATATGGTTTGACTTCCTCATAGGTGATCGGCCAGTTTTCGCTGTACCCGTCATTAGGCTGAAAGTCTTTGGGACCAAACCGCAGAGATATTCTCCCCCAGTGATTTGTTCGTCCACCAAGCATTCTTGCACGGAACCAGTCAAATTGCGTATTATCCTTTCTGGTATAGGGTTCGCCTGCCAGCTCCCAGCCACCATAAGCGGCATCAAAGTCTCCACCATTCCTAAATGCGGTAGACGCGCCTCTCCGGGGAGATTCGTAACTAAACTTTAATTGTTGCGAATGCTTCAGAGGATCGAAGAAAGGACCTGCTTCCAACAGCAGAACTTTTACGCCCGCATTGGCTAATACAAAAGCGGCCATGCCGCCTCCTGCACCAGAGCCTACAACTATAGCATCATAAACTTTTGATGATTTTTTAATTTGTATATCGCCCATAGATTTTTTATGTAAGGTAATCGAAATAAAAGAATTTGTTGGCCTATTTACTATTATTCATGAGATGGGCCATTATCGATCTGAATAGTTTGTTTCAGTTAGATTAGGTACTTCTTTGCAAATGCCATTTGCTAAAGAATCTTTTTATCGTCCGTCATAAATACCCTGGTACTCTGTGTGTACTCACCGCCATTAGCATCTTTGTATTTTAAGTTGAGATAAAAAGCCCGGTAACCGGTTTTAGGATACGCTTCCAGTGCTATTACTTTAGACTTATTCTTTATACCTAAGCTCCTTGGTGCCCACTTGTCGTTACGAAAGTCCATGTCCTTTGAATCTGCCGACCATATGATCACATCGGTAAGTTTATCTGCAGTTGCGTTAATAGAAAGTTTCACCCCTTTTCTGCTCTCACTGGTTTGCCAGGAACATAGCGGGTAAGCACTTTTTTTAAGTGTCAACCCGAAAAAGGCGCCGAGGGTTGTCATGGCCTCTTCCTTGTCACCCATGCTATGCCCAACGTTAGCGATATAATGTATTAGATTCCGGCCGGGTAAACTATCATAATAGTTCTTGATATTATCAATAGGCCAGTATTCATCGTTGGTGCCCATAAAGATCATTTTGGGCATCGTTAGCTTTTTCCTGTACGAATAAGGATCTATCATGGTTACGAGGGCAGCACCGCTTTCTGTACCAATGTTCTGCACGATACCAAGCTTAACGTAATCTTCAATCTGCACGCTATAATCATTCCACACTTTCACCTGGTAGTTCATACTTACAGGCATGTTCAGCATATCAATCACCATAGGCGCTATGGCCGATACACGACTATCAGTGGCTGCGGTAAGCCAGGTTGTCCAGCCGCGCTTTGAAGCGCCGGACACAACAAAACGGGTGATCGCATGATCCAGCTTTTGTCTCGTAAATTCCTGAACAGCATCCATAGCCCGTTTTGCACTTTTAACCATTGGAAAGAGTAATGGCCATGTATAGTCTCCATCCTTTTTAAAGTTATGCAGGGTGAAAGAGATCAAAGCATCCTCGGTAAGGTTACTATAAAGAGGCTGGTTCGGCGTCTGTTTTAAAACTGCAACGACAGCGCTGTTCTTCCGGGCTATTGCACTTAAAGATTTTGTCAACCCATCATCTTTCCCACCCGAATTAGGTAAGCCTTCTTTATTAATACTCCCGCCGGTGATAAACAACAGGGCGCCATCATATTTAATTCCGGTTGGTACCAATACGCTGAGTTGATGCGTCCAGGTATGTCCCCGCCATTTCTGCGAGGTGAGCAGTAAGCCGTAGACCTCCACATCACCGATACTATAGGATTCCGTCATTTTCCAGCGAAAGGAAGTATCACTATTATTAAGATAATGATCAAGTGCTGTTGCAGGAGTAATTGCATTCTGCGCCTGCGCAGTGCGTATAAGAAAAACGGTGAATAGAATCCACATACCCGCTCTAAATGAATATCTTATCATTACTATCTATTTTTTCTTTATAAGTCCAATTTACCTCAGCAGCCATATTCTGAGCATAAGTATTACGCCCTATTGGTGGGCATTAGTACATCACGTCATTCAATTACTTAGGCTATCTGGATGTATTTTTATGTATCTATGAGTCTATGTTGTTCAAAAAGCTTTCCTCTTACGCTACTGTCCTTTCAGATATCAACACGGTAATTCTCTTTCCCTTTAATGAAGTTAATAAAAGGATGACAACAGCCCTTGACTTTCAGGAATGATATTCTGGAATTTTATCAAAAGCTTTTTACACCATTAATTCAAAGTAAGAGTTAGCCTAAAATAACCTTTGTTACCTTTAGTCACCGTATCGTAACTTAAACACAACCTTCATGAAATCATTTACAACTTGTGTTAAACTACTCTTTTTATGCGTCATCTGCAATGCACAGGACTCGTGGAAAATTTCGCGTGCAGAATTAATCTTTAAAAATCCTCCTTTTGCCGAGTGCCATGCATCAACGATTGTTGAAGTTAACCCGAAAAAAAGAATGGTAGCGTGCTTTGGAGGTACCCGGGAAGGTAATAAAGATGTTGGCATATGGCTATCAACACAGGAAAAAGGAAAGTGGGCTGTGCCGGTATTAATGGCAGACGGGGTAATCAACGATACACTTCGCTATCCGTTATGGAACCCTGTATTGTTTAAGGCCAAAGAAGGAAAGCTTTTTTTGTTTTATAAAATGGGTCCTTCGCCACGTGAATGGTGGGGAATGGTACGCACATCAGCAAACGATGGAAAAACATGGACCGCTCCTAAAAGATTACCTGATGGGTTTTTAGGGCCTGTGAAAAATAAACCTGTTCAATTAGCAGATGGAACGATCCTGGCGCCTTCAAGTACCGAAACAAAAGAAAGCTGGAAAGTGCATATAGAAAGATCTATTGATCTTGGTGAAACGTGGCAGCTAATACCTGTTGATCCTGACACAAAATTTAATGTAATTCAACCGAGTATATTATTTTATCCTGGTAATAAGTTGCAAATTCTTTGCAGAAGCAAGGACGAAAACGTTGTAACAGCTTATTCTGCAGACAACGGAAAATCGTGGGGAGCTTTATCAAAAACAAATCTGCCAAACCCAAATTCGGGCACCGATGCGGTTACACTAAAAAGCGGGTTGCAGCTTTTGGTATATAACCCTACAACCCGGGGCAGGGAATGGTTTAACGGACGGGCTAAACTTAGTGTTGCCGTTTCGAAGGATGGCAAACAGTGGACAGATGTTGTGATATTGGAAAATGGTACAAATGAAGAATATAGCTATCCATCTGTCATTCAAACACGAGACGGGAGAGTACACATTACCTACACTTACGATCGCAGGAATGTAAAGTATGTTGTTATTGAACCAGGTAATTAGCATTTAAAGGTTCTATCCCGGTGCATAGCACCAAATTTATATAATGAATTCAATTAGTTCTAAATTGTTATAAAACTATAGGCTGATGAAACAACGATTTCAATTATTCAACTGCTTTTTAATTATTTTTTTTACCGCATGTTCCACTGAAAATATACTTACCAAAGCTGAACAAAAAAATGGATGGCAACTTCTCTTCGATGGTAAAACCACCAAAAATTGGCGGGGAGCTTATCATTCTGAATTTCCAAAACACGGGTGGATTGTTGAAGACGGAAGTTTAAAGGGACAACATTCCAAAGGCGCTGAATCAGGAGATGCCGGAGATATTGTAAGTTTGAAAAAGTATAAAAATTTTCACCTGGTGTTTGACTGGAAATTAGGCCCGGGTGGAAACTCAGGCGTCAAATATTTTATAGAGGAACGCCAACCACGTTCCGCCGGATCTCAGGCAGGTTACGAATACCAGTTGATTGACGATGCAAACTACATTTACAATGGTAAAAGATTACCGGAAAAATTAAAAACTGCATCGCTATACGAAATTATTCCTGCTGAAAAAAGTGATACGAAGATGGGTGTTTGGCATACCTCCGCGATTGTGGTAAACAACGATAAAATTGAGCACTGGCTCGATGGAAAAAAAGTGGTGGATGTTGATCGTAACAGTGACCGGTTTCAAAAAGGTGTTTTCGAAAGCAAGTTCAAAAGCTATGCAGGATTTAGTACTATTCCGGCAGGAAATATTTTACTTCAGGACCATGGCCACAATGTCGCGTTTAAGAATATAAAAATTAAAGAACCATGAACCGAAAATTCTTTTTTGAAAATTCCACTTTTGATTTTGCTTTTGATCGAAGCTACAATTTTATAGGCATTGTCATTTAGCACCCGCTTCCGCCCCCGATCGCTGGCTGTACCAATGGGAATTCTGGCAGCGATACTTAATCAATTGCTAATCATTCTTGGGACTAGCTATTAAACGAATTAAGCATTATCAAAAATACGAGGTCAGTTCTTAAATTCATATCTGAGGGTCTTAGTACTATAAATTTTGAAATGAATTGTTGTTCAAGATTGCTGCAAACGTGAACGCCTTCCCGGAATTGTCCTTAGCACAGAATACAATAAAGTATCTATTGTGTATTCTCATTCGCCAGTCACCTTACGCAACCCGCAAAATCTTCTCAATCTTACGACCTTTCGCCAATTCATCCACCAACTTGTCCAAATATCTGACTTGTTGGGTTAGCGGATCTTCAATTTCCTCCACACGATAACCACATATTACTCCCGTAATGAGGCGTGCATTTGGGTTTAATGAAGCATTTTGAAAGAATGTTTCAAAGGTTACTTTTTTTTCGATTAAGTCTTGTAATTTATGGTTATCGAAGCCAGTTAGCCACTCTATGACCTGATGTAATTCTTCCTTTGTTCTTCCTTTTTTCTCCACTTTTGACAGATACATAGGATAAACCGAGGCAAAGGTCATTTTTGCAATTCGCTGATTGTGGGTGTTGGAATTGTTCATACTTTTTTATTAACGTAATCTCTCATATTATTTCAACTTCAAAAGTCCTCTTCTTTTTACTATGTTTTTATAGTCCCATTGAATTTCTCTTGATTTTTTCAGCCAGCGTTTAAGGTCTTTTGTATTGATTTGTTCAACTGTAGCGTAGAAAATAGAAGCGTCTTTAAATTTTTTGCCTATCACATTTAATGTCTCTTCTTCGAAATCCGCACCACTCCAAAACATCAAACGCCAGCCTGCTTTCTGTTTGCTGTAACCAACAACTGGATTACCATCCAGGAACCAAACAGGGTGTGAGTGCCAAATTTTACTTTCTGCTTCAGTCAGTTCGCTGTCAATTGTCGTTGCGAGCAAGTCGCATATTTCTTTGTCAGCCGTTGTTTGTCTGTCGTTATATGCTTGAATTTCCGAGTTCATCTTTGCAAAATGTTGTTAGGTCGTGTCAGTATGTATCCAAATAAGATTACTTTTTAAGTACTGCTTAATTATTGCGTTTTATGACATATTTTAATCTTTTAAACTGTTGAGAAGAAAAATCTATAAGGTGTTTTTAAGTACCCTTTAGAATAATGTTATATTTATCTTATCCATTGGTTTTAAAATTACATTAAAACGATCGAATGCAAGATCAGTATGCTTGATTTGATACAAAAATTGGCATTACTAAAAATATTAGTACATTTATGAGCGGAAAAAACCTTTTTGACAAACCTTTTGATGATGGAACGCTTGTTAAGCTAACTATTTATAAGGAATATTTAAAAGAATGGCTTCCTGTATTTGTTTCTAAGCCTAATTCAATATGGAAAACTGTTCAAATTTTTGACTTTTTTGCTGGAATGGGTAAAGATAAAAATGGAATCGCTGGAAGCCCTTTAATTGCCATTGAGATCATTAATACATTGAAAATGTTAGCTTTTCAAAATGGGGTTAAAGTTATTCTTCATTTAAATGAACTTAAAAAGGAGAGCTATGAAGCACTAGTTAAAAATGTTGAAGGGTTAGTTGATGGTTTGGAATTAAAAATATATAACATTGAGTTTAAAGAACTATTCGAGAGATATTATGAATCAATGAAAACCTCTGCAAATTTTTTATTTTTGGATCAAAGCGGAATAAAAGAAATTACCAAAGAAGTATTTATAAAAATTACATCTTTGAAACAAACTGATTTTCTATTCTTTATTTCTTCCTCCTTTTTCAAGCGTTTTTCAGATACATCTGAATTCAAAAAATACTTCCCCTTTGATAAACAAGAGGTACAAAATACAGACTACTATCATATTCATCGGAAAGTGCTGAATCATTACAAATCATTAATTGATGCATCGAAACAATATTTTCTCGCACCCTTTTCAATAGCTCAAAAGCTCAAAATATTTATGGATTGGTCTTTGGCACCAATCATACCTTAGGAATCGAAAAGTTCCTTCACGTTGCTTGGAAAATGGATAAACTTAGAGGAGAGGCAAATTATGATATTGATAACGAAAAAATTAATGCCTCTATTCCATCGTTGTTCGAAGAATTTAATGAACCAAACAAAAGGCAGGTTTTGAGCAGCATTTAATAGAACAAATCTTTGAAAGGAAGTTAACAAATAACTATGATGCTTATTTGTATGGCTTAACAGAAGGGTTTTTATTAAAAGATGTTAATGCCGTATTAAAGAAAATGAAATCAGACGGGAAAATTGATTTTGATTTCAAGCTCATATCTTCCGATCTCCATAAATGGAAGGACAAGAAGGAAAAATTCAAACAATTATAATGGCCTCATCAAGCATTGAGTGGACAGAAATGACCTGGAATCCAACAACCGGATGTAATAAGGTATCATCCGGTTGTAAATTTTGTTATGCGGAAATAATGGCTAAAAGATTACAGTCTATGGGAATAGAGAAGTATAAAAATGGATTTAAACTTAATATTCATGAAGATGCTTTATTAGTACCGTATACTTGGAAAGGCCAAAAAATTGTATTTGTAAACTCTATGAGTGATCTCTTTCACAAGGATGTACCTTTAGAATTTATAAAGAAAGTTTTTAAGGTTATGAATGAGACGCCGCATATTTACCAGATATTAACGAAACGGGCTGATATACTATTAAAGTATCACCAAGAATTAGAATGGGGACACAATATCTGGATGGGTGTTTCTGTCGAAAACGAAAAAGTAGTATCTCGCATAGATATGTTATGTCAAACAAATGCTAGGGTAAAGTTTCTTTCCTGTGAGCCACTAATTGGGCCATTACCTATTTTGAACTTAACTAATATAGATTGGGTTATCGTAGGAGGAGAGAGCGGAAGGAACCCTAGGCACATGGATATAGATTGGGTGTTAAATATTCAAAGCCAATGTGATCACAGTGATACTAAATTTTTCTTTAAGCAATGGGGTGGAACTAATAAAAAGAAATCTGGGAGGCTATTGAATGGGCGAACCTATGATGAAATGCCGTTTTAAGTTTTAATAATATTGATTTTCAACTTCATATATTTATTAATTCACAATGAGATTGCAATAAATAAATAGATCAGGCATGAAAGCAAACAAACTAAACTCAATACAAAATCGATATAAAAACAAGACGTCATGCAGTTTTGCTCATGAGCAGAATCTTAATTATGTAACGCAGGGGTTCATAATGTTGCTTTGCGGGAATTAATATGCTTGTTTAGGCTAGAAAATCATAAATCTGTGCTAAATGGACAAAATTAACGACAGAGCTTTAACCTATAGTCTACTTGCCCACATACGAAGCAAGGCTCAATTAGTCAGCGGACCAATAAGCATTTTTATGCCCTTGATAAAAAGAACACTTTCTTTGCTGAATCAAGAAGGTGTTTATAGTGGGAAAAGTATTGCAGAAATTAAATATAGATCTGACGAGTTGTATCAAATTGATTTCCCAATTCCAGTGTTAAGAACTATCCTCTCTTCAATTGCCAGAGAAATTAATTCTGGAAACGAGCGAAGATTTGAGTTATTTCAAGATGATGCCTTTCAAATTATAAACTATGCTTTTACTTAATTCGATGAAACAATTAGAATCCATTCAATTGAAATCCAAGACCTTGAAAAAATGTTCAGAGAGTTCTGCAAATCCGTAGGACTTAAAAATCACGATAATAATTCTATTTTAAGATTCATTGAATATAAGTAAACACTACACCAAGTACACTCATTAGTAATTGTAATTTCTCAGTAATTTTACCGGGGCTTCTTTCCAATTTTTTATCCTATAGATATAAATGCAGTTAACCTGGCGGCTTTGAAGTAGATACTTGATTAGGGTCGG
>JBGSYC010000074.1:0-10656 GCA_041751095.1 Flavihumibacter sp.
GTCCTGAAAATAAATAAAGTCTTAAACCAGGAGATTTTTTCTAAGTTGGGTATTTTGTTCAATAAAGGCAACTAACAATATACGTTGGTGCAGCGCACCGTAATATTTTCTCTTAAAATTCTATCTGTCTTTCATTCCCGACCGGCCTACCACACTCTCTTGTCATCTTTCATGAGCCCCTTTTTGGTTTTTGTTATGTAGCGACCTTTCGGGCGAAATGAAAGATCACTGAAAATTTTGGAGGCTGTGATTGGTGATCAACATAATTAAACAACTGCCCGCTGAAATTCGGGAGATTTCAAAGACCGCCGCAACGAATTGCCTTAGGTGAAAGAGCGTAAACCGGCGGCTTTGAAATGACAAATGTTGGGGAATACCCCACTCAATTCTCATCTCACAAGAGTCCCTTTCTGGTTTTTTGTGATGAAGCAACCTTTCGGGGCCAAATGAAAGATCACTGAAAATTTTGCAGGCTGTGATTGGTGATCAACCTGACTAAACAACTGCTCGCGAACATTCCGGGGATCTCCGCTGAAAACAAAAAAGCCGCGAAAGTAAATACGATCACAGCTTCTGCATTTTCGTACCGCGTACGGGAGTCGAACCCGTCATTCATCCGTGAAAGGGATGCGTCTTAGCCGATTGACCAACGCGGCGTAATGCCCGTTAGCCTTAACAGATGTTACGCTAAAGGGAGGGCAAAGATATAAGCACGCATTATTTCTACCAAAATTATCTGTTCGAAGGGTACATCACCACGCATTCTGCGGCATCTGCAATAATCAGATCGAAGGGGAAGCCTTATTGTTTAACAAAATTTATTCTCGAAATATTACCTAAAATGTACCTTCGCATCCTAAATTTTTAAATTTCAAATTCAAGATATGAGCACAGTTAAAGTAGCTATAAACGGCTTTGGAAGAATAGGCAGACTGGTTTACCGGCAGATATATAATATGGAGGGGATCGACGTGGTTGCAATTAACGACCTCACAAGCCCGAAAGTACTGGCTCACCTGTTGAAATACGATAGTTCACAAGGCCGCTTTAATGTTGAAGTTACCGCTTCAGAAGATGCTATCGTTGTGAATGGCGATGAAGTAAAAATATACGCCCAGAAGGATCCTGCACAGATTCCGTGGGCACAGCATGAAGTTGATGTAGTCATTGAAAGCACGGGCTTTTTTACAGACAAAGAGAAGTCCGAGGCCCATATAAAAGCAGGCGCTAAAAAGGTGGTCATTTCTGCTCCCGCTACCGGAGAAATGAAAACTGTAGTGTTTAATGTTAATCACGAAATCCTTGATGGCAGTGAAACAATTATCTCCTGCGCCTCATGTACTACCAATTGCCTGGCCCCCATGGCTAAGGTGCTAAACGATACATTCGTAATTGAAGCGGGAATAATGACCACCATCCACGCGTATACAAATGATCAGAATACACTTGATGCACCTCATGCTAAAGGCGATCTTCGCCGCTCGAGGGCAGCGGCCGCCAATATTGTACCAAACAGCACCGGTGCAGCAAAAGCTATTGGGCTGGTTTTGCCTGAGTTAAAAGGAAAACTTGATGGCAGTGCCCAGCGTGTTCCAACAATAACGGGATCACTCACTGAACTTACAACGCTGCTGCAAAGGAAAGTCAGCATTGAAGAAGTAAATGCAGCCATGAAAGCCGCATCGAATGAAAGCTTTGGATATACCGAAGACGAGATCGTTTCCACTGATGTTATTGGTCTTACTTATGGTTCACTGTTCGACGCTACCCAAACTAAAGTTTTAACGGTGGGAGACAAGCAAATGGTAAAAACCGTGTCATGGTATGATAATGAAATGAGTTATGTGTCTCAACTGGTTCGAACAGTTAAGCATTTTGCGGGCCTGATCAACAAATGATGTTCTCTTTCGATAACCATATCGCAGGGTCGGGTGTGTGAGTCATCAGGCCTGATTACGATTACACGAACAAGATTTTATGCCTACATTCAGTTCATATAATTTTAGCGGTCAAAAGGCTTTAGTCAGGGTAGATTTCAATCTTCCGTTAGATGACAATCTTCAGATAACCGATGACAACCGCATGAAGGCCGCTATCCCCACCATTAAGAAGATTATCGGTGACGGCGGGAGCGTTATATTGATGTCTCATTTAGGGAGGCCCAAAGACGGGCCGGCGGATAAATATTCGCTGAAGCACGTGTTTAATCATCTAAAAGATTTATTAAATCCTCCAAACGGGGGAACAGCTCAAGATAAGGTGATCCCGGTTTCATTTTGCCCGGATTGTATCAATGAACAAGCCCGGCAACAGGCAGGCCAGCTGAAACCAGGCGAGGTGTTGCTGCTGGAAAATCTGCGTTTTTATAAAGAGGAGGAGAAAGGGGATAAAGAATTTGCCAGGAAACTAAGTGAACTGGGTGATGTATTCGTGAACGATGCCTTTGGTACAGCGCATCGGGCTCATGCCTCAACCACGGTAGTTGCCGGTTTTTTTCCTGCTGATAAGAAGATGTTTGGGTTGTTGATGGAAGCTGAAATCAACAGTGCGGAAAAGTTGCTGCATGCAGACGCAAAGCCATTTACGGCAATTATCGGAGGCGCTAAGGTTTCGGATAAGATACTCATTATAGAGAACCTTTTAAGCAGGGTAACTGATATCATTATTGGCGGCGCTATGGCTTATACATTTATGAAGGCTGTCGGGGGTAAAGTTGGAAGTTCGTTGTGCGAAGATGACCGCCTGCAAACAGCGAATGATCTATTAAAAAGAGCTGAAGAAATGAACGTTTGTATTCATTTGCCATCAGATTCCGTAATTGCCGATAAGTTCGATGCTGATGCAAACACATCACACGCACCAAGCAATAACATACCTGATGGCTGGATGGGTCTGGACATCGGGCCATATGCTTGTGAACAATTCAGCAATGTGGTCAGGCGTTCAAAAACAATATTCTGGAATGGCCCTATGGGAGTTTTCGAGATGGATAATTTTAAGCATGGAACAGTGACGATCGCAGAAGCTATTGCAGACGCTACCAGGGATGGCGCGTTTTCGCTGATTGGCGGCGGAGATTCTGTGGCAGCAGTTATGGATTTTGGATTTGCGGATAAAGTCAGTTATGTTTCAACCGGCGGTGGTGCTTTACTGGAATATTTTGAAGGGAAGGATCTGCCTGGAATCGCCGCAGTAAAATAAGAATAATCTGTAACCTCCATGTAAGTCATAATATCTTCAAGTCGACAAGTCTAGGATAGAGCTATTATGTATTCTCCCTCACATACAAAAAATCAGAGAATTCTACCTTTACCAGGAACAGGCCATGCGCCGGTACTGCAAAATTTGCCTTTGAGCAGTCGCCCGAATCAATAATATTGCGCAGGTCTTCTATAGATACTTTCCCCCGCCCTACCTGTAACATTGTTCCTGTCAATCCCCTAACCATACCCCTCAGAAAGCGGTTTGCCTTAACATAGTATACCAGCAGGTTATCCTCTCTTTTCCATTCACTTTGAGTGATCGTACAATCAAAAGATTTCACCTGTGTATTCCGTTTCGAAAATGAGGTGAAGTCATGATATTCCATGATTACAGATGCTGCCTGTTTTAGTTTTTCATAGTCTATGGAGTAGGGAAAGAAATAAGCCCTGTCTCGCAGGAAAGCGTCTTTTTTTTGGTAGATGCAGTATTTATAAGCCCGGCCCGTAGCATCGAAACGGCAATGCGCATCATCCCTAACTTTTAAAACGTTCATTGCTACAATATCATCCGGAAGAATAGCATTGATTTTATATACGAAGTCCTGATGAATTGCTCCATGGTAATCAAAATGGAAATAGTTCTGAAGCGCATGCACACCGGCATCAGTCCGGGAAGAACCCGTGAGGTTAACTTGTTCTTTTTGAAGAATGTGGAAGGCCTTTTCAATTTCGGCCTGTACAGAGTTGGCATTCTTCTGCTTCTGAAACCCACTGTAACCGGAGCCTTTATACGAAACCTCCAGGAAATAACGGTTCTTCGTCATTGAAAAGAACGTTATGCTTATTGATTGATCATTGCTTTGAAGCGGCCTTTATAAAGAGGATTTTCTATTATCTCTTCAAGCATGTAAAAGTTTCCGGTATCTGAAACAAAAGGATACGAAATCTCAAAGAAGCGGAACTTTGTTTCATCAGTGGGAAACAATTCTGTTAACGCTTTGATTTGTTTAACGGTAAAACACCGGTTTTTGAAAAATTTACTGGCAGCTTTTAATTTTTCGTCCATTATTTTTTCTGAAAGAAGTTTAACCCTGAGTTTATCTACATCATGTTCTGATGCAAAATTTTTGCAGTCAGTATTTTGAAGTTGTTTAGCGGCTGTTTTTGGTGTAGCCGTTTCAGCCGGATTTACGGTCCGGGGAGAGACCGTTTTTTCCTGGATTGATGCAGTCTCTTGTTCAGGAGGAGGGTTCAACTGGGTATTTTTAGCCGCTGGAGGGGTAACGAGGAGCCGCGCATTCTGAGGAATAAATATCCTGATGGTGTCCGTTGAAAAATTATATTGCTCAATGTAAGTTGCCGTATACATCCCTTCTGAATTGTCTTCTTCAATCCTGGCTATAAAAGGTTTTTCAACAATGTTCTTTTTTGGTGTAGTCTCTTTAGCGGTCACCTGTTCCTTCGCAATTAAACCGGGTGCCTCCGTAACGGGATCTTTAGTTGCAGCAATGGGTACGCTTTGGGTATTTTCTTTAGATGTTAAAGGCTCCGTATTATCTACCGGATTTGTTTCACTCACCGGAGTAGATACCGGAGTGCTTTCTTTAATTTCGAAAGGAACCTGCGGGGGTGAAGCAGTTTCTTTTTGCTGCTGGCTCCGTTCAACTGTTGCAGGTCTTACAGCGGTATATAAAATTGCCGAATCATTTACAACGTTTGCAAGAAGTTCTGAAAAGGCATCGGTTTTTCTGACACCGGAATATTCTCCGGTATTTTGATTAACGGGGTTCACGTTCATAATAACAGACATATTCTGTAAATTAAGCAGCCCCCATCCTTTCTGCCCAAAGTTCTTTAGCTGAAAACCTTTGTCTTTCTTATTTATCTCAACAGGAAAACGTTGTTCTGTGAAAGTATTCCCCGGAAATCCGATGGTAAGAAGATAAGCGCTGTCGTGTAATTTGGGGATGATCAGGTGGCCGCTCTCCGACGAACTATACATCTGGCTATTTAACCTCGCATAAAAAGGCTGGCGGCCATCGGCCTGGATGTATAAAAAATAGTCCTGCTGCGAAATGCCTTTAGTTGAGCAAACAATCAAACCTAAAATAAAAACAATTCTCGGCATTGTATCGGTTATAAAACAAACAGCAAACCTACGTTAAGTTGGTAAATACACAAAAGTCACTGAAAATTTACCAAAATGTAAACAATTTCTAAGCATTAAAGTTAAGATAGTTCCGCCAGGGCGCATATAAACAATTGTGGTAACCTTTGCAACGCTGTTCTGCTTTTACCATTTCATTTGCAAACGACCAGAATAAGTGTGTTTATCTTTATGACAATAAAGCATTTATATGAGATTATTTTTTAGTTCCGTATTTCTTTTAAGTTTCGTTTCTTTCGCTTTTTCTCAAAAAACTGAATCCCCTGATTCAACCTGGAAGCAAATCTACAGAGCATCAGCACCACGCATCAACGACCTCGTTCATACAAGGCTTCAGGTAAAATTTGATTACGAAAAATCCTACATGCATGGAAAGGCCTGGATAACACTTAGGCCTCATTTTTATCCTACAGATTCATTGCTGCTCGACGCAAAGGGAATGGATATTCGCCAGGTGGGATTGCAAAACGGCAAGACGGTAACAAATTTAAAATACACCTACGATGGCATGCAGTTAAATGTGAAGCTAGATAAATCATACAAAGGGGGAGATAGTTATATTATTTATATAGACTATACGGCAAAGCCAAATGAGATCACGGTGAAGGGCAGTGCAGCAATAAATGATGCGAAAGGCTTATATTTCATAAACCCAAAGGGTGAAGATAAAGATATGCCTACGCAGATATGGACACAGGGGGAAACCGAAGCAACTTCAGTATGGTGCCCCACAATTGACAAGCCCAATCAAAAGTCAACACAGGAAATGTATATGACGGTCCCTGCCAAATACGTGACGCTTTCAAATGGCAGGCTGGTAAGTTCAAAGAAAAATCCGGATGGTACAAGAACTGATTACTGGAATATGGAGCTTCCGCATGCGCCCTATCTTTTCTTTATGGGGGTAGGTGACTATGCTATTGTTAAAGATTCATACAAAGGAAAGGAAGTCAGCTACTACGTAGAAAAAGAATATGCGCCGGTAGCCAGGAAAATTTTTGGGAATACGCCTGAGATGATGGCTTACTTTTCAAAAATTACGGGTGTTGATTATCCGTGGGTGAAGTATTCGCAGATGGTTGCACGGAATTACGTCAGCGGTGCCATGGAAAATACCACTGCCACCCTTCACCAGGAAAACGCCCAGCAGGATGCAAGGGAGTTGAAAGACGGCAACCGTTGGGAGAGCACTATAGCTCACGAATTGTTTCACCAATGGTTTGGAGACCTGGTAACGGCAGAAAGCTGGAGCAATCTTACCCTCAATGAATCCTTTGCAAATTACAGCGAAGCTTTATGGAACGAATACAAATATGGAAAAGATGCTGGCGCGGAGGATAACTATAATTCGATGCAGGGTTACTTAAATAGTCAGAACCAAACCAAAGACCTTGTCAGGTTTCGTTATAGCGATAAAGAAGACATGTTTGACAGGGTGAGCTATAATAAAGGTGGAAATATTTTGCACATGCTCAGAAATTATCTCGGCGACAGCGCTTTCTTTAAAGGGCTCAACGTGTACCTGACGACCAATAAATTTAAGTCGGCCGAGGCTCACCAGTTGCGGTTGGCTTTTGAAGAAGTTAGCGGACGTGACCTTAACTGGTTTTTCAATCAATGGTACTTCGGTGAAGGTCATCCTAAGCTGGATATCAATTATACTTACGACGATACAAATAAAAAAGTAAGCGTATTGATCAGGCAGCTACAGGAAGGAACGCAGATATTTCAATTGCCTCTTGCTGTTGATATGTATACCGGTACAGGTAAGTTGCGCCACCAGGTATGGTTAGATAAAAAGGAACAGACGTTTACGTTTGCATACCAGACAAAACCTGATTTGATCAATGTAGACGGTGATAAAACTCTTTTATGTGAAAAGACTGATCATAAAACGCTTGAAAATTTTATTCACCAGTATAAATACGCAGGCAATTACGTTGACAGAAGAGAAGCTATAGATGCTTGCGTCAGTATGCAGGATAATCCTCTTGCCGTTGACCTGTTGAAGCAGGCGGTTAAAGATCCATTTTATGGTTTAAGAAATTACGTGCTTGACCAACTGGATCTAACTAAGTCAGCAGTTAAACAGGCTGTGGAAGCAGTGGTTTATGAAATAGCCCAAAATGATAGCAAACCAAAAGTAAGGGCACGGGCTATAAGCATCCTAGGTACATATGCCAGTAAGCCGGAGTACAAGTCATTATTTGCCGTTGCATTAAACGACTCTTCCTATAGCGTGTCCGGTGCTGCACTTGAAGCGATTTCAGTCACCGACAATGCTGCTGCATTTAAAGAAGCCGTAAAGTTAAAAAATAGCGCGGTGAAAGGTAAGCTGGGAGAAATGGTCACTCCGATCCTTATTCAAAACGGTGCAGAAGGAGATTTCGATGTTATTGCGGCTAACTTCAAAAACCTGTATGGCCAGGCCAAAATTGATGCCATTCCCCTTTTTGCTCAATACCTCGTAAAGATCAACGAATTGGAACCGTTCAAAAAAGGGGTTGAATTGATCATGCAGTTGAAGAAAGACCTGCCTTCATCGCAACAAGCCGAAGGCACCGCCTTTCTTACCATTATACTCCGGGAAATGTTAAAGGGAAAAAATGAAGCCTTACAACGAAATACATCTGCAAATACGCAGTTGCAAATTGACTATCTAAAGGAGCAAATGGATTTTAAGAAAGCAATGTAAGGGTTATATCAAATTTGTTTCACAATAAGGTAAGTGTCAATTAAAGTTCGGGAAGCAAGGTCGGGATCAATGGTACAGAATTATTCCATGGTTTGTTTTGTAAGACGCTGCATACCCGGCCTAGTATATACGTTCAGCTATCTTCTTATCTCTCAGATATGCGCGCTGTGATTAAAACTATAAGCCCTTCTGCCGCCGGTAGGGGGATTTTACCAGCTTCCACTTGCACCCCCGCCGCCGCCGCTCCCACCGCCGAAGCCACCAAACCCTCCCCCTCCGCCTCCTGACCAGCCACCGCCGCCTCCAGACCATCCACCGCCGCGGTTGAGGCCTCCTCCACCAATAAATCCACCCAACAAACCTCCGAGAAATGGATTGTATCCTCTGCGGCTCATCATACCTCCCCCTCCTCCGCCTCCTCCCATTCTCGAAATGATCAGAAAGAGAATGATCAGGGGAATAATGAATGGGATAGATGATCTTCCACTTCTTTTAGTACTTCTCTGGTTATAATTCTCCGGTGCCTTATACTCACCAGCAGCAGCCCTGATGACAGCGTCCACGGCCTCATCAAACCCACGATAAAAGTTATTGACCCCGAAGTTTGGTTTAATTTCATTGTCTATGATCTGTTGAGCTGTGATATCCGGTATAACGCCCTCCATTCCATAGCCTACTTCAATTCTGACCTTTCTGTCGTTGATAGCCGCAAGTATTACAATGCCATTGTTGGTTTTTTTGTTACCTACTCCCCAATCCCTTAATATTTTTAATGCATATTCCTGAACGTCATAGTCACCTGTTGAAGGGATGGTGACAATGACAATTTGTGTGGATGTGCTGTCATCATAGCTAACTAACTTTCGTTCCAGCGATTCGATCTGGTTATCAGTTAAAACGTTCGCAAAATCATTTACAAGTCTTGGAGGATTAGGCCGGGCCGGAATGTTTTGTGCGTGTACCTGGATACCGATTGATATAAAAAGAAGTACAACTAATTTCTTCATCGTGCTATAAGAATTCAAAAGCAGGCTTTCAGCCTGCCTTTGCTAATTTCCGAAAACAATATTATCAGGCAGTTCGTTTTTGTCAACATCCTTCTCATAAGGAAAATGTTCGAATAATGCCTGGCCTATTTCATTAACTACTTTTACTATTCCCGCGGCATAATCTTCCCTATGAAAATGTGTGATCATCAACTGTACTTCCTTTTTCCAGAAGTCTGAACCGGTTTTTGCATGAATGCCCTCATCGGCAAAAATTGCCAGCTGGTGATCTTTTACAGCCATATAAACCAACACGGCATTTCTTTCGGCAGTTGCGTCCATTTTTAAGGTGTGAAATAATTCTGCAGCCCTGTCGAGCGGGTCGATATACTTACACCGGTTCTCAATAAAAATGCGTATTTCCCCACTCGTTCTTTTCTCCGCCTGCTGAATAGCCTCAACTATTTTTTCCTGTTGTTCAGTGGTGAAAATTGATGGTTTTTTTACAAAGGGAAATAACCTCATGTACAGTCAATTAAAAGTTTACCTGAGGGGCTCTGTCACTTCCGGCATCTGCAGCAAAGCCCGTTCGTGGTTTGAATCCAAGAACCCCGGCAAACATGCTTGTAGGGAAAGTGCGAACCTTAACATTATAGTTAGCTACTGCCGAGTTATAATCATTGCGGGCGACTTTGATCCTGTTTTCTGTTCCTTCTAATTGTGTCTGAAGATTCCGGAAGGCATCATTTGCACGAAGGTTGGGATACGCCTCGGAAACTGCCAGCAGCCGCCCCAGCGCCTGAGACAACTGACCCTGAGCTTGTTGAAATTGCTGAACTTTTTCAGGGGTAAGGTCCGCCGGGTCTACACGTACGGAAGTTGCTTTCGCTCTTGCTTCAATAACATTGGTTAGTGTTGTTTGCTCGAAATTTGCCTCACCTTTAACCGTATTAACCAGATTAGGGATAAGATCAGCCCTGCGTTGGTAATCACTTTGTACATCGTTCCATGAATTCTTAACCGTTTCATCCTGCTGAACCAATCCATTGTAGCTACTGCAACCACATCCACCAATCAATATAATAGCAGCAAGAATAACAATTAAGGTCAAGTTTTTAGTGTTCATTTTTTCTTCTTTTTTAGTTAACAAAATAAAGATAGTGCTTTTACGAATTGGTTATGTAATTCTATCTCTGTGAGTAATTGACCATCATCTTCCACAGGCAGCCATTTTCACGATCTGGAAATTGAACGATCTCATTAAAGCATATGCGCTACTGTAGTTAATAACATTACCAGGGTTATTATTGTTTTTGTTAAATACAGTACCAATTGTAATACATAAAGCTGCGGCTAGTGGTGTATGTTTGTCGTTGTTTTTAATGAGGTTAGTTCTTAAGGTGTTTGGAGAGAGTTTTTCGGCGTTAATGGTGATTGAGTGGGGGGATTTGAGTTAAGGGGAAGAAAGAGTTGTTAAAGGGGATAAATTTTTTTTAGACATTTTAGGTGTTTGCTGAAGTGTATGTATCTTTGTTGTCCTTTTTTTAGAAGGAGGGTTGGTTCTTTAAGGGTGTGGGTATAGGGTAGCGGTATTTTGTGTGTTCG
>JBGSYC010000075.1:0-8476 GCA_041751095.1 Flavihumibacter sp.
GCACAATTTAATTATAAGCAGAAACTTGCAATTCGTGACCCGGACCGCCAGGCTCACTTATTCCAGAAACTTTGGAAGCTCCCAGCTAAAAACGAGAAAGAACAGGATTACAGGTTCTGATGAAGAACGGAAAAGAGTAGAATAAACCTTAGATTGAAATTTCCGCCTCTCAGGTCTGCTTGTGGTGATTGCCTGTCTCTATACATCAGGGGGCGTAGTGTCGAGATAGTGAAATTGCAAATAGCAAGCTGTCTAATGCTTGTAAATTTTAGAATTTAGATTTAAGGTCAGGTAATATGCTGTTGCACAAATATACCTGCCAGCCGTAATGCAGGCTAAATAGCCGCGACTTCCCTAAAGTATTGACAAATACAGGTCATGATTTTAAAATTCAAATTTGCGGGAAACAAAAAGGGCATTGACAGGATTGTCATAACCCAAGGCATGCGTCCTGGCTGACAATGCTGCGGCTGACAACTAAACCCATTTACTTTAGCGGAGGCTTGTACTACATATGTAGCACAAGGCTCCTTGAAGATATTTTGAAGTTTGCATATAAGAAAGTTTAGTTTATGCAAACTTTGTACGTCTCAAATTATCACCGTGTTTCCAAAAGCTACCGAAGGTTTAGTGCAACAGTGGCTTGACATAAGACCAGCGACCCATGTGCAATCAAACAGTCCCTCGCTTTCGCACCTCTCCGGCATGATCCATTCCTATTAAAAAGAACCTATCTTGTACTGTAAACCATTTATTGGCTTCAGTTACCGGTGATCGAATCCCGGAACACTGGAACTGCACCAAGCCCTACTGCGTAAAGGGCACCTTGACGATCGTCAAAAAAGAAAGAAGTGATCATAGTAAAACCCATACTTAGGATATTTGACTATCATAAAGCCATAGAGTTCTATATAAACTGGCTGGGCTTCAAAATAGACTGGGAGTATAAACCGGAAGGCACTCCAGTGTATCTACAGGTATCTTTAAATGACATTTGCCTCCACCTTTCGGAGCATCCCTTTCGGAGCATCATGGGGACAGTTCTCCTGGCGCAAGGGTACTTATCGAAGGTTTTCAAAACCTCAATGAATACCATAAGAAGTTGCTGGCTAAAGACTATAGGTACAACAAACCCGGCATAGAAATTCCTTTTTATGACCCTTCAGCTCTTGAAATATCTCCTTCAGCTCTTGAAATACTTTTTGGGCTTTCCTCCAGGGCAGATGACATTGGTGGGCACAATGATTTTTATGAGATTCGACAACTGTGTTGGCGGTGTCGACCGGCTTGGCAGGCAGCGATGTTTCCTTCATCTGGAGACCCGAATGGTTTTTAGTAATCGCGCCTTCTCGTTCCATATCGTAAGTTCTCCGTGGTCATTTGTGGTGACAATCCTGTTTGACCGGCTATTCCAGTCGACTCCCCAAAGCTTTTCGCGACGCGTCCCCTCAGAGCGGTGCAACAACTTTCCTCGCGTCGACCAGACACGTAACCGATCACTTGCGGAGGCTAGCCTCGTGCCTTCTTTGTTCCAGGAGACGTTGCGGTATTCAGTTTGGCTCCCCTTCATTGTTTTGTACCACCGGCCATCAGCCGTCCAAAAATTGAGAAGGCTGGGTATATTTTCGCCTTCCCAATTGTGCCCATAGTCACCCACCACGAAGAACGCTCCGGAGGGATGCCAGCTCGTGCAAAGAACAATCGCTCCCGGATTATTGTGGGCCATGGTGTTCTTTTCTTTTCCAGTGGTGTCGAAAATGCGGAGTTGATAGTTTGCGGTCACAAACTCGTTTTTTGAAGGATGCCAATCCAGTGAAAGAAAGGCTCTCCCTATTTGTTCTGCGCTGTATTCCCGAGAGATCGTCCGCAGCAGGCGCCCGTTTTTCGCAAAGATTTTAATTACGCCACTCACGTCTGCCACGGCCAGCAATTCTCCCGAATAATTCCAACCAATGCCTCTTGCCCCACCACTGCTGTCCAACTTGATGATTACACCTGTTTCCACATTCAACAACTGAACATAGTTTTCAAGCGTGGCGATGGCCAACAACTTCCCTGCGGGATGCCATTTGACCACATGAATCCAGCTATTGAACTGATAGCTTTTCAGTAGTCGCAGGGAGTTTGCTGCAAAAATGCGAACCGTGCTATCCACACCACCGGTCGCAATGCGGTTGTCCCCTGGTTCCCAGTCCACCGACCATATCGTTCTGTTGGTACTATCGGTTGGACGCCATATCGGCTGTTGCTGACGCAGCGGCACGGCTTCATATATGTTCTTTGCCAGCACGTTCACCCAAAGGGCTAAACCACTCCACAGCACGAAGAAGGTCCAAAAAGGTTTTTTGCGCATAAAAAGGAATTAAATCGCCTATGTTCATCTTCGGTCTATGCTTCCATCTTTTCCAAATAACTCTTCCGGGTCACTGCAGGCGGCCCATCAAAGAAGAAATGATCCAGGCTAAACGTGCCTGTTCCCGTAAAAAAGAACAGGACATAGAAGGCGAGATATGCAAAGGACGATGAGGTGATCTCCTTATCACCCATCACAAAGGTGATGACCACATGGTGATGATGACAGGGATGGCCAGCATGCGCGTAAAAAGCCCAAGGATCAGGGAAATCCCGCCCACGAGTTCTGTGAGTTTGCCTAACGTGGCCATAAACGACGGAAGTGGAAATTTCAGGTCGGTTGGCCAGCCACGGTAGCCGTTCATCGCCTCCTCGTTGAACAACTCGATCATGATATAGCCGATGAGGCAGCGAACAATCAGCAGACCGGTATCACGAAGGAAACCAGAGGACGAAAAAAACTTGTTCATAACTGTGTTTTTCCAAAGTTGTTTCTTCCCATGATCCTTTTGAGTTAACGCCCTCGTTATCCTTTCTTAAATTATGTTAACGGAAAAACTTTGCCGAGGAGGAGCTGTACATTTGAGTGATGAAAGGGAGCCTTGGACTTTTTTTTGCCATCATTGCTGTTTGCATTGCCGGCATCATTTTGTTGCAGGTCGTCTGGCTCCGCAGCTACTACAAGGTTCATCAACAACGATTTAGGGAAGACATTTCTGCTTCTCTTTCTGACGCCGTCAAAAATGAGGAGGCCATTGCATTTAACAAGCTTCAAGATACCCTATATAGATTTGTCGCCGATACCGCGAATGTGATGGTCAGTAGTTCCTGGGATAGTGCCTGCCATAGCTATGTTTATACCTTTGTCAACCGGACGAACCTTGGCGACCGTATTACCTTCGGAGACAACTCGCTTAATTTTCCCATCAAAGCCGGTGATGATTCGGCCCGCTTAAGGGTCATCGCGGGATATGCGCGCATTTACCGGGAACAGGCCCTGGAACGGCAAAGTGCTTTTTTTCAAACCCGAAATATTCAAAAATTTATTGCCTCATTCAATCGACCGCTGAACAGGGCTTCGCTTGTTTCTGCTTACCAAACCGCACTAAAGAAAAAAGGCATTACCGAAGCGTTCCAGTTGCACACTGGAGCGTCTGCCCCTGGCGCGGTAGCTGGCAGCACCGGGGTCACGACGGAGGCGATTGTCAGCCGCCTTTCGAAGGAAGTGGTCACCGCTAATTTTGGAAGTCCTTTTCGCTATCTCTTGCAAAAAATGATTGGTTTATTGATTGGGTCCGTTATTCTGCTAGCCATCGTGGGACTCGCCCTGTTTTATTTCCTGCGTGTGACACTCCGGCAAAAAAAATTGTCGGTGATTAAAAATGATTTTATCAGTAATATCACCCATGAATTAAAAACACCGATTACTACCGTTTTTGCAGCGATTGAAGCCATTGAGTATTTTGAAAAAGCGGGCGATCCGGTGAAGACAAAAAAATACCTTACCACGTCAAAGCGGGAGATCTCCCGCTTGTCAGAACTCGTGGATAAGATTCTCCATGTATCCATTTATGAGAATAATGATTTCGAATTAAGAGTGGAGCCCGTGGAGATCGATGGCCTGCTGAAAGAAATCATCCAAAACAACGAGTTCGTTAAGGCCATTGACATGCGGTATGAAAATAGCTCGTCGTTAACCGCGGTCAAAGCGGACCGGCTCCATCTCTTTCAGGCCTTAAACAACCTGGTCGAAAACGCTGCCAAATACGGCAACGGAAAAGTGCAGATCAATCTCAGGGCCTCCAGGGCTAATGGATTTTGTGTGTTTGAAGTCAGGGACAACGGCCCGGGAATCGCAAAAGAAAACATTCCTTACCTGTTTGATAAATTCTACCGCGTGCCGACCGGTAACCGGCATAAAGTAAAAGGGTTTGGCCTTGGTCTTTTTTATGTCAAAACAATCGCAGAGAAACACGGGGGCTGGTGTAAAGCGGAGAGTACCCTTGGTACCGGCTGTTCCTTTAAAATTGCGCTTCCTTATGATCGCTAAACAACCTACGATTTTGTTTGCCGAAGATGAAGTCGCGCTGGCTGAGATCATCAAAGAAAACCTGGAGGCCAGGGGTCTTGCGGTCATCCATTTTGGGAATGGTACTAAGTTGCTGGAACAATTTTATTCCTGCCGGCCGGATATGGTTGTCCTCGACGTCATGCTTCCTGACACCGATGGTTTTGCCATTTCCCGGCAAATCAGAGAGACAGATCAGGATACGCCGATCCTTTTTCTGACGTCCAAATCATTGCCGCAGGATGTCGTCGCCGGATTTGAAAGCGGCGGCAACGACTACCTGAAAAAACCCTTTAGCATTGAAGAACTGGCGGTACGCATCAAAGCCTTACTGGCTCGTAACCCCGTTCTCTTTGACAAAAAGCCGCATGAGCAAATGTTGTCGATCGGTCAGTACCAGTTCGATCACAATCAACATAAATTGTTTTTTAAAAAAGAAATCTTCCCGCTGACTTCGCGGGAATGTGCCATCTTAAAACTCCTTGTGCTAAACAAAAACCAAATAGTCGAACGAAAAACAATACTGCTTCATGTTTGGCAGAGTGATGATTTTTTTGCCGGAAGAAGCCTGGACGTGTTTATCACCAAACTCCGGAAAGTTCTCCACAACGATCCGTTGGTTCAAATCTCCAACGCAAGAGGCGTGGGGTACAAATTAATCTGCTAGTGTAACAAACTTTAGTTAGTGAACTAATTAGATCTTTCCATGTGTAGTCCATTCAAAAGGCTTAGCTCGTTTCTTGCTATAGGTTTAATATATTCAAAGGAGTTGGGCCACCAGTTGCTTTTTAGAATGCCACACCGCATTCTTTAATACATCTTTAGTTAAGATATTAAACCAGATTTCTATTTGGTTCAACCAGGAAGAATAAGTAGGAGTTCGATGCAGATTGATCCTCTTGGTTTTCTCCACCCAATCTTTTACGCTTTGATGTTTATGTACCGATAAGTTGTTAAGTTGTCCGCTATAATATGCAATTGTTTATATGGATATTTTCTATCTTTATTATATTCTCTCCCGCGAGTGGGAACTCCGCCTGCTCGGACAGGTGCTATCCAGTGGCATCGGCAGTTTTTTGTAGCCCATTATGCCACCACGATGCGAGGCGGTTACCTGCGCTTCAAGGCACAGTACCTGCGGCGGATCAGGCTGCCCCAGTGGTCATCGCTTTCTTTTGAGCAGCACCAGGCTTTACAATGGTCGGCCGCCTCTGGAGACATGCAAGCATTGCAGCAGGCCGTTTCGTCCATATACGAATTGACTCCACAAGATATTTCCACCCTTCAATCCATTGTGCCCCTATGCCGATAGACCCCGCCAGATATGAAGAAAACGGCCGACAGGCTGTGCAGGCGTTCTGGGGTAACCGGGAGCGGGCGCGTCAAAAAACAACTGGAAGCCGGAATTACCGATGCGGGAGCGCGCGGGCGTAACCGGTGGCAAAAACATGGACGGCTTCGTGGTGCTGATCCCGGACCTGATGCATGCTAACTCGTCAGCAGCATAAGTCTCTACTTCGTTCCATACTCTTCGTGGTGCTGATCCAGGGAGCTGGTGCATGTTAACGGCCTTGGGGATGCGCAGGTTTTTCTGGGACGCAAAGTCCTCACCTTACCGGGTATTTCCGGCCCACCAAGCTCTGGGACCTTCTGGTTATGCACAAGGGGAGGCTGGTGGCCGCAATCGAGCTCGGTTGCCCGGATCTTTCATCTTCTTCAAGTGCATTTGCTATCCCGTGTTCCAAAAACTTCCTTTTTATCCGCCAGATAGTGATTCTGTCTACATTCAAAAAATCTTCTATCTCAGTATTCTTTTTCCCTTTATTCAATTAAAGAAGAATGTTCACACGATTATACTGCCTCAAACTTAACTTCCCACTGCTCTTATATAAATCAAGATAATGACAGGTCGGCCTTTGTTAATTTAAGTGATTGATGCATCTTGTATTGAATTTAGCAATACGAATTTACAAAATGTCTCTAACTAATTTGTCAATACACTAGTGTCATGTCACGTTGATATTGTCGCTCAGATTGTTTAACCTTACCCTCAAAACGTTAGTGTAAAGTATAAAGTCACTTTAACACAAGAAGAGCGCGTTCACTCGAATGATTTAATAAGAAAAGATTCGCGTACTGCGCAACTATACAGTCTACGATGTACTGAGTTACCTGGCCGCCGGAGATTCGGAGGCAGAGATACTGAAGAATTTTCCTATGCTAACTCATCAAGACATACTTGCCTGCCTTGCGTACCAGAGATATTTTACTTGTGAAATAAACGTGGTAAAAGGTTCTTCATGCTCACTACGACGCAAGAATAAGCTACTGCATTTTCATCGAACTACCGAGTCTTTCAAATAAGAATATATTGCTATATTCGTTCCAGGTGCAAAGAGCAATCCAATAAGCAGAATCTTAACTTAAAACCATGTCACTCCAATTCAAAATTCAAATAAACGATGTTACCGATCCACCTGTGTGGAGAAGATTACTAGTACCTGAACAGTTCAGTTTCTGGAAATTTCACATATTGATACAAATTTCTTTCGGTTGGCAAAATTCTCACCTTTTTCAATTTTCGCCGGGAGGGTATGGCTCCGAACCACAGATTGGAATTCCCTACCCGGAAGCCGAGGAAAAAATCCTCGACTGTAAAAAAGTAAGGCTTTCAAAAATATTTAATGCTCCCGGACAAGAATTCATTTACTTGTATGATTTTGGTGATAGTTGGGAACACCTGATCACTCTGGAAAAAATCGTAGAAGATCAAATGATCAAAGCCGCATATATTGACGGTGAAGGAGCCTGTCCCCCTGAGGATTGTGGAGGTCCATGGGGTTATGCAGATCTCAAAGTCATTATGAATGATCCGAAAAACCCTGAGCATGCAAGTATGAAAGAATGGCTGGGAATTGCGAAAAATCAAAAATTTGATCCAGGTTTAATTAAACCGGATAGTATCCGCGTCGTGGTGGCTAAAGTGTAGAAGAAAAAGATTCGGCGGTATAGCCTGTTTCTGCGTTTTCTGACCCCCCGGCACGCTGCGCCGGTTGCAAGTAAGCCCACATTTGCCGTGCATTTAAATATAATAATGGAACGACAAATAGCGCCTTTAGCATAATCTTTACCGATGAGTGAATTATGTTCCTGGAAAATAATCAACAACATCTTACCACGTTGAACTTCACCTGAAACAATGTTCATTAGTGCTGAGCTGGTAACCTGTGTTTCCTGCTTAACGAAGTTTGTGCCTGGCATCATACACTTTCGCCCTGGAGAAGATCCAGGAATTCATTGAGTGACCTTGCATCTTCCTTACTGCCTATGGCTCGGCAGGATGTTTTACTCCACCGTGCGGACTCCCAGATTCTCTTTACTGAAAATTCCTTTGGAACACTATCAACGGTGATACACATGTAAATTGGAATAGGGCCATTTACATAAGTCCCTCTCTTCTTTTGATAAAACAGGAGGTTAAAGCTTTTTTCGAGCATGGCTTACCTTCGGATTTTAAAATTAATGTTTTAACCATTGGAGGACAAGATGTTCAATTATTAGACCTGTTCATAACCAGTCTGTACGAATACTGCCGTGAGCATTTTTTTTCAAATCGAGGTGCTGTTGAATTGCTCACGATTAGTTAGCACCTTTTTGAATGAATTGATGAGTTCGCGGCGTGGTTCGAATCCCTCTCTCTCCGCCTTACGGTACAAGTTGATAAAATTATCGCTTGTACCGTTTTTTTTGCTCCGCAATTCATTGTTAATCAAATATATAAGCCTTACTGCTTCATTAATTCTTGTGGTTCGATAATCTATATTATTAAATGTTAGATTTTCGGGAAATATCGAACCAATCAAATTTCGCTTCTCCTCAATAGTTCCTTCTTCGTACAGATAATCCAGTTTCATGAGATTATCTACACCCTTATCAACCAGGTTGTCTATGTTCTTTGGATTGTTAGATGTCATGCCTACCAGCCTTCTTTCCAATTCGCTTATAGCACTTTCACAATCTGCTTTCATAAGTTTAAAATCAGAGGGATCTATCTGC
>JBGSYC010000076.1:0-4430 GCA_041751095.1 Flavihumibacter sp.
CGCTTATGCCGGCAGGTTGTTTTACAAAATTAGTTTATCCACATTTCCACGTTGATTTCTAAAGAAAAAAGTACCAAAAAAGAAAGGGTAATAGTAATAGTCTTTTATATTAAAAATCTCTAATACAAATCTAAAGGGAGGGATGGTTCTTCCGACGCTTTTGGTCCTGAAAATAAATATGGAAACTTCCCGGCTTTCAGCGTCGGATGGAGGGTTTCAGAAGAACCTTTCTTTAAAAATATTTCTTTCATAAACGATCTTAAGCTTCGTTACGGATACGGGGTTTTGGGCAATGACAATATAAGCAGCCTCGGATTTCTTACTTTTTTCACCATAAACAATGATGCTGCTTATCCTATTAACGGGAGTAATACCAGTTTCACGCCTGGTGTAAGACATCAAACGATTGGTAACCCTAATATAAAATGGGAAGAAACGACTACATCAACATTTGGTATAGATGCCACCTTACTGGATAATAAAATGAATGTCTCGCTGGATCTTTATGATCGCCAGACAACCGATCTTCTCTTTGAAAAAGAATTGGATCCAAGTCGTTATGGAGGTAGAACTGACAGGCAGCCGATCAATATTGGTTCAATGAATAATAAAGGTATTGATCTTTCAGTGTCCTATCGTGGCACCACCCCCGGCAATCTTCGGTATGATGTAAGTACTACTTTTTCGTTGTATAAAAATAAGGTCGGAACACTGGCCGATCCGTTTTTTGAAGGAGACAGAACAAGAATAGATCCTCTCAACCGCTCGGTTACCGGACGGCCATTGTCAAGCTTTTTCGGTTATGAGATAGATGGATTTTTTGATGATGAAGCAGAACTGGCTACCCTCCAGCAAGGTGGTAAATTTTTAGGTGGCTGGAAATATAAGGACTTATCCGGCCCTGATGGCAAACCTGACGGCAGAATTACTCCTGCGGACAGAACGTTCATAGGAAGCCCGCACCCTAAATTTATCATGGGCTTTAATTTTAACATTGCTTATAAAAACTTTGATTTTACCGCTTTCCTGTATTTGAAAGCCGGGGGACAGATTGCCAATTATACCCGTTACTGGACCGATTTCAATACGTTCCAAGGCAACAGGACACGCAGGATATTGTATAATAGCTGGACGCCGGAAAATAAAAATGCTATGCTTCCGCGTGTAACAAGTAACGATGCAGTTAGCGGCCAGGTGCCGGTAAATTATTATATAGAGCCAGGGGGATATTTAAGAATGCGCAATCTTCAGTTAGGCTATACTATTCCAAAAGCAGTTACGGATAGATTCAGCATTGATCGTATTCGGATTTACGCGCAGGCACAAAATCTTTTCACCATCACTAAATACACCGGCTTGGATCCGGAAATTACCACGAATAATACCGGCCGTAATGATTACACCCGCCGTTTTGCCGACCGTAACCTGGGGGTCGATGTGGGAAATTATCCAACTCCCAAGGGTTTCCTTTTCGGGCTTAATGTCGGGTTTTGATAATTTATTATATTTATTAATCTGTAAAGAAAAATTATGAAATCAAAAACAAGAATTATATCGATAGTTGGTATTGCGGCACTTTTATTTTTAAGCATAACTGGCTGTAAAAAATTTCTTGAGCCCCAGCCGTTTGCCAGATACCTCCCGGAACAATTACAAAGCAACAAAGGAATTGAAGGAATATTGGTGGGAGCCTACGGAATGCTTGATGGACAGGGAATCCCGGGCGCATCTGGCTGGATGGTAGGCGCTACCAATTGGGTGTATGGAGATGTAGGGTCCGACGATGCTTATAAAGGCACCGATGCCAACGACCAGCCTCAAATGACTGAAGTAGAGTTATGGGGATCCCAGGCTGCCAATACTTATTTCTATTATAAATGGCTGGCCTTATACGACGGTGTTGCAAGAGCAAACGATGTAATCAGGTTTGTAAATGAATTTAAGGACTTAACGGAAGCAGATAAAAAGGACTACCTGGCGCAGGCCAGGTTTCTAAGGGGTCATTTTCATTTCGATGCCAAGCGGAACTGGAATAAAGTTCCCTACATCACTGAAACCACTACAACCTACGATAACAAGGCCGATATCTGGCCAATGATTGAGGCGGATTTTAAATTTGCGTATGATAACCTGCCAGCGACGCAACCTTTAGTTGGTAAAGCAAATAAATGGGCTGCAGGAGCTTACCTGGCAAAAGTATATATGTACCAGAAAAAATTTGCAGAAGCAAAAGTAATATATGATATAGTTATTGCTCAGGGGCAAACTTCTAACGGAAAAAAGTATGATTTGCAACCGGAATATTGGAAAAATTTTGACATAGTTTTTGAAAACAGTGGGGAATCGGTTTTCTCACAGCAAACTGCGGCAAGCGGTATAGTTACCGCTTCTGCCGAAACAAGTTATGAACTTGCCTATCCTTATGGAGGTGTTTGGGGCTGCTGTGGATTTTATCAACCTTCCCAAAATCTTGTGAATGCTTTTAAGGTTAATGCAACCGGGCTTCCATTTTTGGACGAATCATATAATAATATTAACCTTAAAAATGATGAAGGTATTCTTTCAAATCAGCCCTTTACCAATGATATCGCAACGCCTTTAGATCCGCGTTTAGACTGGACTGTGGGAAGAAGAGGTATACCTTATTATGATTACGGTCCTCATCCCGGCCGTAGCTGGATACGTGATCAGGCCTATGCCGGTCCTTTTAGCCCTAAAAAACATGTTACTAAAGACTCAGAGCGTGGTAGTTTTACTAACATCAGTAATGTTAGGCAAACAGCTAAAAATTATAATATAATCCGTTTTGCTGATGTTTTGTTAATGGCAGCAGAAGCCGAAATAGAATTAGGTAACCTGGCAAAGGGAAGGGATTATATTAACCTTGTCCGTGCAAGGGCATCCAATCCTGCCGGATTTGTTCCAAACGCCCCGGCCAACTATCAGATTAAACAATATGTTGCCTTTGCTGACCAGGCTACTGCAAGAAGAGCAGTACGTTTTGAGAGAAGGCTTGAACTGGCTATGGAAGGACATCGCTTTTTCGACCTGGTAAGATGGGGGATTGCCGCTGAGGTGTTAAACGCTTATAATGCGGTAGAAAAGGACAGAAGAAGTTATAAGAAAAGTTCAGCAGGATTTATCAAAGGCAAAAATGAATATTACCCTATTGCCAACCGGGTAATTGAAATTGCCAGGATCGCCGGGAATACCATCGACCAGAATCCCGGATATTGAGTGTCACGAACAACGATCAGTTTTTTATTTTATTGAAAGTTGATGCTGTGTAAATAATGATGGACGGCCCATCGGTAGCGACTTAGAGGAGCCGCTATCAAACCACCTTTAGCTGCTGCGACTAAAAGTTGTGGTAGTGAGCATGAAAGGAGTAAGGCATCGATAAAGGTGTCAGGTGAGTGTTAAGAAGGCGAACAATTGTGAACTGTCAACTGAGGCGTCGAAAGGATTAGAAGGTGTCAAAACCAAGGTCCAATATCACCTTTGGGAAGAGCAGCAAGGATACCTGTTTACTGTTGTTGTGGCATCCGGCGTATAGACAGCGATCTTAACACAGGCGTTTACACGGAACGTGAGAACCTGTCGTCATGATGTGAAGGGAAAACTTCAAGCGGAGACACTGCAAGAAGGAAAGTACCGATGCATGGCACGGGGGGCGAAAACTTTCGTAGTAGCGATGAAGTTCTTGTAATGAGAATGGAGCGAAGGGAAGTTGTTATCCAGTTTTTAATCATGGACGAAAACTGAAGGAAACTTCAGGAGCTACGAGTAGCGCCGAAAGCGGGGAGGCGAATTGTAAAAGTAACAGATACAAGAAAAAGGAGGATTTTGCGTATTTTGTTCAAGACTTGGTTGAAAAGCATTTTTCTAAAGCTATATGCATTCAGTTGGTGCTTGATAATTTAAATACCCATTTTGAAGGGTCTCTCATTGAAAAGTTTGGTAAGAGAAAAGCGGCCAGGCTTCAGAAAAAGATTCAATTTATTTATACGCCCAAACATGGAAGCTGGTTAAACATGGCTGAGATAGAAATTAATATAATGGATAGACAATGTACTGGAGGCAGAATTGAAAGCCAGGAGGAATTGACATCAGACTTAGGAATTTGGTCAAAGGAGAGAACAGAAATAAGAAAAGTATTGATTGGAAATTTACAAGGCAAGAAGCAGATAAAAAGTTATCAAGGCATTATGTTGCATAATTAAGTAATCACTATAATAGTTACGCCCACAAAGTATGTCATTGTCAAAAAATTAAAATTTTTATGGTAAAACGGATCTTCCGTTTTGGCAATAAGTATAATTTGGCTACACCGCTTACCTGGAGAGGGTTTGGGCGATTTTTCAAGAGTATGTTTGTAAGCTACAGTGTTTTGGGTAACTTAATTTTGAGAGTATCGATTATTTTTTGGG
>JBGSYC010000077.1:0-24407 GCA_041751095.1 Flavihumibacter sp.
GCATTTAGACCTGATGTCGGCAGATAGCATAATCCTTAACACTTATATGAGCTTGTTTTGCTGGCCCGGGAATTGAATGGTGATCTTATGTGCCGGAGCAATTGCTGTATAAACGTTACGCGAGAATTTCCCGGTTATACCTGTTGCGGTATTGAACGGGTGAAAGGCCGGTGATTTTTTTAAATGTTGTGCGAAACGCCTTGGTGTCCGAATACCCGACCTTGTACATAACTTCATTCACATTCTCCCGCGATGATTCCAGGGTCATCTTTGCGGCTTCTATTTTAACCCGTTGCATATACTCTACTACTGTATTGGAAGTTGCTTTTTTAAACCTCCGTTCAAGATTTCTGCGACTTACCGCAATCATTGATGCAATCTGGTCTACAGTCACCTTTTCATGAACATTTTTTTCAATAAATTCCTGCGCCTTTTTTATGGGTTCATCCTCGTGTTCCTTTTGCCCTTTGAACATGATAAATGCTGACTGGCTGTCGCGTTGTATATCTATCTGAAATGCTTTGGAGCAGAATATGGCTACATGACGGCCTGCATATTTTTCGATCAGGTATAATATAAGATTGAGGTATGAAAAAGCGCCGCCACTGGAGTAAATACCATTTTCATCCGTGATAATTTTATCTTCAACGAGATTTACTTCCGGGAACATTCTCCTGAATTCGTGGGCAGCCATCCAGTGAGTGGCACACCGGCGCCCTTTGATTAATCCGGTTGAAGCCAGTAAAAAGGCGCCAACGCAAAGGCTCGCTACCTCGGCGCCACTTTTATATTGCTTTATTATCCAGGGAACAAAATCTTTATTGGCCTCTAATGTTTTTGTCAGGTTTCCATCAAGAGCCGGGATAATAACAAGATCGGTTTTGATGATATCCCTTGCAAGCAGATGAGTGTAAACAGTGTAAATGCCGTTAGATACTGTCGTTTCGTTTGTAAGACCTGCCAAATGCACATCAAAAAGTGGTTGCCTTCCCATGCGCTTTAAATATTCATTCACTTCGGAAAATACCTGGCGGGGTCCTTCGATACTGCCTAATATGGCTCCTTTAGGAACAAGGATGGATATGTGTTTCATAGATCGAAAATAACAAAGTTCTGCGTCGCAATCAACCCCCTGATTCCGGATTTACACCCTTCTGGATAATTATTTTAAGCAGTATGTTTGCATGCTCATGGGGATGATAAAACTAACGGGAGTTAAGAAACTGAATTCGGCATTTTAATACGGTAGTGTAGTTGTTGCTTCACAAAGCTCCGGGAAAATGGCCTAACTTGTATTCCACAATTATCATGTAACCAAGAGCATTTTTCCTAGAGCACTCAAACAGATATTAAAATGGACTTTGAAAATACAATTGTGAACGATACTGCTGACCGTGAGATCGTCATTTCAAGGACTATCAACGCGCCCTGCGAGGTTGTGTTTGAAGCCTGGACAGAGCCAGAGCACCTTGGCCATTGGTGGGGGCCAGCCGGATTTACAAACACTTTCCTGGATATAGACGTAAGACCGGGTGGGATGTGGCGATTTATTATGCACGGCCCGGACGGCATTGATTACCCAAACAAAATAGTGTATAACGAAGTAGTTAAACCTGAACGGCTGGTATACAGTCATGGCGGAAAAGATGAGAACGACCCGGGACAGTTCCAGGTGATCGTAACATTCGATGAATCATATGGAAGTACCCTTTTAACGATGCGCTCGATCTTTCCTTCTGCTGCTGAACGTGATAAAGTGGTTAACGAATACAGTGCTGTCGAAGGTGGAAATCAAACCCTTGATCGTCTTGAGGAGTTGCTGGCAAACAGGAGTATGTAGAATATATAACCCACATGAATGAGCAGACTCCAAAATATTGTCCTGATCAATGAATATTTTTCATTAATTGATTAGAAGGGGTGGGAAGAAGAAGCCCCTAACCTGTCGCAATCAGGTCTTGAAATTCCGTTGACTTTTCCTGTGTATAATGTTATGAGCTGCTATAAGGCAGCCATTGTTGTTTTATGCCACTACTAATGTTCCCGCACGCGTTATGTAAAATGCTTTGATGAATACAATAAATCCGGTGTAAACGGATGAAGAGCTCAGTAAACAGTGCTGCAAATCCTAAGGCTTATCTAAAGATTCCATTCAGATAATAATTAAACCGCGGGTTTGAGACAATAAAGGAAACGTTAAAGAGTTGTATGTCCACATCAACCTGTACTTATCAAACAGGCTCCTGCATTATAAAAAACAATTATGAAAAATCTTTCTTTCACAACTGGAAGTATCCCTGTGCGTACAGGTAACGGGTACTCAGCAATTTTCACCAACAAATGGTTCTCCTTATTACTACTCGTCCTTTTTGCGGCGGGATGTAAAAAAGTTATCGAGGAAACAGGCATAACCAGCGTTTGCCCTGTAGTTATTTCAACAAGCCCTGTAGATACGGCTACGCGTATCAGCCTCGGCAAGAGAGTCGATGCTACCTTTAACAAGGCGATGAACCCCGCGTCGCTTACTTCAGCAACATTCTCGGTGAGACAGGGATCTATAGTGTTGCCTGGAACGGTAACATATGCCGGAACAATGGCAAGCTTTACGCCAACAGTTGAGTTCCAGCCGAATACCTTATATACGGGCATGATTACTACCGGTGTACAAGACACCGAAGGCAATGCCATGTTGGATAATTACGCCTGGAGTTTCACCACAGGTGATGCTCCCGATACAACAGCTCCTACGGTTACGGCAACTGATCCTGTACATGATGCGAGAGCTGTGTTGATCAATAAAAAGATTTCCGTTGTATTTAGTGAACCAATGGATCCTTTAACCATTTCTACCATAAGCTTTACAATCAGCAATACATCGCTTAGCGGAACATTGATAACCGGATCGGTTTTAAGTACCAGCACAACGGCTGAGTTTACACCATCTGCCGACCTGTTGCCGAATACAACTTACGAAGGAAACATTACAACAACCGCGAAAGACCTGGCAGGCAATTCAATTTCAAGCATCTATGTCTGGAACTTTACAACAGCAGCCGTAGACGTTATTCTGCCAACTGTAGTTTCTACAGATCCTGAGAACCTCGCAACAGGCGTTGCTCCTGACAAGCAGGTATCTGCAACTTTCAGCCACGCGATGGATCCTTCAACGATCAACACCACCACATTTACGGTCACACAAGGCTTAACGGTGATTTCCGGATTGGTAAGCTATAGCGGAACGACAGCAACTTTTACACCGTCGAACAACCTTGCACCAAATACAACATACACAGGCACAATTTCTACCGGTGCTAAAGACATGGCCGGCAATTCACTTGCCAGCAGCTACATATGGAACTTTACGACCGCGGCTGCACCTGTTGTTATTCCTCCAATCGTAACTTCTACCGACCCCGATAACCTGGCAACCGGTGTAGCGTATGATAAGATAATCACCGCTACTTTCAGCAAGGCTATGGATCCTTCAACAATTACTACCACCACATTTACGATAACACAAGGTTTGGCAGTAGTTTCCGGATTGGTAAGCTATAGCGGAACGACGGCAACTTTTACACCTTCAGCCAACCTTGCACCAAATACAACATACACAGGCACAATATCTGCCGGTGCTAAAGACATGGCCGGCAATTCACTTGCCAGCAACTACACGTGGAACTTTACAACCGCGGCTGCACCTGTTGTTATTCCTCCGATCGTAACTTCCACCGACCCCGATAACCTGGCAACCGGTGTGGCGTTAGATAAGATAATCACCGCTACTTTCAGCAAGGCTATGGATCCTTCAACGATTACCACCACCACATTTACGATAACACAAGGCCTAACGGTGATTTCCGGGTTGGTAAGCTATAGCGGAACGACAGCGACCTTTACACCTTCAGCCAACCTTGCACCAAATACAACATACACAGGCACAATATCTGCCGGTGCTAAAGACATGGCAGGAAATTCACTTGCCACAAATTACGTGTGGAGCTTTACTACGGGTGCTGCACCTGACGTTACTCCGCCTACCGTAATTTCTACCGACCCGGCTAACCTCGCAACAGGTGTAGCGTTGGATAAAATGATTACCGCTTCATTTAGCGAAGCGATGAATTCGTCAACAATTACAACAACCAGTTTCACCGTGCAAACCGGAGGGTCTCCGGTCTCGGGTACTGTTGTTTATACAGGAACAACCGCAACGTTTTCCCCATCTGCTAATCTTGCACCAAATACCACCTATACGGCTACAATAACAACCGCCGCACAGGACCTTGCAGGCAATCCGCTTGTAACAAATTACGCGTGGAGCTTTACAACAGGAGTAGCGCCTGATGTTACCCGGCCGACAGTAATCATTACTGATCCGGTTAACGGTGCTACCAACGTAGACCCTGACAAAAAAATAAGCGCTGGTTTCAGCGAGGCGATGGATCCAATGACAATCAATGCTACCTCATTCCTTTTAACACAGGGAGGAACGGCGGTTTTTGGAATTGTAACGTATACAGGTACAACTGCCACATTTTCTCCGGCAGCTGATCTTGCTTCCAATACCATGTATACCGCAACGATTACCACTTTGGCAAAAGACCTTTCAGGCAATGCCATACAGAATAATTATGTATGGACTTTCACAACTAAAGAAGTGGTACTGCCGCCATCTTTAGGAACAGCTTCAATGTTCGGAGCTTTTGGAGGTGCCGCCGGAATTACCAACCAGGGGATAAACACCGTGATCAACAACGGCAGCATCGGCACAATCGGCGCGTCTACGCTGATAACCGGGTTTCATGATGGAACAACAGGTGATGTTTATACAGAAACACCCCTTAATAAAGGAGATGTAAAAGGAAGGATTTACACGGCTCCGCCATTTCCAGGTACCGAGACTTCTTTTGCAGTGGCTACCCAGGCCGCGTTGGATGCTACAATAGCATACAATAGCATTTCTCCCGCATCAAAGCCCGGAGGCACTGACCCCGGAGCAGGTGAACTGGGCGGATTGACTTTAGCCCCTGGGATCTATAAATCGGCGAGTGGCACTTTCAACATATCAAATGGCGATCTTACACTGGACGCACAGGGCGATCCCAATGCTGTATGGATATTCCAGACGGCTGCCGGACTGACTGTAGGTATCGCAGGCCCCACAGGCGCCCGCAGCGTGAGAATGATAAACGGAGGCTTACCTAAAAATGTTTTTTGGCACGTCGGAAGTGCAGCTACCATTAACGGAGCAGGAGGTGGAATAATGGTGGGAAACATCATTGCTTCTGCCGGAGTTACTTTCTCCACTGCCGATAACATGGTGCAGACGGTGCTAAATGGCAGAGCGCTTTCACTGAATGCCTCGGTTACAATGGTTAACACAACCATCAACGTACCATAGCAGGTTTACAACACCGGCGTAATGCCGGTTTTCCCGCAAGCGGGAGCCTGATTACATCTGATTGATTATAAAATTAAATTAAACAAAATATCTTATGTTACAATACCATCCAGCCAAACAAAGAATCGCAGTCATACTACTGATGTTGATCTTTGGAGGCATAACCGGCCATTCACAAAAAGTTAAACGACCACAACCCACATGGTGGTTTGGCGCATCAGGTGCAGCAAATTTCAATTTTTACCGTGGTACAACGCAAATGCTTAACAAAAACCTTACGGTACCGGCTGCATTTCACAAAGGCCAGGGGGTAAGGCCTTATGCCTCTTTGCTGACCGAATACCGGCCTAATAAATTCTGGGGAGGTATGCTGAACGTTGCTTACGATAACCGTGGCAGCAAATTCGGGAGTGTAATCGCGCCATGTGATTGCCCTGCAACCCTGTCCACAGACCTTAGCTATGTCACGATTGAACCCTCTTTACGTTTAGCGCCATTTGGGTCATCGTTTTACATATTTGCAGGCCCGACACTCGGATTTAACGTGTCTAAATCATTTTTGTACAAGCAGGAAAAACAAACGGACAAAAGAGGAGACTGGAGTGACATACGCCAAAGCGTACTTTCAGGGCAGGCAGGCGCAGGAATAGATATTCCGCTTTCAGCCAAAACAAGCGCCAGACAAATGACGCTTTCTCCATTTATATCTTTTCAAACAGATTTTGGGCACGAGCCACGTTCTGTAGAATCATGGTCTTATTATACATGGCGTTCCGGATTGGCGCTTAAATTCGGCAAGGCGAAGAAAGCAGCGGCTGCAAAAAAAACAAGCGAGCCTGAATCCGCAGTGGTAAAAGCAGATGTTGAGAAAGAAGTTGACTTTAGCGTGAGAGCTCCGAAAATGGTTCCATCAAGCCGGAACGTTAAGGAAACTTTCCCACTCAGGAATTCAGTTTTCTTTGACAAGGGCTCCAACGAGATTCCAAATCGTTATGTAAGGTTGAGCAAAACCCAGGCGGGATCATTCAGCGAGGAAAAATTACAACAGGGCCAGCCGGACAATTTAAATTATGGCCGTTCTTCAAGGCAACTCGCTGTATATTACCAGATCCTCAACATCATCGGGGATCGTATGCGCTTAAATCCACAGAGCTCTATTGCATTAGTCGGTTCCTCAGATAATAATCCGGCGGAAGGCAAATCACTTGCTGAAAATATCAGGCAATATCTGATTTCAACATTCAACATTAGCCCATCAAAAATACGTGTTGAAGGGAGAGATAAACCACTTGTTCCATCAGAACAGCCAGGTGCTACAAAAGAACTGGCGTTATTGCGTGAAGGTGACCGCAGGGTAGACATCATAAGCACTTCGCCTGAATTGCTTATGCAGGTAGGTGGAAGCGCTGGGGGTTTTTTAAAACCCGTGCAAATTACAGCAGTGCAGGAAGATCCACTGGATAGTCATGTGATCTTTAACGCAGCCGGTGCGGGTGATCTTCTTGCTTCATGGTCGGTTGAAGTTACCGATGAGCAAAACAAGGTCAGCTACTATGGTCCTTATACAACTGACCAGGCCTCTGTTTCAGGGAAAACAATCCTTGGCAGCAACACTGAGGGCAACTACAAAATTTCGCTCATAGGTGAAACGAAGAGCGGGCATTCCGTCAAGAAAGAGAGCTTCGTTAGCCTCATGAAAATGGAAGATCCCAAGCAGGAGGGGTTGCGTTACAGTATCCTTTTTGATTTTGATAAGTCTAAAACGATGGATAACTATGAAAGCTTCCTTGCCGATAATGTTACTCCACTGATACAGGAAAACAGTACGGTTATCATCCATGGCCATACTGATGTTATCGGGGATGAAAAGTATAACCATTCGTTGTCTCGCGAAAGAGCAGCAGGTGCGCAAAAGATCCTTGAAAAATCACTGGCAAAAGCCGGAACCAAAGGCGTGAAATTTGAAACCTATGGGTTTGGCGAAGATGACGGCATGGCGCCATTTGAAAATGATCTTCCCGAAAAACGCTTTTATAACAGAACTGTGATCGTTGATATAATTCCGGCAAAATAAAGCCTTGGAGCGGAAATTATTAAGCACAGGATACAGGCATCATTCGCTTGTATCCTGTGCTTTTTTATTGCGTTGGATTAGCGTACAGCTATTTTGCTTTTTGCGTATATCCCACCTTTTGCTTTAACGCTTCTATCGCGTTAGCCAGGTAAACCACAGGTGCATTCCAGTTGATGGCGATCTCGTTAGATGCATACGAACAATCTGTGTCTGAATAAGCCATTTCCGGTACTGTATATTCATACCTGCACTTATCCTGCATTCTGGGATTCGGGCCGCCTGCTACAAGCCCCCAGCAGGGTAACTTTTTTTTTCATCAATGTAATATTATCCATGGATGCTGAAGGAAGATTGGTACTGAAGCGAAGAAAGGAATAATACCCGAGCATGGCGACATTACTCCATGTTGGCAGCGATATACTGTCTTTCATGTGTTTCAGGGCAGCATCGTAATAGCGTTTGTCTCTTGTAGTTATATACAGTTCCGCTGCCGCCCAAAACCATTCATCCTCAAAATTCCTGTCGCCATATGCCCCTGTTACAATGGCTGGCTTGTGTGACTGATTGATAGCATTCTGGTCGTATGCCATTGCCGGGTTTAGCAAAGCCCACTCCCATGCTTTACGCGAAGCTTTCATGCAACTGTCTGCAAAGCCTGGCAATTGCCTGGAATACTTTTGTAATACCCGGCCTGCCTGTGCTGCTACTGCTGCAAAATCTAAAGTCGCTGCAGTTCCTTTCTGAACCAGGTAGCGAGGCGCTTTCGTAATACCCGGCATCACCATTCCGTCAAAAGATGCATTGGTACAGTTGTGATAAACACCGCCATCGCCGGGGTCTTGCATGGTAAGCATCCAGCGAAGATTGTAGTTAATTTCATCCAGGATATCGGGCACTGGATCGTTACTTTCAGGGAGGCCTGTATACAGTTGTTTGAAATAACCCCGGAAGTCTTCAAAAGCTGACAAAAGCGTGCCCATAGTAATACCGGAATTGACAATGTATTTGTTATAATCTCCGGCATCGTACCAACCCCCGGGGGAGGAAATCACAGCGGCTGAAGGCCGGTGCAAGCCGGCTGCCGACGGGTGAATATAAATGATGTTATCAGGGTGCCCTGTTGAACGATGCCACTTGCCTGCGTGCTTTTCTTCGAGAGGAATGGAAGATCTCTGGTAATAATACCCTTTGATTGTAGCTACCGCCGCTTCGCGGTTTGCATCATCAGCAACCCGAAACACAATACGAATGCCCTACACCATTTATCAGCACTACGTAGCTGCCTTTCCTCGAAAAAGAAGTAAAGTCGGCTATTCTTGTTTTGGCAGATGAATACGCCGATTGCCTTTGTTCGCTTAATCTGCCGGTTAAAAAAGTATCCCTGAGATTGGTAGAAGTGATATAAAATTGATCAGAGATGACCTCACCCGTGATGACCGCTAATTTTGGTGCATTCGGGTAAAAACCCAATTGGTTTAGCTTTAGGCGGGGAGTTACCTGTTGAGTTGACAGGCAATCAAATGTAAATAAAAGAAAAATGATGTAAATAACGCCGGTGCCATGCTTACAACAGACGAAGTCATCATACAACTTCTTAAAAAAATTTTCCATTAATTGTTGCTATTAACCCCGGGTGATAGTTGCCGGCGTCAAAACTATACTTTCCCTGTTAATTCATTTGCGCAGTAACAGCGCAATTGCTATATGCGTATGGACCATCGTCTTGCGGGTGACTGGAAACTTGTGCAGCCACCGGATCATTTAAGTGGAGAAACCCGGATTGAACCTGATATTTTACTCCACTAATAGGAACATCACATTCGATTAGTTAGTATAGGTGTAAACCCTTATCATTTCTACATAAAATACCTATATGATCATTATTGCGTGCCTGTCTTGAGGCAACGTATCCTGTAAGGTTTACATTTGTTAAAATTTATAATTTTAAGTGCACGGGACAAAACAGAAAGTTCCCTGTAATGAAAGAAAGGTTTTAGTTGTAAAAATCCCCGCCAATTGCATACCGGCAAGTGGCTGGTTAATGGTTATACGGATAAGGTCCCACTATCCTGAGTCCGGTGTTTTCAAAAAAGTTCTTAAAAATGGTGTATCACCTGGCAGGGCTTACCGGCCGAGGAAGATACGCTACACGAACATAAATCTTGATTAACCAAAGTTCTATAAATACATTTATTATACATTCGTAAAATGCCAGACGTTCTCGTACATTACAAGTACGGAATGATATATTTGGCAATTACTGAAAGCGACAGATATCAGATTTACCATTATAGTTTATCTGATACTCGCAACCGGCTTTTATTATGTTTGATGAAAATAAGCGTTAACTATTTTCAATGTGCTTCGGCCTGAATACCGGTGCTCCACTTTGTTATAGTTAGTTTAGCGATATTGATCATCTTTTCTAATAAAATGGCAGATTGCGCGTTCTTAGGAACCTACATTAATTATCATTGTACTCCTGGAATCTCAGCGTTAAATTACCATTTATGGTTTATAATACACAAATCAGAATTGCTATTGCGGATGACCATGCTGTGTATAAGGAAGGCATTGAAATAGTGCTTAATTTATATCCTGATATGAAAGTAGTGATCAAAGCAAACAATGGCGCTGACCTCCTTGATAAAATAAAAGACAATGAGCCCGATGTTGTTTTACTTGATTTGCGAATGCCTGTGATGGATGGTTTAACAACCCTGGTGGAATTGCATAAACATCATCCTAACGTAAAAGTAATAATGCTTACGTTGACTTCTGACTGTTCGATAGAGAACGATGCCAGAAAGTTAGGGGCAAACGCATATTTGTCAAAGAGTTCAGATTCAGGTACAATCACCAGTACAATCCGGGAAGTCATTCTTCACAATTCCATCCAGCGCAATCCGGGATTGGGCGGAAGTAAAAACTCTCTTAATTGAGTTCTGGCGGCCAAACAGATACCATTTTCATCTCGCTGATTAAGGCATAATCTTCCGGTTGCAGCTTCAATCCTGCTGTAAACAAGCTGAAATTTCAACATGTTTCTACGCTTTTTCCTGTTGGGCTATTTCGTACTTCTCTTAAAAAAAGATTCCTGAAATAAAGGGTAAGGCTACACACGCGTGTCAACGAAGCCAAATATCCGGTTCGGATATCACAACAATTCCGCGCTATCTATATGATCTAAAAAATTAGATTCCTACCTGAAGTTATTGGCAGGTTTCCGGGATAAGTTATTCCATTCAAAAATTCCTTTGCTCTTTTGCGGATGCTGTACGGTTTTTATGGCAGATGTTTGTTCATGGAAGGGGTTTGCGTCTGCGTATTAGAAAAATTGTTCAATCCGGTGCAATGAAAGGAAAATCGGCTAATTTCGGTGCTTAAAAATAATTGTCTATTCCATGGCTTCAACAAAAATAACTGTACTCAATAATGGGTCTTTGAAGGTAGAAGGAGATTTTGAGATTGTTGATAAAAACGGAAATGTGTACGATCTCGGCGGAAGAGATGCGGTATCAATATGCCGGTGCGGGTTTTCAAAAAATAAACCCTTCTGTGACGGTTCTCACAAAGGGCACTTTGAGCATGAGGCGATTGCATTTAGCCTGCCGCCTAAAAAGGTAATTTAATTATCTGTCAGCCACTAGGGTAGCCAATCACCTCCCGGGTGATTTAGCTATGTTTTAACCAGGGTTTAGCCTCGTTACTACTGAGCAGTATATATTTTATGACCGGTGTGAATGCTTGTTCTGTTTAGGTTAACCGGAGTGACCCGCAACCGGGTAAAGGTTACCGGTGAATACTATCGTGTATCCTTTGCAGATTCAACATGCCCATCGCGTAACGATCGTAAAAATAGAGTCCCGGTATGAAAATACCAGGACTTTAACGATTGCTTGCCATATGAAAAATAGATCAGAAAATGTCGGAGTTCATTAAACGCCTCACACAAGCTTGCTGCCTCGAATTTACTTGTTAGCGTACATATTACACATTTATACCAGTAGGTTTAAATGGTAACCCATAAACAGAAGATTTTTTTATTTCAGTATTGTCCGGGAAAGAAAACAAACATGCGGAAAGCCAACTTTGGATACCCTCGCGGTAGGGGTGTAAGATTCTGAATCAACAGCTATTCACTTTAGTCGTACAACCGTAATAAAAAAATGTTGAGAAGCACCCTATTTCAGCACTCGATTTCCTTTGGGAGGAACAATTCGTGGGTAGAAGCGAAAACCACCCTCACCTGCGTTTCGGTAGGAAGGCTTCGTGCTATGTCCTATAGTTGTCGGAGGATATGAATTCAAAAGCACGAACCGTTCCTATGGAACGGACTTCACTTTTTACGTTGTTCTACCCACGAGGTGTTCCGTTGGAACACGAAAACGTTGCTCCATTTGTTCCGGTAGGAACATTACGTGGGTAGAAAACCGGTCACCTGAAACTGCGTTCTGTAGCAACGGACTCTATTATTGACGTTGCTCTACCCACGAGGCCGGCACGGACTTTATATTTCACCTTGTTCTACTACGGGATGTTCCGAGCGGAACATAGGGAGTTTAAAAAAAGAAGCTATCTTTTCAGCACAAATCTAAAGGGGAGGAACATAAAAAATCACTATTGTCGGGAAAAGAAAATAAATAACGAGGGAAGCGAAGTTCGGAAGTTCGGGTACCCCTGGCGGACGGGGTAGGGGTATAAGATTCTGAATCAACAGCTATTCATTTTAGTTGGACGTGATTTATTTCAATATTGTTATCGGCTATCGCTCGCGAATGGAAAACCGGTTTGCCCAATCTTATTTATTAGTAAGAAGCCGAAATGCGGGGTTAAGAATAAATTCTAGCCGTCCCCGTCTTTCACCAGCAGGTCGATCCCGGCTTTCTCAGGCTCCTGCTTTAAATTTTTCGTGGTAAGTTTCTGGTCATCAGGTAAGTGCGTGGATATGGATCGGTAATCGCGCAAATTCCTTAGTGCCGGGTTACCTTTCTTTCATTTGTGTATTAATAACACATTAGGTCGCTGACTAAAACGATAGCTTACCTCAAATTACCTTATCTGTTTTGTAGCTGACCTGTGAATTACCCGTCTTAAACTAAAAAAAATGAAAAAGAGAATTTTAACACTGTTGGTTCTTGTAACTATGATGACCAACACAACATTTGCAAAAGACATTAATGTAACCAGCGAGGTTCTTGCAGCCTTTACAGCGCATTTTACAAATGCTTCTGATGTGGCCTGGGAAAGATCAGAGAATTATTACAAAGCTTCCTTTGATTTCTACAACCAGCACCTTACCGCTTATATTTCTGAAGAGGGGGTTATTTTAGGTGTGAAAAGAAACATTATCACATTTGATCTCCCTATGAATCTTCAGATCGCTCTGAAGAAAAAATTTGCCGGGTACTGGGTTTCGGAATTGTTTGAGTATTCTGTTAATGGTGACACCATTTATTATATGGCCGTTGAAAACGCTGAGCAGAAAGTTATTTTGCAAAGTGCCGGTACTGCAAACTGGAATATACATAGTAAAAAGACCAAATAAGCCGTAAAGAGCTAACTGCCTTTACAGAAGCAATCCGTACTGTTTCAAGTGATTCCCGCATAGCATATATGCGGGAATTTTTAATTCCGCAAGGGGCCTGGTCTTACTTTAAACATTGTACGCGCAGGAATAACAATATTCCCACCTTAATACTTAATATAAGAAGACAAACCGGATAACTCTGCCGACGCTGCTTCAAACGCTTTTATGCTTGTTTCGTCTGGAATTCATATCTTGATATCAGGTTAAACCAATATGAATGCTGATTGTTTTTCAATCATAAACTTTAACCGTAATGATATGCAAACGGAACTCATAAATATCATCCAGGCATACCGGCAAATTGATTTTTCGTCGAAAAAGGCCGCTCTCGCTACTATTCTTAACGTAGAGGGTTCATCGTACAGAAGGCCTGGCGCAAGGATGCTTATTGTTGATGATGGAAACTGGACGGGTGCGATATCAGGGGGGTGCCTTGAAAAAGATGCCTTGCGGAAGGCCCTCCATGTGATTCAAAGCAATAAGGCAAGAGTGATTACGTATGATACGTCTGATGAGGAAGATAATGCATTTGGCATCGGCCTTGGATGTAACGGAATCATTAACGTATTGATGGAACCTTTGCATCCGGAAGATAAAGGTAATCCGGTCGAATTGCTGGCGCAACTATTAACAAACAAGGAGCGTGCAGTGATGACCACAATTTTTGGAAATGAAGCAGACACCGGCCAACGCAAAATATTCAGCCACGATCTGTCTGGCGTTTCCACAATCAGTGATTCAATGCTGGAAAGCGTCATTGACAAAACAATACTGGAAACGCCGGCTGGAGCAAAAACACAGGTTTTGAGATTAGAAACCGGGCATTCTGTTTTGATCGAAGTATTAACGCCGGATATCCAGTTGCTGGTATTTGGCGCCGGTTATGATGCGGTCCCCTTGGTAAAGATGGCAAAATTAGCCGGGTGCCACGTAACGGTTGTAAATGACAATCCGAATCACCTGAACAGCGCGTTGCTTTCTGAAGCTGATGAAAGAGTGTTTTCTCTTCCGGAAGAAACCCTCGATAAGGTCATCGTTAACCAGTATTGCGCCGCAGTGCTGGTCTCGCACAATTTTAACTATGACCTTGCTATTTTGCGGTTGTTACTCACTACAGGCATTCAATACATTGGCATACTGGGACCCAAAAAAAAGCGGGTCAAATTATTTGAAAAGCTCACGGTTCATGAAGACGGCGACCTGCAACGTATTTTTAATCCCGTAGGTCTCGACATTGGTGCGGAAACACCTGCAGAAATAGCCCTTTCAATTGTTGCGGAAATAAAAGCTGTATTCAATAAACGCGAAGGGCAGATGCTTAAATTTAAAGAAGGTTCCGTTCATAGTGTTTGATCATAGCAACGATCAGGGTAGGAAGTTTTTAAGATCTTCAGGCGTGTCTATATCAATCACCCCGCCGTCAAACGGTATCTTTTTTGCTTTCTCAATGTATGTTAATAAGACCGCCTTTGCACCCTTGTCCCCACTTAATTGCATCAGATCACCGAACAGGCTTTTGCCGAACAGAGCCGGGGTTCCCAACTGCTCCCCATAAACGCAGCACACCAGGTTATACCCCTGGAATGACCAGGCATCAATGATTTCCATGAGTAAATCACGCGTGATTTTTATCTGGTCGCATACCAATAGAAGGGCTGCATTATACTCCAAAAGGGTTAGGTATTCAATACCCACATGAATAGAGGAAGCCATTCCGTCGTTCCATAACTTATTGTGTAAGATGTTAACCTCCAGGTCATGAATATCATCTGCAATTTCCTCCTGATAAGCACCTGTAATTACAACTACCTTTCCTCTGTCGAGGGATATGGCTGTTTCACATATCCTCCTGATCAGCGTTTTTCCATCTATCTCTACAAGCTGTTTTGGTTTTCCCAACCTGCTGGATGAGCCAGCTGCCAATATAACAATACCGACTTTTTGATTCATGTGAGTTGCTGATTTAAAACACCAATACCTGAATGCAGGTTGTTAAAGACGTTATGTTTGCCGAATCAGGTTTACTTGGGAGGCACTAGTCAGATTCATTTGAGATGATCATGATCTCCGCTCCTGACAACTTTAACGGTAACGATCAACTGGCCTAAATGCCGCATGGTATGTTCTGCCGCGTGAACAAGAAGACTCAGCACAGTAGAAGGAAGTTTCGCCCGGCCAACCTCGCGTGGATCCAGGATGTTTTTCTCGTCTGTGTTGCGTAATTGTTCAAGAGCTTTGTCTACCTGCCTGTTAAATGCAACTGTAAGCTCCGATGCATAACAGCGCTGCTCCGGGCATGTGCCTTCAACTGATAGCGCTTTCAACTGTGCCGGAGTAAGGGATTCTCCTCTCGCATAAGTAAAGAGCCGGTCTACAACGCCTGTCAGATGTTGTAAATGAAAGCCTGCTGATGCTGCTTCCGCCGGCTTGTGCCACAACTTTGAATCAGGAAAGTCTTCCATTATCTCCCTGACTTCTTCACGGGCCTGCAATAAGGCATGAGCTACAGGTTGTAATAAAAACGGGATACCCGGGACTGGCCCGCGAAGCCATACTTCAGGAGTATTTGATAAGTCCATGTGAACATTGATTTAGCAGATGAAATCACCAGTCCGCAATCTAAAATATGATATATCGCACCATCAGTGATCGAATATAAATACATGTTTCAAATTATGCAAATCAGGTAAGCCATCTTGCCCGTTTTAAAACACGGGATTATTTTTGCCCGCGGCTTATATCCGTAAAGGAAGTAATTTTGCGGCTTCAGAAAGGAGAGTATCGCGTAATGACTGTGAAACTTAAGAAATTAGCTGAAGACCTTGAAGGTGAGCTGTTTTATGATAATACCATGCGCATCCTGTATGCTACGGATGCATCTGCGTACCGCGAAATGCCTTTGGCTGTTGCCATGCCGCATTCGATAGGAGACCTGAAAAAGCTTATTGCTTTTGCCCATGCTGAAAAGACATCTTTGATTCCAAGAACTGCAGGAACTTCTCTTGCCGGACAAGTAGTGGGAAACGGGATCGTAGTTGATGTTTCCAAACATTTCAGCCGCATCCTGGAATTAAATGCGGAAGAGCGCTGGGTGATTGTTCAGCCAGGTGTTATCAGGGATGAATTAAACCTGTTTCTGAAGCCACACGGCTTGTTCTTCGGGCCGGAAACGTCTACCGCTAACCGCGCAATGATCGGTGGAATGGTGGGCAATAATTCCTGCGGTTCCAATTCAATAGTTTACCAAAGCACAAGGGAACACCTTCTTGAGATCAGGGCTCTTCTTAGTGATGGCTCCGAGGCAAGCTTTGGTTCATTGGGGATTGAAGAGTTTCACCGGAAGTGTGAGGGAGAGAGCCTCGAAGCAAATATATATAAAACGCTGAGAAGGCTGTTAAGCAATTATGATAACCAGGTAGAAATCAGGAAAGAATTTCCCAGGAAAAGTGTTGAAAGAAGAAATACGGGTTACGCGGTGGATGTGTTGTTGGAAACCGCGCCGTTTACCGCTGGCGGGCCGGACTTTAACTTTTGTAAGGTGATTGCAGGCTCGGAAGGAACGCTCGCTTTTATTACTGAAATCAGGCTGTCGGTAGTACCGCTTCCACCCAGGGAAGCAGGGTTGCTTTGTGTTCATTTCAATACTGTTGACGAGGCGCTGAGAGCCAATCTGATTGCACTAAGGTATAAGCCAAGTGCCAGCGAGTTGATTGATCATTATATTCTTGAATGTACCAAAGACAACCTGGAGCAGATAAAAAACCGGTTCTTTGTTCAGGGTGACCCCGGTGCTATTCTTGTTGTTGAATATTCGCGCGGCGACAAAAATGAGATCATTGAAATTGCCGGCCAGGTGGAGGCCGATATGCGCGCGCAGAATCTCGGTTATCATTTCCCTTTATTATTCGGAGATGATACAAAGAAAATCTGGACCCTGCGCAAAGCGGGCCTGGGTCTGCTGAGTAACCTGCCGGGGGATGATAAAGCTGTGCCGGTTATTGAAGACACGGCTGTTGATGTGAACGACCTGCCGGCGTATATCAGGGATTTTAATGATATCCTCAAAAAGTATGGACTGTATTCTGTTCATTATGCGCATGCCGGCTCAGGAGAATTACATCTGAGACCCATAATAAATCTGAAAACGGAAGAAGGCAACCGGCTATTCCGTGTCATTGCAGAGGAGATTGCTTCTCTCGTAAAACGCTATAATGGCTCCCTGAGTGGAGAACATGGTGACGGACGATTACGGGGAGAGTTTATCCCGCAAATGATCGGTCTTAAGAATTATGCACTTTTAAAGGAGATTAAACGAACATGGGATCCGTTCAATATTTTCAATCCGAATAAAATTGTTGACACACCTCCCATGAACACCATGCTGCGTTATTCACCCGGACAGCAGACACCAGCGTTTAAGACTGTTTTCAGGTTTGAGAACCAGAATATTCTTCAACATTCAGAACAATGTAACGGCTCAGGAGATTGCAGAAAAACCCATTTGTCGGGAGGAACCATGTGCCCGTCTTTTATGGCAACAAGGAACGAAAAAGACACAACCAGGGCCAGGGCAAATGTGCTGAGGGAATTCCTGACAAATTCAACCAAACTTAACCGGTACGACCATAAGGAGATTTTGGATGTTATGGATCTTTGCCTGAGTTGTAAAGGCTGTAAGTCGGAATGTCCTTCAAACGTGGACATGGCCAAGTTAAAGGCAGAATTTCTTCAACATTACTACGATGCCAACGGCATTCCCTTCCGCTCAAGGCTCATCGCCATGTTCAGCACATCCTCCCGGGTGGGAGCGATAGTGCCGGGAATGTACAATTTCATGGTGACCAACAAAAGGGTAAGCAGGCTTATCAAACGCTTCTCAGGTTTTGCTGCAGAGAGATCAATGCCCACCCTGTATAAAACGACGCTACTGGCGTGGTTCAGAAAACATCAAAAGGAAAGTAAAACCCTGCCGGGTGCCGGGAAGGGTTTCGACAGCAATAAAAAGATTAAAAGAGTATTTCTTTTTTGTGATGAGTTCACAAATTATAATGATACGGAGATAGGTATCAAAACCATTTTATTACTTGAAAAACTGGGGTATGAGGTGGTAATACCGGAACATGAAGAAAGCGGCAGAACCTGGCTTTCAAAAGGGTTTGTACGTGAAGCAAAGAAGATCGCTAACAAAAACATCGGGTTACTAAGTCCGCTGATCAGCGCGGAAGAGCCATTAGTCGGAATAGAACCATCAGCAATACTGTGCTTCCGGGATGAATACATCGACCTTGCGGATGATGATAAACTTGAGGCTGCCAAAAACATGGCACTGCATGTTTTCCTTGTAGACGAATTCATTGTAAGTGAAACAGCAAAGGGCAATATCCGGAAAGAACAGTTTACAGGTAACAAAAAACGCGTTATTTACCATGGACATTGCCAGCAAAAAGCGCTTGCATCTGTTTCAGCGTCGATAAAGCTACTATCACTACCCGAAAATTACAGCGTAGATGACATACCCTCTGGTTGCTGCGGGATGGCCGGCTCTTTTGGTTACGAGAAGGAACATTATGACCTGTCCATGCAGATCGGCGAACTGGTGTTATTCCCAACTGTCAGAAAACAGGCGGATGATATTATTGTTGCTGCTTCAGGCACAAGTTGCCGGCATCAGATAAAGGATGGCACTGGAAGAAAGGCCCTGCATCCGGCAGTGGTGTTGTATGAAGCCTTGTTATAAGTTTTTAAGTATTCAGGTTTTAGCAGTCGAAGTACAAAGCCTTCAAGATGGAAAACAGGAATCGCGATATAGGTAGTGAATCTTAACAGGTAATCCGGGAGCCGAATGTTTCTGTAATTGCAGAAAAGCAAAAGCCTTCCATAATTGCGGAAGGCTTTTGCTTATTAACGTGGAACCCTGGGTTCTGCTGCTTAGAAGTTATTCTGCTTGTCATCACTATTCATGAATCCTGAGTTTCCCGATTTTCCTCTACGCATATCATCCTTATCCAAATCTTCCACATCTACTTCGGTGCTCCGGACTGCATCGCGGATAGTTTCCTGACGCTCTTCAACCTCCTTGTCAAGAGATATTTCTTCTATTACACGCGCTTGTTTTGACACTACCGGAACTTCTGCACTTTCGGTAAGTTCTATTTCACTTTCTTTAAAAGCAGCAAAGTCGGCTTCCGTTGCGGGCCGGTCGACTGTATTTCTCTCCACAGTGACACGCTCTTCCCGAAGACGCAGGCTTTCCTCTACGGGGCGCTCAATAATGCGGCTGCGCAACCTTTTGCCACCTGTTTGCACGCTCTTTTTACCCACTTCCAGATTTTCTTCTATGACGGGGATAGATGTTCCTTCATTTGATGTGGTATCATATGAAGTGGTGGTTCTATCCGTACCTCTGTTAGCGTTATACCCATATTGAGCGGCACGCTCATCAACATCTACAGCTCCTGCTTCATCAAGGATGTCGGCAGCTCTCTCTGACTCTTCACTGGATTGGGCATGAACCGTAACTATTGAACCGGTTTTCTGGGCAACATTAGAATAGGTGTCAGCCTCATCATCGTTGCCGAATAATGACCGGAAAAATCTTCCGATGCCACTACCGCCGCTTTCACGATTACCTGAGCCGTAGTCAGCATCTGATGAGCTACCTGATCCCCAGGAGGTGCTGCCACTGGTTGAAGCAGTTCCGCCGGTACCTAACGCATCAGTTCCGGTAGACCCTACTCCCATCGCTCCTGCTCCCATCGACCCTGTACCATAAGATCCGGAGCCACCCATTGAAGCATCTGATCCGGTCGAATCCGAGCCAAAAGAAGAGCCGGAAGAACCAGCGTCAGAAGACGAAGAAATGTCAATATTGTCGCGTGAGAAACCACTACTTACAAGTTGCTGTACGGCTTGTTGAGCCTCAGACGCATTGTCGAACATTCCTATTACTGTTTGTGCCATGATGACTTTTTTTTTTGTTTAAGATTTATGTTAATTTAAAGGATAAGAATTAAATATCTTGGGTACTTGTCTGATCTGCGGAAGGTTTGCCCTGATCGATAGCAATTCTGCTGACATCTATTGCTTCTTTTCGCAAAGTGATGTGCTTCTTTTCTTCAGTCACAACATGGCGTTTGGTAACTCTTACTTCTTCTACCAGCATAATACGCTTCTCTACAACGACAACTTCATTAAACACCGGGATGATCATCGTATCGCCTTCCTGACGAACTGCAGGTGCAGCTCCCTGGACGTATTGATTTACGGGCACGCGTTCAATGTGAATCTCTTCATGGGTAACAGGAATATTTACAGGCTCCTCGGACTCAGTAACTGTTTTTGAAATCCGAACTTTGGCGGTCTCTACTTTTTTCTTTTCTACCACCACCTGTTCTTCAATTACCGGGATTATTCGGGACGTTTCTCTCGACTTGTTTAAACTTTCTTCCCCGCTGTCTATAGAGTTAGGTAGATTTTCCATTATCTCTCATAGAGAAAAAACTATGCCTTTCCTCCCCGGGGCTAAATACAGCTATGTGCATTTTTAAATGTCCACAATATGCCACAATTTGAGAAGGATGATTCTACAAAATCGAGACGCGGATCACGAGAAAGACCAGAGTCTTTTTTTAGAAATTGCCGGTAAGTAAAATGAGTGGGAAACAAATTAACGTTACATCATTTGTAATGGTGAACTATTCCCGTTCGCTCCCGGCTATTGCAATGCTGCTACTAGAACATCGTAATGAAATAGAAGATATTACTCCCCCTGTTTACAAGAAGGAAAGTCGCCGGAAAATAACCCCGGCGTGATCACTTTAGTTCCAGCGCATCAAGTTGTTCGTTGATATCTGCAATTTCCCCCGCAGATAATCGGATATGTATTGCCTGCGCATTTTCAATAGCTTGTTCTGCGTTGCGTGATCCGACAAGAGCAACCGTAATCCCAGGTTGTTCAATTGTCCAGCGGATAACCACCTGTGAAAGAGAAGCTTTCTTTTCTGAAGCAAGTGGGCGTAAGTTATCGAGAAAGGCGTTAATCCTTTGTAAGTTTTCATCCTTATAAAAAACGGTTCCCGGCCTGTGGTCTCCTTTAGCAAACTGATGGCCCGGCTTGATCTTACCTGACAATAAACCCCGCTGTAACGGGCTGTAAGCAATGATGGATTTGTTGTTTTGAATACAATAAGGAACCAATTCCTTCTCAATTTTTCTTTCAACCATACTATAGGGCACCTGGTTGGAACACAATTTTATTGCTTTTTCAGCCTCCTTCATCTGCTCTGCAGCGTAATTACTGACGCCGGCTGCTCTGATCTTTCCCTGCCGCAGCAGCGTAGCAACAGCTTCCATGGTTTCATCCACCGGGGTGGTAATATCCGGCCAATGAATCTGGTAAACGTCGATATAATCGGTTTGCAGGCGGCGCAGGCTTTCTTCACATTCGCGCACTATGCTGTCTTTACCAGCGTATTTGTAAATTTCAATCGGACTTCCCGAATTGTCTTCGCTCTTTATAGAAAGTGTACCTTTCTTCTCATCCCAGCGCATTCCATACTTCGTAAGGATCTGTACTTTATCACGAGGAATATCTTTTATGCTTTCACCCACGATTTCTTCACTTAACCCCTGGCCGTAAACAGGGGCGGTATCAATAGAGGTGACCCCCTGCTCGTAAGAGGCCCTGATTGCTTCAACGGCTTCAGTGCGTTCGCTTCCACCCCACATCCACCCTCCTATAGCCCATGCGCCAAATGTGATTGCCGACAATTGTATGTCTGTTTCTCCTAATTTCCGGTATTCCATACTTCTTTAATTCCGTTTAATATTACAATAAATATACCCTGCATTTTCACGTGTTTTTAAACGATCGCACCATCAATTGTTTGTTTGAAGATAAGCATGTAATCGCTACTGGAAAACGTGGAAAGTCTGCAAAAACAGAGCAGCAGTTACAGGGTATTGCAAAATGATCAATATTGTATACAGAAATGATACAGCCGTACTGTATAGGTTTCCATTTCCTATATTCGCACTCTGCCTGATTGTCAAGATGTGCGGCAGTCCGGTTCAGGGATATTTTTATGAGGTAGATTTTACCGGCAGCATGGCGTTCATTTATATTAAACAAGATAATCATGATCACAGGGCTTTAAAATGCCGTTTTCATACAATTCCGGAATATTTAACCTTAAATTTACCCATTCATAACATACAGATGCCAGAAAACAAGAATCGTCAATTTCTCGATTTTGAAAAACCGATCAAAGATCTTTTTGAAGAGATTGAGAAGTTAAAGCAGACGGCAGACAAAACCAAAGTCGATCTGAGCGATACGATCAGGAAACTTGAAGAACAGGTAATAGAAAAGCGCCGGGAAATTACCCGAAACCTCAGCAGTTGGCAGAAAGTACAATTAAGCCGTCATCCAGACAGGCCGTATACGCTCAAGTATATTGAGAAAATGACCACAGATTTTATGGAGTTGCACGGCGACAGAAATGTGAAAGATGACAAGGCTATGGTAGGTGGATTTGCCAGACTGGGCGACGAAACGGTTATGATCATCGGGCAGCAAAAGGGCTCAAATACAAAGATGCGCCAGTTGAGGAATTTTGGCATGGCCAACCCCGAAGGTTACCGTAAAGCGCTCCGTTTGATGAAGATGGCTGAAAAATTCAATAAGCCCGTGATCACCTTAATGGATACCCCTGGCGCCTATCCTGGAATGGAGGCCGAAGAAAGAGGCCAGGGGGAGGCAATTGCCAGGAATATTTATGAGATGATGCGTTTGAAGGTGCCTGTTATTTGTGTAGTCATTGGAGAAGGCGCATCTGGTGGCGCCCTCGGTATTGGTGTCGGCGACCGGGTATTTATGCTGGAATATTCCTGGTATACCGTAATTTCTCCTGAAAACTGCAGTTCGATCCTGTGGAGAAGCTGGGATATGAAAGAGAAAGCGGCTGAACAGTTGCGCTTAACGCCCGATAATATGTACCAGTTCGGGTTGATCGACGGGATTATCGGAGAGCCAATCGGTGGAGCCCATTGGGATTATAATCAGGCGGCGGAGCTGCTTAAACAACATCTGATACCTGTGATTAAAGAGCTTAAGCAGATATCACCGGACCTCCGCATTAATCAGAGAATTGAAAAATTTGGAAAAATGGGATCATGGGAAGAATTACCGGTATAGCCGCATATAACTCCATGACGTTTTTCAACTTTGCTCATCCGTAAATGTACGCTTTACATGTTAAGAGATTTATTAAGAGGAACCGGTGTTGCGCTTGTAACTCCGTTTACGCCCCAATCAGCTGTTGACTATGATGCGCTGGGAAAGATCATTGAGTTTGTATTGCATAACGGTGTTGAATATTTGGTGTCCCTGGGAACTACAGGGGAAGCGCCTACGCTTTCCTTTGAGGAAAAAAGGGATATTATTGAGTTTACCTGCGAGAAGATTAATGGCCTCGTTCCGGTAGTTGTAGGCATTGGCGGAAATAACACGCAGGCAATCATCCGTGAACTTGAAACACTTCCGCTGGAGAAAGCAATAGCGGTGTTGAGCGCGAGTCCGTATTACAGCAAGCCCTCCCAGGAAGGGCTGTACGTGCACTATAAAACACTTGCGGAGGCCACTCCAAAGCCCATCATCCTTTACAATGTACCAGGAAGGACGGGACGCAATATCGAGGCTGGTACCACTATACGGCTGGCTACTGATGCCGACAATATTGCCGGTATTAAGGAATCCAGCGGCGACATGATCCAGTGTATGGAAATACTTCGTGATAAACCTGCTGATTTCCTGGTCGTGAGCGGAGATGATGCGCTGGCGCTACCCCAGATCGCCTGTGGTATGGATGGGGTGATAAGCGTGGTTTCCAATTGCTTCCCGAAAAAGTTCTCCGAGATGGTCCGCAATTGTTTAAAGGGCGATTTCAGGACAGCTAAGATATTGAATGACGACCTGATGGAGGTATATGACCTTATGTTTAATGAAAACAATCCGGCCGGAGTAAAAGCAGCACTTGCAGAATTGGGATTGAGCGGAAACTTCCTTCGTTTGCCGCTTGTGCCGGTGAGTAATGCACTTCAGCAAAAAATGAGCGCTTTTGTAAATAAAAGCTAATGGCTGAAGACCAACCCGGGTTATGTTGCACGAACCTATAAGGTTGTGAACCTATAAGGTTGTGAACCCAATGTCATTAACTTAAGCACTTTTTCCTATTTTTGGATGTCCTTATAAAGATAGGGGCTACCTCAACAGAACAAACAGAAAACGCTCTATTATCGGAATTAATTGAAAAACTAAATATCACCATTAAAGATGAAACATT
>JBGSYC010000078.1:0-84234 GCA_041751095.1 Flavihumibacter sp.
CGCTTATGCCGGCAGGTTGTTTTACAAAATTAGTTTATCCACATTTCCACGTTGATTTCTAAAGAAAAAAGTACCAAAAAAGAAAGGGTAATAGTAATAGTCTTTTATATTAAAAATCTCTAATACAAATCTAAAGGGAGGAACAACACGTAGGTAGAGCATTGCCAACCCCGAACCGCGTTCCAGCGGAACGCTTCGTGCTATGTCCTATAGTTGCCGGAAGATAGGATTTCAAAAGCACGAACCGTTCCTATGGAACGGAAGTAATTTTTACGTTGTTCTACCCACGAGGTGTCCGAAGGAACACGAAAACGTTGCTCCTTTGTTCGGTAAGAACAGTAGAAGAACGCTTCGTAATATAACAGTGCAGCGCACTGCTTGTATCGGTAAATTAAATTCTGTTATGAAAACAATTATATTACGGTGCGCTGCACCTGATTTGAATTTATATATTTTTCTACAAATATTTTGGTGCGCTGCACCATTGTAAGAATGTAGAAATAAATGACATGGGGATCCTTTGTATAGGAAAAGCTCATCGTACATACCAGGTGCAGCGCACCGTCATATGATGATATGGCAAACACCTATACTTTTATGTTTGGAGAAAAGCGCTTCGTAATATAACAGTGCAGCGCACCGTAATATAATGTATGGCAAATACCTATACCCTCGTATTTGTAAAAAAGCGCTTCGTAATATACTGTATTGAAAATCTCCTCTACCCGCAACTTTATGGAATCAATGCAGAGGTCGTTTGATTTCCGGCAGACACTAAAGCAATAACCCTGAGTTCCGTAACGCTTTCCCTTGTCCTGAAATTCAGAAATCTTAGTGTCAACTGGCTTATATGGAAATGCGGAAAAGTGCCTAACTGCCTGACAGTGAGCCCCGACTGTGCCAGTGTATTCAGATGACCCTTACTGGTAAAAACCAGAAGTTCCTGTTCTCCTGCCCTTTTTTTTAACGACTCAGGAGATTGATGATATTCAATCGGTTCACGGGTATAGAAAGCAAAGGAGTAAGAATTTTCCAGGTAAGTGCATACGGGCTTTCCGGGTTTGTATGTGTTAATCAAAGCTGCGGCTTTACTTCCCGACTGGTAATGTAATAACGCCGGGTAAAAAATCAGGTTAAGAAAAGAAAATAGGAGAACACTGATCATAAAAGTGCGTCCAAAAATAGCTGTCATCCCATGTTTCCGGAAGATAAAAAGTATCATTACACTAAAACCAAGGATTCCACATATAATTAGGGCGACATTGGGGAAATTCCATAAAACCGACAGTACTAGTAGCAACGCCACCAATAGAAGCAATATGCTGTTTTGTATCCAGGACCAAACCCTGATCACGTTGTTACGATGAATACCATAGACATATTGCGCCGTAATGATGGAAAAGAACGGAAACACAATATTCATATAATGCGGCAATTGAAAGCGGGACAAGGAAAACAGGGCAAAGGTTACAAGAGAAGCCCCGATGGCGATGTTTTCGTTGGAAGGATTTTTATTGTTATGATTTTTTATCCGGTGAAATATCGCAGCCACAAGGAGGATAGACCAGGGCAGGAAAGCCCATAATATGGTATGCACATAAAAAAACAGGTCGCCTTTGCCTTTAATTGGGCCGGTGTTTAAAAAGCGGCCGAACTGGCTCTCCCAAAAAAAAAATGTTATTCCTGAAACCCCGGTGCGGTTAAAAACAATTTTTTCCGGGTGCTGGTCGAATTGCCGGTACAAGCTATAAATTTCCGGCAAAATAAAAAGCAGGATCAGAAGAGAAGCCAGCCACCACCGGTAATGAAGAAACTGTTTCCAGTCTTTTTTCAACATCCAGTCAATGATAAACCCCGAACCAATCACAATCAACACGAAAGGCCCCTTTGTCATTACTGCGCAGGCAGCCAAGATGGAACCGGCAAGCAGGTGAAAGCTCAGGCCTTTACCAGACGCTTTATAAAAATGAAAAACACTGCCAATTACGAGCCCGGTAAGGTATGGTTCTGCCCTTACATCGTTGTTTGAAATCACGAGGTGCGCGGCGGTAAGATAGATCAGAACAGACAGCCTTGCAATATTTTTTGTATACAGTTCCGCCGTAAAAAGAAAGGTATATAAACCGCCAACTGCCCAGAATAGCAAAGCAGGCAATTTGTAGGAAAAGGTGCTGACCCCGAATGCCTTGAAGCTTAGGGCGGTGATCCAAAAAGGGAAGTGAGGCTTATCAAGCCAATCCTTACCTTCAACTTTCAAATTGATGAAGTCACCTGATTGCGCTATCGTTTTTGCTATTGTTGCATATAAGGCTCCGTCTGGTTCAAGGATTGTTACAAACAGGCCGGAAATATTCACCAGGATACCTGTGACAGTTAACCATAAAAACCATTTTTCCAGCCATCGGTCCCAGGAAGGATTGGCCTGACCGGAGCTACGGTGTAAGTGCAATCGGCTGTTTTTTAGTGAATAATTCAGGTTCCCAGTGATTTCCCCCAGAGGGAATTTTGGCGGAAGGTCTTTCTTATGGAAGGCCAGTTTTCAAAAATCTTTGCCAAACATGCACCGATGATAAGTCCTAACAATGAACCTCCGGCAATATCAAGCGGGTAATGTTTTCCAACATATATCTGTGCATATCCAATAATAAAAGCCCAGATCCATACCCAGTGCCATCTTTGACCTGTTGTATGTTTTACCGACCAATACCAGAAGCTTGCCAGGCCAACATGATTGGCAGCGTGGGTGGAAGGAAAAGAAAACCGGCCTCCGCATTCGATGAGGTTTCTGAGTAAGGGTTGTAAAACCGGGTCAAAGCAGGGACGCGGCCGTTCAAATAATGGTTTAAGCCATCCCGACGAAAGCCGGTCGCACAAAGCAAAAGTTACAATGCTCAGCAAAATAAACAAAAAGACATTCCTTTTCAATTTAACCAGCGAAAAATATAACAGGAAACAGTATAATGGAATCCAGGTAAATGCATTTCTCATCACCGGAAACACATTATCAAGTACCCGGTAATCAGAATCATTATGAATAAATACAAAAGCGATCTTGTCGAGTTTATCCAGCCAGTCAATCAACGTCATGTGTTAAGTATCATCGAAATTAGCCGGTGAATGTTAATGCAAGGTTAAGGCAGGGGGTGCCATAAAAGTAAATAAACTCTTTGACAGATACATATTCTTCACATTCAATTCACCATAGGTTAACATTGGCTTAATAATGATGACAGAGATTCGTTCCATTCAACACTATAACATGAGAAAATCAACCGAAAATTTAGCTGGTGTTTTGATTTTTACGTCCTTTATCCTTGCTGCATTTGCTTGTAACAGGGATGATCAGCCACCGAAGCCTCCTATGGCCAAATTAAAAAATCACTCCGTTACCCCAGCCTTAATAAAAAAGCTTCCGGGCTTTCAAAATGTGGAGATATTTACAATGATCAGCAGTGATGATTCTCTGCCGGGGTTCCGCTTTGCCGGTTCTGCTGATGGCGCAGGATTTTTGAGATCGCGGACCGGAAACGGTTACGAAATGATGGTAAATAATGAAGATAACTATGCGGTATCCAAGCTTTACTTAGACAAAGACCTTAAGCCGGTTAAAGGCGAATATGCATTGAATTCTGATGGAGGACAATGGCGTTTATGTTCAGGCACCATGGCTACGCCTGCAGAACATGGATTTGGTCCGGTGTACCTTTCCGTGGGTGAAAGCAGCTCCGAAGCCATGACACACGGCCTTGATCCTTATCAAAGCTACGCCTCGCCCGGAACGCCCCGGGGCTTGCCGGGCTTAGGCCGCTGGAGCGGCGAAAATTCGGTGCCGCTTCATAAAGATGCATTCCCTGGTAAAACGGTAATTATCACCGGTGAAGATGCATCAGATGCAACCGGGGGCCAGGTAGTGCTTTATATGAGCAATAGCGTTGGTGACCTCGAATACGGTTCTCAATATATGATGAAGCGGATTGATGGCAATCAGATTGAAACGGAGATCAAGGTTGGAAATGCCTATGATGTAGAATTCGTAAAAATTGAAAATCATAAAACATTAACAGGCGTACAGATCCAGGCATTGGTAAATCCGATGAAAGCAATAAAATTCGGGCGTGTTGAAGACCTGGATTACCGAAAGGGGAGTTCCGCCGCCGGCAGGGAAATTTATTTTAATGTCACAGGTCAGGCTCCTACGGGCCAAAATGCCGATTATTCCCGGACTGTGTTTGGCCGCGTATATAAACTCGTGCTCGATGCTTCAAATCCTTTAAAGGGAAAGCTTACCTGTTTACTTGATGGCGATGACAAAAAAAGTGTCGCAAGGGAATTTCAAAATCCGGATAACATCCTTGTTACGGAAAATTATGCTTACATCCAGGAAGATTCAAACGGTTATGGTTCTGAAGAGCACGATGCATATATATACCAGTACAACCTGAATACCGGAAGTTTTACAAAGGCTTTTGAACTGGATCACAGAAGAACGGAAGCTGACGCGGCTAAATATAACGTAGGCGGTTTATCTGACAAAGGAGACTGGGAGTACGGGGCATTGATAGATATTTCCGACGCCACCGGAATACCAAATGCATTTACCTTATGTATACAGCCGCATACGTGGCGGGATGCAAGGTTTGCAGGAGTAGATGGAGGAAGTAAAAGAAGGAGTGAAAACCAGGGAAGCCAGGTCGTCATATTAAAAGGATTGCCAAAGTAGTATCTTATCTGAATGAGACTCCCCTGATTAACTGCAGGAGAGTCTCATTGAACTGTTTGCATATGCGAAGAAAGTGGTTAATGGTTAGCTGCTGTTCAGTTGTTTGTTTTATGGTTGCCTGCTTTGGCACAAATCAGCAATCAACCGCGGAAAAAGTGATCGCCCGGTACCGGGCAGACATTGAGGAGACCGGCAGGCAGGCAGATAAACTCATCCAACTGATTCGAACGGATGTGCCCGCACAACAAATAGAGGAGCAATTTAAAAAGGCCAGGACAGCATATAAGCAAATCGAATGGCTTGCGGAGTATTATAATCCATACACTGCGCGTTACATAAACGGTCCCGCTTTACAGGAAATTGAACCGGATGAAAAGAATATTATTATCCAGCCGGAAGGTTTCCATGTAATAGAAGAATTTATTTTTCCCTCCTATGATCGCCGGCAAAGCCGGGAATTGCTTCAGCAGGCAAAGATCCTCCACTCGAATATTAACCGGCTTGCACACGTAGCTGCTCTTCTAAAGACTACTGATGCGCATATTTTTGATGCACTGAGACTTGAAATTTTCCGAATTATCTCGCTTGGCATATCTGGTTACGATTCTCCTGTTGCCAACAACAGTATCCCGGAGGCATCTGCAAGCCTTGCTGCGGTTCAGCGTTATTATTCTTTATACAGGGATGACCTTCAAAAAGAAAATGCTGCACTTGCGCGCCGGATTGATTCGCAGTTTCAAAAGGCACTTACCTACCTCTCTTCGAATCCCGACTTTGTGTCGTTCGACCGGATGGCTTTCATCGTTAATCATCTAAACCCGGTTTCAGAAAGTTTATTAGTTGTCCAGCGCCAGCTTAACATACCCGTTTTTAATGAAGTGAGAGCAATAAAAGCAGATGTCGCTTCTTTATTCGCAAAAAATATATTTAACCCGGATTTTTATACCTCCGGAACGGAAATGTACTCCAGTGACGTAAAAGTTGCGCTTGGCAAAAAATTGTTTTATGATCCTATTTTGTCCGGAGACAGGCAGATCAGTTGCGCTACCTGCCATCAGCCGGAAAAAGCGTTCACTGACGGTTCAGCCAAAGCTATACCTGTTGGTACACACCCTGCCGGTACACATATGAAGCGCCGCAATGTCCCGACCCTCATTAATGCTGCGTTACAACCCGCACTTTTTTATGACCTAAGGGTAAATTACCTTGAAGATCAGGCAAAGGAGGTGATCAATAATAAAGATGAAATGCATGGTTCTTTTGAAAAGGCTATCGCGCATGTCAGGAATGAGAAACAATACAGCAGGATATTTGAGCAGGTATACCAAACGCCATTTTCAGAGGTTCAACTTAAGAACGCGATTGCTTCGTATGTCCGGTCGCTGATAGCCATGAATTCAAGATTTGATCAGTATATGCGGGGTGACTCCAGTACGATGAATAATGAAGAAGTGGACGGCTTTAACGTATTTATGGGGAAAGCGAAATGCGGCACGTGTCACTTTGCCCCGTTGTTCAACGGTTCAAACCCTCCGGTTTTTAATAAAATCGATGCAGAAGTGATCGGAGTTCCTTTAACTCCTGACACCATAAATGCTAAGCTGGATGATGATGAAGGCAGGTATAGGGTTTTTAAAGCCGACCTGTTCAATCACCAGTTTAAAACGCCAACCGTTCGCAACATTGAGCTTACTGCTCCGTACATGCACAACGGCGTGTATAAAACTTTAGAGGAGGTAGTGGATTTTTATAACCGGGGAGGAGGGGCAGGATTGGGTTTACAGATCAGTAATCAGACCCTTCCTGAAGATCGTTTAAACCTTACGGTATATGAAAAAAAAGCTCTTGTAAGCTTTATGAAAACGCTTACGGATAGCAGTTACATGCGCTGAATGTTGATAAACTACACCCCCTCACCCTCCCATGCGAGTCTCCGGATCAGCGGTTTAGACTAACAGCCATCATATCGGCACCTGCCGTAGCGCAACCTGCCTCAAATCCACCCACCTTCCTGCCTGTTTTTTATTATTAAACCAAGACTTGCTTTACATTTGGCATAAAATGTACTGTTATGAATTCACGCCGTGACTTTTTACAAAAAATTACCGCTTCGGCTGTTGCTTCCGCCTTTTTACCGCACCTTGCTTCTGCAAACCTTTCCCAAAACGACCAGCCTTATCAGGGCCCGGTACTTAGAGTTGCCATTCTTGGCCTTGGGAGCTATGCAACGAGGGTAGCCGATGCAATGCAATCCTGTAAGATGGCTAAGCTAGTCGGCGCCATCAGTGGAACGCCTTCAAAGCTAACGGCCTGGCAGAGCAAGTATAATATCCCGGCAGGCAATTGTTACAATTACGAAAATTTTGACCAGGTAAAGAATAATCCGGAAATAGATGCGGTTTATGTCATCACACCCAACAGCCTGCACCATGACCAGGTCATCAGGGTAGCCAAGGCAGGCAAACATGCCATATCCGAAAAACCAATGGCTATAAATGCAAGGCAGGGACAGGAGATGATCGATGCCTGTAAGAAAGCCAATGTTAAACTACTGGTAGGTTACCGGATGCATTTTGAACCCAAAACCCTTGAGATCGTCAGAATGCGCAAAGACGGTGAATTTGGAAAGGTTATGTTTTTCCAGGGATTATCTGGTTTTAGAATTGGCGATCCAAAACAATGGCGTTTGAACAGGCAATTGGCCGGAGGTGGTTCTTTAATGGATATAGGCATTTACGCGATTAATGGTTCCCGTTACATGATCGGTGAAGAACCAGTGTGGGTTACAGCCCAGGAAACCAAAACCGACAAAGAAAAGTTTAAGGAAGGTGTTGATGAAACGCTTTTGTTCCAACTGGGTTTTCCCGGCGGAGCGGTAGCATCATGTTTGTCAACATACAGCATGGGCAACCTGGATAGGTTTTTTTTGACTGCAGAAAAGGGATTTGCTGAATTACAACCTTCTACCGGATACGGACCCATAAAAGGCCGTACCCATAAGGGTGAATTAACTCACCCCCACGTAACTCACCAAACCGTGCAAATGGAAGAAATGGCCGGTATCATTTTGCAGGGCAAACAGCCAATCGTACCTGTAGACGGCGAAGAGGGCCTGAAAGACCTGAAAATAATCGATGCGATCTACCGGGCGGTTAAATCGGGTAAAAAAGAGACGCTTACATTATAGTAGTGTTTATCTAACCCTCTTTCGCGAGCCTTGCAAGGGTTGATACTCATGCAAAATGATCTTGCTGTTCCGTTAATTAAAAAATGGCCGGTTTCCTGAACTTTATTTTCATCTGCATTTGTTTCTAATAAATATTTCCTGTAATGAACAGTTAAATGTCGTGTTTGTTACTTAAGAAAAAATTTCATGAAACACGAAGAATTAAAAGTAGAGATCAGGCAGGAATTTGAAGTTCCTGTCGAAAAAGTATACGAAGCCTGGACGAACCCGGATCAACTCAAAAAATGGTGGAAACCGATGGATAAAAAATTGACGGGTGTCACGAATGAATTAAAAGAGGGTGGTAAGATTGATTACCTGTTCGACGAAAACGATTTGCATATCACCGGAAACTATATCCAGATTAAAGCCAACGAATTGCTGGAATATACCTGGAATTGGGAGCTACCCGACGACCCCGTTAAAAATTCATCGTATAAGCTGACCATCCAATTTGCAAACGAAGGCTCTAAAAGCAGCATACACGTTACCCAGGATGCTTTTAAGGATGAAGAAGGAATGTTGCCTCACGAACAGGGTTGGAAAAAGGGATTAAGCGACCTCAGCCATTACCTGAATAGTAACGGGGAAAATGTTTAGTTCAAAAAGCGGTTACACCCTGCCGGTGTCGGTGTGCCGGCTGGAGAGCTAAAGAAATTTGTATGATCCTTGATGAAACATTGATACGACAGGCAACTCGTGCCGATGCGGAACTGATAGCGGATTTTAGCAGGCAGACTTTTTTTGAAACCTTTGCTCCTCAGAATACTCCTGGTGATATGGAGATATTTATGAAAGAGCAGTTTACGAAAGAATCATTGATAGCAGAGGTAAGTGTGCCTTCCAACATTTTCTTACTGGCATACACCGCGGGTGAATTAGCCGGTTATGTGAAGTTAAGGGACGCCCTAACGCCGCCCGCGCTCAAAGAAATCAAATCGCTGGAAATCGCCCGGCTCTATGCGGCAACCCAAATGATCGGGAAAGGCGTGGGTAAAATGCTTATGCAGTGTTCAGTTAACCTTGCCAGGCAAAAACGAAAACAAGCCATATGGCTTGCAGTTTGGGAAAAGAACGACAGGGCGTATAATTTTTATACGAGGTGGGGATTTGAAGTGTTCAGCAATCAGCTATTTATACTTGGTACTGATCTGCAAAAAGACTGGTTAATGAAAAGAATGTTGTGATGATGAGCTATCGGCTGTCAGCTATCGGCTAAAGATGTCAGTTGTCACTTATGAGCTATCAGGTATAAGGTGTGACGAAAAAAGTCAGATTATTTGCCGGAGCCTCTCCCCTCATATTCATACTACCTACTACCCACTACCTACTACACACTCCCTCCTGATCCGGTTAATAATTTTTTTAGCATGTTCCCTTGAGTTTTCAATAAATAGTGAATGCGTATCCATACCTCCGCAAATCACGCCGGCCACATATATTCTGCTAACATTGGTTTCATGGCTTTCCGGATCGTAATACGGCTTCATGATCGCATCCGGCGATAATTGAATCCCAAGGTTTTTCAGGAAATTCAGATCTGGCCGGTAACCTGTCAGGGCGATCACCCAGTCGTTTTGGATGGTCATTGATCCTTCCGGCGTTTGTATATCCACTTCATGGGGCCTGATGTCCGTCACGCTGGAAAAATAGTAAGCTTTGATAGAACCTTCTTTTATGCGGTTCTCGATGTCGGGCCTTACCCAATACTTAACCCTTTCGCCAATCTGACCTTTCCTGATCACCATCGTAACCTCCGCACCTTTCCGCCAGGTTTCCAATGCCGCGTCTACCGCGGAGTTCATTGCGCCAACCACAAGCACTTTCTGGAAAGCATAAAAATGAGGATCGCGGTAATAGTGGGTAACTTTTGGTAATTCTTCTCCCTTTACATTCAGGTGGTATGGCAGATCATAAAAGCCGGTTGCGATAACGATGTGGTTAGACAGGTATAAACTTTTTGATGTAGTTACCTCATAATGCCCGGCATGATCATCTTCAATTTTTAATACCCGTTCAAACAGGCAAATATTTAGCTGGAAAGAGATGGCAACTCTCCGGTAATATTCCAGTGCTTCAGAACGGGTTGGCTTTACATTGTTGGAAACAAAAGGAACGCCGCCGATCTCAAGCCTTTCAGAAGTTGAAAAGAACGTCATGTTTACGGGATAGTGATACAAAGAGTTGACCAGGCAGCCTTTTTCGATGATCAGGTAGCTTAATCCCGCTTTTTGTGCTTCTATCCCGCAGGCAAGGCCGATCGGCCCGCCGCCTATAATGATAACATCCAATGATATTGTTTGATTCACGCCTGTAAAATTAATAAGGCGGCAAAGATAAATGGAAACGTTTGCAGAAAGCCAATCAATTGCGGCGTAGAGTCGCTGATGGCAACCTGTAAGGTTAAGATGATTTGCTCAATTGCCTTACAACCAATATTTTTGCCACTCTTTAAATTTAGAGATAATGAGACAAATTGCATTCAGGGAGGCTTTACGTGAGGCTATGAGCGAGGAAATGAGGCGCGATGACAAGGTATTCCTCATGGGGGAGGAGGTGGCTGAATACAACGGGGCTTATAAGGTAAGCCAGGGAATGCTTGATGAATTCGGGCCTAAAAGAGTTATTGATACGCCTATTGCTGAATTGGGTTTTACAGGTATTGCCGTAGGAGCAGCTCAAAACGGGCTGCGCCCGATTGTAGAATATATGACCTGGAACTTTGCCGTATTGCCGCTCGACCAGATATTAAACACTGCCAGTAAAATGCTTGCCATGAGCGGCGGTCAGGTAGGTTGCCCGATAGTGTTCAGGGGGCCTAACGGTTCCGCAGGCCAGTTAGGAGCGCAACACTCTACGGCTTTCGAAAATATTTTCGCCAATATTCCCGGTATGAAAGTTATTTCAGTAAGTAATCCCTATGATGGCAAAGGATTGCTTAAAAGCGCTATACGTGATAACGACCCGGTAATTTTTATGGAAAGCGAAGTTATGTATGGGGAGAAAGGAGAAGTGCCGGAAGAAGAGTACTTAATACCGATCGGAAAGGCGGATGTGAAAAGAAAGGGTAATGATGTAACAATCGTATCCTTTAATAAAATGATGAAAATTGCACTTGCTGCTGCCGTTGAATTGGAAAAAGAGGGGATCAGCGCAGAGGTGATCGATCTGAGAACCATCCGCCCGATGGACTGGAGGACGATCCTTGAATCGGTTAAAAAGACAAACCGTTTGGTGATCGTGGAAGAACAATGGCCGTTTGCATCCATTTCTTCCGAAATCACATACGTCATCCAGAAAGAAGGATTTGATTTTCTCGATGCTCCCATTCGCAGGATCACAAGTGCAGACGCTCCTATGCACTATGCTCCCAATCTGGTGGCCGCTTACCTGCCAGACGTTCCCCGCACGGTGAAACTGTGTAAAGACGTTATGTATTTGAAAAAATAAAGCGCCTTGCCGTAATTTGCAGTCATGGAACTCAGTACCTTGTTTTCCTGATTACTGTTGACCGGCAGACTAGAGCAATTGATTCTGATGCATACCGTACATCACCATTTGCCTGCTGCGCTTTAAATATTCCTGCTGAAATGAACCAATAAACAGAGGCTGTAATGCTGTTGTATTTAACTGGACACGGATTATTGCCGTAAATCCTAATTCAATAGATGAACAACTTCTTTAACGGCAAGTAAAAGACCAAAGGTAGAACCTACAAAGAAAGAAGCCAGTAAAGATAACTTAACAGTCATGTGTAGAACGGAGATCTCCGACACAGATTTGGATGGATGATTTGTGGTTTTCATAGTTGGATTTAATGGATAACGTAAAATGTACCTATAATATTTCATTCTGCAAAAACGTGTGCATATCAGTTAACCGCAGCCATTGATGTAAGTTGTTGTCGCACCATATTCAACTACTGCGGAGTTGAGCGTAAATTCATCATTTCCACTGGTTTCATCAGCGGCTATTTGGACCAAAAGGCCGTTCAAACCAAATTCTGTTTGCGCGGAAATTGCTTTGGCTGTATCGATGATTATCATTCACCGGGCCACTGTGGCCGGGTGGGTGTGATTTTTTCAACCCTTTATAAAGGCTGCATTTGAAAGTTGCGCATCATGCGAAGCTGATTCAGCATGTATGATGATTGCGACTGAAAATCCCCGTTTGACGGAGTTATCTTCATATACCTATCTTTGATTTGTTTAAGGAAGATGAATATATTGCAATAATCCGCGGAAATAGAAGTTATTAGACAGCTTTTCATTTACTCTTGAACCTTGAAAACATTTATGTCAAATATTTTAATTATAGACGACGAAAGAGCCATTCGGAAGACGCTGGGCGAGATACTGTCTTATGAAGGATACAAGATTGATGAGGCCGGGGACGGCGAAGAAGGACTTAAACGGTTCAAAGAAAAAACGTATGACGTTGTTTTGTGCGATATTAAGATGCCCAAAATAGATGGCATGGACTTCCTGGAGAAGTCAAGAGAAGCAAATGCAGACGTGCCGATCATCATGATATCGGGTCACGGTACTATAGAAACGGCCGTTGAAGCAGTTAAAAAAGGCGCTTTTGATTATATCTCAAAACCTCCCGACCTTAACCGTCTGCTGATCACCATCCGCAATGCCATTGATAAAACATCCCTTGTTACCGAAACCCGTGTTTTGAAGAGGAAGGTAGGCAAAGTGCAGGAAATGATCGGTGAATCTTCTCCCATAAAAAGGATCAAAGAGACCATTGAAAAAGTAGCACCAACGGATGCGCGGGTATTGATTACCGGGGAAAACGGGGTTGGCAAGGAACTTGTTGCCCGGTGGCTGCACGAAAAAAGCAACAGGGCGGATGGCCCTCTTGTAGAAGTAAACTGTGCCGCTATACCCAGCGAATTAATAGAGAGCGAACTATTTGGCCACGAAAAAGGTTCCTTTACCTCCGCTTTCAAGCAGCGGATCGGCAAATTCGAGCAGGCAAATACCGGTACCTTGTTCCTTGATGAAATAGGCGACATGAGCTTAAGCGCCCAGGCTAAAGTGCTGCGCGCATTACAGGAAGCAAAAATTACAAGAGTAGGTGCTGATAAGGATATCAATGTTGATGTAAGGGTGATCGCGGCAACCAACAAGGACTTATTGCAAGAGGTAGAAACAAAGAATTTCCGGTTAGACCTTTACCACAGGATAAGTGTTATCCTGATTCACGTTCCTTCTTTGAACGATCGAAAAGAGGATATCCCTTTGCTTACGGAAAAATTTTTAGAAGACATCTGTTCAGATTATGGCATCGCCAGGAAGGTGATTGACAAAACAGCTATGGACGAATTGGAAGGGTATAACTGGACCGGCAACATTCGCGAGCTCAGAAATGTGGTGGAACGGCTTGTGATATTATCTGGCAAAAGCATTACCAGTGAGGATGTGATGAACAATGTACTGCCGAAGCGGTAATGTGTTGGCGCGGGGCGCTGTTATAGTTCTTTATAGATTTCAATTACTTCCCTTAGTGAACGTAAAATTTTAATGTCGGCCGAACGGGCATGTACTTCCTGCAATGCGGGACCCGAAGCCAGAATCTTCTTACCGGGCATTATCGTTTGAAGGCCGTCAATATATTCTGCAGGCTCTTTTCCCGTAAAATTGGTGATCAGGTGAAAATGTAAATGGCTTACAAAGATATTTTTGCAGACGTATTCAAGTTCGGCCATAGATATGTCGGTTCCCAGGTATACTGTTGATATTCCATTAAGTTTTATAAAGTACTGTGAAACCAGTAAAGGCATTTCATGCATTTCTCCCGGCGGGCTAAATATTAAAACTACGGTGTCTTTCGTCCGGAACGGCTGCTCGAGTCCTTCAATGGAAACAAGTATTTTTTTCCGGATAAGGTTACTGCTGAAGTGCTCCACGGCCGGGATTACATGATCGGTGAGCCATAACAAACCGATTTTTTGCATGAAAGGATAGAACACATTTAAAACCGCTTTTTCAAACCCCATTTGCAAAAGAGCGTTCCGTATGATGGTTTCAAAACGCGGCTGGTCATAGTCAATGCCCGCTTCTATCATCTGTGTTATATAGATATCATAGCTGTTTTCATCTGACGGCACGGTGGCAAGCTGCCTGATTTCCTCTTTTGAAAGTACCGCTATCTTTGAAATTTTATACCCATGATGATACAGATAGGAAATGCGAAGAATTTGCTTGAGATCTTCGTTGTCATAATACCGGTGAAGGCTTTCCCTGCGTTTGCAGAGACATATATTATGCCGCTGCTCCCAGATCCGGAGCGTGTGAGCTTTTATTCCGCTTAGCATTTCTACGTCCCTGATAGAAAAATTATTCATACACAAAAGCAATAAGAATCAATAGCAGAAAATTAGGACAAACATTGTGCTTTAACAAATTGTTTGGTGCCTTAGTGTAAGAATTCATATGACTTTTGTACTGATTTAGTGATCATGAACTGACTTATTTACGCGCAAATTCTACAATCTCCCTGCGGAATGGTACTTTTGCACACTTATAAAAATCATTATTGATGACTGTTGCCCAAATTGTTATTGTTGTTTATATTTCCCTGATCCTGTTTATTGTACCTGCAATCGGATTGTTTTTTATGTTTAAGAAGGCTGGGATTGAGGGTTGGAAAGGGTTGGTGCCATTATATAATACATGGATGATGATCCACATTGCCGAAAGGCCAAAACACTGGTTTTTCTGGCAGTTTATTCCTGTTGTCGGATGGTTTATTACGTTGGGCATCATGATTGAATTTGTAAAGACATTCGGTAAGTTTAAGTTGTACCAGCATGCCCTTACTGTTATTACCCTGGGATTGTACTTTATATATGTTGGTACGAATGCAAAAGATAAATACATCGGGCCTTCTGCCGTAAGGGCGTATAAAAAATCTTCAGGCCGGGAATGGATTGATGCTGCTATTTTCGCGGTAGTGGCTGCTACACTGATCCGTACATTTGTTTTTGAGGCGTACACGATTCCTACCGGGTCGATGGAGAAAACCCTGCTCATCAATGATTTCTTATTTGTAAGCAAATGGACGTACGGGCCCCGAATTCCGAATACTCCATTATCCGTACCTTTTGTGCATCATACCCTTCCCTACTCGAGTTCGAAATCTTACTCGGAACTTATAAAAATTCCCTACACGCGCTGGTTTGCAAGCCCTGTTAAAAGGAATGATGTTGTAGTATTTAACTTTCCTGCAGGCGATACGGTTATCAACCGGGAAGAATACCAGTCTGCAATTCCATATTATGATGTGATCAGGGCGCTTGGGCGTGGCAACCCGGATGAAGGCCGGAAGATTCTGCAGGAAGACCCCGACTCATACCCGCTTATCGTACGTCCTGTTGATAAAAAAGAAAATTATATCAAGCGATGTGTCGCTATCGGAGGAGACATTTTACACATCAGGGACGGACTGGTATATATAAATGGCGACCCTCCCTTTTTACCTCCAAAAGCTCAAATGTATTATTATGTTGAAACCAATGGTCAGCAACTTGACCCGGAAGTGATGAATGAAGAATACAACGTTACCATGGAGAACCCGGAAGAGTTCAGTGATCTGGCTAACCAGCCGAATACCTACCGGATGTTGCTTACCTATGACGCACTGGCAGAAATGACGAAAGCAGGGTTTGCAAAAAAGATTACACCTGAACTGAATACCCAGCACGAAGTGTTTCCGTATGACACCATTCATAACTGGACTGAAGATAATTTCGGGCCGTTATGGGTACCTAAGAAGGGGGCCATCTTAACGTTAACAAACGAGAATTTCACCTTGTATGAAAGAGCTATCCGGGCTTACGAGCGCAACAGCTTCGAAAGGAGAGACGGCCAGTTTTTCATAAACGGCAAGCCAACGAACCAGTACACCTTTAAAATGAATTATTTCTGGATGATGGGTGATAACCGTCATGCTTCACAGGATTCCAGGTATTGGGGTTTTGTTCCGGAGGACCATGTGGTAGGAAGCGCATCGCTGATATGGATGAGCTGGGATCATGGCATCCGCTGGAACCGTTTGTTCAAAAAAATCCGGTAGGCAAAAACCTGTTGGTTTGGAAACAGGGGTGGAGGTGAATGTAAGGTTATTGGCAGCATTGTGCTTAAAATAAGGTATGAAAGAAGAGAATTACAATTTTACGTTTAAGGTCTATGATTCAATTGATGAGCTTGAAGATGAAGATGCCTGGTTGTTACGCGAGGCACAGGAAGTTACCAGCCATGCATATGCGCCTTATTCAAATTTCAGGGTTGGCGCTGTAGCAAAGCTGGCGAATGGAGAAATAGTCGCGGGCTCTAACCAGGAAAATGCGTCTTACCCGGTAGGCTTATGCGCAGAGCGCGTATTGCTTGCTTCGGCATCTTCATTATACGGCAAAGTGCCAATCGAATCTATTGCCATCAGCTATCAAAGCGACACATCTGCAAGCAACCATCCCATTGCACCATGCGGTATTTGCAGGCAGTCGCTCCAGGAGTATGAAACGCGAATGCAACATCCTATCCGGCTTATTCTCGGGGGCATGGAAGGACGGATATATATCATTCCAAGTGCAACTTTCCTGTTGCCGTTTTCTTTTACCAGCCAGGATATGATGTAATGAGTTGATAAATGTGTGCGGTGGTGATATGTACACCGGGCATCTGCCACCCGGATCTACGATAATGCTGTAGTCCGCCGACTGTTAACCCTGTTGGCAAAATGGTTTAATAATACTATGCCTGGGAAGGCTGTTTCTCTTTTATAGCCACGTCCTTTAACTGCTTGATCACATCTTTTGGGTCAGGCGAAGAAAAAACTGTAGTGCCGACAACAAGCACATGCGCACCGGCATCTACAACAGATTGGGCATTGCTTAAATTTATACCGCCGTCTACTTCAATTTTTATGTTTAGCCCCTGCTGGTCGATGCGTTCACGGAGCAATTTTATCTTTTTTAATGTTTGCGGTATAAACTGCTGGCCCCCGAAACCCGGATTGACGCTCATGACCAATATTAACCCGATATCTGCCAGGATATCCTGTACCAGCTGCACGGGCGTATGCGGGTTAATCGCTACTCCCGGTACCATGCCCAGATTTCGAATCTGCTCAATATTGCGGTGCAGGTGTCGGCAGGCTTCGAGGTGTACGGTAAGAATATCTGCACCAGCCTTGTGAAATGCCTCGGCATAACGTTCAGGTTCTTCAATCATCAGGTGCACATCGCAAATTTTGTTCGTTGCGCTGCATATCTGTTCAACCACCGGCATCCCAAAGCTGATGTTGGGCACAAATCTTCCATCCATAACATCGAGGTGAAACCAGTCTGCTTCACTTTCGTTAAGCATTTTGCATTCATCACTTAATCTCAAAAAGTCGGCTGCTAATAATGAAGGTGCTACAATGGCCATAGGATTGTGGTGTGATCGTTTGATAAAAGGGTTTGCCAATAAAAAAACAATAAAACAAAGATTTGCCGCCGGTGCATTTAGTGATCCCTTTTACTGAATTTTTCAAGCGCTTCCCTTGCTTCTGAAAAATTCATATCCAAGGCCAGGGCACGTTCATAATTTTTAACAGCTTCATTTTTGTCGCCACGGGCTTCATAACAACGGCCCATCCAGTAATAGGCATCGGCATAGGTGTTTGAAACTTTTGCACCCAAAGCAAATGTTTGTAATGCATCATCATATTTTTTCCGGGTAAACTGAATGATGCCCTTCTCAATATAAGCTTCTATAAACTTCCAGTCTCTTTTTATGCATTTGTCAAACGCTTCCAGTGCCTCCTCCGGCCGGTCAATGTTTGAATAATATAAACCTTTGATGAATAATGCATCGGTAAGTTCCTGCAGGGTATCCTTACGTAACAATTCATCACACAGGGCAAGAGCTCTCGGGTTTTTGGTTTCAGCATATAAGTTGGCGAGCGATATTCCAAAAATCTGCAGCGGTTGTAGCTCGTACGCTTTTTCAAGTGCGCTGATTGCCTGCGCCGTATCTTTTAGTCTTGCGAGTAAACCGCCCTTCTGATACCACGCTTCAAAGTTCGCTGGATCGGTTGTTAGTATCGCATTATATTGTTCCAGTGCAGCCGAGCTTTCCCCGGCCTGCAGATAGGCCTCACTTAGCCTTCTTGAAAATTCACTGTTATATGGAAATCGGGCGACACACTGTTTTAAGAAATTTATTGCATCCTGTTCTTGCCCCGATAAAAACAGGTTTGCACTATAAGCTAGCGCTGTGTTTTCATCAGGATGCAATTCCCAGGCTTTTTTATAATCATAAAAAGCGATCTTGTGGAAATTTTTTTGAGACAGCAGTTCACCCCTCTTCAGATAAAGGATGTAATTATCAGGTAAATTGCTGATGCTGTCGGTGAGTGTACGAAATGGCGGGCTGTTCAAAATTTTTGAGGGAACAGGTTCATGGTCATTTTTGTCAAACTTGCACCCGGTCAGAAGAAACAGCATCCCAAGAACACTTACCGATAGAAATTTACGCGCCATAGTCAAAACTAACAGATTTTAATGGGTGTATTATGACAAATTTTTGACATAATAACATCATGCCGACGATACCTTTGCGCCGGTTGTAAATAGATGCTTTATACTACCGGCTAAAATATGAAAAAACCTTTATTGCTTTTGTTCGTATGCTTTGGAATTGTGATTGTCTTAACCTCGTATCATGTGGTTAATCCGGGCGAGGCTAAAAGGTTTGTCTCCGGCTGGAAGGTCGATACGCTCATCTATCCTGCAGAAAAGCATTTTAAGAATGTTCGCCAGTTAACTTTCGGCGGAGATAACGCGGAAGCTTATTTCAGCCCTGATGGAAAGAACCTGGTGTTTCAGCGCACTAATGTCAGGGAAGGTATTCTTTGCGACCAGATTTTTATGGGAAAGGTTCCGGAAAATTCTGCTGACACTTTCAAATACAAGGCCATCAGCAATGGTAAGGGAAGAACCACCTGTGCTTATTTCTATCCTGACGGAAAGCATATATTGTATGCATCTACTCATGCTGCGGATAGCAAGTGCCCTGAGGTGCCCGACAGGTCAAAATATGGCAATCGTTACCTTTGGCCTATATATTCCAGCTTTGATATTTTCAAATGCGATTTGGAGGGCAGGATCATAAAGCAATTGACAAGTCATGCGGGATACGATGCAGAAGCAACGATTTCGCCTAAAGGGGACAAAATCGTTTTTACGTCCGTGCGCGACGGAGACCTGGAGCTATACACGATGGATATTGACGGGAACAATGTCAGGCGTATTACATACACCCCCGGTTACGATGGTGGAGCATGGTTTAGCGCAGACGGACAAAAAATATTGTGGAGGGCGTCGAGACCAAAAACGGAACCAGAGATCGGCGAATACAATACTTTCCTTATGTTGGGAATGGTGGCTCCCACGAATATGGAAGTATGGATTGCCAACGCTGACGGAACAGGTATGAGGCAAATTACCAATTTAGGAAAGGCCAACTGGGCGCCGAACTTTACGCCGGGCGGGAAGGTAATATTCTGCTCTAATTTTGAATATCCCCGCGGTTTCCCTTTTAACATGTACACAATCAATACTGACGGAACCGGCCTTGAAAAGATCAGTCGCGACAATGGCTTTGATGCATTCCCCATGTTTTCTCCAAACGGAAGACAAATCGTTTTTTGCAGCAACCGGAATAATGGGGGTACCCGGGATACAAATGTTTTCCTTGCCGACTGGATTGAATAGTTCGGGTTACCCAGGAAAAATACAAGTGCGGATTTAGATCAATTATAAAAAGATTTTATGTACCAGGGATTACTTCATTTACATAATTTTTTGCGCTGGGTGATAATTATTCTGGCGGTCGTTGCGATAATCAGGTCGCTTACCCGAATGACGTCGGGAAAACAGTTTACAAACGGTGATAAGAAGATCGGATTGTTCTTAATGATAGCAGCTCATGTTATATTATTGATCGGTTTATACCAATGGATTGCCGGGCCTTGGGGCTTGAGGAATATCTTGAATATCGGCATGGGAGAGGTGATGAAAGACCGTGTTTTTCGCTTTTGGGGAATAGAACATATGACGGGTATGCTTGTGGCCATAATCTTAATCACCATCGGGAGGGGTATTGGCAAAAAAAATCTTTCTGATAAAGTAAAGCACAGAAAAACGTTCTGGTTTTACGTGGTTGCTTTGCTGATCATTATGGTTACGGTACCGTGGCCTTTCAGGGAAGGGATCGGCCGTCCGTTGATGCCCGGAACGCCTCATACAACTGAAGAGGAGCCGGCGAGAGACGGCGCAGGATCTACGCGTACCTTACCGCTTCCCCAATTCAATTACTTCACAATCTTTCAAATTACTGCCATCAACGGCAAACCGGATGATGGTTCTTAACTTGTGCCATCCGTGCCTGCCTGCCGCTCCGGGATTCATATGGAGGCATTGATGTTTTTGATCATACATTATTTTTAAAATATGCGAATGACCGCATATAAAAAGGTTTGCCGGGTTTTCCAATAGTTCTTTTTTCACGGCTGGTGTATACTTTCCGGGGTAGCCTCCGATATGAGTCATAAAAACCTCCACATCTTCGCATTTCCATCGCAATCTTTCTGTGTACACGGTTCTGATGTCGTTGCCGTCTATGTTCCCGTACACACCGCGCAAGGGTTTAAAGGCGATCAGCCTTCCGGCTAAAGCGCCTGATCCAAAATCTCCTGCGTGCCATATCTCATCACACTTGTCAAAATGGGTAAATACCTGGTCATCGAGGTAATGATGTGTATCTGATATAAGCCCGATTTTCGTCAAAGGTTACAATTGTTTAAGTGGGGAAAAGACCTAACTGATCATTACAAGCATTTCAAATTGTATACCTTGCGCCGGTAAATCACCTTATCCTGTTCAAATTTTGGAAAATTCATACAACCTTTCTACATTCGAAATCTACAAAATTAAATTATGATCAGATTGCAGGAGCTTAAAGCAGGAGATTATGTAATGGCGGAATTTGAGGGGGAGAGAGTAAAGGGGGTTGTAAAAGATGTCAGCCGGGATGGTAAAATGGCTTGTGTTGAAACGGACGTCCAGGAATTCTGGTTTGATCCGGAAGTACTCCACCCGATCCCTCTGGATGAGGAACAATTGCTTGCTTTAAATTTTCAGCGGCAGGAATTACCTGATTATTCGGTTAAATATCTTAAAGGCCCCTTCCGGATACTGCTGACAACCCCCGGCGACTTCTCCAGGCTGGACATGTGGTACCGGGAAGACCGCCGGCATATCGACCACCACTTAACCGTGCATGAATTGCAGAATCACTACAGCCAGATGACTAAGGTAGATCTGACAAATAACTAATCAGATGCCTTGTGGACCAGGTCATTCCACGTCTTGCCCCAGGAGATAAATCCCGGAAAAATCCGTGAGGTGTACGATGATTATCATTTTTGTGCGGAGAAAGTAAACAAATCACTTGTAAGCTTTAATGGGGCTGGCATGTAAATATCACCTTCAGGGAGAGGTTTGGATGTGTAACGTATTGAATAACAGCACGAATCATTTTTGGTCGGACAATACTCTATGATTATACACCCATAATGTGAAAATTTCCCTTCTTTTTCACTTTTAAGTTTATTTCTCCTATCTTTGCGCTCCCAAAAACTGTATGGCGAAGCAAGCACTCATTAAACAAGATGGTACAATTCTCGAAGCTTTATCCAATGCTATGTTCAGAGTAAAGTTAGAAAACGGCCACGAAATACTGGCCACCATCTCGGGAAAAATGAGAATGCATTACATCCGCATTTTACCTGGCGATAAGGTAGGCGTGGAGATGAGCCCTTATGATCTGACAAGGGGGAGGATCATATTTCGCTATAAGTAGAACCGTAGCCAATGGTGAACAGCTATCCGTGATTTGGGAAAACGGTTTGCAATATCTATCATCAAATTTCTTTCTGTAGCAGGAAGGAAAACTTAAAATTAAGATCATGAAGGTTCGTGCCTCAATTAAAAAGAGAAGTGTGGATTGCAAGATTGTGAGAAGGAAGGGAAAACTTTATATCATCAATAAAAAAAATCCCCGCTTCAAGCAAAGACAGGGATAATTAACCGGTAGATATCTGACGGTTGCGGATTCGCGTCGCTACCTTAAATCATATCTATGTTATCGCAAATCAAAATCTTAAAAAAATCATATGGCTCGTATTGCCGGCGTTGACTTACCAAAAAACAAAAGAGGGGAGATAGGATTGACCTATATATTCGGGATTGGCCTTTCTACTGCTCAATATATCCTGCAAACTTCAGGCATTGACGTAAATAAGAAAGTGAACCAGTGGAATGATGAAGAATTGAATGCTATACGTTCAATGATCACCAACGAATTTAAGGTAGAAGGTCAATTAAGGTCAGAAGTTCAGATGAGCATCAAGCGTTTACTCGATATTGCCTGTTACCGTGGCCTTCGCCATCGCAGGGGATTACCGGTTCGTGGGCAGCGTACACGCACAAACAGCCGTACACGGAAAGGCAAACGTAAGACAGTCGCCGGAAAGAAGAAAGCACCGAAGAAATAATTTTGATTTTTGCCTGGTGATCCTGGATTCCGGTGATCGCCAGTCTAACATCGAAAGTTCCGAATAAGATTACCTCTCACTCATTAATCAAGTTATGGCAAAAGCACAGGCACCCAGCGCGAAAGCAGCTGCGAAAAAAAGAATTGTAAAGATTGAAAACTATGGCGACGCGCACATTACCGCCAGTTTCAACAATATTATAATCAGTTTAACAAACAAGCAGGGGCAGGTTATCTCCTGGAGCAGCGCAGGGAAGATGGGTTTCAAAGGTTCGAAGAAAAATACACCTTACGCGGCACAGATGGCTGCTTCTGACGCTGCTAAAGTGGCTTTTGAAGCCGGTTTGAAAAGGGTAGATGTATTTGTTAAAGGGCCGGGCTCCGGAAGGGAAAGCGCGATCAGGGCGTTATCGAACTCGGGTATTGAAATTACGCAGATAAAAGATGTTACGCCGCTTCCTCATAACGGTTGCCGGCCCCCGAAGAAGAGAAGAGTATAAGGCAATCAATTGAAGATTTTAGATTGGCGACTTCAGATTCTGAAGTCACCGGTCTGAAATCTGAATTTTATACATGGGTGTGTGATTAAATTTTTACGATTTTTAAAGATCGCACATCGAAACTAAAAAATCAGATAATTATTATGGCACGTTACATAGGACCGAAAACCAAAATCTCCAGGATCTTTGGTGAGCCAATATTAGGCAATGGTAAGTGGCTAAGTAAAAACAGTAATCCACCCGGACAACATGGTGCGACCCGCAAACGGAAAAGTCTTGGTGAGTACGCTTTGCAGTTACGCGAAAAACAAAAAGCTAAATACACATACGGAGTTTTGGAACGCCAGTTTCGTAAAACTTTCGAAGAAGCTTCCCGGCGCAGGGGGGTAACTGGTGAAAATCTCATCAAATTGTTAGAAGCCCGTCTCGATAACGCTGTCTTCAGGTTAGGCATTTCTCCTTCACGCGGAGGCGCCCGCCAGTTGGTATCTCATAAACATATCATGGTAAACGGAGACGTGGCCAATATCCCTTCCTACCAGTTGAAGCCAGGTGACGTTATTACCCTAAAGCCATCGGCAGCGGAAAACGTGGGGATAACCAGCCAGATGGGCGTGAAGAATCCAAGGTTTAGTTGGTTGGACTGGAATGAAGCTGAAAAGAAAGGTGTATTCCTGGGATACCCGGAAAGAGAAAGCGTACCGGAAAACATCAAAGAGCAGCTAATCGTCGAATTGTATAGCAAGTAATCATTGTGGTGAGAGACGTGAATGGAAAATGAATTGGTGTTGACTGTTTCATTTTTATTTCACAGGGCTTACATGGTTTGATACGGGTAATACTCAATGTAAATTGATAAGCGACTTTGTTTCAAACCATCAATCGTAATTCTAAAATCTGAAATAGATAATATGGCCATTTTAAATTTCCAGAAACCTGACAAAATTGTTCTTCAGAAAGCTACCGATTTCGAAGCGCAGTTTGAATTCCGTCCATTAGAGCCCGGGTACGGTGTAACTGTGGGCAATACATTGCGCAGAGTGTTATTAAGCTCATTGGAAGGATATGCTATAGTAGGCATCAGAGTGGAAGGAGCCGATCATGAATTTGCAACTATCAAAGGAGTGACTGAAGACATTACCGAAGTTATTCTTAATTTGAAACAGGTACGGTTCAAAAAAATTGTCGATCACGAGATCGTAAATGAAAAAGTTACGTTGCATATCAAAGGTAAAAGCGAATTTACCGCCAGCATATTGCAGGACGGCACACAGTCTTTCCAGGTTATGAATCCTGAGCTGTTGATCTGTACAATGGATCCTTCTGCTAAGCTTGACATTGAAATAACGATAGGGAAGGGCAGAGGGTATGTTCCTGCGGAAGACAATAAAGTAAAGGATGCTCCATTCGGATACATCCCTATAGATTCTATCTTTACTCCTATCAAAAATGTAAAATACAGCATAGAGAATACCCGTGTTGAACAAAGGACTGACTATGAAAAGCTGATCATTGAAGTCAATACCGATGGAACAATTCATCCCGAAGAAGCAGTAAAGCAGGCAAGCCGCATTCTTATCCAGCACCTGATGATCATCACTGATGAAAACATTACATTCGATAATAAGGAAGAGAAGAAAGAAGACCTCGTTGATGAACAAACCCTTCAGTTAAGAAAGGTTCTGAAAACACCACTTGAAGATCTTGACCTTTCTGTACGCGCTTTTAACTGCCTGAAAGCAGCAAAGATCAATTCATTAAGCGAGTTGGTTCAATATGAACAGGAAGACCTTATGAAATTCAGGAATTTCGGTCAGAAAAGTTTAGCCGAAATTGAGCAGGTGCTAACGGAACGGGGCCTTCATTTCGGGATGGATCTTAGTAAGCTGAAACTCGATGACGAGTGATTGCCAGATCAACCACGGTAATTTCATTCAATACTTTTTCAAATGATCTTGTAAATCCTGACACGGTACAAGGTTTAAAATTCAAACGTCATGCGCCACGGAGATAAAATCAATAATCTTAGCAGAACGGCCTCCCACAGGAAAGCCCTGCTGAGTAATCTTACCTGCCAGTTAATTACCCATAAAAGGATCGTAACAACAATTGCAAAAGCAAAGGCTTTGAGGGTATATGCAGAACCCCTCATTACCAAAGCAAAAGAAAATTCCACACACCAGCACCGGGTGGTGTTCAGTTACCTTCAGGACAAAGAAGCCGTGAAGGAATTGTTTGGTACCGTAGCGGAAAAGGTTGCGGGTCGTCCGGGTGGGTATACCCGAATCATTAAGCTTGGTACCCGTACGGGAGATAACGCGGAACTGGCACTGATTGAACTGGTTGACTTTAATGAAGTATACAGCAAAACAACGGATGCAAGAACCGAAACGTCTAAGAGAACCAGGCGTGGTGGCAGGGGTAAAAAGCCCGCTGCTACAGAAACCGGAACACCAGAAGCGCCGGGCGCATTAACACCGTTGCCACCTGTAACCACCACAGCAGAATCTCCAACACAGGAGCCGGTTAGCACCGAGCCAGTCGTTGATACACCTGAGGCCGGTGATGCTGAATCTTCCAATCAGAAAGCTCCGGAGTAATTATATCAGAACTTATCCAAATAAAGGCAGCGTTTTAACAAGGCTGCCTTTTTTACTGCCCTCGAGCCGATCCGATCAGGTTTTGTTAATGTAGTCACCATGATAAAAAGAGCAGGGATTATAAAATATTTGTAAGCTTTCCATCAACATATTTCTTTTCTTTGCAAAACTTTTTACCATTATGCCTGACTCCCGGTTACCTGCGATACTGTTGTTGGAAGATGGTACTGTTCATTACGGTAAAGCTTTCGGGATGATTGGAAAAGCAACCGGCGAAATCTGTTTTAATACCGGCATGACGGGATACCAGGAAGTATTTACCGATCCCAGTTATTTTGGTCAGGTGCTGATCATGAATAATGTTCATATTGGTAATTATGGGGTGATGGATGCTGATGTGGAGTCTGCAAATGTGAAGATCAGGGGACTTATAGGGAGAAACCTTGAAGAGCAGTATTCCCGTAAAATGGCGAAAGGTTCGCTGGATAATTACCTGAAAGAAAATAACATAGTGGCTATCGAGGACGTGGATACCCGTGCCCTCGTAACCCATGTTCGTACCAGGGGAGCTATGAACTGTATTATTTCCTCAGCTACGCTCGATGTAGACTTACTAAGGGAGGAACTGTCAAAAGTTCCTTCTATGGCCGGACTGGAACTGGCCACTGAAGTTAGCACAAAGGAATCGTATGAACTTGGTAACCCGGATTCCGCTGTAAGAATCGCCGTTATGGATTATGGTATCAAGCAGCATATCCTGGAGTGCATGGTAGAAAGAGGCGCTTATGTGAAAGTACACCCTGCAAAAACGACTATGGAAGAACTAAAGTCGTTCAATGCAAACGGATATTTTATTTCGAACGGACCAGGAGACCCTGCGGCCATGGGATATGCAGTAGATACACTGAAAGATATTTTAAAAGAAGAAAAACCTGTTTTCGGGATATGCCTCGGGCACCAGTTGCTGGCCTTGGCGAACGATATACCAACGTTCAAGATGCATCATGGCCACAGAGGCCTCAATCACCCGGTGAAGAACCTGGTGACCGGTAAATGTGAGGTCACTACTCAAAATCATGGATTTGGCGTAGACCCTGAAGCGGTTAGAAATTCTCCTGATATTGAGATAACGCATGTTAACCTTAATGATTCATCAATCGAAGGTATCAGGGTAAAAGGCAGGCCCGCGTTTTCAGTTCAGTATCACCCGGAATCAACTCCGGGCCCTCATGATTCAAGGTATCTTTTTGATGAATTTATCCAAATGATAAACGAGAGCCGGAAAGCAAGCCTGTAAACTTCCTGGTTTAAGCGCAGGCAGATGTATTCACGCTGCATCAGCATTAATGTAACACCCCGTTAACTGTAATTTATTTTATGAAAATCGCGATCATTAACGGGCCGAACTTAAATCTGCTTGGAAAGCGGGAGCCCCAAATTTACGGGTCAGAGGGCTTTGACTCTTTTTTTGGCCAGTTGCAGGTAAATTTTCCGGACATCATCTTTAATTATTTTCAGAGCAATATTGAAGGGGAGTTGATCAGCGAACTTCAAAGGGTTGGTTTTGATCATGATGGCATTATTATGAATCCGGGTGGTTATACGCATACCTCCGTGGCCATTGGCGATGCCATAGCAGCCATAAATTCGCCCGTTGTAGAGGTGCATATCAGTAATGTTCATGCCCGCGAAGACTTCCGGAAGATATCTCATGTTTCTGCAAAATGCAGGGGCACCATTTCCGGGCTGGGGCTGAAAGGCTACGAGCTTGCAGTAAGATTTCTCGCCTCGGCATGATGGGGAATGTCTGAACCGCTGATTCTCATGATTAAAATGATTACATTGATGAACACCGCCAAATTAATAAACTGACATACAATCAATCAAAATCACATTAATCAAACTGATTCATGGTATGAAAGAGATTGTTAGTGAAAAATATAAATATTCTGAATTGACAGGCAAGATAATTGGCTGCTCAATGGAGGTACATAAAGTTCTTGGCAACGGCTTTCAAGAAGTTGTTTATCAAAGGGCTTTGGAAGAAGAGTTTATCATTCAAAGTGTTTTTGCCCTAAGAGAATTTGAAATGTATATTTTCTACAAAGAAAAAATTGTTGGCACAAGAAGAGTTGATTTTTTTGTTGGTGATTCTGTTTCATTAGAAATAAAAGCCGTTGCTAAATTGGAAGATGTTCATTTGGCACAGGCAATCAATTATTTGGAAGCATACAATTTAGAAATAGGACTGTTAATAAATTTTGGTGCAAAGAGCCTGGAGTACAAGAGACTGATAAATTCAAAGTTTGACCCAACAAAGCTGAACACATCAGTAAAATCAGTTAAATCAACTTAATCAACGGTCAAAAACACCCGCAGAAGCAATGCAAAACCGGTATCCTGTTTTGGGTCCGCAGTTCGTTTAATCACGTGCACACCTGTTCTGCTCCAAACCTTAAAGACTTCTCCTTTCTTTCTCCTGGTAAGCTCTTTTTCAATTTCCGGCAACACAGACCCTGACGCTATCCATCCAAGGTCGCCTTTCGTAGCAGCTTCACCTCCCATAGAGTAAGCCTGAGCCAAATCTTCAAAGCTTGCACTGCCTTCTTTGATCCGAAGAATAATATTGGTAGCAAGGGAATCAGCAATGCGCCGGGTAAAAGTAGCTGTATCAATAAAGATCTGGCTTACCCTGGTAAACGTATTTGGAGCTTTTCCCAATACCTGTACCAGATATTTTTTTTCCAGAGGGCCATACACTTTCCGCAAAGTGCCCTTATAGGCAAGGCTGTCTGCCACTCCTCTGAATTGCGACGTGTTCAGGATAATTACCGTATCAAGCCTGTACTTTTTTTTCAGCACTTCCCGAACATAAGCCACCGGATTAGCAGCTTTCTCAATCCCGGTTTTCATCTGACTGATGGATAATTTTTGCCCTGAAGAAACGCCCGAACACAATAAAAACGTTATCAATACAACGAAACGGTTCATGCTACTGATTGAGGTTGCAAAGATAAGGGCCTTATAAATAGTGAATCTACTTGCCAGTTGTGACTGCAACGATAAACTTGGCCAGCACATTAACGAAGTATTGCTCCGGTTAAAAGTACGCCAGGCCTTCTGCTTTTAACCGGAGCAATGATTTAAATGGAACAATGAATGGCACGATCCGGGGGAAACATTTTGCTGCTGCATCATCGACTTTTAGAAGGCGGTGATTTCACCACTTTGTTCAATTACGACCTCGTATCCTTCAAGTGATTCAGGCAGCCTGTTGCTTAAATCACGCGTCAGTTGCTTTACCAAAACTACGATCGCAGGTTTACCATTCCTGCTGCCGGCGCCAACACCGGTAACTCCAGGTATGGCCATGATGGTGCTGCTGTTTTTGTCTATTACTTTGCCGATATCCATAGTACCTGAGCTTGTTATTTATATACGTAGTAAGCACCGGCGACCGCTGTTAACGCAATCATCCTGAGATCACCGGTCAGGCCACGATAGTTACACCAAAGGTAGTTAATACGGTGCCTATCGGATTACAAAATGTGGAGTTTGTAGATGCATTGCCGGCAAACAACAGGCCTACCGGCCGGTTTTGCGGAAATGATGTAACCAGTGAACCGGAATCGCCACGGTCGCTGAATATTCCACCTGTTCCACGTACCCGGAACTGTCGTACAAATCGGGCCACTCCTCCCAATGGTGCATAACTTACGTCTACTGTTGTGTTAACGAGGTCAATAATGCCCCGCCTGTACTGGGTTGTGCGACCGCTTTTTTGTACCTGCATATTAATAGCCGGAAGAATTACCCCGGGGGCTATCGGCTGAAGCACTCCTCCCAGGCGGAGGATGCGCCGGTCAACAAGGTTAGGGGAGGTGCGCGCAATTGCTGCGTCCACAAGGTTTGTTGTGCCGGGTGCAAAATTAATGGGCGCAAACTGGGTAAGCCTGGCGATGATATCCTGAGGGCATGTTCCGCCATCGAGTATTCCGGGCTGGGGAATGCCGGTATTTAAAGGAGAAGTATTCACCAGGGCGATCACATGGTTATTGGAGAGAATAAACAGCTGGTTACTCCTGGTAACCAGGCAGCCTGCTGTGCCTGCCATGGGGCGAAGGCAATTGCCAATAGAAATCCCGCAGGGCATGGGCCTGCGGCGGGCGGTGAACATGTGTGCGTGTATCTCGCCTGTTTCTTCAACATCGGTAGCCACTCCTCCGATACTTTGGGGCACGAGAACTTCAGCGCTTATCTTACGCTCGCTTTTCTTCTCCTTAACAAGCACTTTCACTACAAGTTTCCCGGTCAGCACCCCGCCAATCTCCTTTTCACCAATCCCTACACCAACAACATTGTTAAAAATATAAGGCTCTTCGTCCGTCAATGCAGCCGTTTCTGAACCGGCTGGTCTCATAAGCCTGCTTTCTAACTCATCACGGGCCTGCATAAGCGATTTAACCTCGTCAAAGCTGTCACTAAGGCCGCTAAATGACTCAAGGGTTACTTCATCCTGCGACTGAGTTTCGGCATTTACGTCGAAATCTTCGAACTGATCACCTTTTGTTGGATCAAATTCTTCAAACTGATTCATAGTATAAAATTTATAATTGAAGCGGACCATTATAAAGGCCGGCCCGCATTGCCCGGTTTAGTATGGTTATAGTATTTGAAAGGGGTTGCTTTGACGCAGCAATGCCAACTGACGTATTATCATCATTTAACATTCAGATCAATCGTAAATGAACAGGAGAAGATCAACGTGCTACTAACCGTTGAGTAAATTCAGACAATGGATATTGCAGGGAAATTAAAAAAGAAAATCATCAAAGGGAGCGGAACCGGGTATAAATCTATAAATAATTTAATTGCGATGCAAGCGATGAGGAAATTTTTTTTGCGCAGTAGCGGAGTCGTTGAATCTCGTGAGCCGGCATTTGTCAATGATTTACCCTCGCACGTATAATTAAGCACTTCCGGTTCACGCCTTATTTTATGCTTACATACTCTTTTTTCACTCTTCCTTTTTTCCGGGCTGGCGGGCAAGCAACATTAATGCCTTCCCTGTCTATACGATCATTGTTAATCTTACCCGTAAGTATGTTGAGTAACTTGTTTGTCTCTGCCTGTTTTTTCTGGCGGAAGCTATAATTCTGCAGCAGCAATTGAATGCTGTCGAGTTTCGCAAGGTACAGGCTTCTTCCGTGAGTGCCCAGGATAATCTCATTTTCACGCCGCTGGATGGCAATATCATGTACAGGGACCGACTTTGGCAAACCATTGTTCCACATCATAAAAGTATTACCGGCATCAATAGTGGCATATAAGCCCCCATCGGTTCCGACATATAATATACTGTCTTTTTTAGGATCTTCTTTTACCACATTCACCGGCTCGTCGGGCAGGTCTTTTCCAATCTGTTTCCAATTGACACCATAATCTTCGCTTACATAAACGTAAGGAGAGAAATGATCATTACGGTAACCATTAAGCGAAGCATATACCCTTCCTTCTTTGAAGCTGCTCGCAGTCACCCTGCTGATATATAATCCCCGCGGCAATTTTCTGCTGATCAGGTTCCACGTATAACCTCCGTCTTTTGAAATCTGTATATTGCCGTCATCCGTGCCTACATACAAAAGGCCGAATTTCAATGGCGATTCACTGATCGTGGTAATGGTACCATACGGCACGTCTCCATCCTTTTTTCCGTTGGTAAGGTCATTGCTTAAGGCCTGCATACTGTCGCCTTTGTTTAAAGACCTGTGGAAACGGTTAGTGCCGAAGTACAGAACGTCCTGATTATGCCTGCTTAAAAAAATGGGTGATTGCCAGTTGAAACGCAATGGCGCTTCACCGAGTTCATGTAGAGGTTTAACACTTTTAAAATCTTTTATGCCAATGAACTGCCTGGTATACGATCCAAACTGAAATCCTGAATAAACGGTCTTATTATCCCTTGTGTCTACCTGTACCTGCATTCCATCGCCGCCGCCTATTGCTTTAAAAGGGTATTGGCCATTGTCGATCCAACCGATGTCTTCCATGTTCGTTGAAGGGCCTACCCAGGTGCCGTTATCCTGTAAACCTCCGTAAATATTATATGGTTTCGCATCGTCAACTGCAATGGAGTAATACTGTGCTACAGCAGGAGTGTTGGCCTTGAACCAATGGGAACCGTTGTCGTAAGTTATATTACATCCCCCGTCGTTGCCGTTTATCATGTGTGAATCGCGTTTTGGATTGATCCACATCGCATGATGGTCGGCGTGAACATTTGCTTTATCCATCTTTTTAAAGCTTTTGCCACCGTCTTCCGACAATTCTGCATCATAGCCTGTAATCACCACCTTGTTTTCATTGTAGGGAGATATATAAATCTTTCCAAAAAAATATCCATATGTATTATACATGGCAAGGAGGGAATCATTTCTTTTCTGCCATGTTAACCCGCCATTATCGCTCCGGTAAACCTCGCAGCCGTATATCGAACGATTGGTAAAGCCCTGGTCAATATCCTGATAGTCGTACAACACTGTCGGTTTAAGTATCCCGCTGCCGACCATCTCTTTTAGCTGTGCTGCACCGTATCTGTTGGGGTACCTGTTGTTTTTTAGAAAGCTGTCAATTTTAAATGTCTGCAGTAGAAGAAATTGTTCCCTGGTGATGTTCTTAAAAATATTTACCGCGTATTTCGAGGTGTCGGGTTTCGGCAGCCCGGATTGTTTCCTTTGAAACTGGTTATCAAGAACGGCATAGACAATTTTTGGATTTTTAGGGTACACCGCGATGCCTATTCTTCCAACCCCTTCTCCCACAGGGAATCCTGCGCCTTCTTTTGAAAGAAGCTGCCATGTGCTACCACCGTCATTGCTTTTATAGATTCCACTCGTTTTTCCGCTTTCAACAAAATTCCACGAGCTTCTTATTCGATGCCACATGGTAGCATAAAGCTCATCAGGCTGAAGGGGATTTATGTCAAGGTCTACAGCTCCGGTATTATCGTCGAGGTATAAGCTTTGTATCCAGGTTTTGCCTCCGTCGGTCGTTTTATAAACACCTCTTTCTTTATTGGGAGAGTATAGGTGACCCAATACTGCTACCCATGCAATATTGTCGTTTTCAGGGTGAAGCTGGATTTTCCCGATGTGGTGACTTTCAGGAAGACCGGCATACTCCCAGCTTTTGCCGTTGCCGGAGCTTTTAAAGATACCTGTGCCTGCATAAGAGGAACGGCTGCTGTTGACTTCGCCGGTTCCAACCCAGACGGTCCGGCTTTTTGATTTCCAGTTTACGGCAATATCACCGATCGTTAATACATTTTCACTGTCAAAGACCGCAGTAAATGACTGGCCATTGTTGAGGGTATGCCATAATCCGCCAGTGGCATATGCAACATAAAACTCGGTGGGGTCCCCGGGGTTAACCTCAAGGTCTACAACACGTCCGCTCATTATGCTGGGGCCGATGTTCCGGAACTTTAAATCCTTTACCAGTGATCTTTGCTCCAGTACCTTTCGCCTTTCAAGGCCTTTCAATCTTTGTTCGGCTGTTGTAGGCTTCACCTGGCCCATAGCTGAAAACAGCATGACAATTGTTAAAAGAGATAAAAATAGTTTCGGTTTGTGCCGTCTACTGTAGAATCTACACGAGTTTTGCAGGTAAGGTATCACTGACAGGATAAGATGATGATGACAGTTGAATTTCCGGGGTAATGAATATTTAGCGCGAAACAAAAAGAACGGCATATCTCAATGGTTTGGCATACAATGAATAATTATGGTAAAACGTTATAAAAAAGCTTCCATTCTAAAGAACCTCAAACTTACAAAAATGCGTTGGATTCTAATTTTCTGCCTGCTCTTTTCAATTGATGGCCTCAGCCAGTGGAAAAGCTATGTCATAGGGGTAAAAGGTGATACTTTAAACTGCGTTGATATGGAAGGCCGGAAACAGGGCAGGTGGGTTGTTCACTTTAAAGAGGTCAGGGGTGAGCCCGGCTACGAAGAAGAAGGAGCTTTTAACGATGACAAGAAAGAAGGCATATGGCGGCGGTATAGTCTTATTGGCGACATCCTCGCTGTTGAAAGTTATCGTTGGGGAAATAAAGATGGGGGTAGCCAGTATTTTAACGGATTTGGCGAATTGATGCGCGAAGAGAACTGGAGAGCCATCAACCCCGACAAACTATACGATACACTGGAGGTTGAAGATGTACTACGCCCGGGCAATTTCAGAACGGTAACGGTTAAAAATGAAGGCGCCGGGGTAAGGCATGGAGTATGGAAGTATTATGATCCCATGACAGGTTTTATCACCAAAACCGAAAAATACGTTTTAGGGGCGCTGGAAGGCAAAAAGAAAGATGTTGCGGCAACACCCGGCGCTGCTGAAGCAAAAAAAGTTCCCAAGCCGAAAGAGGTACTGGATTTCGAGAAAAAGCATGCCGGTAAAAAGAAAATCCGGGTAAGGGACGGAAGTACAGGTTTTTAAGAAGAACATCAGGGAGCCGACGACATTACACTGGCGGATTTGGACCCGCCCTCCAATCCGGGCTGGTCTCAGATGTAGCCCAGGAGCGTACTGCGGAGCCCAGGCGCGAAAGGTCGCGGCGAGCCGCCGGTTCGGAAAACAAGCCGCGAGCCCCTTTCGGAGGAGTTATTAAAATCTTTTCTTTCCTTCCTTTTCCTCAGCTTTTTGCATCGGGTTCAGGCCCGTGGATTGGCCACGCACCTGTTGCTTCATTTTAAACAACTGGAACCTCGAAGGTGCTCCCACGTTCGGCCAGTTGTTGTTCGATTCGTTGATGTCAGCAGTTTCCCGCATGGGATCAAGTTTAAGGGCGGTAACAACTTTATTTTTCATAAACACTTTACTGATATCGTTTTCGTCCTTGCGCCAGATCTGGACGGGTATCCTGTCAATTTCCTTAGTTCCGTCTGCGTAGGTCCATTCAATGATCAGCGGCATTACCAGGCCTCCCTTATTGCTGAAATGTACCTCGTAAAAATGCTTGTCCGCATATGCTTCCCTGATCTTATCATCGGCGGGGCTAAGGAGTGAGACTAACGGCACAGGGTAAGCGCTTGTATCTGCCGGTACTAAATTGCGGTCGTATTTCCAGTAAAAATCCCGGAGGGTGGTGTCAGTATCGGTAAGAAATTGCAGGCTTTTGTCTTCGCGGTTGCGTATTTTAGAAATGTCCTCAAACGCGTTTACCTGTGGAGGAGCCAGTTTTTGCATAACAATGGAGTCTTTTAAAAGTGGTGGGATGGCGGTCACGTCAGCCCTGAAATGTTTTACGCTATCGATTGCGATATCAACCGCATCAGTGCTGTAAAACCATCCCCTCCAGAACCAGTCCAGGTCTTCACCGCTGGCATCTTCCATCGTACGGAACAGGTCGGCTGGCGTAGGGTGTTTGAATGCCCACCTCCGCGAAAATTCTTTAAACGCATAATCGAACAATTCCCTTCCCATGATGGTTTCCCGCAAAATATTTAAGCCGGTGGCAGGTTTTGCATATGCGTTTGGGCCAAAATGGATGATATTTTCCGAGTTGGTCATAATGGGCTCCAACTGGTTCTTGGGTAACGACATATAATTCGTTATCTGGTATGCAGGGCCCCGGCGGGATGGAAACTTGTTGTCAAACAATTCTTCAGTAAGGTATTGTACAAAGGTATTCAGTCCCTCGTCCATCCAGCTCCACTGGCGTTCATCGCTGTTTATGATCATAGGGAAAAAGTTATGGCCAACCTCGTGAATGATCACGCCAATCATACCATATTTAACGGACTCACTGTAAGTGCCGTCTTTTTCCGTTCTGCCATAATTGAAGCAGATCATCGGGTATTCCATTCCATTTGAAGCTTCTACGCTTTGGGCAACAGGATATGGATATGGAATGGTGAAGTCTGAGTATGTTTTAATAGTATGTGCTACTGCTTTGGTTGAAAACTTGCGGTACAGGCCATATGCTTCCTTCCCGTAAAAGCTCATACACATCACTTTTTTTCCTTTCACATACACCGGCAGGGCATCCCACACAAATTTCCGGCTGGAGGTCCATGCAAAATCCCTAACACTATCAGCTTTATAGATCCAGGTTTTTTTCAGTTTACTTTTGGATTTTTCCGCTGATTTTGCCTCGTCAAGCGTGGCGATTTCAAACGGTTCTTTGGCAGTTTGGGCCTTTTGCCATCTTGCAAGCCTTGCAGGAGTCAGCACCTGTTGGTAATTTTGGCATTCGCCGGTTGAGCCAACCACATGATCGGCGGGCACAGTCATTTGTACAAAAAAATTCCCAAAGGTTAGCGCAAACTCGCCCCTTCCCGTAAACTGCTGGTTCTGCCACCCCTGGAAATCGCTGTAAACACATAAACGCGGATACCATTGAGCAATCGTGAACAGGTGATTGCCGTCTTCAGGGAAGTATTCATATCCTCCACGCCCCCCTTCTTTGAGGCGGTTTGACAGCTTATAGTTCCAGTTGATGTTAAAAATATATTTCTGAGCAGGCTTGAGAGGTACGGGCAATTCCACCCGCATCATTGTTTTGTTGATGGTGTAGACGAGCGGCTTGCCTGCAGCGTCTGTGATCCTGGTGATATTCATACCCAATTCGTCTGACTTACCCAGGAGAACGGAGCTTTCCAGGAAAGAGTCGGTAGCGCGGGGCGGCATAGCTGTCGACTCCTGGTAATTGGCATTGTTGGTCGCACTGTGCTCATTCTCATCAAGCTGAAGCCAAATGTAAGATAACCGGTCAGGAGAATTGTTAAAATACGTAATCGTTTCACTTCCTGTAAGCCTGAGATTGGCTTCATCCAGTTCGCATTTTATATTATAATCAGCACGTTGTTGCCAATACTCCGGTCCCGGCGCCCCACTGGCACTGCGATATGCATTAGGAGTTGGCAGAGTGGTTCCCAACTGTTCAAATTTGTTTCCGTGATTCGAATTTGGATTGTTTTTGGTGTCCTGCGCCAGACAGGAGAAGCACAATAGTCCAAAGCACGCGATAAAAAGTTTTTTCATTTTTTTTTGTTTCATTAGAAAATCCGTTCAATAGCCATTTTCAGGGCGAGGCTGAAGACTGCAGCCGATAAAAACATTACCCAATCACGCTTTTGCAATTTCAGTATTTGGATGCAAACAGATGAGATTAAAAGTATCCCCAGCACCACAACTATCTGTCCGGCTTCGAGGCCGGTGTTAAAAGCGAATAACCCTGGTGCAATGCGCTGCTCGCGGGAAAGCACGAATCTTATAGTATTGGCAAAGCCCATACCATGAATAAACCCAAACAAAAGCGCTATAAAATAATTGAGCCGTATTGATTGATTTTGATGGGATTTCAAGGTAATGTTTGAAATAGCAGTTACCAGGATAGTGCAGGGGATGAGAAATTCAACCCATCTCTCATTGATCCTGATAATATCAAATGTGCTTAGTGCAAGGGTGATTGAATGCCCAATGGTAAACGCAGTAACAAGTATCAACACCTGCTTCCAGTCTTTCAGGACATATACAGCCGAGAGTGCTATGATAAAAAGGATGTGATCAAGTGCACCCGGACTGATGATATGATGCCACCCAAGGCCAAAGTAAAAGCTAAAATCTTCCATATTACATCAGTAGTTGAAATTAATGCAGACCTTTGGCTTGAAAAAATTTTTAATGGGTACAACATTGTTTACCTGGTTACTTCCCCTGATCGTGCAAATCTGTCAGCCTGATGCCGTGCCATTGCCTTCGCTGCCCGCAAATAAACCGGTATTGCTTCATCCCTTCTTTGTAAGCGTAACCGAGTTTAGTCATAACCAGAAAGAAAACAGTATAGAAATCAGCTGTAAAATGTTTACAGACGACTTTGAGAATACCCTTAAAGCCCAATACAAGGCCGCTATCGATTTAAAAAATCCGAAGGATGCCCGGCAGCTTGAAACGTTTACGTATGATTACCTGCAAAAGCATCTTCAACTCAGAATAAACAGCAGGGAGGTAAAAGCCGAATTTATCGGGTATGAGGTGGAAAATGAAGCGGTGTGGTGTTACATGCAGGTCAGCCAGGTACCCGTTTTGAACAAGCTGGAGGTCACCAACAGCCTTTTATATGAGTTGTTCAATGCACAGGTAAACATTATGCATGCAGGTGCAGGAAGTACCCGGAAAAGCACCCGGCTGGTTTTCCCGCAGAAAAATGCAACGTTTCAATTTTGATGATGATACACCTGATTTACAATGGCAGGAAGTACAACAACAGCGGGCTCTTTTGATCATTTAAAACATTCTCCCCTCATTTGTGTTTTATGTTACATTGAAAAACTACTTTAATGGCATTTAAAAACCAGCAGGAGTTCATTAATACTTTAGAAAAAGCAGGAGAGCTGCTGCGCATCAAGGCTTATGTTGATCCAAAGTTGGAAATAGCAGAGATAACGGACCGTATCAGTAAAAGCGGCAATGGCGGCAAAGCATTGCTGTTTGAAAATACAGGGTATCAATTTCCTGTTTTGATGAATGCTTATGGAAGCGAAAGAAGAATGTGCATGGCCCTTGGCGTTAATCACCTCGACGATGTTGCAAAGGAAATAGAAGGCTTGTTTAAATTGTTGTCGTCACCGAAAGAAGGAATCGTTGATAAGCTGAAAATGCTTCCTATGCTGGGACAATTCGCCAGCTGGATGCCCAGGGTTAAAACCGGAAGGGGTGAATGCCAGGAAGTATCTATGAATGAGCCTGATATTACAAAACTTCCTGTAATCACCTGCTGGCCCAAAGACGGAGGCCCTTTTGTTACCTTACCCGTAATTCATACAAAAGATCCGAACAACAATGCACGCAACGTGGGTATGTACCGGATGCAGGTGTTTGGAGCTACGCTGACGGGTATGCACTGGCATAAGCATAAAGTGTCTGCAAAGCACTTTAATGAATACAAAAAGCTTGGCAAAAGGATGCCGGTCGCCGTGTCCCTTGGCGGTGATCCGGTTTATGCTTATAGTGCTACAGCGCCGCTTCCCGAAAACGTTGACGAATATATGCTCGCCGGTTTTCTGCGCCGGAAAAAGGTAGAATTGGTTAAATGCATTACGCAGCCCGAGATTGAGGTTCCCGCAGATGCCGATTTTGTTATTGAAGGATATGTTGATCCTGATGATGAATTGATATGGGAAGGCCCCTTTGGGGATCATACCGGTTATTATTCATTACCCGACTGGTACCCGAAGTTTCATATCACCTGTATCACCCATAAAAAGAACGCCGTTTACCCTGCCACAATCGTAGGTATTCCACCACAGGAAGATGCCTGGCTAGGCAAGGCTACCGAACGCATCTTTCTTGCACCGATGAAAATGACGATGATGCCTGAGATTATCGATATGGATATGCCTGTGGAAGGTGTTTTCCATAATCTTGTCATTGCACAAATAAAAAAGGATTACGCGGGGCAGGGCCAGAGGGTGATGAACGCTATGTGGGGCGCCGGTCAGATGATGTTTAACAAGATCCTTGTTTTGGCAGATGAACACATCAGGATACAGCACTATGAAGATCTTGCCAGATATGTCTTCAAAAACCTCAATGTTGCAAGCGACGTTGTTTTCAGTAATGGCCCTATGGATGTGCTTGATCACAGTTGCAGTAAGCTGGGTTTCGGTGGTAAAATGTGTATAGACGGCACTGCCAAATATGACGAGGAAAATGATGAATCTTATCATTTGGCAGAAAGCGCCGGTGAATTTAATGGAGAAACGCTTCTTGTGGATCACGCGGAGATTACAGGGGTAAATGCTTCGTTGCTGAAAAAGGCGATTCCCTGCCTGCTTGTATCTGTGAAAAAAAGCCGGAAAGGGCATATCCGGCAGTTGCATGAAGAAATCTTTGCAAAAAAAGAATCCGAGGGGATTAAAATGATCCTGTACGTAGAACATACGGTGGACGCTCACGACCTTGCTGTATCTTTATGGCGATTTTGTAATAATCTTGATCCCAAAAGGGATAGTTTTCTGGTGGAGCGTGAGTCTTTGTCGAATCCCGGAAAAACGTTTGCATGCCTTGGACTTGATGGTACCAGGAAAACCAGAGAGTTTGATAATTTTCAAAGGGACTGGCCGAATATTATCGTTGCAGCAGATGAAACCATCGAATCAGTGGATGAAAAATGGGATACACTTGGTGCGGGCCCGTTTATCAAGTCTCCTTCCCTGAAATTTAAACACCAGGTATATGGCGAAGAAGCCGTGGTAAATTAGTTGGTAACAGCCGGGTGAGGAATTCAGGTTCAGACAATTTTGGGATACAGCTATGGTTTGATCCTATGCTGAAATAATAGATAATTTATGATGAGAAGAACATTTTTAGCGGGGTTATTTTTAGCGGGTTTTAGCGTGGTTCTGGTCAGCGTGGTACGGGGTCAGCAGGGCACTTCCGGGAAAACCAAATCAACTTCACCTGCTGCTTCCCGGGTACAACAAAAAACCGGAACTGAAAGCAAGGCGCTAGCAAATACGCTTTTGTGGGAGATCTCCGGTAATGGACTGACAAAACCCTCCTATTTATTTGGCACCATGCATCTGCTGTGTGCAGATGATGCGGTACTCAGCGACAATATGAAAAACGTTATCAGGGAAAGTGATAGGATATATTTTGAAATAGACATGGATAATATGATGGAAATGATGGGAGCATTGAAATACCTGAAAATGAGCGGCAATAAGAAGTTGTCTGACCTGTTGACAGCAGAAGAGTATGCAAGAGTTAAAACATATTTTGAAAAAAATCCGGGGATGATCCCTTTCTCAATGATGGAATCATTCAAGCCTTTTTTTATCAATTCACTGATCTCCGAACAAAAGATGACCTGTGGTTCCAAAGGCGGGATGGAGCAGGTAATCATGGCAGAATCAAAACAATACCGCAAAGAAATCAAGGGGCTGGAAACCGTTCAGTTCCAGGCAAGCGTATTTGACAGCATTCCATACAGCCAGCAGGCAAAAGAACTGGTCAAATCTATTGATAGCGCTGATAAAAATGCGGGTGTAACCGAAGAGCTTCTGGCCGTTTACAGAAGGCAGGACCTTGCTAAAATTGAGGAGCTGACAAATAAAGAAGAAGGCGGGGTTGCAGAGTTTATCGATCTGTTATTGTTTAACCGCAACGCCGACTGGGCAAAAAAAATGACCGGCATTATGCAATCCGGAGGCATTTTGTTTGCTGTGGGGGCCGCACATCTTCCCGGAGAAAAGGGAGTGCTGAATCTTTTGCGAAACCAGGGATATCAAATCAAACCGTTATCCAATCTCCAGGGAAAGGAGTTGTAAGACTGTAGATTAGATTTAGATTGCAGATCACGGGAGACCGGGGTATTAAGAATCGGATCAAATCCGCAACCTGGAATATAAATTTAAAACCTTCTGCTATTTGATTTTTCTTAAAACATCGTAGAACCGGTAGACATCCTCGAATGAATTATACAACGGCGCAGGTGCAACGCGGATAACACCAGGCTCCCGGTAGTCCACTACAATACCTTTAGCCGTCATCTTTGCATGTATTTCTTTTCCTTTTTCTTTAAAGAATAAGCTCAATTGAGCCCCCCTGCGCAGGGGATCTGACGGAGTGATGATCTCCACCGTTAGATTTCTTATCCGGCTTAAGAGAAATTCAAGATAACCCGTCAGCCGCAGGCTTTTAAAGTGCAGGTTTTCTATACCGGCTTTATCAATAAGTTCGAGTGAGGCTTTCAGTGACACCATGTTAAAAACCTGAGCTGTGCTTACATTCCATCCCGCAGCACCTGGCCTGGGAATGAAGCCTTTTTCCATTTTGAATCGCGTCGCTTCATCATTACCCCACCATCCCGCCAGCCGCGGATAGGAAAGATCGCCGGAATATTTTTCATGGATAAACAGGCCCCCAACAGCGCCGGGGCCCCCGTTCAGGTACTTGTATGAACACCAGGCGGCAAAATCAACGCCCCAGTCATGTAAATGGAGAGGAACATTTCCAACCGCGTGTGCAAGGTCAAAACCTGCATAAGCGCCGCTTGCATGTGCTGCAACGGTAATTGCCTGGATGTCGTACAACTGGCCGGTGTAGTAGTTAATTCCGCCTAATAATACCAGCGAAAGGGTCTCTTTGTTTCTTTCTATGGCTGATATGATATCTTCCGTCCTCAATGTTTTTTCACCTTGCCGGGGCGCCACTTCAATAATGGCATCGGCCGGATCATGATTGTATAATTTTACCTGGGTTTCAACAGCATACTGATCGCTTGGAAAAGCACCGGCCTCCATTAATATTTTATACCGCTGAGGATCTTTCCGGTAAAATGAAAGCATGAGCAAATGCAGGTTTACCGTTAACGTATTCATTACGGTTACTTCATTTTCATTGCAACCGACGATACGCGACAGAGGCTTGTTGAAGTTATGCTGGTAATACAACCATGGATTTTTAGCATTCATGTACCCATTCACTCCAAGATTTTTCCAATCTTCCAATTCGCGAAGCACCGCTTTCCTGACATTTCTGGATTGTAAGCCGAGGGAGTTGCCACACAAGTAAACGGCCTTGCCTTTTTTATATGAAGGAAAATGAAACTGCCTGCGAAAATTTGCAAGCGGGTCGCTTCTATCGGCCTTCTTTGCATAATCGAGGGTTGCCTGGAATGACATTGAATTAATTTAAAACGAATATAGATCATGGCACTTACAAAAATCAACATACGGCTCCTGACACTTTCCTTCTCTGTAAATTTTTCAAGCCTGAACAAAAAACACCAGCCGCCGGCACAAACCCTACATTGCCTAAACGGGATGAAATCCGGATTTATCCGCACTGCCTGGCATATGTTTTATCTTTAGCAGGTATTCACCGCCGTTCTTTGTAAATACATGATCGTTATGAAAGCAGTAATCATTGGCTCGGGGAACGTTGCCACTTTTTTTGGTAAGAAGTTAAAGGCTTCAGGCTTTACCATAGCTAATGTATTTGGAAGAGATCCTGTTGCAGCATCACGACTGGCAAATGAACTGAGCAGCGTGCCATGCACTTCATGGCGCCTGCTTGACAGAAGCGCCTCGTTATACGTAGTGGCGATTGCAGACCATGCGCTTTATGACTTGGACCAACACCTGATGCTCTCTGATCAATTGGTTGTTCATACGGCAGGCTCGGTTTCGAAGAATGTATTAAAAAAGGTTTCAGCAAATTACGGCGTATTGTATCCCCTGCAAAGCATACGCAAAGGAATGGATATATTAACTTCCGTCCCGTTGCTTATTGACGCCTGCAATGAAGAAAGCTATGCCAGGCTTTCGGAGATCTCGGATAGCATTTCTCCAGCCGTGATACGGGCACCTGATGAGCAACGCCTGCGGTTTCACATAGCAGCCGTAATCGTCAATAACTTCGTAAATCACCTTTATGCACTCGCAGAGCATTTTTGTGAATCTGAACAGATATCCTTCCGTGTATTGATACCGTTGATCAGGGAAACGGCACTCCGGATGGATATTATGTCTCCGGGAGACGTATTAACGGGGCCGGCCATCCGAAACGACCAGGTTACCATCGATCACCACCTTAATGTATTACGAGCCGATCCCTTGTTGCACGACATTTATATGCAATTAACTGACAGCATAAAGAAGATGCACATTCCTTAACGTCTTTTGATACATGGTTACGCTCCATTGGCAAATCCGGAACTGTGACGCCGTAACGCGTTGATCCTTTGTAGTTCTCCTGAACAAAAAAAATAAAGTGCCAGCGATAAAGCTGACACTTTTTTGGCAGGCAAACAATCAATGAGGCAAATTTTCAACCCGAAAAAGTATATGTCGGATTTAATGAACTAAAGTATAATTGTCAAGAACCAAAGTATAATGGTCAAAATTTGTAAATGCTTCAGACTTATACCAGGTTTAATAAAGATATCGTGGCCCTTTAGAACCATTTACAGGTAATTACCAGGATAAATTCATTCCTACGTCAATAAAGCGAACTCAAGGATAAGATAATAGAAGAAAAGAGCATTACAAAGTAACAATTCTTCTTGTAATGAACAAGAATTTCAGTCCTTTTTTCAGCAGCTTCAAAAAAGGAGCTTGTGAATCATTTACATTGGCGATGATTAAAAGAGGCTAATTGGTCAATTCAGGATAACTTCGCATCCTCAAAAAAAAGGAGAAATGTACACCATCACTTTTAAGTTCGAGCAGAAGGGCCTGGATACCATGGTATTGAATGATATCGAACCTGATCAAAGCCTTCTGGAGGTCGCTTTGAAACATGATATTAACCTGCATCATAATTGTGGAGGAGTATGTGCATGCAGCACCTGTCATTTATATGTGGAGAAAGGCGAGAATTACCTCGAAGAGCTTAGCGATAAAGAAGAAGATTTTATCGACCGGGCTGTCAATCCCAGGATAAATTCAAGATTGGGTTGTCAATGTGTTTTACATCCCGGAGCTGGTGCTGTAACTGTTACATTGCCTGATCAAAGCCAATTCCTTGGTGAATAAATTTACCCCGCAATTACGGTTTTCACTTTTAATATAAAACTTTTATGAATCACTTTGAACCGCCGATCAAATGGAATGACTATGAAGATATAGCCATGAAACTGTATGAACGTTTTGGAAATGAATTTAACGAAGGCAAAATTTACAGGATCCGGTTCACTGAGTTACTTGAATGGGTTTTACAAATACCCAATTTCGCCGGAACCCGTGAAGAGTCAAACGAAGGCCATCTGGAAATGATTCAGAGCAGCTGGGTATACGAATGGCGCGACAATCAACCCTCCTCATGATGAAAATTGTGCAGGACACGGGTAGTAAATTTGATCAAACATAAAAGCCGGTTTCGGTTATGAATCTCCTTGAGCAGTTTAAACGCATAAAGACTTTCGTATTTGATGTTGACGGAGTACTCACAGACGGTACCTTAATTATACCCGATGACGGGCAGATGGTGAGGAAAATGAATATCAAAGATGGCTATGCTCTTCAACTCGCGCTTAAAAGAGGATACCGGGTGGTGATTATTTCAGGAGGCACCTCTGATGCCGTGAGGGAAAGATTGAGCCGGCTTGGTGTAACCGAGGTGTTTATGAATGCGGAGAACAAAAAGGAAATACTTGTGCATTATGTAAAACAGAACGGTCTTGCATGGAATGAAATATTGTTTATGGGTGATGACATTCCTGATTATACGGTAATGCAGATGGCCGGATTGACCTCTGCGCCGCGTGATGCAGCAGCGGATATCCGTTCCATTGCGGATTACATCTCCCCGGTGAATGGGGGATCAGGATGCGTCAGGGATGTTGTTGAAAAGGTGCTTAAGCTGAATAATGACTGGCCGATGGACACTTCGGTTCAAAGCAAATAAAAAAACGCCTCCTTCCTTTCGTTTTTCAATAGCTATCTTAGGGGCTGAATTACCTTAGATGAGATTGATCACAGCCTTTTTTAAGCTCGTGCGTTGGCCAAACCTGGTATTTATTGCGCTTACCCAGTTCCTTTTTTATTACTGTTTCATGTATTCTCATGACAGGGGTTTAAACAATTCCTCTGTCACTTTCTTAAAATCTTCACTGTTCATTCTGCTGGTAGCCGCTTCTGTTTTAATTGCTGCGGGTGGTTATATCATCAACGATTATTTTGATTTAAATATCGACAAGATAAACAGGCCGTCGAGGCTTATTGTAGAAAAGATCATCCGCAGGCGTTGGGCCATACTCTGGCACATCATCCTTTCGTCGATTGGAGTATTGTTGAGTTTTTATATCGGTTATAAGATCGATAACTGGTTACTGGGGCCGCTTAACCTGTTTAGTGTTGTGTTGTTATGGTATTACTCAACCACTTTCAAAAAGGAACTGATGATTGGTAACGTCATTATATCGCTGTTAACAGCCTGGGTTGTACTGGTGCTTTATTTTTGTGAACTGCGTTTTTATTACGTTTTTAATGTTGAATCGGACAGTTACAAATATTACATCACCCAATTATTCAAAGCTGCAGTATTATACGGGAGTTTTGCTTTCATCATTTCGTTGATACGTGAGGTTGTAAAAGACCTTGAAGACATACAGGGAGATGAAAAATACGGTTGCAGAACAATGCCTATCGTGTGGGGAGTTCCGGCATCTAAAATCTTTATTGCTACATGGCTCGTAGTTTTAATAAGCGCGCTCGGGATAGTGCAGTTCTATGTATTGCAACTGCAACGGTGGTGGTCAGCTTTATACTGTTTTCTGTTTGTTATAATACCCCTGATCTTTATCCTCCGCAACCTGGATAAGGCGAAGGTCAGCAAAGACTATCATAAATTAAGTTCGGGCATAAAGCTTATCATGCTGACGGGTATTTTATCTATGATCTTTTTCAAAATTTAGCCTGGTGAATTCGCGGTTAACCTGCAGAATGCAGATGCTGCGCTGAACCCTGAATTTGTCAGCGCAATACCGCACATACATCCTCTACCATAAAAATTTATGAAACGCATTGTATTAGCCTCCGCTTCACCCCGCAGAAAGCAATTGCTCGAATGGGCAGAGATAGTCTTTGATGTGATCGTTAGAGAAACTGACGAACGCTATCCCCCGGGTCTTTCAACTGAAGAGATACCGGTTTATATCGCCCGCCATAAAGCGCTGGGAGTCCGAAAGGAGCTAAATGATGAAACAATTGTTGTGGCAGCCGATACGCTTGTTGTACTTGAAAGCGAGGTCATTGGCAAGCCCAGAGACCAGGCCGATGCCATTCAGATATTATCAAGGCTCTCCGGGAAAAAGCACCTGGTAATTACAGGCGTAGTTATCCTGAAAGGAGACAAAGAAATTTCATTTAATGATATTACAGAAGTGTACTTCCATGAGCTCACTGCAGAACAGATCGCTTTCTATGTAAATAAATATCAACCCCTGGATAAGGCCGGTGCATACGCCATACAGGAATGGATCGGTGTTACCGGCATACAATCTATTAAAGGCGATTTTTATAATGTCATGGGTTTGCCGGTAAGCCGGGTAGTGAAAGCGCTTAATGTACTAAATAATCTATAGATCAATAGGGTTATAGTACTGTTTGATAAACGGGTGCGGGTAATTAATTTAACTGCCCGTTATTTATTAAACACTACATCATGACTGAGCGGCTGTTGCAGTTTATCTGGCAATTTCAACACTTCAACAGGAGCGAACTTCGTACGGAGCAGGGTGATCTGTTACAGGTCATTTTCCCGGGAAGCTTAAATCATGACCAGGGCCCGGATTTTTTAGAGGCAAAGATCCGGCTGCAGGAGGCAACCTGGGCAGGCAATATCGAACTTCATCTGAATACTTCAGACTGGCTTAAGCATTCACATCAAACTGACGCCAACTATAAAAACATCATACTTCATGTTGTATGGAAAAATGACGACGTTCACCAGGATCTTCCGCTGCTGCAAATGCCTACATTGGAACTGCAGCCCAGGGTTTCCTCCTTATTGTTACAGCGGTATGAAGAGTGGATGAATAACCCGTGCTTTATACCCTGTGAGAAAAACCTGCATCAGTTAAATGCTTTGGTATGGATAAGCTGGAAAGAACGGTTAGCCATAGAGAGGTTTCAACGGAAGTCAGCGTACATTCTGCAAATTTTTTCAACATGTAACCACAGCTGGGAAGAAACATTGTGGTGGATGATGGCCCGCAATTTCGGTATCCGGGTGAATGCCGAAGCGTTTGAAGCCATTGCCCGGTCGATACCGCTGAATGTACTGTCAAAACATAAAAACCAGATCCACCAGTTAGAAGCTTTGTTATTCGGACAGGCAGGTTTACTGGATAAACGTTTCAATGAAGATTATCCTGTGTTACTCCAAAAGGAATACCGGTTCTACCGGCGAAAGTATAATCTCACGAGGGTGTTTGTTGCGCTGAAATTTTTGAGGATGCGCCCTTCGGCTTTTCCTACACTCAGGCTGGCGCAGTTGGCAATGCTAATCCATCAGTCAACTCACCTGTTCGCCCAAATTAAAGAGGCCGGTTCGATACAGGCAGTAGAAAACATGCTGAACGTTGCGGCAAATGATTACTGGAACTACCATTACCGGTTTGACGACCTCACTTCATTTAAAATAAAAAACGTTGGCGACGAAATGGCCGGTAATATCATCATTAATACCATTGTACCTGTACTTTTTGCTTACGGATTATACCACCACAACCACGTTTACATGGACAAAGCAATGAAGTGGCTTCAGGAGGTAGCGCCAGAAAAAAACCGCATTACCAGGGGGTGGATTAAGACAGGAATAAAGCAATTTCATGCATATGACAGCCAGTCGTTAATTGAGTTGAAGACGCAATACTGCGACCATAAGCGCTGCCTGGATTGCGCCGCAGGCAATGCCTTATTGAAAACCTGATTGGTGAGGAAGCCTCTGCAGACTTTTCTGATGAAGCATCAAAATTCAGCAGGGGTGACTTCTGCTTTCTCCCAGTCAAACACAACCTGTACAGCAATGTCAGGATGAATACTATACATCACAGGGCAGGTATGCGCGGCCCTTTCCAGGATTACCCTGTCCTTTTCACTAAAAGGCGAGGCTTGCGGAAATGAAAACGTTAAATTTATTCCCCCGATCCGGCGTGGATCGCTCTGCATGAGTTTTTCTATTTCTATTTTGGTGCCGCTAATATCGAGTCCCATATCCTGTGCTTTCATACCCATAATAGTTAACATACAAGTGCCTAACGCAGTAGCAACGAGATCCGTGGGTGAAAAGCGCTCCCCTTTACCGCGGTTATCCACAGGCGCATCTGTTTCGACAACCGTTCCTGACTGCACATGCGTGGCAACAGTTCTTAAATTCCCTTCATAATGAATAGTCGACGTCATGGTGTACGATTTTTGCCTAAATTTACGTTAGAAACTTAAAAGCATTAAGGTGAAAAATAATCTGTTGATAATATTAGCTGTATTGATTTGCTCGGCGTCATTTGCACAACAGCGTAGTCCGACTTCCAGGCAAAAAGTTAAACAGGACAGGAAATCAGAGAAACGCGAACGTCTGAACACATTGTTAAAACAGGAAGAGGAGGAGGGCGAGATCGTTTTTGATAAGCATAGCATCTTCGGCATCAGGATCGCTTCTGACGGGTATGGTATTTTGTATGAAAAGGGTAAATATATTTCCCCCCGGAAAACAAATCTCCTGCAATTTGAACTGAACGAGAAATTTAGTGACAAAGAAGAAAAGCAGGCAACTAATCTTGATATTTTCGGCAACGTTGCCCAGGCCAAATACGCGAAGGCCAATAACTTTTTTCAGTTCAAGGCAGGCCTCGGCCAGCAACTTACCATTGGAGGGAAAGCCAATAAAAATGGTGTTGCGGTCACCGCTCTTTATGCCGGCGGACTTTCATTAGGGATGTTAAAGCCATATTATATCGACGTGGAACGTGAAAGTAACCGTGCCAGGCTGCGGGTGAAATTTACAGATACCTTACCACAGGGCGACCGGTATTTTATCAAGGGAGCATCCGGCTTTACCGTAGGGTGGAATGAACTAAAATTCGTGCCGGGGGCCCATGCCAAAGCAGCCTTACGTTTTGATTACGGACGTTTTAACGAGATGGTTACGGCTATAGAAGCAGGTATCAATGCTGAATATTACACTTCTCCTGTACTTCAGATGGCCGTTGGCAAGTCAGTCAGGCAGGAAAGACAATTTTTTTTCAACGCGTATATTGCTGTTTTGTTTGGCAGAAGGAAGTGATCATTACCTTTTGTTTGATAAACCTCTTCATAACCCTTTACCTGCACGATACCTCTCTTTGTTATAACAAACCAACCAGAACAGACGGGCCACTAAACAAAGTGCCGGATCGTTCGTTATTCATTTGAATTTGCATTATGCTTGAATTACCTGTTGTAGCGAAAATCAATGAATCTGAAGTTAGGGTAAAAAAGCCCGGCTGGCTGCGTGTTAAACTACCTACAGGAGAAAATTATAAGCATGTTCGCGGGCTTGTTGATGCTCATAAATTGCATACGATCTGCGAAAGTGGCAACTGCCCTAATATGGGAGAATGCTGGGGTGAGGGTACGGCAACGTTCATGATTCTGGGCAATACTTGTACGCGCAGTTGCGGATTTTGTGCGGTGGCTACGGGAAGGCCCGGGCCTGTTGACTGGGACGAGCCGCAGCGGGTAGCTGAAGCCATTCATCTGATGAAAGTAAAGCACGCGGTAATAACTTCCGTTGACAGGGATGAAATCAAAGACGGCGGTAGCATCGTATGGTTTAATACCATTAAAGCCGTGAAATCGCTAAACCCAGGCACCACGCTGGAAACGCTTATCCCTGACTTTAAAGGTCAGAAAGAAAATATTCAAAGAATAATAGCAGCTGCTCCAGAGGTGATTTCCCACAATGTTGAAACGGTGGAAAGGCTTACAAGGCAGGTTCGCATACAGGCAAAATACTGGCGCAGTATGGAGGTAATACGTACCCTGAAGGAAGGAAAGGCGAGGACGAAAAGCGGTATTATGCTGGGCCTGGGTGAAAGCAAAGAAGAGGTGGTTCAAACTTTAAATGATCTGGTTGAAAACGGATGCGATGTAGTAACTATAGGCCAGTACCTGCAGCCAACGCAAAAACATTTACCCGTTCAGCGGTTTGTTCACCCTGATGAATTTGCCGAGTTAAAAGAGATCGGTTATGAATTAGGACTGGATTACGTTGAAAGCGGGCCACTGGTGAGGTCTTCTTATCACAGCGAAAGACACGTCATTCCGGGATATGGCAGGAGTTTATGGATGTCCGGAAATACGGGCAGCGGCAAGTAAGCAGTTGAATCAATTCAAATGCGCCTCATGGCCGGCCGTCCCTTTGTAATCGCTTCCTTCCTAATTAAATTCTTACCCGTGTAGTGCCTGCCTTTTAACGACGTTCAGAACATGCCCAACCCGGCATCGTGTTAATAGCATATTATGCCTCAGCGGTCCGGATCCGAACCGGTATCTGAACTGTTTACGCGGCACTTACGGAGCCGAAGAACTAATTAAACCATATTACTATAAACACGGGGCTCCTACCGGAGCCGTCCTGTTGTAAATCTCAGCCGAACAAATTGAATTCCTACCGGCTGATTTAGATATAGAATAGGCTTCGATAGGAGCCACGTGTAAGTTTCCGCGACTACGAACAATCAATTCAAATGCTGCTCCTACCGGAGCCGTCCCTGTTGTAAATATCAGCCGAACACATTGAATTCCTACCGGCGTGATTTTAGATATGGAAAGGCTCCGGTAAGAGCAGCGTGTTTATAGCACGGTAACCATCAACAGACGGCTCCATAGGAGCCACGTGTAAGTTTCCGCGACTACGATGGGAGTAATGGTTAGGTGAGAGGTTTCGCACCTTAATTTTGTCTTTTTTCCCTTCAGCTTTTGTTGATCTTCATATCCCAGACGAGTGCACTCGCGCCCAAAATTGCGGCGTCTGCTTCCTTTAAATGGCTTACAAGAATTTTTACTTTATTCTGGAATATCTGGATGAGGTTATTCTCCATATTTTCATGGGTGGGTTTAAGGATAAGGTCGCCCGCCTTTGTTAAGCCCCCAAACAGAATTATGGCCTCAGGGCTTGAAAACATCACAAAGTTCGCCAGGGCAAGACCCAGGATTTTCCCCGTAAATTCAAATATTTCCCTGGCAAGCCTGTCACCTTTTATGGCGGCTTCAAAAACGATTTTGGAATCTATCTTACCCAATGGTGTATCTCTCAGCAAACTTGGTTCGGAACTTCTTTCGAGAAATTCGAGTGCCGTCAGCCGTACTCCTGTAGCTGAAGCATAACTTTCCAGTGATCCGTATTTGCCCGTTCCCTGGTGAAGGCGTCCGTTCGGGATAATGATCGTGTGTCCCAGCTCGCCTGCAAAACCGTCGTTGCCGTAAACAAGTTTTCCATTGGCCACAATTCCGCTTCCTACACCTGTGCCGAGCGTGATCATAATAAAATCTTTCATCCCCTGGGCAGCACCATACATGTTTTCCCCGATCGCAGCAGCATTGGCATCGTTCGTAAGCACAACAGGTAGTTGAAACCTGTCCTGAACGAGTTTCGCCAGAGGTATAATTCCTTTCCACGGCAGGTTGGGCGCATATTCGATAGTACCCGTATAAAAGTTGCCGTTCGGAGCCCCCATGCCAATTCCAATCATTCTTCCCGGACCGCCGGCTTTTTCGATAAGGGGATATAGGTTACTATGCAGTTCATCTATAAAGCTTTCCACTTCACTATGCACCTTCGTGGAAATCTCTGAGGAAAACAAGATATTTCCATTCCTGTCCACAATACCAAACTTTGTTCCTGTACCTCCTACATCGATGCCAACAGCTAAAGGCTGCAAAGAAGATGAAACCTGCAAAGTAGAACTCGCTTTTGTCATGTGATCATATTTTAAGTCTGCACGTGGAGTGGGTTAAGCAGCCTCACTTTTGCACACGTTACGTTTGTCCGGAATAGAAGTGCAAAAATGTAAGGTAAACAAAACAGGTAAACCCTGCAATATGAAATCTTTGAAAAGTTGCAGTTATTGCCAGAACATTGTCAGACCGCCGGCAGAAAACTGGGCTATAGATGGCCGTTATAAAAAAAGGGATGGATCATCAGTGCCCGCTTTCTATTTGTTTGTCAAAATCGAGTCCCTGCGACCTCAAAACGCTCTGTAACTTAAGGGCGAGCCATGCAAGCGTCGCGAAACAGGCTGCTGCCAGCAGGTACGATTTATGCATCCCGATATCAGGGTTATCTCCAATAGATCCCTGGAAAGGAGGAATGATCGCTCCGCCGAGGATCATCATAATAAGAAAAGCAGAACCCTGGCTTGTATACTTCCCCAGCCCTCCAACTCCCAATGAAAAGATACAAGGCCACATAACTGAACAGCATAAACCACCCGCCATAAAAGAATACACGGAAATTATCCCTGTTGTAAATACACCCATTAACATAAAAACAGTTGCCAAAACAGAAACAGTAAGCAATGTTTTAACAGGTTTTTCCTGACCGTAAAAAAATGCTGCAATGGCTAATGCCACAAAGATCAGATATCCCAGCAGATCCCTGATATCACTTCCATATATCTTGTTTACAAGAAGAATTACCGCAAATGCAATAAGAGGAACAATGACCGTAGCTATTTTTTTTGCCTGTGGAGAAAGGTTAAATACACCGATGGCGCCGGTCCAGCGGCCTATCATCAGGCTTCCCCAGTAAAGGGATATATACTTTGAAATCGCGCTTTCATCCAAACCCGTTTCGTTCAGATAGCCGGGTATTTTCAAAAGAGCCCCGAAATTATTGTCGATCGTTACTTCAACACCTACATAGATGAAAATGCCGATCATACCATAAATAAGCTGTGGGTATCTCATAGCACCCCATCCTGTATTGTCTTTTAATGCGCTGTAGTTTGAATAAAACAAAATCGCTATAACAGCAATCACTATTGCTACCAGCAATACGATCTTTGGAATATCACTCACCTGCCCGATGGTAATGGCCAGTCCTATGGCTGCAGTAAGGCCAATCAGCGACAAAGCCGCTTTGCGCGAGGCCTCGAATTTCGAATCAAGTTTTCCATCAGGGAGTTTGGAGAATGTAAAAAACAATGCTACAGCGGCAAATACGCCTGCCACTATCATGTAAAGGTTATTGATATTGGTAACGGTTACTTCTTTTGCTACATTTCCGATGGATCCGAATAAAAAAAAGCTGACGATAATAGGTCCTAATGTTGTGCCGAGCGAATTAACACCTCCCCCCAGGTTAAGGCGGTGCGATCCCGTGGAGGGGTCACCCAGCATAATAGCGAATGGCTGCGCTGCCGTTTGTTGCAGGGAAAAACCGAGTGCTACTACAAAGAAGGAAGCCAGTATTGCAGGGAATGAATTCGCATTGGCAGAAGGAATGATCAGTAACGCGCCTATAACAGATATCCATAGGCCATAAATAATACCCTTTTTGTATCCGAGCTTGTTAAGAATATCATACCCGATCAAACTTGAAACAAGATAAAGAGCCAGGGATCCGATAAAGTATGCGCCGTAAAATGCAGAACCGATCAGCTGCGACTGGAACTGATTCAAATTAAAATGTGTTTTGCAGAAAGGAATGAATATGCTGTTTGAAGCAGCGATGAAACCCCAGAAAAAAAAGACGATGACTAATGTAGATAATGCTCCCGTGTTTGTAGGTAGTTTGTCTTGGTTCATATGTTCATCAATCTTTAATAATAAATGAAAGTAACAAGATTTTACTTACTTAAAAATTTTTTCACCCAACTGCAACAACTAATCGAAAACCTTCATAAATTGTTGTTGCAATTCTTTCTCACCAATTCCCCTTGTCAATGGAAATCCTGCATGTCTCTGCTGAATGTTACCCTGTTGCTAAGGCCGGGGGGTTAGGAGATGTGGCAGGAGCCTTACCAAAATATCAGCATCAGTTGGGTCATACGGCGAAAGTTGTTATGCCAATGTACCGTACCAGATTTTTGTATGATAATAACTGGGATGTAGTGCACAAGGGCGGTGCTCACCTCGGTATGATGTGGTTTCAGTATACTATTATTAAGGAAAGGACAAACAAACTTGAATTCGACCTTTACCTTGTTGATATCAACGGCTTGTTAGACAGGGAGAGGATTTACGGTTATGATGACGATACGGAACGCTTCATTTCTTTCCAGGTTGCTGTCGTCGACTGGCTTGCTGCATGGAAACATCACCCTGACGTCGTTCACGTTCACGATCATCAGGCAGCGCTTATTCCTTTTATGATGAAGCATTGCTTCATGTACCAGCACCTGAGTTCCATACCATCTGTAATTACCATACACAATGCTCAATACCAGGGTCAGATAGGCTGGGATAAGAGTAATTACATTCCACATTGGGATGGATGGAGGTGGGGTATGCTCGACTGGAACGACCATATCAATCCTCTTGCAAGTGGAATCAAATGTGCATCAGTAGTCACTACGGTAAGTCAAAGCTATCTTGATGAATTGCGCTTCAGTAGTAACGGCCTTGAAAGTTTATTTGAATATGAAAAAGGCAAATGCCTGGGAATATTAAATGGGATAGACACCAGGGTCTGGGATCCTGAACACGACATTTACCTCGATCATCACTTTTCCATCGCGGATAACGAAAAAGGCAAGCTTGCCAACAAAACAATATTGTGTGATACCTTTCATCTTGATGTCAATAAACCCCTGATTATTTTTATCGGCAGGTTAGTTGGTGAAAAAGCAGCTGAACTTTTACCCAAGGCGATCGGCGACTCGATTTACTTTATCAATGGCCGGATGAACTTCCTAATACTCGGAAGCGGTGAGTGGTGGATCGAACACCAACTGGAAGGTATGCGCAGCAGCCTCATGGGATTTTATAACGCACAAATAGGATATAATGAAAAGCTAAGCCATGTAATGTACGCAGGTGCGGATTTTCTGTTAATGCCCAGCAGGGTGGAGCCATGTGGGTTAAACCAGATGTACGCCATGCGTTACGGAACAGTGCCGATTGTAAGATCAACCGGCGGACTTAAAGATACAGTGATTGATTATGGAACGCCCCAGGGTTATGGAGTAACATTTACGTATGCTTCCGTAGGGGATATCACCAATGCCGTTTACAGGGCTGTAGCATTGTACGACGATCAAACAAGAATGACTGCCATACGTAAGCAGATCATGGCACTCGATTTCAGCTGGGACAGAAGTGCCAGCCAATATATTGATGTTTATAAAAGCATTTTGTAGAGAAGGAAAAGGCAGATGAAGAAATAAATTCTCTCCGGCGGTACAAAAACAAAGAACGGGGATAATAAGCTATTTTTACGGCAAAAGGTAAAGACCGAGGTTAAACAGAAAAAAATGAAAATTTTTCTTTTACTGCTGTCTTCTTTACTTTCCGGCAAATCAAACGGGTAAAGTCCAGTCGATTTTAAAAAAAAGAGAAAAACATTCACTCTTCTTCTCCTTTTTTAATTTCTGCCTTCTCTTTATCCACTGGCAATCATTTTTAAAAATGTATAGTTATGGCAAAGTCAACCCTTGCAGTTATATTGGGAGGTGGAGCAGGCACCCGATTGTTCCCCTTAACCGCCAGCCGTAGTAAACCCGCTGTGCCTATCGCAGGTAAATACAGGCTTGTGGATATCCCCATCTCAAACTGTATAAATTCCGGCATAAACCAGATGTTTGTTCTTACGCAGTTTAATTCGGCATCGTTGAACCGGCACATAAAGAATACCTACCATTTCAGCGCTTTCAGTACTGCTTTTGTAGATATCCTCGCGGCTGAGCAAACTCCGGACAACCCTACCTGGTACCAGGGAACGGCAGACGCCGTTCGGCAAAGCCTCAGGCATATTGCCCCTTTCGAGAGTGATTATGTTTTAATCCTTTCAGGTGATCAGCTATACCAGATGGACTTTAAGGCAATGCTTGATAATCACAGGTCTTTAAACGCTGACATAACTGTGGCAACAATTCCGGTAAACGCCAGGGATGCACCCGATTTCGGAATCATGAAGAAAGACGAGGACGGATTCATTACCTCATTTATAGAGAAGCCCGCCGCCGGCATACTCGGCGATTGGCTAAGCGACACAGGCCCAGCGATGCATTCGAAGGGAAAGAATTACCTCGCATCAATGGGTATCTATATATTCAGCCGCGACCTCCTGTTCGAATTGCTTGAAACTGAGAAAAAAGATGCCACCGATTTTGGAAAAGAGATTATTCCGGAATCTATCGACAAGTATAAGGTGGTCAGTTTCCAGTACGACGGATACTGGACGGATATCGGGAACATACATTCTTTTTTTGAAGCCAATCTGGGGTTAACTGCTGAAATTCCTGACTTTAACCTCTTTGACGATACTAAGTCGATCTACACCCGCGCCCGGATGCTGCCTCCGGCCAAAATAAGCGGTACAACTCTTGAAAAAACAATCATTGCGGAAGGGTGTATCATCAACGCCTCCAGGATAGAAAACTGTGTAGTTGGAATTCGCTCCCGCATCGGTTATGGCACAACGATAGTAAGCAGTTATGTGATGGGTAACGACTACTTTGAAACGATTTTCGAGATAACCCGCGCGCTCGAAAAGGGAGTTCCTAATATCGGAATCGGGCATCGCTGCTATATCAAGAATGCTATCGTTGATAAAAATTGCCGTATCGGTGATGATGTGCGGATAAATGGCGGTGCACACCTTCAAAACACCGACCATGAGTTTTACACGGTTAAAGACGGTATCGTGGTAATAAAAAAAGGCGCTGTAATACCGAATGGTTTTGTAATCTGATATTTCTGCAATTCAGCAACATCCTTTGCCGGATGTTGCTGAATTGTGACAATCCTGAAGATGTTTGCATGCATTACGGCACCCGCCTCCAGGCACCCGAATATTCATAGTGAGCATGTTTAACTGACAAACGATACACTAACGATTATGGCATCCGGAATATATCCAGTCGATACGGAAGCCAGCGTTCCCAAATCCCGGTTAACATTCAGCGAGGTATGGAACATGAGTTTCGGATTTCTGGGAATTCAATTTGGCTTTGCGCTCCAAAACGCTAACGTTAGCAGGATCTTTCAAACCCTCGGTGCCGAGATCGATAACATTCCTATCCTCTGGATAGCAGCCCCTGTGACAGGATTTCTTGTTCAACCGCTAATCGGGTACCTTAGTGACAGAACCTGGCATCCCTACTGGGGCCGGAGAAGGCCCTTTTTCTTTATTGGGGCCATACTTGCGTCTATCGCACTTTTGCTGATGCCGAATTCCACGGTGTTGTGGATGGCCGCCCTGCTGCTGTGGCTCCTTGACGCTTCTATAAATATTACCATGGAGCCATTCCGTGCGTTTGTTGGAGATAAGTTGCCCCCTTCCCAACGCACGACAGGGTTTGCCATGCAAACCTTTTTTATCGGCATTGGCGCAGTGATAGCATCCCTGCTGCCTTATATGTTTACGAATATTTTCAAGATCAGCAATACCGCTCCGCAAGGCGTAATTCCTGATTCGGTTAAATACTCTTTTTATCTCGGAGCAGCAGTTTTCATTACTGCAGTGAGCTGGACGGTTTTCACTACAAAAGAATCGCCACCCCCAAATTTAGAACAGTGGAAAAGGGAAAACGCACAGACCGGCGGCTTGTTTAACGGCTTTACAGAAATAATAAAGGGGATAAGAACTATGCCCCGTACTATGATCCAATTGGCTTTTGTGCAGTTCTTTACCTGGCTCGCATTCTTTTCGTTATGGATATATACATCTGCTGCTGTAGCAGAGAATTCTTTTGGAACAACCGATACAACATCCGAACGCTTCCAGGATGCCGGTGACTGGGTAGGGGTAATGTTTATGGTGTATAACGGTATTTCTGCCATTACTGCGTTTCTTTTACCCGTAATCGCAAAGAAAACCGGAAGAAAATATACGCATATGATCTGCCTGATTACAGGCGGCGTGGCGTTGATCAGTATGTTGTTTATTAAAGATCCTCAAATGCTTTTACTGCCAATGATTGGCGTAGGCCTGGCATGGTCTTCAACCCTTACACTGCCTTATGCTATTCTGGCCGGTGCATTGCCCCCGGATAAAATGGGATTTTATATGGGTGTGTTTAACTTTTTTATTGTGATACCCCAGATCGTGGCAGCTTCATTGCTTGGATTTGTTGTAAAAAGAGTGTTTGACAATCATAGCATATATGCATTAATGGTCGGGGGTGTATGCATGATCATAGCAGGATTGCTAAACTTTATCGTAACTGATAAAGATCAGGGATAGAGGGCGTCGGGGAAAAATGAACAGCTTATATCATGATCAGCCAGATGTTCCTTGCAGCATATTTACCCCAGTCTTTCAGGCTTTTTTGTATCGATACCTTTAGCTCGCTCATGGTCGTCTTTTTACCCTTAACGGGCGGTGCAAAGTCTGTTGTTTTAACTCCTTCGAGTTGAACTTTCGTAGCAAACCAGGTAGTATTCAGCCGGGGTAGCGCAAGCCCCAATATCATGCCGGGCAACCCGCTGAACGATTCAGGGCCTCCCGGCACCAGGATCTCATCGGTAAAAAAAGCTACTACATAAATCGAATCCAAAATAATGGCAACAGCCTTCCTGCAATCAAAACCTGCTATTTTACGGGTGTCTGGCGTAATCTTCCAGTTAATTTTTCTGATGGTATCCTGTATCAAAAAATTCTGCTCAAAAACCTGTTTCTGACTGATGAATTGATTGCTGGTATAATCGTTTAATACAACATTTGCGGACGCAGGATTGCTCAGGAAGAAATTGCGAACCGGAGCATCCGCTTCTCTTCCAGGCTTATACATCGATTTATCGTTCTCGAAATAAAGATCAAAATAATCTGTCTTAAACTGGGGAGTACTTTTTTTTAACATTTGGCCCCATTCGCCTTCCGCATCAAATTGCTTGTGAACGTTGACCTTTCGTTCAAATTCAATCTTTCCTTTACTCAAAAATTGCGCTTTTGTTGAATACACAGTAATGCATACCAGCAATGATAAAAATATGGGTTTCATATCGGTGAAATATTTATTTAAAATTGAGATGGCTTGCCATTTTTGCTGAAGTTCAGGGTAAACGATAACAGGAAATACCTCCTGAGTGTTTCATAGGTTTTCTCGTAAACGTAGTTGCTTGTTACATTTCTCCTAAAGCCGATATTCTGATCGAGGATATCAAATACCGACAGCTTTAATAGCCCAACATCATTTTTGAAAAGTTTTTTTCCGAGTGAAGCATTCCAGCGGATAACATTATTGTTGCGGTCGAATACACTTGTACGCTGGCGGAAATTGAAATCGCAATCAGTATTGAATTCAGTTTTGAGTGGCAGGTCAACATTTCCATAAACATTATGCGTTTGTGACCAGAATTTTGTCACGACATCTTTTCTGATTGAAGAGGTAGAAGTAGTGTAGGTGATGCTGGAACTCAGCCCTACATGATACTTTTTGGCTTTATTCTTATAGAACGAGGTACGGATGGAATAATTTTCATTTTTATTTTCATTTTTTCTGCCGTTGATGAAATTGATCATTTGGCCGGCCGAATAACTCAGGTTGTTGTTCCAGCTCAGGTCGAGAACTTTGATCTTATAGCCATATCCCGCATATGCATTTATGTTATAGCTGCCATTTACATTTATCGACTGGAAGACCCTTCTTCCAAGAGAATCGACACGGTCGCTATTGCTGATGGCATTGCTTACGTTTGTAAGTGAAATGTTGGCATAAACGCTCCTTTGATTCAAAACTTTGTAATCATTGAAAGTCAGCCTGAACGAATTCCTGAACTCCTGTTTAAGGTCGGGGTTGCCAATATAGATACTCAGCGGATCAGTATTGTCGCGGAGAGGTTGCAACTGGGTGAGACTTGGCTGCCTTGTATTGCCGTTATAGTTAAAAGAGAGGCGCTTGAACTGGGTAAAGCTATACACGAAGTTTGCCTTGGGAAAGAGGTTGATAAATGAATAATTAAAATTAGTGTCTGCTCTGAGATCAGTTTGTTCAAAATCCGAATACGACAGATTGCTTCCGAGAGAAAAATTATATTTTTTCTTTACTATCCTGAGCGCTAATCCGCCACTATTGGTGAGAATATTAAACGCATATTCATTGCTTAACGAGTCGATCCGCTTTGCATAAATACCACCGGCCTCATCAAGTGTTGTTCTCCTCGAAGTGCTGTTACTGGTTGCAACGCCGTAATTCACTTCGAGGTAAGCTGTTTTGGATAACGGTTCTGTATATGTTGCCCTCGTATCCAGCGTGAACGTCTGTGATTCGTTGAGCTTTTTCTGATCTACCGTATCTGAAAGACTTATCAGCCCGCTTTTGGCAAAGTATTCGTTAACGGCATTCAGAAATCCTGAGGAGGTATTTTTTCTGAAATCCTGCTGAAGATTCCAGCTTATGGTTCTTCCTTTCTTTTTGAATTTCTTGCGCCACAGCGCAGTAGTATTTGCGCTGGCATTTTCGCCGTTGGAGGAAACATTCCGGTTACTGCGGTTAACCATGTTGCTTGAAGAATTCAGTGATTCCGTATACAAAGAATTATCTGAGAGCGATTTTCCGAGGCTTCCCCGGGTGCTGATCTTAACCGAAGAAGATGAGTCTATCTGAATTTCGAACATAGCATTAAGAGAATGGCGTAAGCGGCTATCGAAATTTGTGCTACGCTGGTTTGTAAAGTATAAGGTATCAGGAAGTATCGTTTGCGTAAATGTTCCGCTGGTACCCGCATTGTTTAATTTATTGAACAGGTAGCTGCTGTTAAAATTATTTTTGTCTGCCCTCCACTTGTTTGAAAAATGTAAACCGCCGCTCCAGCTCGACGGAAGGCCTTCGCCATAATAAGTTGGACCGCCGAAATCCTGATCATAATTTCCAAAAGAAACAAATCCTCCGTATTCTTCCATGTACTCCATATTATTCCCGCCACCATAATTCGACTGCTCGTTCCAGTCGAGCCCTGTTTTTCCCGTGTTCGACATAATACCGAATGCGGACACCTTCCGCTTTCCCTTGAAGGAGTTGATCATGCCGTTGTTATTCCAGAAGTTTTTCGGTCCGGCGCCAAGCGTGACTTTTCCAAAGTATCCATTCTTTTTATTTTCTTTCAGTTTAAGGTTTAATGTCTTTTTCGATTGTCCGTCATCGATACCGGTGAAAGCTGCCTGGTCGCTCTTTTTATCAAATACCTGCACCTTCTCAAGGGCGTCGGCTCTCAGGTTTTGTGTAGCAATCGTAGGGTCGTCACCAAAAAATTCTTCACCGTCTACAAGCACTTTCTCAATTGTTTGTCCCTGGGCACTGATTTTTCCGTCTTTGGTAACCTGGATGCCCGGCAATGTTCGCAACAGATCTTCCACAGAGGCATTGGGCCTTACTTTAAAGCTGTCTGCAATAAATTCCGTTGTGTCACCTTTAAACCGGATGGCGCCTAATTGTTGCTTAACGATCACTTCCTGGAGTAGCTGGCTTTTTGTGGTAAGATTGACGGTTCCCAGATCCAGCACTGATGTATCCTTTATCAAAATTTCCTCTACATAATCTGCAAATGTTGGGTGAGTAATCCAAACGATAAGCTTTTCGCGCGGCAGATTTTTGACGATAAAATTTCCTCCCTGGTTGGTCCGGCTATACCCCACAAGTACAGAGTCTGATTTCCGTAACACGGCAACGACAGAGTACTGAAGATCTTTCTTATTGGAGGTATCTTTAACGGATCCTTTTACAGATGCGTGCTGTGATTTTGCGGAATTTACGACAGCAAGCAGAAGCACGAAAAAGAACAAAAGGTTTTTCATCCGGTTGCGTTGTGGGTTTAGGAATGGTAAGGCAGGCAAAAAATACGAAATCCAATATCAAATAATTTACAATACCTTAGAATAAACAAAATCATAATAATACGTTAAAGAGCCGCCGTTTTGTCTCTGAGAGATGCACGTGCAAAAAAAATCCACAAAAAAGTTTTCTTTGATTTAGAAAAGAAAATAAGAAGATTTATGTAACCCAAATAATTTGATATATGGAACGCTACGAAGAAAAAAATTTTGTGGACACCTCGAAACCGGTTTGGAATTATTCCCTGCTAAACGATGAAGATATCACGAACTTTCAGCAGGGCACAAATTACCAGTTATATGATAAGTTCGGTTCTCATGCTGTCCGGGTCAATGATCAGTGGGGGATGTATTTCGCGGTATGGGCCCCGAATGCGACCTCTGTTTCGGTAATGGGTAATTTTAACGACTGGAAAAAGAAAGAGTACGAATTGTGGCCCCGTTGGGATAAAAGCGGCGTTTGGGAAGGTTTTATCAGTGGGTTTAAAACCGGGGAAGTTTACAAATACCATATCGTTGGCTTTAATGGAATTGAAACAGACAAAGGCGATCCTTTTGCAAATTTCTGGGAGCGTAAGCCTTTAACGGCGTCTATTGCGTGGAATATTCAATATGAATGGAAAGACGAAGAATGGATGGGAAAACGCAAAAGAAACAATGCATTGGATTCGCCGTGGAGTGTTTATGAAGTGCACCTGGCAAGCTGGATGCGACCCGACACACATGACGAAGAAGCATATCATACCTATCAGCAGATCGCCGAAAGACTTGTTCCGTATGTGAAGGAAATGGGCTTTACGCATATCGAATTGATGCCGGTAATGGAACACCCCTTTGATGGGAGCTGGGGTTACCAGGGAACCGGCTTTTTTGCACCTACCTCACGGTTTGGGTCACCCCAGGACTATATGGCATTCACAGATGCTTTTCACGAGGCAGGAATTGGCATCATCCTCGACTGGGTGCCCTCTCACTTTCCTTATGATGCGCATGGTTTGTTTATGTTCGACGGCACCCATACTTACGAGTACGCTGACATGCGAAAAGGGTTTCATCCGGACTGGAACTCATATATCTTTAATTATAAAAGGGGAGAGGTAAAATCTTTCCTGATCAGCTGCGCGAGATTTTGGTTTGATAAATTTCATGCCGACGCATTACGGGTCGATGCTGTGTCATCAATGCTGAAGCTGAACTATTCCAGGAAGGAAGGGGAGTGGGAGCCCAATGAATTCGGGGGGGATGGCAATCTGGAAGCCATAGCCTTTATCAAAGACCTGAATGAAACCATTTACCGCGATTTCCCCGACGTGCAAATGATCGCTGAAGAAGCCAGCGACTGGCCGGGCATATCAAGACCGACGTTTGCCGGGGGGCTTGGATTCGGAATGAAATGGATGATGGGCTGGATGCACGATACCCTGAATTATTTTAAAATGGATCCCCTTTTTCGAAAATCGCAACAGGACCAGCTTACGTTCAGTATGGTGTATTACTATGATGAAAATTTTATGTTGCCACTCAGTCACGATGAAGTAGTGCACGGCAAATCACCTATTATTTACAAAATGCCGGGAGACGATTGGCAGAAATTTGCCAATCTTCGTTTGCTGTATTCATATATGTTTACCCACCCCGGAGGCAAGCTGCTGTTTATGGGTAACGAATTCGCTTCAACTTCAGAATGGAATTATAAAAGTGAATTACCCTGGGAACTTTTGCAATACGATTCTCATAGAATGATCAAAGATTGTGTACGGGATCTTTGCCACCTTTATAAAAGCGAACCTGCTTTATATGAAAGGCAGTTTGAAAAAGATGGCTTTGAGTGGGTTGACCTTAACCACCACAATGAAAGCGTCATCTGTTACCGGCGAAAAGGGCTCCATGCAAAAGACGACCTTTTGATCGTGTTGAATATGACGCCCGTTGTTCGCAGAGACTGGAAGATAGTAGTTGATGGAAAAAGCGAATGGAAAGAAATATTCAATAGCGACGAAACAAAATACTGGGGCACGGGTGATGTTTTTAATCCGGACATCAAGGTGCAAAAGACCGGAACCAATGGGCAGCATTATGAAATAAATGTGCATCTTCCGCCGCTGGGTGCGGTTGTTTTGCGGTGAGGTATGGGCTATCAGCAGTCAGCTATCAGCTATCAGCTATCAGCAGTCAGCAGTCAGCAGTCAGCAGAGCCGTGAACAACCAATTTGTGCCGTACCGTTTTCTTCCCATGGCTGATAGCTGATAGCTGATAGCTGATAGCTGATAGCTGATAGCTGATAGCTGATGGCTGATAGCTGATAGCTGATAGCTGATGGCCGATAGCCGATAGCTGTACCCACTACTTACTCCCTCCCTACATCCTTTCCGGTACCCTTATCCCAAGCAGGTGCATCGAATGAGCAATGACATTGGCGGTCATTTGAGATATTTTTAGCCGGAGGTTTTTCTTGTGGGAACTTTCAGCTTTCAACACCGAATGCACGTCATAAAAGGAATTAAACTTTCTGGCAAGTTCATAGGCATAAACGGCGATAACAGAAGGATTCATTTCAGATGATGCCTGCCCGATCAGCGACGGAAATCTCTCCAGCATGATGATAAGTTCTTTTTCAAGCAGTAAAAGTTCCTGCTCGTCCATCGCCGCATCACCAGGTTGCTCAGTTCTCAGGATTGATTTGATGCGTGCATGTGTATACTGAATAGCCGTAGCAGTATAGCCATGGAGGTCAATAGACTCTTCCGGGTTAAAAATCATCCTCTTCTTTGGGTCTACCCGGAGTAAATAAAATTTCATTGCGCCAATTCCGATCATCCCGAATAGTTCGGACAGATCCTTTTCACTGAAGCCGGTTGCTTTGCCTGACTCGTTTGTTTTCTTCTCAGCCTGCCTGATCATTTCTTCGATAAGGTCATCAGCGTCTACTACGGTGCCTTCCCGGCTTTTCATTTTACCTGATGTTAATTCTACCATGCCATACGAAAGATGGTAGATGCTGTCTGCGTATGGCAATTGAAGCTTTTGACAGATCAGTTTCAATACCTTCATCTGGTAAATCTGCTCATCACCGATCACATAGATGCTTTTGTCGATGCGATAATCATCATATTTTTGCCTCGCCAGGCCCAGATCCTGTGTAATATAGACCGATGTTCCGTCTTTCCTGAGTACCAGCTTTTCTTCGAGGCCCTCAGCGGAAAGGTCTATCCACACACTGCCATCTTCTTTCTTTAAAAACACACCTTTTTGCAATCCCTCCTCAACGATCTGCTTTCCTGACAAATACGTATCGCTCTCATAGTACACCTTATCAAAATCGGTTCCTATTCTGCGATAAGTTTCTTCGAATCCCTCATAGACCCAGCCATTCATCATTTTCCATAACCTCATAACCTTTTCGTCGCCTTTTTCCCACAGGAGCAGCATCTCCTGCGCTTCCTGCAACAGGGGAGCTTCCCTTGCGGCGTCTTCCTTATTCCAGCCATTTTTTACCATTTCCCCCACCTGTTTATTGAACTCTTCATTAAACTTCACATAGTATTCGCCCACAAAGTGATCACCTTTTGTATGCGTTGACCCGGGTGTTGCACCGTGGCCAAAACGCTGCCAGGCGATCATGCTTTTGCAAATATGTATTCCTCTGTCATTTACAATACATGTTTTGACGGTATCATAACCGTTAGCCTTTATGATCTCAGCTATACTCCAACCCAGAAAAATATTGCGAAGATGGCCGAGGTGCAAAGGTTTATTGGTGTTGGGAGAAGAATATTCTATCATCACCTTTTCACCCTTATTTACCGATTTGCCGTAATTCGGGTTGTTGCACTGGTCGTTTACAACGTCTATCCAGTAACGGTCGGTGATCTCAAGGTTTAGAAAAGCTTTTATGATGTTGTATGATGAAAAGTGTTGGGGGTAATTTTGCACAAGGTGCGCCCCAAGTTGAGTTCCGAGTTGATCAGGGGTTGTTTTCAGGCTTTTAACAAGAGAAAACAATACCACTGTATAATCTCCCTGAAATTCGGGTTTAGTCTGGTTGATCTGAAAATCCTTTCCCGAAAGCACCTGTTGATATAATAAAGAGATGCTTTCCAGAACGGCGTCCTTAATAAACTGGGTTATGGCCATTAATACTTTTTAGCTTCGGCAAAAGTAACATAACGTTGGTGAAATATGCCGGGCCGCATATATCGCCCGAACGGCCATATGCCTGACAAATACATGCAGTAAGAAATAAGGCCGCTGAAAACAGCAGCCTTACGTGGTCTAAGGGTTAAAAAGTCAAATCAAAAAAATTTCTAATTCAAAGTTACAGGAAAGCGGGTTAGTACCTATACCCTTTTAATGGTATTTTTGCCGATTCGTTAAAAGAGTTCCTGTTATGGTCCCGTACATTTTCATTTTCCACACTTATAAGTACCTTCGCCTGCATAAAAGGAATTCATGACGAACCTTGTTACCTCTTTTATTGATTTTTTTTACAAGCCTTTCAGGAAAGTGATGCCCGTGCAAACATTCAGATATATTGCCTGCGGGGGTGGAAATACGTTTATCGACATATTTGCTTATTTTATCAGCTACAATTTCATCCTGCAAAAGCAGATTGTTTATTTAGGTCCTTTAGCAGTGAGCCCGCATATTATGGCATTTATTATTGCCTTTGCGGTCAGTTTTCCTTCGGGTTTTTTTTTAATGAGAAATGTAGTATTTCACGATTCCAACCTTCACGGCCGCGTACAGTTATTGAGGTATTTTTTGCTGGTGGCGGTTTGCATCGTAATGAATTACATTTTCATAAAATTGTTCGTAGAGCAGTTCCACATCTATCCAACCATTGCTAAGATATTAACCACTATCATCGTGGTAAGTTTTAGTTACATAACCCAGCGAAAATACACTTTTAAAAAGGGGTGATTGTTATGCTGCCGGCTTTTATCTGTCATGATTTCCGATCAGTTTGAATGCCCTTTATAGCCGACGTGCGAACTTCCGCTGACCAGCAGGCAGATACGCATACTTTTCCTGCCATTTTAACATTGCATTCCGGGTGGCATAATGATTGCCAACAAGTAACATAAATTCTTAACGAATATGGGAAAAATAATAGGGATTGACCTTGGAACAACAAATAGTTGCGTTTCTGTAATGGAAGGTAATGAACCTGTTGTGATTGCAAATGATGAGGGGCGCCGTACGACGCCTTCTGTGGTTGCATTTTTAAAGAATGGTGAACGTAAGGTAGGTGATCCGGCAAAACGCCAGGCAATCACAAATCCTAAAAATACCATCACTTCCGTGAAGCGTTTTATGGGCCGCAGACACGACGAGGTGACTGAAGAGATCAGCCACTGGAGCTATAAAGTATCTAAAGGTGACAATAATACCGTACGTATTGACATAGACGGAAGATTATATACGCCACAGGAGATCTCGGCGATGATCCTCCAGAAAATGAAAAAAACTGCTGAAGATTATCTTGGCCAGGAAGTAACAGAGGCCGTAATTACCGTTCCGGCATACTTTAACGACGCCCAGCGGCAGGCTACCAAAGAAGCTGGCGAAATTGCAGGTCTTAACGTCCGGCGTATCGTAAACGAACCGACAGCAGCAGCCCTTGCCTATGGCCTTGATAAAGGCGGTAAAGATCAGAAAATAGCCGTTTTTGACCTTGGAGGGGGTACATTCGATATTTCCATCCTTGAACTTGGGGAAGGCGTTTTTGAAGTAAAATCCACTAACGGGGATACTCACCTTGGTGGTGACGATTTTGATAAAGTGATCATGGACTGGCTTGCAGAGGAGTTCAGGAAAGAAGAAAACGTAGACCTTCGCAAAGACCCGATGGCTTTACAGCGGCTGAAAGAAGCTTCCGAAAAGGCAAAAGTTGAATTATCGTCTTCTTCAGAAACTGAAATCAACCTTCCTTATGTGACCGCGATTGACGGGGTGCCTAAACACCTGGTTAAAAAGCTAACCCGGGCCAAGTTTGAGCAATTAGCTGATAGCTTATTTGCACGCTGCCTGAAGCCCTGCGAACAGGCTTTAAAAGACGCCGGAATGAATGTTTCACAGATTAATGAAGTGATACTGGTGGGTGGGTCTACGCGTATTCCTAAAGTGCAGGAGATCGTGGAAAAGTTCTTTGGCAGAAAGCCAAACAGAAGTGTTAACCCCGATGAGGTGGTCGCTGTGGGTGCAGCCATACAGGGTGCAGTTATGTCAGGTGACATCAAAGACGTTTTGTTGCTTGACGTTACACCGCTGAGCCTTGGCATCGAAACAATGGGTGGCGTTATGACAAGATTAATCGACTCAAACACTACTATTCCGTCGAAAAAGTCAGAAGTGTTTTCAACTGCGTCTGATAATCAGCCCGGAGTTCAGATCCACGTGATCCAGGGCGAGCGCCCGATGGCATCCCAGAACAAAAGCCTGGGAATGTTTAATCTGGAAGGCATTCCCCCTGCCCCAAGAGGTATTCCCCAAATCGAAGTAATCTTTGATATTGACGCCAATGGTATCCTGCATGTAACAGCAAAAGACAAAGGCACCGGTAAATCGCAGAATATTCGCATTGAGGCAGGAAGCGGTTTAACTAAGGAAGAAATTGAAAAAATGAAGAATGAAGCAAAAGCAAATGAGGCCACTGATAAGGAAGCAAAAGAAAGGGTTGAGAAGATAAACCAGGCAGATAGCCTGATCTTTCAGACAGAAAAGCAGTTAAAGGAATATGGCGACAAAATACCGGGCGATAAAAAAGCGCCGATAGAAGTTGCTTTAACCAAATTAAAAGAAGCGCATAAATCGCAGGATCTCGCATCAATTGATAAGGCGGTAACTGAAATGAATACAGCCTGGACAGCAGCGAGTGAAGACATGTATAAGGCAACCCAGCAGCAACCCGGACCGGATGGCAATGGGCAGCAGGATCCTCAGCAAAACGGCTCCGCAACCGCTGACACCGTTACGGATGCGGAATTTGAAGAAGTGAAATAAACGCTCTTGTATAAAAAACAAAAAACCCGTGATATTCGCGGGTTTTTTGTTTTATGGGATTATTGATCGGTAATCAGTTCATAATGGGCAGGCAGCTCACGCAAGCCTGCGACCAAGTTAAATAATGTCCATAGCTATAACAAACGATGTAAGCATAATGGGAAGGATCAGGGTCAGGTAAGAAAAGTGAAAAATAATGGCCAGGATCAGGGCAACAAAGGAAATAAAAAAAACCAGCCAGGCTAATGCGGGATTCCTTCTTTGTGTCTGCATGTAGAATTTTTTACGAAAATAAAGAAAAAAGAAAGAGTATCCCGATAAAGAAAAAATATACGTGTCCCTGCGCCCCGTCCGCTAACTACCCGGCTGCTGCGCATGAATGGTAGATAACCCTAAATGCACCTTATCGCCTGCCCGTGTGTTATTTACACGAAGATTTTGTATACTTTCGCTGCTACCAAAACCCATTGCATGAAGATTCATTTTCATTTGCGATTTCACACCTGGCCAGGGCAAAACCTGTTTATAAAAGGCAATATTGAGCAACTGGGAAATCACCTTGTGCGCCAGGCTGCTCCCATGCAGTATCTGAATGACCAGCTTTGGCAAACGTCAATAGAAATTGACGACACGAAGCCCGTTAAGATAAATTATACCTACGTCCTTAATGATATCGACGGAGCGCAGATTATTGAAGGAGAACGTAACCGCGAAATAACGATCCCGGTAAATGACATCAAAGAAATATATACGATTGATACCTGGAATCATGAAGGGGCTTATGAAAACGTTTTCTTTACCTCGCCGTTTCAAAATGTTTTATTACCTGCCACTGACTTCAGGGTGAAATTAAAAGCTCCAAAACAGTATACGCACGTTTTCAAGGTTAAAGCACCGTTGTTAAAGAAGAACGAAGTGATTTGTTTAGTGGGAAGCAGTATTATCCTTGGTGAGTGGAAAGGGGAAAATTCGTTGATACTTTCCAGAGACGGCGACTGGTGGTCGGTAAAAGTGAACATACCCCCCGGAAATACACCCCTTGAATATAAGTATTGCATATACAACACCCGGACAAAGAAATTCGGAATGATCGAAGGGTATGAAAACCGGCAATTACCTGCAAATGGCAGTGCCGGATCCGTTACCATTTTGCATGATGGTTTTGCAAGGTTTCCAAATACCACCTGGAAGGGAGCAGGTACAGCCATACCCGTTTTCAGCCTGAAATCCCGGAAGAGTTTTGGCGTTGGTGAATTTGCAGACATCAGGTTACTTGTCGACTGGGCTAAGGAAGTTGGGTTGAAACTTATACAGATATTACCGGTAAATGATACATCCGCCACACATACAAATGCGGATTCTTATCCGTATGCGGCGATATCAGCATTTGCGCTGCATCCGATGTATATCAACCTCGAAAAGGTGGCGGGGAAGAGTAAGGCAAGTGTTGTCAAAAAGCTCAAAAAAAAACAAAAACAGCTTAACGAAGCGCCTGAACTTGATTATGAGCAGGTGATCAGCGTAAAGCTTACCGCGCTGAAAGAACTCTGCCTCGCACAAAAGCAGGACCTCCTGGACGACAAGGATTTTTACACTTTTTGCGTCACCCACAGGCATTGGCTGATACCATACGCTGCGTTTTGTTATTTAAGGGATAAGAACGGCACAGCAGACTGCAGCCAATGGAAACAACACAACGAATACAATAAGGAAGCTATTGAAAAGTTTGTATCCATTAAAGCCAAACACTATGATGAAATATTTTTTCACTACTTCACCCAGTATCACTTACACCTGCAATTAAAGGAGGCTGCTGATTATGCACATAAAAAAGGAATTATCCTTAAAGGTGATATTCCCATCGGCGTGTACCGCCACAGCTGTGATGCATGGATGAGCCCGGAATTATACCATATGGATATGCAGGCAGGGGCGCCACCGGATGATTTTGCAGTGAAAGGTCAGAACTGGGGTTTTCCAACATACAACTGGCAGAAAATGCAGGAAGATGATTTTTCGTGGTGGCGGCGGCGTTTTGAACAGATGAGCCATTATTTCGATGCCTTTCGCATTGATCACATACTCGGGTTTTTCCGCATATGGTCAGTGCCTGTTGATGCAGTTGAAGGAATTATGGGCTACTTCGTACCGGCGATCCCTGTTACCGCCAGTGAATTCATCGAAAGAGGGATAGATTTCGACAATGGCCGCTATACAAAACCATTTATCGACGAATACGTATTGCAGCAATTTTTCGGGGAGCTTACTGATAAGGTAAAGGAAAGTTTTCTTGATGCTGCATCTGATGGCAGGTTTTTATTGAAAGATGCATTCAATACACAGCGGAAGGTGGAAACTCATTTTTCCACCCTCGAAGTTACCGGGCAGCATAATAGTATCAGGCAAGGTTTATTCGACCTCCTTGCCAACGTTATTTTATTTGAAGCCCCGGGTTTAGATGGTACACAATATCATTTCCGGATAGATGTTGAAGAAACACTTTCGTTTAATAACCTTGATGAACATACGAAGGCGCAGGTGAAAGAGCTGTATGTGAATTATTTTTTCCGCAGGCAGGACGATCACTGGAAAAAAGAAGCCATGAAAAAGCTCCCGTCGCTGAAAGCTTCCACAAACATGCTGATCTGCGGTGAAGACCTGGGCATGGTGCCTTCCGGAGTTCCTGAACTGATGAGCCAGTTAGGTATTCTAAGCCTTGAAATACAACGGATGCCTAAAAACCCGAACCGGGAATTCTTTCATCCGGATGATGCGCCGTATTTGTCGGTGGTGACTCCTTCCACGCATGATATGAGTACCATCCGCGGGTGGTGGACGGAAGACCTTGAAAAGACGCAGCGGTTCTACAACAATGAATTAAAGCAATGGGGCAATGCTCCTTTGTCATGCGATGCCTGGATCAATAAAGCCATCGTACTTCAGCATTTACATTCGCCTGCGATGTGGAGCATATTTCAGCTCCAGGATATACTCGGAATGAGCAATTCATTACGCCGGGAAAACCCCGATGAAGAACGCATAAACGTGCCGGCCGATCCGAAACATTACTGGCGTTACCGAATGCACTTTACGCTTGAGCACCTGTTAAAGGAAAAAGAATTTAACCGCGACCTGAAAAGTGATATCCACGAAAGCGGCCGGTGACTGTAAATGTTTGTAACCTGTGTAAGCAGCTTTTTCAAAGGCTATTTCATGCTGAGTCTGAAATCCTGAATTCCCAGATTCTTCGATTGGTTATTCTCAGGTTCTACCCAGGTGACAAAGCAAAATCATGTTATGCTTTAACAGGCGTGCTGGCTTGCTTCAGGTTGGAAATAAACAAACCCGATAACACAAGAATACCGCTGAGGATGTGAATAAAGGTGATACGCTCATCGAGGATCAGCATAGCTTCGATAGTGCTGAATACAGGAATCAGGTTTCCAAATAAAGCCGTTCTCGCCGAACCTAAGCGGGCGATGGCGTTATTCCAGCATAAATACGATATCACCGACGTGCCCAGTCCCAGGTAAGCAATGATCGCCAATAACGGACCGTTCCATGCTACGGGAGAATTATAGGAAAGCTCCCAGAGGTAAAACGGCAACAGCAAAAGCGTGCCGGTTGCGAAACTGATGAAAAGGAAGTTAATAGCAGAAATCGAAGCAGGCTTGCGTTTAACAAGCGTATTATAGATGGCGAAGAATAATGCCCCTGATAATATCCACCAGTCGCCTGTTGAAAAACGGAAAGCTATCAGCCGCTCGATGCTGCCCTGAGATAAAAGGGTTATAATACCGGCAATGCATAAAAGCAAACCAATAACACGAAGAAACCTGATGCGTTCATGGAGAAAAACAGCAGCGAGGAGAATCGCAAACACCGGCGAGGAAGTTGTGCCGATCAGCGCCATATTTATAGCTGAAGTATAATGCCCTGCAACATATACAAACGTATTGAACAACGCGATCCCGGTTAATGCCACCCAAAAGAGGTATTTCCAGTGCCTTAGAACAATTTCTCTTTCCCTGATAAATGCTTTCAGCGCAAAAGGCATTATAAGAACCGAAGCTGTGAGCCAGCGGTAAAAGCTTAAACTGACCGGCGGTATTTCTCCTGATATTCCTCTTGATACGATAAAATTTCCCGACCAGATGATTGTTGCCACCACTGCCAGAATTATCCCGGTATAAACATTTCTTTTGGCTGATGGATGCATTTTTACTGATTGCCGATTGCCGATCCCTGATTTCGGATCGCTGATTTCCGACTGTTTATAGCTGATAGCTGATAGCTTATAGCTGATAGCTGATGGCTGATAGCTGATAGCTGATAGCTGATAGCTGATAGCTGATAGCTGATAGCTGATAGCTGATAGCCCGATGCAGTCAGTGCGCAAAATCCAACTCGTAATTACCCCTGATGCGTTCAATCGGCGGATTAAAGTAGCCGAACTTCACGTCCGGGAACTCTTCCCTGATCAACTGCTGTAATTGTTTTATACCCAGGAACCCGCCCGTATCGGTCACCCCGATCTTACCCAGGTACCAGTCGGGGTCGATATTGAAATTCCGCCATTGAATCATCCGTAACCCCGTTTCATTAATAATGGCTCGCAAGGCTTCATATTCATCTATGCTATCAGTCATGCCGGGAAAAACAAAATAATTAATTGACGTCCATCCTCCATGATCTCTGACCACCCGTAGGCTTTCTATGATATCTTCAAATACATAATTGTTGGGACGGTAGTACGATTCATAGATATGCTTACGGACAGAATTTGTGCTTACCCTGATGCTGTCAAGCCCTGCCTTGCACAATGCCTTTACCGCTTCCGGTTTAGAGCCGTTCGTATTGATGTTGATACTTCCCTTTCCGGTATGTTTCCTGATTTCCGAAATAGCATCCCTGATGGTTTCCCACATCAGCAACGGTTCTCCTTCACAACCCTGCCCGAAGCTTACGATAGGATAGGGGGCGGACTGGAGATGAGGAACCGTGTATTCGATTATCTCCTGTGCAGTTGGCTTAAACCGGAGGCGGTCCTGAGTGGAAAAGATGGTTTCGTCTTCAGGCTGGAAAGAAATACAGCCGATACAGTTTGCGTTACAGGCAGGCGACGTCGGGATGGGGCATTCCCATCTGCCTAAAAAATAGTTCCGGGCGGCAGGGCAATGGTATGTTAAGGCGCAATTGTTCGCCAGGTGTTGAACCAGCCGGTTGGCAGGGTAAGCGTTAAGGATCCGGCTGACTCCGGATTCCACCCTCTTCCGGTCAAAACCTGCATTTTCCTGCCGGATGTCGTTTTCTATTCTTACGGCGGGCACATAGATTTTTTCATTAAACCATCCTGCAGCCGTATAACAGAATAAGGGAAGCGTGGGTGCGCCGGTATTTGTTTCATATGCAGCGAGGTATAACCCGGTGTGTGCGGGTGGAATAAAGGCAGCAACAGCCCAGCCCTTATCACACAGCCGCATCCGGCCGGTTTTGACATCGACACCGATACCCTTCCGGCCCGGCAATTCGTACAACTGGCCCCCATGCGGAATTTCAATCCATTCGTCCGGTGGCACAGCCAGGGCGTCCCAACCGCTGCGGCCGGCTGCATATAACCCTGTGTCTTCAAAAATATTCCCCTTCCCGTCTGAATAAAGAATAAAAGGTGAATGCTTATTTATTTGCATTGTTATTAATCTCAAAAATATAATGGCGTACCGGCTCCGGTGAAATGTTCAGGCGCGTTCGTTTAACGGGAGCAAAATTCGTGCATTTGCGGGAGTCTTTTTTCTTTATTTATGAAACCGGCCGGTAAGACTGCTGAACAGAAGTGTTACCACCATCAGGAAGGGCTTGTTTGCCGGCTGGCAGCCAGTTGCTTCAGGCAATATTCGTTAAATTCGTTTTCATCAGCATCGGAGTCGTCGTCAATGGTTTCTTTTTGAAAAACCTTATTGTTTTTGAAATCGAGCGTAAGCAGATTATCTTTTAAGATGACGTTGTTAAACTGACCCCAGGTGAATCTGCGCTTAAAAAGAGTATTGAAGACAATACGTTCGTCTGTAAAGCCTATTTCGAGAGGAAATTTGGCCTGCTTTTCCAGCAGCGAAAGTACCAGGAGGGGAAATCCGATCCAGGGCATGAAAGGCATGGCAAACCAGGTAATGCCGGCAACAAGGATTATCCTGCTATAATAAACCGGCTGTTTCTTTTTTACCGATGCATGCCAGTTCCAGATCAGGCCGCCGGCAATTAACAGTATTGACACCAATAGTATGTAATGCTGAAAACCGGATCTTACCAGTTGAATCAGAAAAAGCAGGGCTGAAATAATAGCAAGAAAGCGGCTGATGGCGTCAAGGGCTTTTCCTCGGTCATTTTTCAGGGTAACTACATAGTTGTAGACCATGGTGGGGTATGGGGTATGGGGTACGGGGTATGAGGTATGGGGTATGAGACTAAGGGTTCGTTTTAGCTTCATTGCTTTCGACGAGTAGATTGCAAAGTTTCCATAATACCCGTGCCCCGACATTTGCGTCCCAGTCATTTTCTCCCACACCCACTTCACAAAGGTCGAAACCGATAAGCTTACGGCCGCTTTTAATTACCGACTTGACAAGATACAATACCTGCTCAGCCTCCATCCCGCCCTGCACGGGGGTACCTGTGTTTGGGCACAATTTCGGATCAAGCCCGTCAATATCAACCGAAATGTGAACTTTATCCGGTAATTGGTCTATGATCTCATCCGTTATCTGCTTCCATGTATCTCCTGAATACTGGCGCTCCTTCAGGTCACCATCAAAATAAGTGATCACCCTTTTGTTGCTTTCCTGAATATAGTTCCATTCATCCTCGCCAAGGTCACGTACCCCCACCTGTACCAGACGCGAAATTCCCGGTATCTCATGCAACGCATTATACATCACGCTCGCATGTGAATACGTGAAGTCTTCATACGATTTACGAAGATCACAATGGGCGTCGATCTGCAAAATGCCAAAATCGCCATGTTTCTCAGAGAGCGCTTTATAAAACCCCAATGGCGTGCTATGATCACCTCCCAGCAATCCCACAAGCTTGCCACTTTCAAGCAGCATTCTCGTCTGGTCATATACCCATGCATTCATGACAATGCTTCCTTCGTTAATTTCCTTAAGCGACCTGGACATGAAAGTGTTTTTCATCACCTTTTCGCCCTTCGAAATGAAGTCGATATACAGTTCGGCTTCCTTACGGAGGTAATCGCTTTTAAGAAGAACTTTTTTGTCGGTAGCCCTCATAAAAAAACCCTGCCTCCAGCCATTGCTGTAATTTTTCTCAAACAGGTCTACCTGGCGGGAGGCTTTGAATATATGCTCCGGCGCCCTCGAGGTACCGGCAGTAAAACTGACGGTAACTTCCCAGGGCACAGGGAGGATGATAAGAAGGGCATCTTCTTCCTTGAATGGAAGCCCGAAAATATTATTATTTGGGTTGCTGGCCGCATTACAGTCGAAAAGAGAGAGGTCTGTCATTACAGTGGTCTTTTAACCTGCAGGTATGCACTTGTTATCAGATACATCCGCTCCATCGTTCAATCGCAGGTTACTTTAAAACGGTTTGCAAGTTAGCGCAGTATATCAAAGCGGCAAAATTGTTTTGAATGTTAACGGTTAATTAGGATATCACAAAGCCGGCGGTAACAAGACAGCCTTAATTTCAATATTTCGATATTTCGGTATGAAGTTCTAATGCTGGTTGTTTTGAATTAACTTTGCAGGAATATAAATTTATGAAACGAAGCCATATCGTGATCCTTGTTTTTATCGCTGTCGCCATAGCAGTATTGATCAGTTTCATGGGTGATCTGTCAACGTATGAAACGATAGCTTCCGCCAAACAAAAAGAAGGAAAGAATGTTACTATCATTGCAAAGCTTGATAATTCCTTACCTGTTGAATACGATCCCCGCCTTAATCCGAATTATGTAAGTTTTCATGTGATCGATACTCTTGGAAACCGTGCAAAAGTGGTGTATCACTATGAAAAACCTTACGACATGGAGAAGGCAGAAAGGATAGTGCTAAAAGGAAAGATGAAAGGTGAAATTTTTGAGATTACCAGTAAGGACGGAATACTGATCAAATGCCCTTCCAAATATAAAGACGACCCCAAAGCAGCCCAAAACAATCTCAGTCAAAATAATTAGCAGATGGATTATACAGGCGAACACTTACTTCCCGGGAGACTGGGGCATTTCTTTATTGTACTCTCCTTTGTCGCTTCACTGATTGCCACGATATCTTACTTTAAATCGGCCCGGGCAAAAACACCTGACGAAGCCAATAGCTGGAAGCGCATGGCAAGGATCGCTTTCTTCATCGACGGGATAGCGGTGCTAAGTGTGTTTGCGGCTCTTCTCTACATTGTTTCTACCCATAAGTTTGAGTACTTCTATGCGTGGAATCACTCCAGCAGGTCGTTGAACATGAAGTACCTGCTAAGTTGCATATGGGAGGGGCAGGAAGGCAGCTTCCTTTTATGGACTATTTGGCATGTTGTATTGGGGGGGATATTAATCAAAACAAGCAGGCAATGGGAAGCTCCGGTAATGAGTGTCGTCAGCTTTATGCAGTTGTGCCTGTCTACAATGATACTGGGTTTTTATTTTTTCGGGATCAAAGTCGGAAGCAATCCTTTCTTACTGGTCAGGGAGAGCTTTCAGGACGCACCCATTTTTAACCGGGCGGATTATATGAGCCTTCCTCAAATGCAGGACGGCCAGGGGCTCAACCAGCTGTTGCAGAATTACTGGATGGTTATCCATCCTCCCGTTTTGTTTCTCGGCTTTGCATCCACAATCGTCCCGTTTGCGTTCGCTATAGCGGGGTTATGGATGAAAAATTATTCCGGCTGGACGAAAGCCGCCTTGCCGTGGACGCTTTTTTCAACCTGTATCCTGGGTACGGGGATCATGATGGGGGCTGCCTGGGCTTACGAATCCCTGACATTTGGCGGGTACTGGGCCTGGGATCCTGTTGAGAACGCTTCACTGGTGCCCTGGCTGGTGATGGTAGCCGGATTGCATACCCTCGTTGTATACAATTCAACGGGTCACTCCTTAAGGGCAACCTATTTCTTCTTTATCATATCGTTTGTGCTGATCCTTTATTCCTCATACCTTACCAGAAGCGGAGACCTGCAGGATACCTCTATCCACGCGTTTACCAGTGCCGGCATGAACTGGCAGCTTAGGATCTTTGTCCTGGCCTTCCTGATCCCTTCTTTGATACTCCTGGTGACACGATATAAAAATATCCCCTTTATCGCCAAAGAGGAAAGTTCTTACTCCCGGGAATTCTGGATGTTTATTGGCTCTCTTGTGTTCTTTCTTTCCGCCGTTTTCATCATTTCCGCCACGTCGCTTCCGGTAATCAATAAGATTTTAGGAACCAGCTTTGCCATTGGCAATGACGCCGAATTTACTTACAACAGGATCGAAATATTTGTAGCGATCGTTATTGGAATCCTGACGGCCACAACGCAGTATTTAAGGTACCGCGATACACCAAAAAATGTTTTTCTGAGGAAGATTGCCGTGCCCACGATTGTAGCCGTAGTCCTGTCTTTACTGATCAGTTTCTTTGGGGAGATAAACTACGATAAATACGGCCCGGGGTATCTTGCTGCCATCCATCTTGCCCTGTTTGCGGCGTTATATTCGATCACATCTAATGCGGCTTATATCTGGCTGGGCCTGAAAGGTAAGTTAAAAGCTGCCGGAGGCTCCGTGGCACACATGGGTTTTGGATTAATGCTGGTAGGGGTGCTGATCTCGTCTTCCAAGAAAGAAGTGCTTTCTTACAACACAACAGGTATTAATCTCCGGTTTGATCCGCAGTCTAAAGAAAAATCGCTGGAAAATATTACGCTCATCAGGAGCATTGAGACAGACATGGGTAAATACCATGCTACGTTTGTCGACAGTGATTCTACCAGCCCTGCAGGAAACATCCTGTATTTTAAGATCAATTTGAAGAAAAAAGACAGTACCGATGAATTCAATCTTTATCCTAACCTGATCAGGAATACAAAGGGACAGGAAAATTTTTCCAATAACCCGGATAGCAAACATTACTGGAACAAGGATATCTTTTCATATATCAGTTACGCCGATAACATGGATAAAGAAGCAGACACGGTACAGTTTAAAAGTTACCCGGTTAACATTAACGACACTATATTCTATTCGAACGGGTATATTCTGCTGAATAGGGTTGTCCCCAATCCCTCTAACGACAAGTATCAATTTACACCCTCAGATACTGCGCTTATGGCCGATATCACTGTTGTTTCCAGGGAAGGGCAGGAGTACCCGGCCCGTCCTGTTTTTTATGTGCAAAGCAACCAGGCCAGGTATATTGTCGATACTGTATTTGCACAAAATCTCGCGATTGGCTTCAGCAGGGTTTTAGCCGATAAAAGGATAGAGTTGCAGGTGAAGGAATCGAGGAAGCTTGTTCCATTTGTTGCGTTGAAAGTATACGAATTTCCCTTTATTAACGTTTTATGGCTGGGGACCCTGGTGATGATCACCGGCTTTATCATGAGTATTTCCCGGCGGGTACGGCTAAACACCGCCTTGAATAAGGCGGTTTAGGGGAAAATATTCCTAAGGTTACCCCCTGACTTTTGAAGTATTAATGAATAATTCTATTTTTATAACCAATGATGTTAACACGCAAAAAACTTTCGGGGGTTATCCTTCACGCCGTACTTTCATGCGTCCTAATGTTAATGGTATCTGCTTCATTCAGCCAACAAAACCAAACTTCCCGTTACGGTAAAAACGATACGTTAACTGTTCCGTTCATCATTTACGAAGGGGATACCATCCCTTTCAGGGAGCTGGAAGTTTGCCACGTAAATGCTCCCATGTCACCTGCCATGCTGAAGAGGTATAAAGAATGGACCCGCCTGCGAAATGCCGTATATGTAACATACCCTTACGCACGCAGGGCGGGAGCCATTATGAATGATATTAACGCTCATATGGCCCACATGAGAATGAAAGAGCAACGTAAAGCGTATATCCAAACCAGGGAAAAAGAATTAAAGAAGGAGTTTGCCGACCCGCTCTCAAATTTATCTGTATACCAGGGAAAAGTGCTGATGAAGCTTATCAACAGGCAAACCGGAAATAACTGCTATAATATCATCAGGGAATACAAAGGCAGCTTTACTGCCCGGTTTTATCAAACGGTTGCTTTCTTTTTCAGCAGCAATCTTAAACAACAGTATAACCCTACGGGTGAGGACATACAAATTGAGCAGATCGTTCAGGAAGTCGAAAGAATGTACGGAAGCAGGTGATTGGTCTCCGACGTGGCTCAAAAGTGTTTAAACAATTCTTGTTAACCGTGTTTAGATATGGGCTGCGGGCGTAGTTTATAGCCGGTGTATCTTTTCGATTATGGCTGTACTTGAAAATCCGGGAAGGATTGGATTGATAACGACCCTTCCGCCATTAGCCTTTACTTCTCCTGCCCCGGCGATCTGTTCAGGCCTATAATCTCCACCCTTTACCAGAACATCGGGAAGTAAGTTAGATATCAGTTGTCGGGGCGTATCTTCTTCAAAGATAGTCACTGCATCTACCATTAACAGCGAAGCAATAAGTAGTGAGCGGGAAGTTTGAGAAGCGACCGGACGCTGTGCTCCCTTCAGTTTTCTGACCGATTCATCGGAATTGACGCCAACGACCAGGATGTCACCTTCCTTTGCAGCCTGCGATAGCGAAAAAATATGCCCTTCGTGTAAGATATCAAAGCATCCATTGGTAAACACAATTGTTTTCCCTGCAAATTTCCACCGGAATACCTGTTTGATCAATTCAGGCGCACTATATAACTTGCTTTGTATAAAATCAGGATTTTTCATTTGTTTTTTCTATTGATAACGGGCAATAATATAAAACTCAGGGTGCCGAAAATGATCAGGATACCCGTTTGCGCAAACCAGATCAACATACCGAGCGAAAGGCCTTTCTCTTCTGAGATGCCATACAACATCAAAACCTGCTGAACTGCATACTGGTACGATCCTATTCCGCCGGGAGAGGGGACGATCATGCCAATGCTGCCAAATGCCAAAGCGGAGAATGCTGCCTTAATTCCATATTGCCTCATATCCTGCATGGCAAAGAATCCCATATAGGTACTAAACAGGTATAAGGCCCAGATCAAAACTGTATGAAAGAAAAACCACCCCTTATTTTTTATGAAGCGAACGCTTGTTAATCCAAGCATGATACCCTTCAAAAACTCCCTTGTTTTTTTTATAAAAGAAATGTGTGCCAACCTTTTCAATAAATACCCGATCACAGCAAACACGATAAATATGATGGCAATTGTTGTAAGTATTTTTATAAAAGAGACATTACCGGCGTTGTTTTTAAAAAGATTGGAAAGCTTGTCGCCGGCATAATTTCCGATCAGATCATATTGAATGGCAACAGTGATCAGAATTACCGCAACAAGGCTAACGACATCAAAAGCCCGTTCAGCAACAATGGTTCCAACAAGCTTATCGGCGGGAACTTTTTCGTAGCGGGCAAGGATGGTACACTTCAGAACTTCTCCTAATCTCGGAACCGCAAGGTTAGCCCAGTAACCAATCATTACTGCTAAAAAAGTATTGATGATTGTTGGTTTATACCCTAAAGGCTCCATTAGAATTCTCCACCTGACCGCCCTGCTGAAATGACTTAACAGTAGCATTAAAGTGGCCGGGAGAAGATAAATAAAATTAGCGGTTGCTATGTCATTTTTTATTTCTTCCCAGTTGGATTTTCTTAAAGTTAACCACAGTAAAAAAATTCCCAATCCAAGAAACAGTAAGTATTTCAACAGACTAAAAACTTTTTTCTGCATACTAAAATAAATTTGAATGCCGTTAGCTGCCAGCCACCCTGCCGATGTAATGTCCAATGCCGTTTGGAATCATCAACACGTCCCATGCGCGATTATATGGGTTAACTAAATTGCATAGCCTGAATTTCTTAACGCCTTATAAATGTAAAAGATGGCAATTTACGATCATTACGATTACCGTACGTGCGTGTATGATGTTATAATTTTTAGCTGACAGGTTCATGTGCCCGGCCGTTTAACAACATGTTATCGATTAACCGCACTTCATTCATAAATGCGGCAATAAGGGCGATCACTTGTTGTTTGCCATTCCACCAGGTGATCTCTTCGAGTGTTTTGGCGTCTGCTAAAGAAACGTAATCAGGTACAAACTGATTTTCCCCGAGGAAAGCCCTGGCACTATTTAAGATATCATCAACATTGCCGGGTTGTAAACGATCCCTGATATACATCAGGGATTGATATATGCAGGTTGCTTTGCTCCTTTCGGTGGTGTTCAGCCGGGCATTCCTGCTGCTCATTGCAAGTCCATCCGGCTCCCTTACCGTGGGGCAGGTATTGAGTATGGCTTTTGAATGCATGATTTGCAACAACCGGTTGATCACCATGCATTGCTGATAATCTTTTTGTCCCATGTATATCTGGTGGGGTTGTATAATATTCAGCAACCGGTTCATCACCTGACTTACACCCTGGAAATGACCGGGACGATATTTTCCTTCGAAGATTTTTTCGAGATGCCCAAGGTCGTACATCGACATTTGTGTAATACCGTCAGGATAAATTTCATGTACGTCGGGGAGAAAAAGTATTTCGGTGCCGGCCTGTTCAAGCAGCACAATATCAGCTTCTATAGTAATGGGGTATTTGCGAAAATCAGCAGGATCATTGAATTGGGTTGGATTTACAAAAATGCTGCAAACGGTTATATCGTTGTTTTGTTTTGATGTTTCGAGTAGTGATACATGACCATTATGCAAAGCGCCCATTGTTGGCACAAATCCTAAATATTTTCCGGAGGTTGCGATTTGTTTGCAGTATCGTTCTAATTGATTAGAGTTTTTGAAAAGGATCATAGGGGTTTTACTTTTGCCTCATGGAGTTGGCTATGGTACTTATTTCCACTAAATACCCTAACTTTGCAAACTATTAAAAAATTGCACTCATCTTACTTTTCTCTCACCAATATTAACCGATAATGTCAACAAAGAAAAGAATTTTATTTATTGCTCACGAGATGTCGCCATACCTGGAGATGACTGAATTTGCTGAGATTGCCAATAAGCTTGCAATCAAGGCAAATGATGCCGGTTTCGAAGTCAGGTGTATCATGCCCCGTTTTGGAGTAGTTAATGAAAGACGTCACCGGTTACACGAAGTTGTGCGCTTATCGGGGATAAATGTATCCGTTGACAACGACGATTATCCGCTGCAGATCAAGGTAGCGTCTTTGCCTAATGCGCGGTTGCAGGTTTATTTTCTGGATAACGAAGACCTTTTCAAACGTAAATATATTTTTCATGATGAGAAGGAAAAGTGGTATGATGATAACGGATTGCGGACGGTATTTTTTTGTAAGGGCGCTCTTGAAACGGTAAAGAAATTTGGCTGGCCTCCTGATGTCATTCATTGCAGCGGATGGATGACAAGCCTGGTTCCTTTGTATCTGAAAACAGTGTATAAAAAAGAACCGGTATTTTCACACAGCAAGGTAATTTATACCATCGGGCAAAACACTTTCAACGAAGAGCTTGGAAATGATTTTGTAAAGATTGCAAACATTCATGCGAATATTAAAGAAAAGGATCTCGAACCTTTTAAAGATGCCAACAATACAGCCATGTATAAAGGTGGCGCGCTCTGTGCGGATGCAGTAACTTTCGGTGCTGAAAAAGTAGACAAATCTCTTCTGGAAGAATTCGGTAAGGTAAGGGGCAAACGGGTGTTGGCTTATAATGCAGAATCTGATTTAACAGACTATTTACAATTATATACCGACCTTTCCGCGTAATAAAAAACTTTAATATCCCCGCCGTTTTCAATCTTAATTCATATTTCATGTTCGTGAAGAAAGTTTTTAGTGTGGTATTTGCTGCTTTTGCGTTCCTCTTTTTTTTTCAATCCTGCCAGAAAATTGATACCACTGATTTAGGTATCGGCCTTATCCCCACTG
>JBGSYC010000079.1:0-31861 GCA_041751095.1 Flavihumibacter sp.
AGTGCACGCAGGCCAGGCCTGTTTGCTCACTGGTCACTCGGAGCGAAGCCAACGGTTGGATAACCGGAGCGGAATGACGCGAGAGTGTCACGTTCCGTTCTAACAGAATCTCGGGTTGCAATACCCGGGTTTACTTACCAACAAAATTTCACATTATGGTATTATTATAATGGTCTCATTCAAAAATTATTTTTAATGAACAGTATTAAATTACTAATAAAATCATCTTCGCTATCCGGTTTGATGCTTGTTTTCTTGTCCGCTTGCAGTGGCAATAAAAACACAGGAGATAAGGGAGATTTAACCAGCGATGCCTTTTTTAACGATAGTATTCACTTTCAATACCAAGATGTAACAGGTATAGGAACTGAACCTCCCTACACTCGTCGCGACCCAAGCGATGTAATTAAGGTAGATGGCAAATACTATGTCTGGTATACAAAGGTCAAAGATGTTCAACCCGGGTATTGGGGTACGATATGGTACGCGGTATCGGAAGATGAAGGATATAATTGGAAGGAAAAAGGAGAAGCTCTAGGCATAGGCAACGAGGGAACTTTTGACAGACATGCTGTATTTACGCCAAACATACTGTACGCCGAGGGGAAGTATTACTTGTATTATACAGGAGTTAAACCAACTCCAGGAAATGCTGAAAATAAATTTGAGAGTAACTCACATTCTGATATTACAGCGATAGGGCTTGCTGTCGCAAACAGCCCAGACGGACCATTTGAGCGGTTGTCGGATCAGCCTGTTTTGGAGGTGAGCCAGGATACGGCAGCTTTCGACAGCTACAGGGTTGATGATGCGTCAATGCTGGTTAAGGACGGCGAATACTGGCTTTATTATAAAGGCAGATCTCGCATACATGGTAAATCCGGACCCCAAAAGACTCGAATGGGAGTAGCAATAGCCAGTTCTCCGGAGGGCCCATTTCAGAAATATACTAAGCCACTGCTTGACAATAGCCATGAAGTACTGGTCTGGAATCATGGAAATGGAATCGCTGCCTTGGCCTCCAAGAGTAGTTCCCTGGAGTACTCACCGGACGGGTTGAATTTTGGAACAAAGAGTAGAAAGGTGGAAAATCGACCATCTGCTCCCGGGCTCTACAGACCCCATCTTACGGATCATTTAATAAAAGGCATACCAGGTTGGGGCATATCTATGAAACAGGCACAAGGATGCGTTCATTTAGTTCGGTTTGAAATGAAAACGCAAAGCAATTGATTAATATGATTGACACTTTTTTATGTAAATGTAAAATCTGTTATGCTAAGAACATTCATACTGATTAGCTGTACGTTTGCCTTTACTCTAGCTTATTCAGCGTCAAAAATAAGAGCGGGAGAGTGGTCTTCAGTCAAAGATTATAATGAAGGAAAGCCGGCAGAGAAAAACATGAAACAGAGAAAGAAGCCCAATTTTATAATCATTCTGGCCGATGATCAGGGTTATGAAGATTTGGGATGTTATGGTTCACCCTTAATTAAAACTCCGAGGATAGATCAAATGGCAAGAGAGGGCATGAAGTTTACCCATTTCTATGCTCAAACCGTTTGTGGTCCCTCGCGTTCCTCAATTATGACCGGTTGTTACCCGTTACGGGTTGCTAAAAAAGGGAACAGCGTTGAAATTCATCCAAGAATGGATCTTAATGAAATTACAATAGCTGAAATGTTAAAGGAAGTAGGATATACAACGGCGGCGTTTGGGAAATGGGATCTGGCAGGGCACAATCAGGAAATTTATGAACGTGATCTTTTGCCGCTTCATCAGGGCTTTGACTATTTTTTTGGAACTCCCACAAGTAATGATAATTATGTCAATCTTTTAAGAAATGATTCTATGATTGAACAGAAAGCCAAACTTTCTCTTCTTACAAAAAGATTTACTGATGAAGCTATTGGATTTATGGAAATGAATAAAGAACGTCCATTCTTTATTTATTTAGCGCACAGTATGCCTCATGTTAAACTGGGAGCTTCGGATGCTTTTTCAGGTAAGTCACCAAGAGGTCTCTATGGAGATGTTGTTCAGGAATTGGATTATAATACAGGAAGAATATTGGATAAATTGAAGGAATTAGGATTAGACGAAAATACATACGTTATTTATACCAGTGACAATGGACCATGGTGGATCAAAATGGAAAATGGAGGAAGTGCTTATCCATTGAGAGGAGCAAAAACATCTACATGGGAAGGGGGTTTTCGGGTACCATTTATAATTAGAGCCCCAGGTAAAGTGCATGAGAATAAGATTTGTAATGAAGTGGCATCAACTTTAGATATATTTCCAACCTTTGTGAAACTTGCAGGGGGTAAAATTCCTTCCGATAGAATTATTGATGGGCATGATATCAGGTCATTTTGGCTTGGAAAGAATGGCGCTAAAAGCCCTTCAGGAGTTTTTTATTATTATGCTCATACAAACCTTCAGGCAGTACGTTCCGGGCGATGGAAGTTAATATGTGCACGTCCTGTGCAAGCACCGTGGCTTCCTAGTTGGTCTAAAATGATCAAAAATGAAGATGCGATTGATATAAAAAACCCTATGCTTTTTGATTTAATAAACGACGTTTCTGAAACTAAAGATATCGCAAGAGACCATCCTAAAATTGTAAGAAAGCTTTTAATGTTAGTAGAAAAGGGACGAAATGACATTGGCGATTATAACAAAATTGGGAGAGGTGCCCGTTTTTTTTCAAATGCTCCTAAGAGACCTGACATAGGTAAGCCTTTTAGCCAATAATTTTCGATTCTACATATGAAACCTCAGTTATTGAAAGTAATTAATAATCCAGCCTGCTCATTCAGTGTCCGTCAAGATATGGTTCCCTGCATTAATAATCGCTGGCATTATCATCCTGAAATTGAATTGATTCATTTTAAGAAGGGGGATGGAACCCAATTTCTTGGAGATAATATTAAATTATTCGGATCTGGAGATGTATTACTTATAGGTACTGAAATTCCTCATTACTGGAGCTTTAATGAAGAATATTTTGAGGAGTTTCCTATAACAAGACCCGATGTACGGGTAGCCCACTTCTGTGAAAACTTTTGGGGATCTCAATTTCTTGATCTTCCAGAAAACCAAGCAATTAAAGTGATTTTACAGAAAGCAAAAAGGGGAGTTCAGGTAATTGGAAAAACGCGAGAACTAGTTGCAGAATCAATGGAAAAAATGCTTACTGCCCAAAATACCGAGAAGATTATTTTACTTATCCAAGCGCTTTCAGCCATATCAAACAGTGAAGAAATTGAACTTGTTTCTTCAATTGGATTTCAACCAAACATCCAACAAACAGAAGATGACAGGATTAACGCCATATATCAATATTCCCTGATCAATTATAAACGGAGAATCCAAACGGAAGAAATTGCATGCGTGGCGAATATGACTCCTAATTCATTTTGCAGATATTTTAAATCAAGAACCAGAAAAACATATTCCAACTTCCTGAGTGAAATAAGGGTAGGCGTAGCTTGTAAATTGTTACTTGAAAATCGGATTAGCAGCAAACAAATCTGTTATGAAAGCGGATTTCACAACTTCGCCAGCTTTCATAAATATTTTAAATTGTTTACTAATAAAACGCCTTTAAATTACCAGCAGTCATACATAAGAAAGTGCAACTTGTACAAATAGAATTGCAAAGGCCTTCCAGGATTTTGATGAACTACTTAACTTACTTTACAATGCAAGTGATTTAAATTTCTTGTTAAATCAGTTAAAGAGTTTTCGACAGCCATCCTTTCCACGGGAGAATCCCCGACAAATCCATGTGCCTTTGTATAATCAAGCATTTGTGCGTACGTCATCGGGTGTATTGATAGGTCCGCCATGCGAAAAAAATATATCAGGATTTACTTCTTTTCCTGCTTCAATAATCTTTTTCGTCACACTAAGCTTTCTCCATAGTACAAGTAGCATCAATAACTCGAACTGATTCGCCGATTGTTGTTCCAACATGCTAAATGATAGCATCGGCAACTGCTTCAGCCATAGCCATTGCTTCCGCAGGTTTAGCTACATACACTATGGAGAATAAATCCATTTTATTCGGCAACCCAACCATTTCAACTTCCTTACAAAAATGCATGCCTCTTTCTTCGAGAACATTTCTAAATTTTCCATCAACTATACAATGCGTAAGAAAATTATTTATACATGAGAAACCCATTTCCTTCACTTTTGTTAATTGAGGCCACATTCTTCTGCGAGGATCAGATCCATGCACCCCACCACATATCACAGGGATTTTCTTCAACTACAGGCAATGCTTCAAATTCACCTATACTCAGTGTTTCAGCATTCGCGTCTCCATAGGCCATTAAACCTCCGGTAGAGCCATATCCAGACATCCCGAACCGGCCTGAATTATAAATGATAATTAAATCTGCACCGCCTTTCTCAATAAATTTAGAATTGATGCCTGTTCCCGCACCTGCAGCTATAATTGCCATGTTATGATTCAATATATATTGTAAACGGTCTCTTGCTTCCTGCCTTGTATAAGGATTTCCTTTTCCCGTCCATTTGTTCGCCATATTAATATTTACTTATGTGGTATTTTCACTACTATCCTTTAATGACTTTTAATTGAATTAATGTGCTATTTTTTTTGCTTTGCAATTATATATCTAAAAGAATGATGGCGTTTCTATCATGTCCAGCAATACTTTAACTAACATTCGTGAAAAATTTTCATCATTGATATGCGCATCAACTTCAATAACTTTCACTGATCCTTTAATATTCTCTTTTATGGAATTAAATAAAACCTGATCAATTTCGGGACGGTAAAATACGCCGCCTTCTGAATCTATCTGCGATATTCCTTTAGCTGGTAATAAAATGGAAACTGGTGCCTTAGAAGAATTTAATTTATTTGCAAGCCGCTCGCCCAAAATTTTATTTTCTTCTTTGTTTGTCCTCATTAGCGTTACATCAGGAGCCCAGTTATATAATTCACGATTTTTATATTGTTCAGGTACAGTATCCAATTGGGCGAAATTAACCATATCTAAACAACCCGGCACCACTACTTGCGGAATTCCAAACCCGGCGGCTGCGTTTAACCGATCAGGTCCTGCACTGCAAATTCCTCCTAGTAAATCATCGGCTAATTCAGTAGTCGTGATATCTAAAACGGCATCAAAACAATCTTCCCGGATCAGTGACTCCATCGTCCTGCCTCCAACACCGTTTGCGTGAAAAGCAAAAACTTCATATCCTTTTAACCTCAAAACTTCACTGCATTTGTCCACACAAACAGAGGTATTTCCAAACATGCTTATTGCAATACTACCTTTGGTATGGTACTCAGTCGTATAAATTATATTTGACATTGCGCTAATAGCTGCCGCAGCCTACCGGATCAAAGGTCTGCTGATGCTATTTAGTCCTGCGACGTCTACAATCGAAGGCATTAATGTAATGTCCTTGCTGCCAATTTGCCTGGAAATATCTTTACCAGCCAACGTTGATAGACAAAGCTTAGGTATCCCCAATGGAATTTCCTGCATCGCGGTAAGAGCAATAAAAGTTCCTCCTCCCCCGCCCATTCCAATTGCAGCCTTGATTTTTTTTTCATGAACTATTTTACCAATGATCTTCGCAGCTCCGGCGCCCATTATTGCTACTGCGTGTCCGCGATCTCTTTTCTTCCTTAAATCTTCGATTGAATGACCTCCTTCATTAGCTACAACGTATGATTCAAAATCTACCGGGAAATTGTTAGTCGTTCCCATTATTCCTGTATTTATTGATATAATATTTTCATTGTGTGATGTTAGACAATTATACAGAAATGTAAAATCTTCCTCCTTAGTATCAAAACATCCAAGCATTACAATACACTTATAGTCTCCCTGCATCTTTATTGTTTGATCTGTTTCGGCATTTCAAAATCAAAAACAATTACCCGCTCAAGTTTCGGAACAACTAATTCTTTCACTCTCTCATGAACAGGATTCGGAAGATACGCATCACGGGAATCAGGGGAATCAAACGTCATTATAAAACCATGTGTAAAATCTTCATTTAACCCTTCCGGACTATTATAGGAGCCATACTCCATATCTATAAGTCCGTCTATCTTACCGACCATACCATTCATTATTTGAAAGCATTCCGTTATCTGTTCCTGCGAGGTTACATCCTTAAATTTGAATACTCCAAAATGCCTGACCATAATTACACTTTTTTGAAATTGATATCAGCGGTTTATTTTAAAGTACGAATGTAAGCGAACAGGTCTGCAACCTGGTCGTCGGTGTAACCATCAATTAACCCTTTTGGCATAAATGATCGGTTTCCAAGGAAGCCCTGATCCTTGATACCGGCAGTTTCAATAAAAATTTTACCGCCTCCCATAAAAGCAATAGTGGTTCCCCGTTCGTTTTTATTATATAGATATCCTTCTACAGTGCTGTTGTCATTTCTGGTAACCCGATACAATGCATAGCCACCTTCTACCGCTGCATCAGGATTAAGAATCGCAGTAAGTAAAGCTTCGTTATTTCTTGTTGAAGAGCCATCCAGTGCAGGAGCAATATCCTGCCCCTTATCTCCCACCTTATGACACATCAGGCATGTGCTCTGAAAGAGAACCTTCCCTTTTTCGGCATTGCCTCGTTCTTTCTGTAAAAACGACAGATATTTAGCATGCTTATTGATGCGTGCTCTTCTTTCTATCTCATCTTGTTTCCTTGCTTGTTCTACAAGAACTTTTGCTACCTTTTTGTTAAGGTTGCCATTATAAATCCTCTCGGCCGCAGAAATATTAAAGCTTTCGATATTAATGATTTTTTTATTAAAAACATGCAACAATAGCTTTGAGCCCTGGCTCGAACCTGACAGAATATCAACCAGTGTTTTTTTCTGCTCATAAGTAGCTTTGGGTATCAATTTTTCCAGCTTATCTAAAGCAATAACTGAATCTGCTTTTGAAAGACTATTCAGTGCTGAAATACGTAAACTGTAATCGAAATTGTCATTTTCTAAAATGCGTATAAAATACTTTTTATTTGTTTGAGGATTATTTTCAAGTGCCTTTAATACAAGATTAAGGGTGCCAGGAGATGTTTTATGATTGATCATTGAAACAATAGGAACCTGTGATGACTTAATGTTCAAACGTGCAATGGCATCTAAAGCAATTTGTCTATCAGTTTCGGAATAACTTTTTAATGCTTGTTGTACTGGAATCTCCAAAATAGAAGATAATTGGGCAGATTGAACCTGCTGCTGGTTTTTTAATGCCAATTGAAGGTTTGTTATTGCATTTGATAAATTTTGAAAAACAGGCTTCACAGTATTATATATGCTTTTATTGGATAGCATTTTACTGATCATAATAAAAGTGGATTCATCTAATTGACTCATATTGGCGGATGGCCAGAGACTAAGAAATTTCTTTTCCCTCAAGTCCTTTGGTAATGCCTGAGCGGCCCATAACAAATTAGTTACAGGATGATGAGAAGATCTGTTACTTTTCAAATATGTCTGTAGTTGTTTTTGATATTTTTCTAATGCCTTTAAAGCAAGGTAACGTTCAAATTTTCGCTCATAAGCGCCTCCCATTTCGTTACCAGGAAGCTCAGGCTTACTTGCATGCACCAAAATATCAATCGTAGAAGTATCGGCATTTCCCATTTCATAAATAGTTCGCAGAACCTGAGACCTTACCATCGGGTTAGGATCTTCTATCAAAATGCTAAAAATTTTTGCAGTTTGTGCAGGATCAAGAGAAAAAGAAATTAAGGAACGAACCGCTTCACGGCGTAAATCATCGTCATGTGCAGACAACAGATCAGTCATTAGCTTTTCATTGTAATGTTTGATTCCTTCTAACGACCACAGCGCATGGATGCGGGTAATTTGATCCTGTGATTTATCACCTGCCAAAACGACAAGAGACGAAGCTAATTTCCTGGTTTCATTTGCCGGACGGTCGCTGATCTGATGCCACGCTGAACGTTTCATCCAGAGCGAAGGTGACTTAAGGTATTCAACCAGTTCTTCGGTTCTAATCTTATAGAAATTTGGAATTACATATGACTTCTGTTTCTTATGCCGGATTCTCCAGATACGTCCATATGATTTATCGCGATTAGGATCAGTTCTGGAAACTTCATTATGGGAAATAACCTTATCATACCAATCTGCCACATACAGGCAGCCATCAGGACCAAATTCAATATTCACCGGGCGAAAAAATTTATCTTCAGAGGTAAGCAGATCAGAAAGGTGTTTTGCAGTGACTGTGCCATCAGGGTTTCGCACAATCTTTACGGCATTAATTGTACTGGTTATAGGGTTTGCAAGTAAAGCTATGTCTTTCCATTCCGAAGGGAATGAGCCCGAAATATCATCAGCAAATGCTGCTCCTGAAATTCCCGTGCCACCAACACGAAATTTGTGAAGTTCAGGCATCCACGGTTGATACATGTGTAAACGGTCATTTCCAATACCAGGGAATCCCGTTCCCGGCTCCATAGGAACAATTGAAAAGCCTTTATCATTTGCCTCCGTTGCATACCATTGACCGGTATTACGTAATTGAAAGCCCCAGATATTATTCAGGCCGGAAGTTACCAGGTTAATTTTCTTTGCATCTAATGAAAAGCGTGCGATTTTACTGTAATTGATATTCACTTTAGCATCACTGGTTAAAGAAGTGACTTTTCCTTTATTAAGAGCACCGTGACTAAAGTAAATCCAATCGCCTGGCCCTCTTGTAAGTACATGTGCCATTGTGTGGGTATCTACAAAGCCAAAGCCTGTCAACAAAGGAATCCGTTGATCGGCTTTTGAATCTTTATTTGAATCGTTAAGAAAAAAAAGCTCCGAACCCTGTGCCACATAAACACCGTCCTTATAAGGTAAAATGCTCATAGGAATAGTAAGACTATCGGCCCAAACAGTGGTTTTTGGGTGCCTATCAGAACCGTAAAAATCTGTGATTACAAGTATCTTGTCAACTCCTTTAGTTTTACCTCTATACAAATCGAGGATGCGTTTAAAGCTTGGGTGATTTTTCTGCGCATCTGTATCATCCATAAGTCTTAATAAATCATGCCATTTAACTTCAGCTATAGGATCCAGTGGATACATTTTAGCTGTTTGAGTCCACAGCCTGCCAGCATCATCAAACGTAAGATCGATAGGGTTTACAACACCGTCCCGTTCACTAGCAATGAGTTCAATGACGAAGTCATCGGGTAAATTAAATCCAGCCTGTTCATCCTCAGGTGTCCTTAATTCATTAGGATCACCATGAGTTCTCTTTTCATTATACGGAGCAAAACAAATAGTAGTGAATAGGAAAGATAGACTTATAAATAAAAAAACAAAAAGTTTCATTGTCATTATCTTTTGAAGAACATATTATCGATGTGACTGTACTGCAATAAATTTGCAATAGCCCCATTACAATTTCGTAATAGTGATATCACGGTATTGAACCTTTGCTATACCGCCACTATGGATTTGAAGTGCGATTACACCCTTTGCAGGTATTGCCGGATCCTTTTCTATGTAGTCACAGGTTTTAATTCCGTTGATGTACAATTCGTGATGATTATCTTTCACCCGAATGATATAGCTATTCCAGCCATCCTCATTTAGCAGGTGCCTTAGCGTCCGTAGATCGCCCTCTACCAATTTACCCCGGCGATGCTCATCATAAAGATCCCCCCAATACCCGTTGCCAATATCCGCCTGATATCCAATCATCACCCTGTTAACTACATTGGAACGATACTGTATGCCGCTGTTAATTAAACCAGTCTTATGTTCACCGGATAAACGAAACAGACATCGGAATTCAAAGTCTTCATATTCCTTTTCTGTCTGTAGGTAAGTATTTGCTTCAATTCTTTTGTTATCATTACTACAGGTAATAACACTGTCGGTTACTGACCAGAGGTGCCGATCATCTGGATTCGTAGTTTTCCAACCATTAAGAGTTATTCCATCAAAAAGCGAAATTGACTTAACCGAATAATCCTGAGCAATTAGATTGAAGGAATTGAAACAAAATATCAATAAGACAAATTTCAAACTCAAAATGCTCTTCACCTTACTGAACATTGAACTATAACTTAAACATACCCTCATAACTAATCTGACTTTAAACTTATCAAGGAGACTTATCAAAATTTTCTATTTCGTACTTATCTATTTCGTCTTAGTTCCTTAAGATGATCCCTATAGATTTTCTATTTACCTCTTAATTTAAAAATTTTTAGTATATCTGGCAAACTGCAACGTGGGTGCTGTTTATCAGAAGGATAAATATCACCTTTTAAATAACAGGTTAATATTTCTTTTTACCATTCTATTATGCGATATTACCTTCTGAAGAAGTGAAGATTATTAACTGCTTTTTTGCTAATTTTTATTTTATACATTTACTCATAATACTCAATGATTTGGAGACTTTCATCCGACAGTAGCTATTCAAGATTTTGTCTGGAAATAATTGGGATGATACCTTCCGAAGGTATCCGATGTCATGAAAGGAGCGTGTTGATATTAGGAGAACATCATCCATTGTATCTTCAGCTGTCTGCGAAAGATGAACTGGAGTGAATGATATTAAGGGTAGATAAATCAAAGCATATAAATATTACTCCTTGCTCCCAGGAAGTTTTACGGGCGGAACAGCAGATTTATTGCCTTTCAATGGGGAAATTTCACATTAAATAATATTATGGTTGAAGTAAAAAACTTAATAATTCTTGCTATGGCAGTAACTTTCATTAGCTCTTGCCAAACAGGAAATAAGGAAGATAAGCTAACCCAAATGGGCAAATTCGATAAAGGTAGTTTTGGCTACGACCTCGAATTTTTGAGAAGTAAAGATAGTGTTGTTGTTCTAAGAAATAATGGCGGGAATGCACAAGTGATCGTTTCAGCTACATACCAGGGTAAAGTATTTTCCTCAACGGCAGATGGACCTAAGGGGAAAAGTTTTGGATGGATCAACTACAAGGCCTTTGATGGAGCTCCGGATCCGCATATGAATGGTTATGGAGGAGAAGACAGGCTATGGCTGGGTCCTGAAGGTGGAAAATATTCTATCTTTTTTAAACCGGGAACAAAAATGGAGTTTAAAAATTGGCATACTCCTCCAGCTTTTGATACGGAAAGCTGGACACTGCATTCGGCTAACAAAAAAGCAGTGTCTATGTCAAAAGACATGTCCCTGCAAAACTATGCAGGAACACTATTGAAACTGAGGATAGACCGCGATGTAAAAATTCTGGAAATCGCAGATATAGAAAAAGCATTAGGTATAGATTTAAGTAAAAACGTAAAATCGGTAGGCTTTGAAACGAATAATACACTTACAAATACGAGTGATATAGAGTGGACAGGACAGACTGGAACTCCATGTATGTGGAACCTAAATATGTTCTCAGTCTCTTCTAAAATGGTAATTGTAATTCCTTATATTGAAAATGCTACCGGTAAAGTAGCTACAACTGATTATTTCGGACAAATACCGGCAAACAGGGTAACCTACCAAAATGGCACTCTCTACTTTAAGGCAGATGGGAAGTCCCGCGGAAAATTAGGGATTGCTCTTGGTCGGGCTAAACCGGTTGCCGGAAGCTATGATGGTGAAAGTATACTCACCATTTCCTCTTTTGATGTAGATAATAAGGGAACTTATTTGAACCAGGAATGGACTACAGAAAAAGATCCATTAGTTGGCGATGCAGTAAATGCTTATAATGATGGCCCTCTTGAGGATGGAAGCCAGTTGGGGCCTTTTTATGAAATTGAGAGCGTTTCTCCTGCCGCTTTCCTGAAACCTCAGGCAAAGCTTTTTCATAAACATAGTGTTTTTCATTTTATTGGTGATAAAACAGAACTCAATCAAATTGCTGTAAAAGTGTTAAGTGTTTCACTTGATGAAATCGAATCTGCATTTAAACAGTAAAGTCGAATTCATATAAATCCCGGATTACTGGGAAAGTGCAAATAACAAGAAATAACATTATGATATCAAAATTAGTACTTCAGGTATGCCTGTTATGGCTGTTAATTTTTAACCAGAGTAACACACCAAGGGAGAAAAAAACAGCGCGTCTTCCTAAGAAGCCTTTAAACTTTGTTTTAATTCTGATTGATGATATCGGATGGGCAGATGTCGGTTTCAATGGAAGTACTTATTACCATACGCCTAATCTTGACAAACTTGCTTTGCAAAGCATGAAATTTACTAACGCATATGCGGCCAGCCCCGTTTGCTCTCCAACACGGGCAGCCCTTTTAACAGGCAAATATCCTGCCCGCCTGCAAATTACCGATTGGCTGCGGGGCCGCCCGGATATAGCTTCTCAAAAACTGCTCCCTGCCTCATCACTTCAGCACCTTCCCTTGAAAGAAATAACGATTGCAGAAGCTCTGAAACCAGCGGGCTATATAGCTGCAACCATTGGAAAGTGGCACTTAGGTGGCGTTGGCTTTGATCCTGAACGACAAGGTTTTGATGTTAACCTTGGTGGCGATCATTCAGGCACACCTGCCGCCTATTTTTATCCTTATATCAATGATAAGAACCCGCGCCGGACGGTCCCAGGCCTTGAAAAAGGCCAAAAAGGGGAATACTTGACTGACCGGTTAACAGACGAAGCGGAAGCATTTATAACACGAAGTAAGAAAAAGCCTTTCTTGCTTTATCTGCCACATTATGCTGTCCATATTTCAATGGAAGCTAAGCAGGAGCTTATTGATAAGTATGAAATTAGCATATTGAGTTTGTATAATGCATTTGAATTGCTATATACATGCAAATTTTCTGTTGCCGGCTTGGGGAAGTGAAGGGAATACCTGAATTCATATCTCCCGCACACAAAGTAATTTTAACGGGTTTTAACTGCGAAACTTGAGTAAGTATGATAAAAAACATTAGAAATGAAAATCAAGGAAATGTTCAGTGATTAATCACGCAGGCAATTCTTAAAGCTTCTGTTTTAGCCAGCGGTGGCATGGCCTTTAGATTACCTTCTTTCAGCCACGCAGGCAACAGAGAAGATAACCTGGGAAAAGAAATGATATCGCCAGCAGGTGGTTTCCCGGGAGGGCACGTAGAGTAGTTTGGAGTGGGTAGTTGGTTGTGATTAGTATGGAGTGGGTAGTGAGTAGTATGAAGGAGGTGGCGTTCGAAGATACAGTGTAAACTGGAGCCTCGCGCAGTGCCGCATCCGCCTGGCCGCTTCGGGCTACGACATACTTTTCCACCATTTTTGGTGTTTTAATAACTTTAATAAACTGATTGTTTAATGACTGATCATCAACGGCGCACATTTTTAAAAAGACTTGGAATCACTTCTGCTGCCCTTGTCTTTTCTTATGCCAGGCTGCTTTCAGCCTTCAAAAAATCTCCATTACAGCAGCGTGCACCTGTTTTTAAAGATAAACTGTCCTCAACCAATGACCGCGTGTGGATAGGAGAAGATTATTGGGCCATACCTATGGAAGACTGGAGAGTGAAGGACGGGAGAATTGAATGCATTGGCGTAGAAAGATATTCGCGGGTGAATATTCTGACCGCAGTGATTAGCAGGGAAGCAGGCGACCTGATTATTTCTACAGATGCAGGCTTATTGAAAACGTCTGTTACAGGTAGGGGTGGATCAACCGGTTTTACGATCGGCATAAAAGACGACCTTGATCCGGATGCCAAATCGGCCTGTTATTTTGGTACGGGCATCAATGCGGGCATCTCGACAAAAGGTACCCTTTTCATCAGCAACAAATCGGCTCCACTGCCTGCGGGGTTCGATTACCAGGAATTTAATTTGACATTAAAAGGGGAACAGAGGGGCTTGACAACAGAATTGTTGTTAACCTGCAAAAGCAAAGCAGGTTCAGCATCCGTTTCCTGGAAAACGGATTCCGATATTTCAGGGTTGATCGCTCTGGTAAATAATTTTGAGCACACGGGCGCTGATACATTCTGGTTTAAAAACATTTCACTTACAGGATCAAAGATCATCACTAAAACGGAAAATAGTTTTGGCCCGGTACTCTGGTCCATGCATACGCTTTCAAAAGGCACTTTAAATATGGTTGCCCAGATGCCCCCTTTGGGGATCAGGGACACGCAGGAAGTTCAGCTCTTTTTGAAGAGTGGCAATTCATGGAAACAGGTGTCTTCCACACCCATAGATAAGGCCGCATGCACAGCTCATTTTCGTTTGCCTGACTGGAAGCCTGCGGGGGATGTGCCTTATCAATTGAGATATGCAAATAACGGTAAAGTTCACACGTACGATGGCCGTATACGCCATGAGCCTGTTGGCAGGCCCCTCAGGTTTGGAGGGTTAACCTGCCAGGCGTCTCTGGCATTCCCTTATAACCCGCTGGTAAATAATCTGAAAAAGCACGATCCTGATATTTTATATTTCTCCGGCGATCAGCTCTATGAAAACAACGGGGGATATCCGATCAAGCGCCAGCCGGAAGCAAATGCGATCCTGAGCTATCTCGGGAAATGGTATATGTTTGGCTGGGCATTCATGGAAGTAATGCGTGACAGACCTGTTATTTGCACACCCGACGATCATGATGTATTCCAGGGGAACCTGTGGGGAGAGGGTGGAATAAGGATATCCTTTGAAGATTGGGAGAAATCCCGGGATGCCCATGGGGGATATGTACAAACGCCTGGTATGGTTAATGTAGTAATGCTCACCCAGTGCGGCCACCTGCCTGAACCCGCGCATCCCGATGCTTTGTCTTCAGGTATCAGGCCCTGGTACACAGACCTGCTATATGGGAGAGTAAGCTTCGCCATCATAAGCGACCGGATGTTTAAATCCGGCCCGCATGTGGTTCGAAAAGGTCCGGGCCGGATAGATCACATAAAAGAGCGCATTGGTGAAAATGAGCTGGAAGACCCTAACCTGGAAATGCTCGGTTCACGGCAGATGCAGTTTCTGGAAGATTGGGTTAATGACTGGACGGGCGCCGATATGAAAGTGTTGCTTTCACAAACCTTGTTTGCAAATGTAGGCACGCATCACGGGGATGATAAAATGTTTCTGTATGGAGACATGGATTCTGCCGGATGGCCAAAACAAAAACGCGACGAGGCACTTAAACTGATCAGGAAAGCGGCTGCTTTTCACATTAACGGGGACCAACACCTGCCATTCGTCGTGCAGTACAGTTTAGACGAAAAAAGAGACGCAGGCTGGACGTTTTGCACACCCGCGATTTCCACCGGGTACATTCGGTGGGGACAGCCAGACCAGGTAAACGCACCCTATACCGACCGGCCCGCTCATGGCCTGCCCAATACAGGCTGTTATAAAGATATTTTCGGAAACAACAATTACGTTTATGCAGTAGGCAACCCAAAGGATGACTTTCAACACAAAAACCGCTACATCAGGGCGCAGAATAAATCCTCCGGCTTCGGCATCATCACATTCGACACCAACGGCAGAACGATTAAAATGGAAGCATACCGGTTCCTGGTGGACAAAGATAAACCCACAGCCGGCGACCAGTTTCCCGGATGGCCTTTAACCATTTTACAAACGGATAATGATGGAAGAAAACCGGTTGCCTTTTTGCCTCTTTTGAAAATAAACAAACCCGACCAGGTCGTTAGAATTCTTGATGCAACAGGCAGCTCAGTTGTTTCCGTCATCCGCATAAAAGGCAATACCTTTCAGCCGGCTGTTTTCAGCGCCGGCGTTTATACCGTCCAGGTAGGAGAAGGTAAGATGATTAAAACATTGACAGGGATAGAAGCAGCTGCAAAGGCAGCCATGAAGCCCATAACGATCAATATTTAAGTAAGCTATATAAGGAGACAGTAGTGAGATCGTGTGTTTAACCTTTGTACCTATTGCCGGCGGAAAATATACCTCCCGGAGGAATTCCCAAAGCTGTAAAATATTTAATGGACCGCTTACATCCCCGCCGTCTTATTTACAGCTAATTGTTTCCTTGCTTTTTGAAGCGTTGCGTCGATACTCACTGCAGCTCCTCCTTTCCGCTTGCTTTCGTCGGCAGCTTCCATGAAAGCGTAGATCTCTATGGTTTCCTGTGCAGCCACCGGTGACTGCCCCGTGTCGAAAAAACGGATAATCTCCTGTAGCAAAACATTCATACCCTTAGCCGGTTGAATGGTGACGATCTCTTTTTCCCCAAACACGGTACCTCCGTATTTGTGTGGCCCCGTCCGTGTTCCCCTGAAAGTGCCAATACGATTATCTTTCCACGTGCCGGTCACCTGTTCAGCATCTTTTGTTTGTATTCTCGAGACAAGATTGCACCCGCTGCCCATAAGGGTAAACAGCATTTCTACACCATGCATGCCATACCAGAACAGATCAGGATGGGTTTTTTCAAGGGATGCCGGGCTGTATGTATCTACGCCAGAAATCTTTCCTATTTTATCGGGTCTTAATTCAGCAGCATTTTCCATGTACCGCATGGATGACGATGTATAAAAAGGCGCTTTATATTTTTCCGCAGCATTAAAAAGAGCAAGCACGCCGGCGAGAGAAGCTGATAAAGGTTTGTCAATAAACATTCTCCTGCCGCTTTTCATCACAGGCAAAGCCTGTTCTACATGCATTCTCCCGTCGTTGGTGTTCAGCATGATGCAATCTGCTTTGCTTAACACTTCATCAATTGAAGAAACAATTTCCACGCCCAGTGCCTGCACTTCTTTCGTGTATTGGGGGATACGGCTGGAACTGCTCTCGATCGAACTGCTTCCTTTGGGATAAGCCGCAACAACGCGGTACCCTTTAAACAGCGGATCTGCATCGGGTGCGTTCAGCAACTTTGTAAAGCCGGTACTATGCGAGGTATCCAAACCGATAATGCCTATGTTAACCGGAGCATTACTGATTTTACCACGGAAAGAAAAAGGCATTGGTGACAGAGCCAGGCCTGCGCCAGCAATGCTGATATCTTTGATAAAACTGCGTCTCCTGATTTCATGCATGACTATGTGTTTGACGGATGATCATAAAGTTAAGGTAGCCGCCGGAAGGAAAATTAATAAAACCAGCGACGAGATATGCATGTGAATAATAGTATTGTAAATGTAAATAAAAGTTACAGGGGAAGGCTTTTGTTACCCTTATTTTTGATTGCAGGTGTCACTGCCGAAGGGTATTCAGCCGGGGCAGTTGGATGCAGTGCAGTTATGCCCGAATTCATATGTAATTGCGGCGGGTGCCCTGGTTATCATCATCAAAATCACTGAGTCATGAAGAACAGGAGAAATTTTATCAAAAGTATCGGGGCGGCAGGCATTGCCACTTCTATTCCTGGTTTGCTACAGGCAGTACCATCGGTGTTTGCCCCAAAAGAAAAAATCTGGGGATCGCTCCTGCACTTAAGCTTTAATATGTGGGAAGATCATGACCGGCTTAAAGACGATAAAGACACCAACCACAGGGTACGGATATGGCACGATGAATTAAATATCAGTGAAGCGTTGTGGGACGACGCGCTGAAAACGATGGTAGCTAACGGGATGAATATGGTGGTGATTGATTTAGGGGACGCTGTTAGATATGAAAGCCACCCGGAGATAGCCGTTCGGAATGCATGGTCCACTTCACGGTTAAGAACGGAACTGGCTAAAATGCGAAAGATGGGCCTGGAGCCAATTCCGAAGCTTAATTTTTCTGCCGGTCATGATCAGTGGCTCCGGGATTACTCACGCATGGTATCTACACCACCGTACTATAAGGTTTGCAGTGAGCTTATCGCAGAAGTGATCTCTCTTTTTAATAAACCCCGGTTTTTTCACCTTGGATATGATGAGGAAAACGCGCAGAACCAACGGTTTTTAAATGTGGCAATCGTCAGGCATGGTGAACAATGGTGGAAGGACTTTTACTTTTTTGTGAAAGAAGTGGAAAAAGGGGGTGTACGCCCGTGGATATGGTCTGACTACGCATGGGAAAACGAAGAAATGTTTTTCAGGAAAATGCCTAAGTCGGTGTTGCAATCCAACTGGTATTACGGCATGGAGTTTAACAACCCGGAGCATAAAATTATCAGAACGTATTTACGATTGGAAAAAGAAGGATTTGACCAGGTTCCCTGTGGTACCTATTATGTAAGTGCTACCGAAAAGGCAAAAGATGAAAACATGATGGGCAACGTGCGGTTTGCCGCGCAAAGTATATCTAACAACAGGTTACTTGGTTTTCTGCACACCTCATGGCGACCCACCAGGGAGCCTTTCCGGCCGGAGATTATAAAAGGGATTGAACTTACCGGTGAAGCAAAGAAATGGCTTACAAAAAATGAAAATATCAAATAGTCCAACCTTATAGGTTGCCGACCTATAAGGTTGCTAACGGTTCAAACAGTTATCGACCGGTCTCTGGCGATAACTTTCCATTTTTTTTCCGCTCTTTGGTTTTCGACCACGTAAACTGAATCATACAACGCAACGGTAGGACAGATATGATAGGGAAACCCATACCATACTTCACCAATAATATATCGGCCCGCATCCGGCACAGAAACAACCATATGTTCCTCGCTATGGCTGATGGGGCGTATATCGTCCTTATCTAAGAATCTAATCCTTGGGAAGGGATTCTCCGAAGCAACGGATTTATGACCAACGTCCACGCATAGGGTATGATCATCTGTTTTCGATATTACCCTTGTCATAACAACCGCCGCTACTGTAAAAGGAAGATCCGGCATTGCCGACCGGTAGCCCTCATCCCAGAAAACGAATGTTCCGGGGCTTACCTCGGTATCCGGGTGGTGGGCATATAAATGAAAAGTTGGCGTACCCCCAATGACTATTTTCAACGGATAAGGCAGTTCCCTCTGCAACAATTCCCTGACGCTGCCTGCCAGGGCGAAAGCTGCGTCAGCCTGCTTTTTCCGGATGTTAATATCCGGATCGTGGATATGGCCCTCGTAGGCATGCAGGCCCGCTAAATGGATGTTTTCCTGCGCCAGGCAAACACGAAAAAGGGGATAAACGGTTTCAACTGAAATGCCGGTTCGGTTCATACCCACGTTTACGTCAATATACACGGGTAAAACCAACCCCTCAAAAATGGATGATAATTCATAAATTGTTTTTTCATTATCAACAACACAGGAAAAAAGTACATCTCTGAACTTTTGCGTTAAAGCCAGCAGTCGTTTTGCTTTCGTCATCGTAGGCTGATAAGCCAGCAACACGTCTTTGGCCCCGGCCATAGCCAGCATTTCCGCTTCGGCGATCGTAGCGCATTTAAATTTGGTAATACCGGCCTCCAGCAGCATGGCGGTTACTTCCTGTAGCTTATGTGTTTTGACGTGCGGCCGCAGCACCGCCGCACTATTGGCCAGTTTAATAGCAGCGGCTATGTTCTTTCGCACAATGTTCGGGTAGATCAGCAAGGCAGGGCTGTCAATGCTTGCTTCGTTTTCAATTGTATACACAGGCTGGAAATAATAGGTCTGGTGTAAAGGTAGGAATATCAACCGAAAGGCATTTATGCAAATAACCTAATTAAACCGGTAAATGATTGGACGTAAACCAATACGCTTCAATCCTATGTTTGCAGCTCCAGCATCTTCCTGTACTCGCTGGGCGTCATATTTTTTAATTTTTTGAACTGCTTGTTGAAGTTAGCCAGGTTATTGTAGCCTGACTTATATGCCGCTTCCACCACATTTACCTCTTTTTCGGAAATCAATTTACACGCATGACCAATTTTCACCCGGTTTAAATACTCGACGAACGTCACCCGGTAGTGCTCTTTAAAAAAATTGCAGAATGTCGTCACCGCCATATTGGCTACAGCCGCTATCTCCGGTAAAGATATATCCTCGTGAAAATTCCGCATGATGTATTCGTTGATCCGGCTAAAATGATCAGAAGTTTTATAATCGGTATTCTTCAATGATCCCGGGCTCGCAAGCATTTCATATTCTGAATTTTTCAACGCTGAAAGAATATCAAAAATGCACAGTAAAGATGAAAGGCGCCGCAACCCGTTGCTGGGTAACATCTCTTCCATCAGAATATTAATCTTTTCACGTGCTTTACCTTTGATCACCATTCCGCGGTCGGAATTTCTTAAAAAATGTCGAAATTCCTCCATCTCCGGGATCTGCATAAATGACTGGCCCAAAAAATTGTCCACAAACTGAATCACAACTGCTTCGGCGAGGTAGTCTTTTCTTCCTTCAACAAAGTCAGGATCATTCACCCATACATGTGGGATGCGTGGGCCCATAAACACCAGGTCTCCTTCTTCAAAATGGCCAATGTGATCACCCACCATCCGGCGTCCGGAACTTTTCCTGATCATTACCAGTTCGTACTCCGGATGATAATGCCACGGATAAGGAAAATAAGGCCCCACCTCATTGAAAACGATGAATGATTTGTCGATTTCCTGCGGTAAGCGTCTTTCTATGGATTTCATTCTATATTTTTTACACTGACCTTAAGATGATATACGAAATGTACTACATTTCGCGTCTGTTTTTATGAAAGATTGTATTATAAATGCAAATGATAGTTCTACTAAATGAATTCGCTTACATATATTTTTGTTTCCCGTAAAGGTTCCAAATAGTAAAAACATCAGCTACATCCCGGATGTATAAGACATAAAATTAGCTAAATGTGCTGCTTATTTCCGGAATAACAGATGTCTTTGTTTATCTTCCTGTTCTAATAAAACAATATGGATAAAAAACAAATTCGCCATCCGGATCGAGAGGCCGGCTTTGTGACCGGGGCCTATTCGGATGGCATTATTGCCAACGGCTTTTTATTTATAAGCGGGCAGGCCGCCGTTGATTTCAAAACCTCGAAGTTCATTCTCGGCACCATAGAAGAAGAAACCCGGCGTACGCTTGATAATATTAAAGCCATTGCCGAAGCTGCCGGTGCTTCAATGGAAAATGCCGTTAAATCAACTGTACACCTTTCAGACATCAATGACTTTGAAAGATACAATGCCGTTTACGCAGAGTACTTCACGGGAATTAAACCAGCCCGGACTACTGTTCAAGCTGTATTGGCTGAAGGCATAAAGGTAGAAATAGATTGTATTCTTCAGGTTTCTTAGTAAGACAGCATGGCAAAAAGCAACAACATCACAGGAGATATAAAGGTGGGTGTAATCGGGATCGGTTTGATGGGCAGCAGCATCGTTGCTTCGCTTCTGTTGTCGGGCCATACCGTTGTAGCTATCGCACCATTGCCGCAGGATATGGACGGCGTCTTTGACCGTATCATCGGCCAGTTGCAACACAGCAGGTGTACCGGCCTGCTGACTGCGCCCGTAGATGAATATATAAAGAGGCTCGAAGTCAGTGAAGATTTCAATGCCCTCAGCAATTGCAATCTGGTGATGGAGTGCATCATTGAGGTGATGGAAATAAAAAAAGAAGTATATCAAAAGACAGCCAAAGTAGTTAGTGCAGATACAATCATCGCAAGCAATACTTCTGCTATCCCGATCAGTTACCTTCAACAATTCGTTGTAAACCCTGAAAGGTTCCTTGGGATTCATTGGGCTGAGCCGGCTTACATGACCCGGTTTTTAGAAGTGACGTGCGGCAGGGAAACATCACCAGCCTGTGCCGAATGGGTATGCCAGCTTGCAACGTTGTATTGGAGCAAAGAGCCTACTTTACTCCGCAGGGATATTCGTGGATTTATAACCAACCGCCTGATGTACGCTGTTTACAGGGAAGGGCTTGCCATACAGGAAAAAGGAGATGCTTCCATGGAAGATATCGATAAAGCATTCCGGTATGATGCAGGATCATGGATGACGCTGGTGGGGATATTCAGGAGGCTTGATTTCCTCGGGCTCAAAGACAATTCTGTTATTTTGAACAATCTGTTTCCGTCACTAAGCAACAACGATTCTGTACCGGAGGTGATGCAGAATATTGTGGAGACCGGTGGCCGCGGTATTCATAACCTGAAAGGGTTTTACGATTATAAACCCGACGAAGCAAAAAAATGGGAAGAGGCCTTTGCAGTTTTTAACCAGGAAATTTTTCACCTGGCAAAAAAATACCCCACTGAAAATGCAGGCACTTAACTAACATTTTATGAGATCAGCAAAGTCTTATTTATATCCTCTGACCATACTGGGTATACTTTTTTTTGTGTTTGGTTTCATCACGTGGGTAAATGGAATCCTGATCCCTTATTTCCAGATTTGCCTCGAGCTCACAAACTTTCAATCGCTTTTGGTTGCCTTCGCATCTTACATCGCCTACTTCGTCATGGCTCTCCCATCGGCCTGGGTGTTGAAGAGCACCGGTTATAAGAAAGGGATGGTGCTTGGCTTGGCGGTAATGGCTACCGGAACGCTTCTGTTTATACCTGCCGCATATACCCGCACCTATTCCCTGTTTCTTTTTGGTTTGTTTGTGACCGGCACCGGCCTTGCTTTATTGCAGACAGCCGCCAATCCGTACGTAGCCATTATTGGTCCCGCGGAAAGCACCGCCCAGCGGATTGGCTTTATGGGATTGTCTAACAAGATTGCGGGTATACTAAGCCAGCGTATCCTGGGTGCTATTTTTCTTCTCGACGCCGACGCGATCATTAACAGCATCAGCGAAGTAAGTGCTGCGCAAAAAGCAGTGATACTGGATAATTACATCCTGAAAGTAGTGAATCCTTACCTCGTTATCACAGGCACATTGCTGTTCCTCGGCGTTATGATCTTTTTATCGAAACTGCCTGAAGTGAATGAAGAAAGGGACGTTCCGCAACAGTCCGCCGTTTTACCAAGGTCGGGCATTTTTCAATACCCTCACCTGGTGCTTGGTGTGCTTGCCTTGTTTGTGTCTGGCGCCTGCGAAGTGATCCCGATTGATGGGATAATTATTTACAGCCGTTCATTGGGTATTCCGCTGGAAGAGGCCCGGCACTTCGCTGAGTATACCCTTTACGCGATGCTGGCCGGTTACCTTGCCCAAACGATCCTTATCCCTAAATATCTTTCCCAGCACCTTGCTCTGGCCTTGTGCGCTGTGTTAGGAATTATTTTGAGTATCGGCGCATATTTTACCAATGGCATGACGTCTGTTATATTTATCATATTGATGGGTTTTCCAGCCGCATGGTTGTGGGGCACAATATGGGGACTGGCCATCCGGAACCTGGGCCGCTTTACTAAAGTCGGTTCTGCTTTACTGCTGATGGCGGTAGTCGGCGGAGGAGTGTTTCCTTTGCTTTTCGGCGGGCTTATCGATGATAATCCGGATTGGCCGCAAACTTCGATTTTGATATTAGTCCCTTGTTACCTTATCCTTTTTTATTATGGCACACGGGGCTTTAAAATGAACTACTGGAAAAAAGAAACTACGCCTGATAATCTTCAATCCGTCTGACCATTTCAACAAAGAATCACCTATTATGCAAACATTCAGATATACGGAGTCGGCGGCGCTTTTAGACAGGGCGAAAAAAGTGCTGGCTGGTGGCGTGTCGTCTGAATTCAGGAAATTCAATCACCCCCATGCTATATTTTACACGCACGGCTCGGGAAGCAAAATCTACGATGCGGACGGTAACGAATACCTGGATTTCACGCTCAGCCAGGGCCCGCTGCTGTTAGGGCATTCTCATCCGGAATTGTTAAACGCCGTCAATACCTATTCAGCACAAGGACAACTGTTTGCAGGGCAGCATATAAAAGAAATAGAACTGGCAGAAAAATTACAGGAACTGATCCCGTCAGCAGAACTTATTCGCTTCTGCCTCGACGGGTCTGAAGCAGTGCATACGGCTTTCAGGGTGGCCAGGGCAAAAACGGGGAAGCCGAAATTTATTCGGTTCGAAGGCCATTATCATGGATGGCTTGACAATGTAGCCTGGGGATTTTCTGCACCTTCTGCTCACGCCCTTGGTTCCCTTGAAAACCCGAACGTGTTCGCGTGGAGTGAAGGCTTGCCGCAAACGTCTAAAGACGAATTTATCGTGCTTCCCTGGAATGACCCGGAACGCTTAAAAACAACGATACTCGAACGGGGTCATGAAATAGCGGCCGTCATTACCGAGCCGGTCATGTGTAACAACGGATGCATCATGCCTGCTGAAGGTTATCTTGAAGAGATGCGCGCGCTTTGTGATGAGCATGGCATTGCCCTGATCTTTGATGAGGTGATCACCGGCTTCAGAGTGTCGCTAAAAGGGGCACAAGGTCTTCTTAATATTACTCCCGATATGTCCGTTTTTGCCAAAGCATTCGCCAGTGGGTATCCGATAAGTGCGATTACGGGAAGGCGTGAATGGATGCATCTGGTAGAAGAAGGTAAGGTGATCCATGCCGGTACCATGAACAGCAGTAATCCTACTGTCGCGGCTGCTTTAACGACCATTGCGATCCTTGAAAGAGAAGATCCTTACGAAAGAATGTTTTACCTGGGCCGCAAACTAATGAAAGGCCTTCAGGAAGCGGCAAAAAAAGCCGGGCAGGATTTGCTTGTCCAGGGACTGGGTCCGATGTTCCATGCCGGCTTCACGACACTTTCCACGGTAGCCAATTACAGAGATACGCTTTCTTACGACAAGGCAAAGGGTAGCAGGTTTATTGCAGGAATGCACGACAGGGGAATACGGGTTATCGGCAGGGGCCTCTGGTACATCAGTGCCGCTCATACAGAAGAAGAAATTGATCATACTATTGAAATCGCAGAGGAAGTATTGCAAACCGGCTGAACCGACTAATCAACAGGCCAACATCAAACAGTATATGATTATGCACAAGGATTGTTCAATGCTCAAAAACCCTGTTTTAGTAGCAGGTGATGATAAGCTGGCCTGCAGCCTTACGGTATGTTTGCTGAAAGGGGGAAATGATGTGATGTTTTACACCTCCAATCCGCAGGCATTTGATCTTGTCAATAATCATCTGCTGTATCAATATGAGATCACGCCGAACCTTGCTATTCCTGGAAATTTCTGCCAGGTTAACGACATCGACGCACCCGTGGAATGTAAAATTGCTATTGCGGTGTCACGGGAAGGCGTAAACGAAAAGCGAGACCTCCTGGCAAAAATAGAAAGCGTGGTGCCTGAAGATGCCGTTATCACCATAAATATGGAAAGTATCGCCCTGAGTGAACTCCATGTGGTTTTAAAAAATCCCGAACGGGTGATAGGGGCCAACTGGGTGGAACCTGTTCATACCACATCCTTTCTTGAAATTATTACGAACGATTATACAAACGAAGAAGCCGCTCAATGGTTTTTTCAGATGGCTAAAATTTTCTGGGACAAAGACCCGTATATGGTAAGAAGTGATTATGGCATCCGGTCCAGGATAATGGCCGCGCTTATCAGGGAAGCCTGTTACCTGATAGAAAACGGGTATGCCACAATTGAGGATATCGACCGCGCGTGCCGCAATGATGCAGGTTACTATCTGCCATTTGCGGGAAACTTCCGGTATATGGATCTTATGGGAACCTATGCATATGGAATGGTCATGAAAGATTTGAATCCTGAATTATGTAATGATGCAAAAATGCCGGCATTGATTACGGATATCGTCAGGGATGGTGCGGAAGGTATGGCTAACAACAAAGGCTTCTACCAATACAAGGAGCACGAAGTAAAAAGGTGGGAAGAAAAGTTTCAGGCCTTCAGCCATGAGATAAAGGAGATCATCGGTAAGTACCCGTTTAATTATATGGAAGAAACAGCACCGGTAAAAAATACTTCTTATCATTGATCAATGTTCTTACATTGGTGTTTCCTTGCTTGCAGACTAAATTCAGCAAACAGGCCTCGATATAAAACATCGAGAATGACAGCCGGCATTCATGCGTTGAAACGGGAGCAGGAACCTGTTCCGGTGCTGCGAATGGTTTCTCCGGGGAACACGGATGAGAATGAACCTGTCATCGATATTCATCAGCATACTCACTATAGTGGCAGAAGTGATGAGCTTTTGCTGGCGCATCAAAAAGTCATGGGCATTCAGACCGGGCGGGCCGGGAACCGGAATGCCAGGGGATAAAGACGATTGCCGCTGTCCGCAGACTTTCTCCCGATAAAGCCATTGAACGGAAGCTGCTGTTTGAGAATGCGAAAAAGATATTCCCTTGACGTGAAATCCTGAGAAAGGCATGCCCCGTTTTAACCGCCCGGCGCTATTTTGCTCCGTCGCAGGGCCCCACGGAGCGGAGGAGGCAAGCGGGAACAGCAGCTTGTATATCTGCTCACCTGCGCAGCCGCGTTGGCACGCTGTAGACGCGGCGAAGTGACGGCTTAGTCGCTGCTCATCGCGGACTCGTGTTTATACAATACCATGCCTCAACGGTTCGGACTCTTACGGCCATCGTGAATGTTTACGCGGCACCTACGGAGCCGAAGAGAATGTATAAGGACTGCTATAAACACGGGGCTCCTACCGGAGCCGTTCCTGCTGTAAATCTCAACCGAATAAATTGAATTTTTGCCGGCGTGATTCTATATATGGAATCAGATTAGAATAGGCTCCATAGGAGCCACGTGTACGTTTCCGCGGCTACAAAGAATTATTTCAAACGCTGCTCCTGGTCGAGCCGTTCCTGCTGTAAATCGCTACCTGATCAATTGAATTCTTACCCGTGTAGCGCCTGCCTATTAATCGAAGTTCAGAATGGTACCATCAAAATTGGGACGGTAGGGATTCCCCTTCAACCACCGCCGCATCGGGGCCTAACGCGTACCTCACCTGAGATATGAGGTGGTACCTTAAACGGCCCGATAAAATAATACCACAACAATAAAATATAGTATTGACACCAGGAAGAAGCATTAGATATATTTGCAAAGAGCTACCTTCATAAGCTCTACCTAATGCTAATTTAAAGCTACGATGTATACATTTCTAACAGGCCGTAAAATAAGAATGTTGCTGCTTGCAATAGGCTGCCTTTCCTGCTTAATGCAGTTCAGCAAACCCCCTCAAAAAAAACCAAATATTTTATTTTGTATCGCAGATGATGCATCTTTTGCTCATATGAGTGCATATGGCATCACAGACTGGGTTAAAACCCCTGTGTTTGACCGTGTTGCCAAAGAAGGCATTCTGTTTACGAATGCCTATACTCCGAATGCAAAGTGTGCTCCATCCCGGGCAACTATTCTTACCGGTAGAAATCCGTGGCAGTTAGAGGAGGCAGGAAATCATTCGCCCTATTTTCCGGCTAAGTTCACAACATTCATGGAAGCTCTTTCCATGAATGATTACCAGGTGGGTTTTACAGGAAAAGGGTGGGCGCCCGGAAAACCGGGAACCAGGGACGGCAAAAACAGAATGCTGACGGGCACAGAATATAACAGCATCAAAAAGACTGCGCCTACCGGGCAAATTTCCGCGATTGATTATGCTGCCAACATGGAAGCCTTTTTGAAAGCCAAACCCGCCGGTAAACCTTTTTGCTTCTGGTATGGAGGAATTGAGCCGCACCGGGGTTATGCATTCGGCTCCGGCATAAAACAAGGCAATAAAAAACTAACCGACATAGACACAGTGCCACCGTATTGGATAGATAACGACAGCGTGCGTACAGACATGCTGGACTATGCATACGAGGTAGAATATTTCGATCAGCAGTTAGGGAAAATTCTTGAGGTGCTGGAAAGAACCGGAGAACTCCGGAATACGATCGTCATCGTTACCTCCGACAATGGCATGCCCTTCCCGCGCACCAAAGGTCACGTATATGCATACGCGAACCGCCTTCCCCTGGCCATCATGGGTAAAAACCTGGTTAAGTCACCTGGCAGAACGGTAGAAGATTATGTAAGTTTTATAGATTTCGCCCCCACGATTTTAGAAGCTGCCGGCTTAAAACCCGGTACCGTATCGATGCAACCGGTCGAAGGAAGGTCGCTCATGAACATCCTGACATCTTCAGAAAATAAAACCCGGGAAAAGGGGCGCGACCATGTTTTACTGGGAAGAGAGCGGACCGACGTTGGCAGACCAGGCGATGCCGGCTATCCTGTGCGCGCAATTGTCAAAGACGGATTTATCTATTCGCGGAATTATGAGCCGGACAGGTGGCCTTCCGGTAATCCTGAAACCGGGTACATGGATACTGACGGCAGCCCCACCAAAACCGTTATCCTGTCTGCACACCGCTCAAACCCCTCTAACCCACAATGGCAACTGGCTTTTGGGAAAAGGGCGGGTGAAGAACTCTACCTCCTGCAAAAAGACCCTTTTTGCACAAATAACCTGGCAGGTGTTCAAGCTTACCAGCAAAAAAAGCAGGAGCTAAGAACGGAAATGGAGGCTAAGCTGAAGAAGCAAAAAGATCCGAGGATGTTTGGACGGGGAAACATTTTCGATGGATATCCGTACAGTGAAGACCGGGTAAGGAATTTCTATGAGCGCTATATGGGTGGCGAGAAAATAAATCCCGGGTGGATTAGCCCCTCTGATTTCGAAATGAAATAGACAGGTACTGTTCTCCATTGCAGTTTTTTGTTGATCGCTTTCCGCTGCGTAAATTATTTAGTAAACCCCATTAACATGAACGTAAACACACGCCTAACCGGATCTTTTATGATCGGGCTATTTCTTGTTTGTTTGTTACAAACAGGATCGCTGCTCCAGGCACAGCCCCCAGAGAGGAGTGTTAAAGTAATGGTTGCACCAGACCACGCCAACTGGGAGTACAGAAAGGGTGAAAATGTACAATTCACCATTAGCATATTTCAGAATGGCAACCCGCTTAAAAATGCAAACGTCCACTACGAAGTGATGCCTGAGAAAATGGAAGTTCTTAAAAAAGCGGATGTTGCGTTGAAAGATGGAAAGTTAACGATTGATGGAGGTACGTTGAAAGCCCCCGGTTTTTTGAGATGTGTGGCTACTGTTAACGTTAACGGGCAAACGTACAGGGGTTTAGGAACGGCCGGCTTTGAACCATTAAGCATAAAACCCACCGCCGAAATGCCGGCAGACTTTAACCAGTATTGGGAAGGAGCCAAAGCGTCGGCTGCAAAAGTGCCGATGGATGCACGCATGACTTTGTTGCCGGAACGCTGCACGGAAAAAGTAAATGTATACCAGGTAAGCCTGCAGAATTTTATCAGCGATGCCCGTTTGTACGGCATTTTATGCGTGCCAAAGAAAGAAGGAAAATACCCCGCTATTCTACGGGTGCCCGGGGCGGGGGTGCGTCCATACGCAGGATTTTTAGATGGGGCAGAAAAGGGAATCATCACTTTTGAAATCGGCATTCATGGCATACCCGTTACTCTGGAGCCGGTTGTGTATGAAAATTTAAGGGCTGGCGCCTTGAGAAACTATATGTTCAGCGGGTTGAACGACAAAGATCAGTATTATTTTAAGCGGGTTTACCTGGGCTGCGTAAGGGCAAACGATTTTATTTTCAGCCTGCCTCAGTTTAACGGAACCCTTGGCGTTACCGGCGGAAGCCAGGGCGGCGCTTTAAGTATCGTTACGGCGGCTCTTGATCCAAGGGTAAAATACCTCGCTTGTTTTTACCCGGCCCTTAGTGATCTGACGGGTTACCTTCATCAACGTGCGGGCGGATGGCCTCATATGTTTGTGAATGCCAACTCCCCTGCGGGTAGTAAAGAAGCGATAGAAACCACAAAATATTATGATGTGGTTAACTTTGCCCGTTTACTAAAGATCCCGGGGCATTACTCCTGGGGATTTAATGATGAAACGTGCCCGCCTACGTCCACTTATTCGGCTTACAACGTGATTACTGCCCCCAAATCCCTGTTGCTTGCACTGGAAACGGGGCACTGGACTTACCCGGAACAAACCAAGCAATCGAATGACTGGCTGTTCGAAAAATTACTGAGTAAATAATTCTACCCGAGATGAAGAAATTTAGTGCAGGAATATTTTGCCTGAGCGTAGGATGGATGTGTTTTTTTCAGGCTTCCATTGCTCAGCGTAAACCTGAATTGCCGGTGCGTATCATACTGGATACCGATATAGACCTTGATGTGGATGATGTGGGCGCACTTGCATTATTGCATGCATTGGAAGACAATGGCGAGGCGAAAATCCTCGGTGTTATTTGTAACGCACCGACACCCTACGGTGCTACCACCATTTCCGCAGTTAATGTTTATTATGGTCGCCCGGAGATCCCGGTCGGCGACATGCCCATAGATGAATATGTTTACGACACGAGCTTTAATAAAAGATACCGGGGGTATTCAGTCCAGACACCTTATGGCAACTTCAACCTTCCCATTTTTAAACGCTTTCAAAATAATATAAAAAGCCGCAAAGATGTTTGGAACGGAGTGGCTTTATATCGCAAGCTCCTGGCCGAATCACCCGATACCAGCGTAACGATTGCCGCTGTTGGTCTGCTAACTGTGCTGGAAGATCTATTGCTGAGCAAACCCGACAAGTACAGTAAATTGAACGGAAGCGCTTTGGTTAAGAAGAAGGTAAAGCAGCTGGTGTGCATGGCAGGCGACCAGCAGCCACCTCCGGGCAAAGACCATTTTAACTGGGGTTTCGATGGCCGTGGAGATGTAGAACGCATCAGCCGCAACTGGCCTTCGAGGCTGGTGATCAGCCCAATGGGAGGGAAGATTTTAACCGGCGCACGGTTAACTTCCGAAACGCCCGTCACTAATCCTGTAAGGGCGGCGTATGAATTATTTTTAGCAAGGCATGAGAATAAAAACCGTTCCAGCTGGGACCAGATTGCTGCGTTATATGCCATCAGGGGTGCTGGTGACCTGGTTACAGAAGAATCCGGTAGAAGGCTGGATGTTACCGCGGTTCCTTTGACGTATACATGGCGCCGCTCCAGGGAAGGCGAAGCGCCACACATAGTGATCAGGCAAAAGGCTCCGGATGAGACATTTCAAAAAGTTATTGACGACCTGATGGTACACGCTCCTAAAAAAGTTAGCCGGTAGATCGCAATCATATGGGGGTATGAGGTATGGGGTTTTTCGTAGAAAAGATTATGATTTGTTTTCCCCGAAGAGCAATTAAAGAAAGCGGAAGTTGTGTTTACCTCATACCTACCCCATACCCCCCCCGGCAATCAAAATCTGAGCTTGTATATATATGCCTGCCGGCTGCCCGATTTTGTAGAGTTAAAGCCGATCATATCACCTTTGGGGCTCCAGCGTGAATGTATGTCACAGCGCCACTGGCCTTTGTTACTGTATTCTTTGGGTTCATGATAAGATCCGATAAGCCGGCTTACACCTGTCTTCATTTCCATAAGATAAATATCCTGGTTGCCGGTGACTTTATCCGGGTAGCCATCCGTCACCATCCATTTCCCGTCAGGTGAAAAAGTGCCATGCGCATCAAAATCCAATGCACCGTTGCCTAATTTTTTATAGTCTTGTTTTCCCACCGTAAACAGGATATGGGCATACTTCTTTGCATCATAGTTAGCGGTAATCATCAGTTCTTCATTATTCAGCCAGTCATAATGCGACCCTCCCCAGCCATCAGGGAAACATCGCTGTAAATTGCTGCCATCCCGGTTTACGGTAAATGCAGACGTATTCCATTCCGGGAACCCCCGCGCAAGCCAGAAAATTTTTGATCCGTCATGGTTAAACCGGCTATGCGCAAAATATTCTATCGACGGTTTACTAAAGGGAGGAACCATGTTCTTTACCTGCGCGAGGCTTACAATCAATTTTGCTTCGCCGGTTTCGAGGTTGACAACGAAAAGCCCGTCATTCGCAGGAAATTGTACATCTTTCTGCGCATCCTGCCCGTTTCCGCCATATCCATAATCGGTTCTTGTGATCCGGAGCCGTGAAAAGTTTAAGCTCAGTGCTTCCCTGCCATTGGGAGACATGCCGCTGACCGGATAAGGGATT
>JBGSYC010000080.1:0-3953 GCA_041751095.1 Flavihumibacter sp.
GCTTGACGGTTTTGTAGCAGGACTAAACGGAGAAATGGACTGGATTAAAGCTAATGAAGAAATTTTTGATTATGTGGGTAAGCGGATAAGCGAAGGCGACACTGCATTATATGGACGAGTAACTTATCAGATGATGGAAAATTACTGGCCTACCGCTAGTGAAAAGCCGACAGCAACCAAGCACGACATGGAACATTCAAAGTGGTATAACAAAATTCACAAAGTCGTTTTATCAAAAACCATGAAAGACGCGGGTTTGAATAACACAGAAATTATTAGTGGCAACCTTTCGGTCAGAATAAATGAAATAAAACAACAGGCAGGTAATGACATCTTGCTTTTTGGTAGCCCGACAGCAACACATTCACTTATTCAACTGAACTTAATTGACGGCTACTGGCTATTTGTAAATCCAATTATTCTTGGACGAGGCATTCCATTATTTGTAGACATCAAAGACAAAATAAAACTAAAACTATTGACTACTCGACAATTTACTTGCGGGGTAACTGAGCTGAATTACACAGTGGACAGACAATAACAACGAACCGCTAATCGAGTAGACGGCCTCACCGCTTGTAAGCGATGAGGAGCGCCTCTCACACCACCGTACGTACGGGTCTCGTATACGGCGGTTCGTTAACTGATGGGGAAACTTTTAAATAATAATCCAGCATTGATTGATACCCCCGTTTTGCCAAGCGTTTCAGGGTAATGGTGGTCACCAGAATAGGGCTTTGAGCTACCGCCCAGCCCCCCATTCGTGTCCGGCTCCAGGCGTAGGCATGGTCGGCATCAATACCTAAACGAATCAGGTTTTTCCTTTTCCGTTCCGGTTTCTTCCAGTCCGTCCAGATACAGTAACGTAACCTGTTGCGCAACCAGCTGTCCAGTTCCTTAAGTTTTCCTGTTAAGCTTGCCATCCGGAAATAATTAATCCAGCCCTGCTGTATTTCTTTGAGCTTTTGTATGCGCTCATCAAAGCTTAACGGACTGGTTTTCCTTGTAGCCGCTTTCAGCTTTTCTTTCAGGTTCTTCCAGCTTTTATCCGTTACCACCAGTTGGTATTTGCCTTTGTCGCCCTTTTTGTACGTAGGCACAAATTTGTAGCCCAGCACTTCAAACTGAACGGGTTTACGTATACCGCTTTTCTCCCGGTTGATGGGCAGTTTCAACTTATTCTGTAAAAACAGGTAAATCTCATTCCCCACCTTTCGGGCTTCCGTCTTGCTTTTGGTGTAAATACTAAAGTCGTCGGCATAGCGTACATACTTCAATCCCCGTTTTTCCAGTTCCTTGTCCAGTTCATGAAGCATGATATTGGAAAGCAGTGGACTTAAAGGGCTTCCCTGCGGTACACCTTTTCTGCGTTTGGTTAGTTTTCCGCCTATTAAGATGGGGGCTCTTAGCCATTTACGGATCAGTCGCAGGGTGAGCGGGCATTTTACCTTGCGGTACAACAGCTGCAAAAGAATGCAGTGATCTACTTCATCGAAGAACCTTTTCAGGTCGATATCCACAATATGCTGATACCCTGCATGAATGTTCTTTTGGGCTTGTTGTACTGCCTGATGGGCGTTTCGGTTGGGACGAAATCCGTAGCAGTGTTCTTTAAACTCTGTTTCGAACTTAATGGTGATTACCTGACTAACTGCTTGTTGTAACATACGGTCAGTTACTGTTGGAATGCCCAGTAAACGGGTTGTTCCATTGCTTTTGGGTATGGATACCCCTAAGATGGGTTGGGGCAGGTAGGTACCCTTACATACTTGAAGTATTATCTTTTCCCTGTTTTTATCCAGATGTTCTGATAGTTCTTTTACGGCCATACCATCCACGCCTGCCGAACCTTTGTTCAACAAAACCTGATGATATGCCCTTAGTATGTTTTTACGGTTAATTACCTTTTCAATCATCTTTTATTATTCTTTTTGTTTTCCTGTTCCACTTAATGCAAGGCTGGTCCCGATAAATCGGGAAACCTCCCTACAGCATTTGGAACCAGTTAACGTTCAGTCCTTCATGGCTTTGTGAGACCTCCCCGATCTGTCAGGGCTCGTTTTCCTTCCACTACTATGACCTCTGCTGACTTCTCCTTGTGGCTACACGTAGCCTGGGAGACCTCCCCCGGTAAGGTAAATAGCTTCCTGTCTATCCCCGCCGGATCTACATAAATGAGCTTTGTTATTCTTTGGACTTTGCAATGATGTGTTTGCTCATCCACTCAATTATGCCTCCTATCCGGTTCCTGTTCGTCGGTACAGACATTTGTAGTCCCGCTTACTTCAGTGCATATCTCACGATAAACCACCTTGCGGCTTACTAATGTTTCCGGGCGTTACTCCGGCACATAAGGGACTTGAACCCTCCAGCTTGTAGGAATTTCTCCTATATTTACCATTCAGGGCACACACATGGGTTTTGCAAAAATGGCGGTTTCCGTTATTCTCCAAAATCTCTACATTTAACTACGTTTTGTGCCGGGGCGAGAATGAAGTGCTTTCTATCCGCCATCTTCGCAAAGCCCTAACCGATAGGCAACTCTTATTGGGATATATCCCTAAAATTGAATTAGTAATCAAGACAATTATTAAAAAATAATTTTATTCTATTCACTTTAATTCACTTATCATGAAGAACAATGTAGCAACTGTACAAAGCATTTATGAGGCATTTGGAAAAGGAGACATTTCTATTATTGATTACCTCGCAGATAATGTGCAATGGGAGCAATGGGCAGATAATTCTGCACAGAAGGCAGGTGTTCCCTGGATGCAGGCACGGAAAGGAAAACAGGGTGCATTCGAATTTTTAATATTGTGGGGGAGTTAGAAGTCAAAGATTTTCAGATATTATCTATTATTGGCAATGAAAACCAGATAGCTGTGGAATTTGTATTTGAAGCTGATGTGCCTTCAACGGGAGGCCATTTCCGTGATGAAGAATTGCATTTATGGACATTTGATGAGCAAGGTAAAATAATTCGATTACGCCACTATACCGATACAGCTAAACATATAGCTGCTGCCAAGAAAGCAATTATATGTGATTATAGAACCAAGCTTTCAACAGAATAAACAATTAATTTTCTATCTTCAATCTAATCAATTAACGTTATCGGCTGAAGGCACACTGAATACCGTCCCAACGCCAAGCCGTCCGACGTCAGTGGTAAACACTATAAAGTTTTAGACCTATATTTTCAACCCATGTCCAACCAACTGCTTGGAATACTTGCTCTGATCGGCTCACCTTGGCTTTTCATAGGCACCTATATGGAACAGAGAATGCCCCATTTATCAGATTCATGGTTTACCGGTGTCTGGGGCATCCTTTTTATCAGCGGTTGGATTTGCGCCGCCATTGCCCTTAAGCGCCTTTGGTCAACAGGAAGTGGTTCTTTTGGAAAAGTCCTGATTTTACTATTGCTTATTTCGTTGAGTATCGCCAATGTTTCAAACGTCATTCAGATTATCGTGGAAAGGGATAAGCCCTCTTATTTCATGTTTTTTGACCTGTTCTGGCCGCTCAGCAATATTATTATGCTCATCGTAGGTATATCTGTCATAGTAGTTAAAGGACTGCCGGGCTGGAAACGCTATATACCTCTTGCAACAGGAATGTGGTTTCCCTTAGCAATGCTTTCTTTACTTTTAGATAATAGATTTTTCTCCGTTTTCTTTGGAGGGATTTATTCAGCCTTGGCCTGGGCATTACTCGCCCTTGTTATAATGACAACAAGAAAAGAACATATACTAACTAAGTGATGAAATTATCAGTTTAGTATCAACGACGGTGTAGCAGCCGGTTCTCAATGTTTCCCAAAAAACTAATTTGACAAAACAGTATGTCGATTACATGCGGTTTGCCGCAAGGCTGGCTTCCGAATATATCCTCATCGACATATCGGTAATCAACTGCAGTTCCAGCGACATAATAAATCTCAGCAAAAG
>JBGSYC010000081.1:0-4596 GCA_041751095.1 Flavihumibacter sp.
CGCGCAGGCCGCAAAATAGTGCAGGTACGTACCGCGGAGACGTCGGCGGGGATGGTGATGGGGGAACCTCGCCGCCGCTTCACCCCCCTACCATCCCAGGCGAGTCTCCGGCTTAGCGGTTTAAACCAACAGCGGCTAAGCCGGGACTCGCCGTGGCGCTACAGGTTGCCGTGAAACGACAGGCCCGGGCTTGGATCCTCCGCTCCACCGAGTCCCGCGCAGACAGCAAAATAGTGCAGGTACGTACCGCGGAGACGTCGGCGGGGAACTCCCCCTACCATCCCAGGCGAGTCTCCGGCTCAGCGGCTTCGATCAACAGCGGCTAAGCCGGGACTCGCCGTGGCGCTACAGGTTGCCGTGAAACGACAGGCCCGGGCTTGCATCCTCGCACCGCCGAGTCCCGCGTAAAAGCAAAATAGTGCCGCTGCGTACCGCGGAGACGTCGGCGGGGATGGTTGGGAGGGGAAACCTCGCCGGCGGGTCGAGGCGCTATCTCTAAGCAGTATAACTTGTTTAACACGGCGGGCGTGCTGTATAAACAACGTCACGTCAATCCTCTTAAAAGTCTGTAACCTATAACTTATTTATACTGATCTTCAGGCTACAAATGAGATCAGGTAATTCAGTTGATTATCTTATAATTGGCCAGGGAATCTGTGGTACCCTTTTATGCAGGGAATTGCAAAAAGCTGACAGGTCGTTTATGGTAATAGATGAATCCCGGCCATTTACTTCTTCGAAGGTAGCCGCGGGTATCATCAACCCCGTAACGGGCAGGCGTATGGTAACATCATGGATGATCGATGAGCTGATGCCCTTTGCCTCAAACGCTTATCACCAATCCGGTATAGAACTGGGAATCGAATGCATCGAAGAAAAAAGCCTGATCGACTTCTTTCCCTCTGCTCAAATGCGTGTAGCTTTTTTTGACAGGCTTGCAGAAAATGGCTTATACCTGTCTGCCGGGGAAGACAGCATAAACTGGAAGGATTATGTACATTATGATTTTGACTACGGAGTAATAAAGCCCTGCTACCTGATAGATATCGCGCTCTTATTACAAACCTTTCGCAAACGCCTGACCGACGCAAACCTGCTTCGGGAAGAATTTTTTATCACAAGCGAATTAGTTCAGGTGCCCGACGGAATCCGGTACAGGGACATCAATGCAGGAAAGGTGATTTTTTGCGACGGGATAAACAGCTTTCATCATCCTTACTTTAAAGCGCTCCCATTTGCGCCAAACAAAGGAGAAGTGCTGGTGGTCGAAATAAAGGATTTGCCAAAAACTTCCATTTTGAAAAAAAGCATCAATATTGTTCCTCTCAAAAACGATCTTTTCTGGATCGGCTCTTCTCATGAATGGCAATTTGAAAATGACCAGCCTACGAAATTATTCAGGGAGAAAACAATCGCCCAGCTAAGGTCATTTTTGAAATTGCCATTTACAGTGGCAGATCACTGGGCAGCAATCCGCCCTGCCACGCTGGAGCGCAGGCCATTTGTCGGATTACATCCATTATATCCTAACATCGGGATATTTAACGGGATGGGCACCAAGGGTTGTTCATTAGGCCCTTACTTTGCAGCTCAGTTTGCAAAGCACCTTACCCGGAAAACCCCATTGCTACCGCAAGTGGATATCAACCGCTTTAAAAATATATTGTGCAGAAGGTAAAACAATAAACCGGGAGGCTCAATCGAGGATGCAATAATGCTCCATAGCCACCCGTTTTAGTGTGACAATAGGGTTTAATATTATATTTTTGTTACCGCAAGAACATGTCTGATTAATAAACCCACAATTGAAACAAAGGAAAACATGAGCAATGATCCCCGGCTTTATGCTATTCCCCAGCGCTTTCGCAAAATAGAAAACCTTCATATTGTATTTTGGCTGATTAAAGACTTAAGCTGGGCGATGTTATGGAAACCGCTTGGCATGTTTATGATTTTGCCTACGATTACCGCAGCCCTTCTGATTACGTGGCAGACCCGCAAAATCAAATCCGAGCTTTTTCATAATCTCGCGGTAGATTTCTGGATATGCGCAAATGCCTTCTGGATGATTATCGAATTTTGGGAATATCCCGATGAATTCAGATATTATACCGCCATTCCTTTTACATTAGGCATTGCCTTTATAGCAGCTTATTACCTCATCGTTTTACCATCTGAAAAAAAGAAGTTCAAAGCAGCTAAACCGCAACAATTTGACACGACATTAAATACAACCACTACCATCTGATTGATGGCAGTGCATTGAACCAGCCCCTTTGAACCGGGTTCTAATTTAAGCTCTCAGGAACTGAATTTCCCGATCTGGGAAGGTGCAGGATTCTTATGATAAAGGATTGACCGTTTATATTTAATCTGCTCAAGCGGGTCCTGGTTCAAAACTTTTGCCATCGCAACGTAGAGTTCTGGTAACTCGTGCCTGAAACGGAGAGGATTTTCGAAAAACATTTCGACACTTACAGCCCAGAACTCATGATAATTGGTAGCAGCATAATCACCCAGGAGGTTTCTTTTCCCTTTCTGCATTTCCTGGAAAATCGGACGGGCAATTTTAGAGAAATTTTTGAACTCCTTTATAAAATATTTGTCTTCCTGGGTTTTCGTGATAAAGTTTACATAAGCCAGCGCATGTGCCATTTCATGCAGCCCTACATTATTGCTTTCGGGAGTGCTTCTTAAGCCCTTAAGAAAATTATCCCACGACAGGTATATGCCCGAGCTGTCTACGTGACCCATAAACGGCAGCGAGTAATACCCGTAGTGATAATCATGCTGCAATACGAAGATATTGTGGAAATAATTGAGCGAAAACTTTTCAAGGCCCAGTGTTAGTTGCGCAGCTACCGCACTTATCAGCACCGGCATTTCGGGCTTAGCCTCGATGTCAACATAATGGAATCGTTTGGACTTATGAAAAAGAAATGTTCTGAATAAAAATTTCTGTTGTTGCTGAGCGTCAAGCCGATGAAAATAACTCATATTCACAGAAACCAGATGACGATAAAAAGGCTCGTGCTGAGCAAAATCTTTTAACTTCCGGTGAAGTAAAAAACCTTCTACCCGGGGATGCAACACCTCCGATAAAAAAATCCCACAAAATACAAGCAGACAAACAATGAAAACTTCCATGGTGTTACTAATTTCTACGTGATCAGGATATGTAAAGCATACTGTTCATCAGAAGCATGGTTGTTCAGGTCTTTCTCAAGGCGCAGGTATAAGATATTTACAAGCCGAAACGAATATTACAAAATAACGAATATTCTCTATACAAGAAAGCACTGAGCTTTTATTATCCCGATAAAGGGCAACGCATAATAAAATCAGCGAACATTTAGCGCTTGTGTCTGTGTATAGAGCACTTTGATACGGTAAATGCTGCACAGGTATGTTCACTTTCATAAAATAATTGTATACAGCAACATATTAAAAGCCGCATTTGCGTCGGTTACCCTTATGCAGGTTTGGTTCTAAACTTTGATACGATAGTTAATTCGTGTTTGTGCAGGCATCCCACGCATCAGCGTTAAATACGGAAGCATGAAAATATGGATTCCTTATCCGTTTCTGCTAACTTCGCACCTCAATTTTGCCTAATGAGTGAGCAGGCAGCGATTGTTTCCCGGTTAAATACGCCTGCCAACCGCTTAATCCATGAATGTTTCGGGGTGCAGCAGGTATTCAGCACATAAAACAGCATTTCCATTAGCCAAAACATAAAATAATGTACAGAACGCATACGTGTGGCGAATTACGCATTTCCGATGTAACTAAAGCGGTGAAACTTGCAGGGTGGGTTCAAACGATCCGGAAATTCGGAAGTATTACTTTTGTTGATCTGCGCGATCGCTACGGCATCACCCAATTACTTTTAGGGGAAGAGATGAGCAGGTATCTGGATGAAAACCCGTTAGGCCGCGAATTTGTTATCCAGGCGGAAGGGATCGTAAATGAAAGAAGCAATAAAAATATCAATATCGCTACCGGAGATATTGAAGTAATCGTAAAGAAATTTCAGATCTTAAACCGATCCGCGGTACCTCCTTTTTCCGTTCAGGATGATACCGACGGTGGTGATGATCTTCGAATGAGGTACCGGTACATTGACCTTCGAAGGAATGCCGTGAAGAAAAACCTTGAATTGCGGTATGCTGTTAACCGTTCAGCAAGAAACTACCTGCATGAGAAGGGGTTTATGGACATCGAAACCCCTTTCCTGATCAGATCGACACCCGAAGGCGCAAGGGATTTTGTTGTTCCCTCCCGGATGAACCCGGGCCAGTTCTATGCGCTGCCACAAAGTCCGCAGACATTCAAGCAACTACTTATGGTAAGTGGATATGACCGTTATTACCAAATCGTAAAATGTTTCCGGGATGAAGACCTTCGTGCCGACCGCCAGCCCGAATTTACCCAGATAGACTGCGAGATGAGCTTCGTTGAACAGGAAGACATCCTGAACATGTTCGAGGGTTTGATTAAATCGATATTCAAAGACGTTAGAGGGATCGATTACACGGAGCATATCGAACGCATGAGCTGGGAAGACGCCATGTGGAATTATGGTAATGACAAACC
>JBGSYC010000082.1:0-6298 GCA_041751095.1 Flavihumibacter sp.
TTGCGGGTTTGTGGGAATAGCAGTAGGGGTAAGCCCCAACATTTCTTTTTTAGAAGGATCGGGTATTGAAACCGACAGGGGAGTACTGGTTAATGATTTTTTTGAGACCAACACACCAGATGTTTACGCTATCGGCGATTGCGCACAATACCGAAAGCCGTTGCCGGGCCGAAAATCAGTCGAGCAGGTATGGTACACAGGCCGTATCCATGGCGAAACTTTAGGTCAAACGCTTGCGGGGGAAAAGACAGCTTATAATCCCGGGCCCTGGTTTAATTCTGCCAAGTTTTTTGATATTGAATACCAAACTTATGGCAAAGTAGATCCCCGGCCGGGTGAAACAGAAGCATCCTTTTACTGGGAGCATCCAGAAGGAAAAATTTGTTTCAGGGCTGTGTATAGTAAAGCGGATGAGAGCATTGTTGGCTTTAATGCCTTAGGGATGCGGCTCCACCATAGCTTATGCGACCAGTGGCTGCAGGAAAGGAAAAATATTAATGAGGTAATGGCGCAGCTCTCTCAGTTAAATTTTGATCCTGAGTTTTTCGACAAACATGAGAAATCGATCCTTGCTTCTTACAACGAACAAACCGGGAACAACATACAAGCGGGCAGAAAGAAAAAATTTGGTTTTTTAGATTGGTAATACGTACTATACAAAGCATCTGTTATGAATAATCAAACTGCAATTAACCCTTCGCTGGCCATTACAGAAGAATCCAAAGAGCAAACGACATCCCAAAAAGTTGGTGGAATATGTGTTGCCATTGCCGTCTTAGCGCTGATCGCAGCCATGTCGGGCGCCGGCAAAGCGTATCCGGGTTTGTTTCTTACATTGATCATGGGCATGTTTACAGTAGGGGCGGTTTCTTATGCCTGGCCTTATTTTCAGGGCCCGGCAGGCATTCGCAACAACAATATCATGTTTAAAAGCATGACGGGCAAAGGCACGGTTGCCTGGATCACTGCAATTGTGCTTACCGGTTTTTATATTATCGTCTACTGGTTTGCCTGGGCGTTTGACGGACTGATCAGAATATTTGATCCCCTGAGTCAGTTACTAAGTGGTAAACCTGCTACACAATGGTTTATGTACGGAGCGTTTTATTCGCTTGCGGTGATTATTATGGGTGTGCGATTTATTGGCAGGTACAGGCACAGCAGGTATCATGTTATCCGCACTTTTTCAGTTATGTTTTTCCAGTTGGTCTTTGCTTTTATGATACCCATGTTTTTACAAAAGCTAAACGAGCCTGAATTTTATTTCTCTTATTTCTGGCCATTAAAATACGATTATCTTTTTCCCTCTACCGTAAATGAATTAACAAGTAATGCCGGCCACACTGGCGTGTTCATGGTATTCTGGACGGCAATGCTGACTTTCATAGCAACACCAATTCTCAGTTATAAGTATGGCAAAAGATGGTACTGCTCCTGGGTATGCGGTTGCGGCGGATTAGCTGAAACTGCCGGCGATCCTTACCGTCATCTTTCCGATAAACGATTGAAGGCATGGAAAATAGAACGCTGGATGGTGCACAGTGTTTTGGTTTTTATTACGTTAACGACCGCCCTTCTTTGGTTGAATTCTTACTATAAAGGTGGCTTGCTTGGTTCCGTATCCGGTGCCTTTGCTCAGTGGTATGGCTTCTTTTTCGGAGCTATATTTTCAGGTGTAATCGGCGTTGGATTTTATCCGCTTATGGGGCCAAGGGTCTGGTGCAGGTTCGGCTGTCCGTTAGCTGCTATACTGGGAATTTTTCAAAGGTTTAAATCGAAATTCAGGATAACGACCAACGGCGGACAATGCATTTCCTGCGGCAATTGCTCTACCTATTGTCATATGGGCATCGACGTGCGGTGGTATGCCCAGCGTGGACAAAATATTGTCCGGGCTTCCTGCGTAGGTTGTGGTATCTGCGCTTCTGTTTGCCCCCGCGGTGTTTTAAAACTGGAGAATGGCAAAGAGGAGGGGCGCATCAATGATAAGCCCATCTCTATCGGCAATAACAATATTACCGTTAATCTGTAAATGTTATCCATAATAAATGACCATCGATGTTAGATTTTGCAGCGAATGAAATTGTAATGTTATATGGTCTGTATCTCTCGTTTTATATCGTTTCATAACCTTACTGATGCTCAGTTAATCTATCACTACGCTACAGATCCCGACCGGAAGAGAGTACCGTAATTCGGCAAGTAATAAACCATGTTAAAATTTAATTCCTGTATATCACAAATAGTACGTAGTTGAAAGATTGATTGGCACCTTTGCCGCAACGGATTACCTATGGGGAAATCACAAATACAGGTGCCGGAAGATTCTACTGATTACACAACATGAATAAGCATTTGCCTTACAGAAATAGCCTGCTGATCTACCCGCTTTTAGGGATCAGCGGATTTTGTTATTACTGGTTATGTTACCAGACCAACAGGCAAAATTTTTTGCAGGTATTTATGTTGTTTACCGTACTGTTTGCTGCTTATTATTTTCTGATAAGATCATACGCTGTTTCGCATTTTCGGTTATTGCTTTTCGCAGCTATTATACTCCGGGTACTGCTTTTGTTTTCTGTTCCTAATCTTTCTGATGATGTATATCGCTTTATCTGGGATGGCAGATTGATGATGCATGACATCAATCCATACGCTCAGTTGCCATCCGAAGTGATGCAATCAGCACCAATACCCGGAATGACAAAGGAATTATTCGGGCAATTAAATTCTCCTTCATATTACACCATCTATCCGCCCGTGTTGCAGAGCATTTTTTGGCTCACGGCAAAAGCATCCAACAACATTTCCGGCACTATTGCGTGCATGAAAGTGATCATCCTGTTAGCTGAAGCCGGAACAATTTTACTATTGCCCCTTATATTGATACAGTTGAATAAGTCAAAACATTTTGCATTATTATACGCGTTAAATCCATTGGTAATAGCGGAACTAACAGGCAACGTTCATTTTGATGCTGTAATGATATTTTTTTTAGTGTTGTCATTGTTGCTGCTTTTATATAACCGCATTCACTTGTCAGCAGTTGTTTTAGGACTAAGCATTGCAGCTAAGCTGTTGCCCGTTTTACTTATTCCGCTGATTATAAAAAAGCTGGGGCGCAGCCCGGGTCTTGTATTTTCGGGGATATGCGGCATGGTCACCACCCTTTTGTTTGCGTTTTTTATTGATGGAGCAACCATTATCCATCTGCTGAAAAGCATTAATTTATTCTTCACCAGCTTTGAGTTTAATGCCAGCTTGTATTATATTATCCGTGGTGCGGCAAATTTGCTATTGGGGTTTAACGTGATAGGCTTTGCAGGTCCATTCCTTGCGTTAAACGCTATGGTTATCATCCTTTTTGTTTCAAGCCGCAACAGGATAATTCCGGATCATCAATTTTTTGACAAAACGCTAATCATCCTTACTGTATGGTATCTGTTTTCCACTATTGTGCATCCCTGGTATATCAGTTTGCCTGTGGTGGTTTCCGTTTTTACGTCTTACAGGTATCCGCTGGTCTGGTCGTATGTTGTAACGCTGAGTTATTCTGCTTACCAGACGAATCCTGTAAAAGAAATTTTGTGGCTAATTGGTTTGAGTTACATTGTCGTAATAACGTATGCATATCTGGAGCTAAGAAGTAAGCCTGACCTGTTTCGAAAAGCAGCTGTAGTAAAGAGCGGCGGCTAAATAGCAGAAATCTTCAAAAAGACCTGATTTATTACGATTAGTTATAATCAATTTCACGTAAAGTTCATCAAAATCGCTATTTTAGGCATCGATTAAAAAACTTTCTATGAAGCTTTATCAATTGGTTGTATGCCTCATTTTTCTTCAATGCTGCAAACAAACTTCAGATGACAGGAATAAAATTGCCACCGAAATTGCAGATGCTAACGGCGTTGAGAATTTCAATAAAGTGAAATCAATCGAGTTTACGTTTAATTCAAAAAGAGATACTGCGGCGCCAACTACCAGACACTGGAAATGGTTTCCTCAGTCGAATGAAGTCGTGTTTATTACAGATAGCGCCACTACGAAATTCAACAGAACAGATACTTCTACACAGGAACTTAAGAAGCTCAACGCAAGATTTACCAACGATGAATACTGGTTGTTATACCCTTTTCATCTTAAATGGGATACCGGCCTTGAATTAGACGACAGCAGCATGCAAACCGGTCCTGTTACCGGTAAAAGCCTTCGGAAAATTACGGTACGTTACAACGATAAAGATGGTTTTACCCCCGGTGATATGTACGACGTATATGTTGATAAAGAATTGCGTATAAATGAATGGACTTACCACAAAGGAGGCTCTCCCGAGGCGACACTGATGACGTCATGGGAAAATTACAAAGATTTCAACGGCCTTCAAATTGCACAGGAACATAAAACAAAGGATGGGAAGGTAAGGATTTACTTTACGGGTATTAGCGTGGAAAAATAGACCTGTACCGCTATTGGAGCCGATGTAAACAGCAGTATGCGGTCTGTGAATCTCAATTACTTTAAGGGAAGGGCTTACAAATGCACTAATCTGTTTAACGTGATTAAATTACCTGACGCGTTGCCAAGAGTATTGTAAAAATATACGTATACAATCTTCCCGTCCTCTATCCAGGCTTTGATTAGTATGGCATAGGCGGACAAAAATTCATCTGAGTAGCTCCCCCGGTAACCTTTTTCGGGACCGTGGAACCGTACATGCATAAAGTTCTGCTTCACATCTGTTACAGACGGAGCAGATAAGGGCATATCATGGAAAACCATTGCGGCCTGATAATGCTGAAGCAAAAGATCAATATCAGGGTGATACCAGGATGCGTTGCGAAACTCAAGAGAAACTTTCCATTGATGCTCCGGATCTGATTGCCGGATAACCTGTAATAAGTATTCCGGCTGGCGGGTATCAGTTGAAGTAAGCTTTCCCGGGAACTGAAACAGCAAACAGCCTTTTTTGTCGCCGACGGAAGCGACTATGTGAAAAAATGAATGAATATCATCCGGATTGAATGAAAGCCCTTTATTGTGCGTAACACCCTTCAGGCATTTGAGGGTAAACTGAAAATAGTCGGGTACGCTTGCTGCCCATTTTTCAACCGTTTTCTTCATCGGTAGTTTTTTAAAAGAGCTGTTGATTTCAATAGTGTTGAACAGGGATGCGTAATAGGCTAACCGGCTCTTGTCGTGGTATTCCGGGGGAAAAGAAAGCTTGTTTGGTACAGGAAGTACCAAATTACTCGTACCAGAATAAAAATTTGTTCTGTAGCCTGGTGCCATAATCGCGCTGATTGATAATAACATTTCCCGGCAGTTACGGGTATTTTTACCAGTATAAAACGAAGCTCAGGCCAATCTGTTTTTGCATTGATGACGATTGTGTTCCTTTCAAAAGCCCATCAAGCTTCAGAATCGCCTGTTTATTGATTGCGTTGCCGTCTAAATGCTCATAAATTCTTTTTTGTACTGTGTCGGCTTCTTCAACATGATTTCTTTGAATTGTTTATTGAAATTTGAAAGCGTATTAAATCCACATTCATAACATATCTGCGCAACTGATTCATCTGTTTCGGTCAGCAATTTGCACGCGTGCCTGATCCTTATTTCGGCGATGAACCGGGAGAATGATTTATTATTTTTCATGGTAAAGTAGCGGCTGAAAGAAGTGGGCGTCATGTGCAATAAACCCGCCAGATCCCCGATCCCAACGTTTCTTCGAAAGTTTGTAAAGGCATATTCATAGACCTTGTTTAACCGGGCGGTCTCATTTTGATTGAGCGAGTCGTCATAACTTTTGGAGGAAATATAATGATACTCTTTTGTCCCTGCCAGTATTTCAAAGATCCTGAGTAAGTGGATCACACTTGAGATGCCTTGCAGGTGCACCAGTTCTTTCATGAGGCTGATCACCTGCAATCTTTCAACTCCGTGAAACTCCAACCCCCGCGCCGCATTGGTAAACAGCTTTTTCAGAACCATCATTTCCTCTTTCCCGGGTATATTCTCACCAAGAAAATTTTCATTAAGATATATCACAATTCCAATTGCCTTTAATGAGCGGTTTTTACGGAAATATTTATCATCGCTTCGCCACAGATGGGGTAAATGCGGCCCGGTCAAAACCAGTTCCCCCGGGCGGAATGATTTTATGCTATCTCCTATAAAACGTGTACCTGTTCCTTCCAACACAACAAAAAGCTGGTATTCTGAATGGGCATGCCAAACGGGATCGAAATGTGTTTCGGTTAAAAAACGGATCATAAAAATCCGCGATGGGGGAATACCTGAT
>JBGSYC010000083.1:0-7670 GCA_041751095.1 Flavihumibacter sp.
AAGCCAAAAGTGTTGTACGATCTGTTGTTTACCACGGCATGGAGCGTATTGAATCGTTTCGGTCATGATCATAAATGGTTAGGAGCACAAACAGGAATGATCAGCATACTGCATAGCTGGGGACAGACCATGACCTTGCATCCACATCTTCATTGTATCGTTCCCGGCGGCGGCTTAACAAAGCAGGGCAAGTGGAAGCATGCCCGCAGCGATGGCAAATATCTCATTAATGTAAAGGCAATGGGCAAGACCTTTCGCGGGCGGTTTATAGCCGCTCTGAAAGAGCAATTGCCAGAGCAAATGGATAGATCATTTATCAATGAGCTCTATAAGCACAAGTGGGTAGTATATGCCAAACGTCCTTTCAGGGGCCCCAAAGTGTAGTGGAATATCTGGGTCGTTACACCCATAAGATCGCCATCAGCAATCATCGCATAAAAAAATATGAAGCCGGCAAGGTAACCTTTAGCTATAAGGACTACAAGCAGGGAGGTATAAAGAAAGAAATATCTTTAGAGGCTTTAGAATTTATCCGCAGGTTCACTTTACATGTGTTGCCAAAAGGCTTTGTGCGCATACGGCATTATGGCATTTGCAGCTTTGCAGCAGCACTGCCAAACAAAAAAGTGCATTGATTATAAAAGCGCAGGTGCCTGCTTCGGTGAAACTGCAAGCTGTCGGTAACGCAAGGCCGGCGCCTGTGCTTTATAATCCAAAGCAATGCCCCACTTGTAAAAAAGAAACGATGGAAACCGTGATGCACTTCAGGCGACGTGGACCTCCTGCTGAATGGAAACAAATGGCTAAAGATTTACTGGATTGTATTACGCCAGGTGAAATGCAGCAGGCGAAAAGTTAACTGCAACTGCACTGTGGAATCCTATGCCCAGCTAATAAAAAAACAAAGAAATAACACTCCAAATAATTGCTATGAAAAGGTATGCTGGTAAAAAACGCATTAATAATGAACCTTAGCAATCAAACTCATACAAGGTTGAATTGCAAATCTGCCACGGTTCCATGCTTCTCTAAAAAGCAATACCGCAATCCCCATAACTAATCATCAATCATCTTTATAATCCCCGGTTCCGTACAACATTAACTTCATCGTTGGTGCTGCGCACCCGACGAAGTCTTATTTGTTACAGCCAGTTTTTCTCTACCTCATTTATTGTGTCTTCCCTATGTACTGCTATTTTATATAGCCTATCAAACTCCAATCTACCCAAGTAATCAGGTCCTTTGTTTGTTTCATGGCAAGTTTTCCAGATTTCAATCGATGCTTCAACTGCTAATCTTGCAAAGTCTTGAGCCTTCTCAACCCAATCGTGAGGTTTCAGCCATATTCTTGATTTTATAGGAGAGAAATGCACAGCAGAATTTCTAAGTTCCTCATAATTGGCAAACAAAGATTTGAAAGGCTCTCTTGTTTGCTTATCGTCAGACAGAATTATTTTTGCAGTTTTGTCTGATCTGATAATCTTTTGAAACTTTTCAATTTTATATTTCAAATTCAGAAATCGTCCATTTTTACTCCCTTGTAACTCCTCGGCATTTTTCTCAGCAAGCATATCCTTGTGTCGATAATAATAATCAAAACCAATACTATTTACAAAACATTCTAAGAACGAGTAAAAGGAAATAATTGTTAATCGGCTATAAAATGAAACTTCATATTTAATAGTATTCAAAGAGTCTAATATCTCCTTATCAAATCTATTTTTGCCTTCTGATTTAAATTTCTCCTTCTGAATATTGCCATAGCCTTCTAAAACTTTTAAACTCTTTTTAGCCTTTACTAAACATGTAAAAGAGTCTTGTAATAAAAAATTTTCCTCTATTTCTCCCCGTCCTTTATGTACAACTAACCCAACTACAAAATGATATGGTGTATAATCGTACCTGTAATAATTGGATAAATCGATTTGTTCTTCAAGCCAACCAATCATTACACCCCGTTCAAAAGTTTCTTTGTCTAACTTATGTTTTTCATTCCAATCTTTTGCAATATGAGCATAGTCTCTCTTTAAAGGATATTTTGTCTTCAGCGGTTCTGCAATTTCATTGAGTCTACTCTCGAAAAGTGGGAGTTCCCACTTAATTTTTTGTTCATCAGACGACTTAATCAAATCATAGAGTTCAAGCATGAGCTTTTTGTAATCATTAAAGTCCACATCATTACAAAAAGCAGCCATCATTTGCAGGTAAACTGCAATATCCCATACTCTGTTAATTTCCTGCTCAAGATCTTGCACGACTTAAAATTGGCTGTAACCGAAGCATTTGCGAGGGCATGGTATTCTGTGTTCCTGGCGCTTCACTTTTGTTTGTTGTTGATTGATGATTTAGAGTTGAAAGGTAGTACTTCAGCCATGCTTTTGTAAATGCACGGTTAGCAGCTGCATTAATATTTAAATGCTAATTCAAAGGTGAAATATATTGCCCTCTAATTGGCTCACCTGTTGCTATTTTTTTTCCATCGGCTCTATAATCATGGAAAAACATTGGTAAGCCATCTCCTTTGTTATAATCTTTTCCCGTCTGCAAATGATAATGCAAATGCGGGACAGTACTTTGCCCGCTGTTTCCACACTGCCCAAGCAAATCACCAGCTTTAACCTGGCTACCTTCTTTAACGGCAACGGTTCCTCTTTTAAAATGAGCTAAAAGCGAATACTCACCATTGTCATGATCAATGACCACATAATTACCAGGCTGTGATTTACTGTTCATCACTCCTAAACGATTATCTTCAACTGAATCCACGGCTACTATAACGCTGCCGGATGCCGGTGAGAAGATTGGCTTTCCGAAGCCAAAATAATCTTCATTTTTTGTTGGATTATCTATTGAAAGTTTTCCTCCTTCAGCATACATAAGATCGTATGCAAAACGCTGATCCGGAGCAACTACATGTTTGTTCAAATAATGTTCTCGTCCTCTCCAGGCTACATACCATTCACCTTTGAAAGGGAGCTGCAAGGGTGTTTTTGTTGCATAACTTAAATAATCAGATTTTGCAGGCTGCGCTGTCGGCTTTACAGTCAGTCCATGTAGCTCATCCTTTTTCCAAACAAAACGGGTTGTGATGGAAGACTATTTTCAAATCGACTGATGCGGTAGTAACTACTAAATCCTGCTTCTTCAAAGTGAGCTTCCTTTTCAACCCGAAGCTCTTTTCCCAACTCTTTAGGTAATTGCTGCATTAGCTTCTCAAAGCCTTCTTTGCCATTGACTGCAGCCTGAAACTTTGGCGTCATCATCTGATACAGGGAATCTCCATTACCGGAATCAAGAAGGGCATAAAGGCTTCGTCCTTTTTCAAGTGCAATTGCATTCGTTTTAGCGGTTCGACCTGGGATACAACTGAAATAAAAAATGGTGATAAATAAAAATGTAATAATTTCCTTCATGAGAAGAGGTTATGAAATTATTTGTCCAAATTGTTGCTGCTAACGAGGTTGCATTAGCGAAGGCGGGGCAATTGATATTCGTCCGCCCCTGGCTACTGCCGATTAAAAATATACTGTTGAAGATAGCAATTAAAAGCTACACTATTAACGTCCTGCCGGTACATATGTTGATGCTGATCCATAGCCGATATTTCATTGGTCTGCCCCGCTTTTGCTAATGCAGGTGTTATGGGCCGCCAATGCACTTAAAGTATTTAGCCTATCTGAAGAAATCTCAGGTTATTTTCTTGTCGACTGAAGCCGATTTAAAAACCAAATTATCGAAGTTGGCGGTGTCATAGTTTTGATGTCATCATTTTTGAGACTGGCCCAAATATATTCGTCTCCCGAAGCCGCCCAACCATAGCCGATTGAAAAACAAATGTATCGGAGTGGGCACGCTGTCACAGTTTTGATGTTAGATTCCTGGAGTCCGTTCATGTTCATTCGTCTGCCGAGGCCGCCCAACTGAAGGCGATTGAAAAACAAATGTATCGGAGTGGGCACGCTGTCACAGTTTTGATGTTAGGTTCCCGGAGTCCGTTGATGTTCATTGGTCTGTCGCAGCCGCCAACTGAAGCCGATTGAAAAACTAACGTATCGGAAGGGGTTGTCGTTAACCTGTTTGCCAGCTAAATTCAGCACTGTCGATATGCCTGAACTTGGTGGCCCATAACAGATAGAAAAGTATGCGAAAGGCCCCCTGATAAAGCCCCGCATCACATGTATGATACGGGGCCTTGCGGTATACTTTTGAGTTGGCCGACGTTGCAGTAAATATTGCTATTAGGCGGAAAGTATCGACCTTTCTGATTCTATTCGTTTGATTTTTTTAATTGGTTTTAATTTTACAGCCATGACTGCTTTGCTTCGGTCAGCTCAAACACCCTTGATTGATCTAACAAAATAAGGTTTCTTCTTTTATTTCCCTACAGTTTCCCTTCAATTTATTATTCCGGTGCATGCCGTGGTCAATACGTTGTTAAACGTTGCCTGTTGCGATGCTATATTTATTACTGTACCTCCCGTGTTTTTCTGTCAACCGTCATCTGCATGCTTCCATGGATAATATATCTGTACCAGTTGCATTGTTTTACCTTTACAGCATGGACATTCATGGATATCAATGCCTTACTGTTCTATCATGCGCACCTTAAGGGGTATCTTCACCAGCCCTTTGTGCCCAGGCAGCTTCATCTTCTTAAGTACTTCATTGATACGCTGCTGACGGTTCCTGTTTGCAAGGTAGCCATAGGTCCTAATTTTGGTAAACCCTTTGGGTATGATGTGTTGCTCAAAACGGCGGATGAACTCTCCGCCGTTTAAGGTCATCTGCTTTTGCTTGCTCTCATTTGAATAATCTTTGTAATCGAAGCTTACCGTGTCATGCTCCTCATCAATACTTTTGTTCAGTGGCTTTGTGCGCCTGACCATGTGCCTGGCTTGCAACGTTGGCTTGTTAGACTTCGTCATGTAAGCCGCCCATTGTAAGCTCTAAAATATATAGTGCGTCACCTGCACCATTAAATTTTTATGCCCAATGTTACATAAGCATTTCTTCCGTCGCTTGGCCATATGCCGGGACCCGGATAAAATGTTGGCCGTTTTGTAAAATATTGTTTGTTGAAAATATTGCTTATACCTGCCCTGATTGTAAAAAGTGAATTTGTCCGAAGTGACGCGTTGAAATCCCAAATAGAATATGCAGGTGTAAAACCCTTTGCTCCGCTTGCTGGCGGCTTTGCAGTATTTAAAGCGTCTGAAAAAGTCGATGCTGTATAGCTGTACAAAATTGTACAACTAAAACCTTCGTATAAAATGTCAATCCCATTTCTGCTTATCCATTCTGGCACTGCTTCCACTTTGTTCCCAACAATTGATTTGTTTTCTGTACCTGTTGAAACTTGCCCTATAATATATTTTGCGTCCATTAGTGAGGTTGAAGTAAATAGCCCTGCAAATAATTTATTTGTTATTGGGAATTTATATTGTACAAACATTTCAAGTCCATTTGTAAGACTATTTCCAATGTTTGTCTTGTAAGTGTAAGGTTGTGCTGCATTGTCTTGAAATACTAATGTACCCAAACGATTTTCGTAGAGTACCCTGAAATAATTTATGTCGTATTGCAAACGGCTAAAAAGTTCGCCTCTTATACCGATTTCAGTATTGTAACCGAAAGCGTCCTTCAAATTTTTGTCAATCTGCTCATAAGTGGATGCAGGAACAATGTCTTTGAATATAACAGGTCGGTAAGCCTTTGAGATACCACCATACAAAGTATTTTCTTTGTCAAGCAAGTATTGAGAACTGATGCCCAACAAAACAAAATTATGTTTGATAATAGTGGGCAAAGGGTTGACTGTATAATATTTAATTACACCGTCCATTTTTGAATTGCCATTTTCAAATCTTATTCCGGGTGATATCGTCCACTGTGAATTTATCTGAAATACATTTTCTGCAAACAGGGCAATATTGTTTGTTTTAAAATGAATGTCTCTGCCAAAGCCGGGTGTTGTAAGTGTCAAGTCATAATCTGCACCTGTAGTTCCTACCCCCAATTGCTGCCTATGTAAATTATTATTCATGTATGCAAAACCTGCTGCAAATTTGTTTTCTAGTTTTCCAATATTGTATTGGTGCAACAAACGAAACTCAACCGTTCGACTATTGAAGTGGTCAATGTCAACCTGCCTGCTTTTATAAGTTCCTGTTATTGGATTGATAGTGTCCGGTACGTTAGCAAATGCATCCAGTTGTACACTGCTTCTGTTTCCGAAAACGCCAGATGTTGTCAGATTTATTTTTGTTTGTTGAGATAATTTCCAATTCAATGTAATTGATGGAACATAGATATCAGGGCTAAAATAATTACGGCTTCTTGTACTCGTCGTTGGTTCAACATTAAACATACTGTCGTTTAAAGGACCCGGAATATGGTACAAATATTTTGAATGCCCTAACTCTGCCTTTAAAGAAATATTTGAATTGAATTGATAGTTTAATTGTACGAACTGTGCATTAGCATCTGATTGGCTGTTATCTCTGTAGCCATCGGAATGTCTGCGGTAATAATAAGCGTAGTAAGAAAACTTTTTGTAAGTACCGCTGATAGCATTGTAACTGCTTAACAAATTAAATGAACCTGCTGTATTTATACTTTCTAAAGTAAACGCTTTTGATGTGTCAGGCTTCTTTGTGTTGTAGTTTATCATGCCGCCAAATTGTGCTCCATATTGTAATGAACCTGTTCCCCTAACCAATTCTATTTTCTCAAAACTTTCCATCGGTGCACTGTAATGACTGGCAGGATAACCGTACATATCAGAGTTGATAATTATTCCGTTCTGCCTAGTGTTAAATTCCCAACTACGGTGTGGGTCAAACCCACGGGTAGAAATATTTAACTGGTTGCCGCTACCATCCATGTCGTAAACAAATACGCCGGGGATTTTTGCAAAGAGTTGTCGCCCCGTTTTTATGGCAATATTGGCATTTGTTCCTGAAAGGGTTATTACTTCATTTTTTTTGCCGCTGTTTAGAAACCCGTTTTGTTCTTCAGGCAAATGGGTTATGTCCCTCCTCTGCCATGCTTTAATGATTACTTCCTTTAGTTCCTTTGGTTTTGTCGTGTCCTTTCGTGTCTGACCAAAAGCCATATTTAAGGTTGTAAAACTTATAATTATTAGTGTGATTCTTTTCATGCTGCAAATTTAGTTCAGTATGTTAATGTTGCAGAGTTCCATCGCAACGAAAGCTATTTGCCCTGTGTTGGCAATTGCAGATCTTTTGCAAGGGTGCCTTTTGTGCTGTAGGTATTGTGTGCCTTGCAAATGTGCTGCAATGTGCGGTGGGCAAGTAGGGTGGTTTCGTTGAATGTCTTGTCACTTGAAGGTGAACGGAATTTTCAAATAGGGTTGCGTACAACAAGAAGTATTTGCGATGGCAGGGCATTTATCAACTTCCGCCCCAAACGGATCTTCCTGTAAAACATTCCTATTAATTTAACGAGATACTTTACAGTAAAGGCTTTGAAGGATTTTTGGTGCTTGTTTTGTAGCTGCGACTTTATTTATAAATATTTTGTAAATGATTACATTTTAATTAATTATTCTATAATTTAGTAGGCAATAACATTGCCTCATGTATGTCCAATATTACAAACGTAAAAAAGACAAAAAGGAGTACAACACCGCCTATATCGTAGAATCTTAC
>JBGSYC010000084.1:0-17233 GCA_041751095.1 Flavihumibacter sp.
ATTAACGACTTGATCGAACGTAGTGTGCTAATAAAAGAGCCTGGAGGTGGACGAAGTACAAGTTATGTTCTGGCAGGATAACTACAATTCACTCATATTGGAGCTAATCATTTGAATCTTCTGCAAAGCCAATCGTTAGACTTAAACTGTAGCCTTGCATTCGATGGCCCTGCAAACAATCTTTAGAAATCGAGATGTTCTTATTGCCGATTTGCGATTTTGGCAAACTGCAATTCACCTCATAAAAAAGTATACCAACGAATAAGATTTAGCAGCAGGATCAGGAATTTTATTAGTAAGATTTTCTCAGAAGTGTTTAACATATCTCCAATTACCTGCGTTCTCATCCACAATTCAGTTTGTGCCTCCATCTCGCTAAAGAATTACTCTTCCCTATGTTTAATCGAATCCCAGCTCCCCTTCCAACACTACTTTGCAGCAGATATATTTATTTTCATGCAGGGAGACAGAGCTTTTTAATCGTGTTTCGGTTAGTGCTTGTTATAGAAACAGGATCCCCCACAGTGATGCACACACGATTTTATAATTTCAGGTATCTGCATCGAGAGTTCAGACAACTCCAGCAAAAGCTTTTCTCTTCCAGTTTTACTTCAAGACGCAACTTCTGCTCCTCCCTAAACAAGTTATACTATCAGGAAATCCTCTATATTCTCAGGCGTGACAACGAGACTTTTTGCTCCTGAATAATTTTCCATGAAGGTTTGTGAAAAGCGTATTTTGTGCTTTTTGTTCCATTTAAATTCATACGCAGTCAATTGCCCATGATGGTCTTCAACCAGATCAATTTCCTGTTGCTGCGTCGTACGCCAGAAATATTGATTCGTATCTATTCCGCTATAACGCAGGACTTTCATCCTTTCCGCAATAACAAAGTTTTCCCACAAAGGCCCTATATCAGTTCTTGATTGAGCGGAGTTAAAATTATTGATAATGGCATTGCGTATGCCGCAATCATAGAAATAAACCTTCTTGCCTTTTTTGATTTCATTGCGCACGTTACGGCTTAATGCAGGCAGGCGGAAAACGACATAGGTCTTTTCCAGGAGATCAATGTATTTATCTACAGTCTTGCCATCGCTCCCGATTGTTTGGGCAATTTCCTGGTAACTTACCTCGCTTCCTACTTGCAAAGCAAGGGCTTTTAACAGCTTTTCCAGGATAAGAGGCCTTTTTATCTGATCCAGCATGAGCAAATCTTTATAAAGATAGCTGCCTGTCAGGAGTTTCAGTAATTCCTGTTCCTCTCCCTGCTTTGTTACGATCTCCGGGTAACAGCCATAGATCAGGCGATGTTCAATTAGCCTTTTTTCCTGCACCAGCCCGTGATGCCGTGCCATTTCTGCAAAGCTCAACGGATAGAGCATGAACTCGTATTTTCGCCCGGTCAGTGGTTCATTCACCTGGCTCGATAGTTCAAATGCAGAAGATCCTGTAGCAATGACCTGTACGTTTTTTATCTGGTCTGCAAATAGCTTAAGGGTAAGACCAATATTAGGAATACGCTGTGCCTCATCAATGAACAGGATGGTTTTATTGCCCATCACTGCTTTTAACTTTGTTGCCGTCGTATTGGTTAATATCTCTCTAACATCCGAGTCATCTCCATTGAGGTATAAATGCTCCCTGCCAGTCAATATTGCTTCCACCAGAGTTGATTTTCCGGCTTGGCGCGGTCCGAAAACGATAATTGCTTTACCTTTAAAAAGCCTTTTTTCGATTTCAGCTTGTAAGGTTCTCCTTATCATTGAGTAATATAATTCCTAAAATATATAATATTATCGGATTTGAATCCTAAGATACTATAATAACGCTGGATCGGTAAGTGATTTTTATGGAGGTAAGTATCAGTATATAATCATAACGCCGGGCGTTACTGTTTTCAGACTGACCATGACCTTCTCTACTGAGTGGGGGGTACAACAACCTGACATCAGGCTTCCCCCTCTGCTGGGCATTTACGACATCAAGGTTCACGACATCGAACTTTTCTCTGATTGAGCTTGATCCAGAAACCTGAAGGCCGCACAATGGCGCGTTTCGGCAACACTTCCTGACCTGATGCAATCCCATATGTCGGATGAATTGCAAGCGCTGATCTTCTATGTGACGCAGCCGATGGGCGCCCGCATGAGCCTCAAGCCTTGTTTTCAAGATGGTATTTCACAGGCCAGGTCTGCCCGTCTGGCTGGCGTTTAATCCATGTTCACGCCTACTCTCAACGCCTTTAATCCGGAAACGCCCTGAAGCTCTTCAAGGTCAAGGTATTCCAAGTCGTTCTTCAAAATATTTTCACCCTGAAGGTATCTGATGTAAGCAACGTATTCGTCGGCTTCTTTCTGGTTGAAATATACCAGTGCAATTTTGTTGGGCTGGGTGAGCCTTTCAGCAGAATCTTTAAGCTGCACTTTGTCTATTCTCTTCTTGATGATCTGGTAGCGGATATTATACGCACCTTCCACATCGAACCTTTTTTCGTCTCTTCTAAAACAAATATCTATCTGATGAGAATGGACAAAAATCAGTTGCGTAGTTTCTACCGGCACAGCTAAATCGGGCAACATGGCATGCGTATATTTAGCTATGGCCGCCATTGTGGATACCTGCATCAGTCGCAGATTCTTTAAATAGATATCGCTGTATGGCCTGTCGGGTGTAATAGACTGACCTATATAAATATCATATTCTACACCGTCTGTTCTGAACTTTTCAAAATAGCAGGGATAGGCATGTTGTATCTCCTCTTTCAATTGGTCAAAATAAGTGTTGATCAAGGAGATTACCTTGGTTATCGAGCTTTCCATCTGCTGCCTGTTTTTATGCGCGATGCCTGTCTGTTCATCAATAGCCCTAAAGTATGGCCCGGCAATAGCAGAAAGTTCCGGTTGCTTATCCGTGAACTGAACAAGGAAGGTAATAATATCGTTCTCCAAAAAATCATTCATCCTGGCTTCCTGGTTAAACAAAGAGGCGTTTGGTTTTATCATATCCCGCCACTGCTTTGCAGCGTATATCTTTTCATCCAGCAACCAAAAACTGGTTTTCTCTTTTAGCTCCTGCAGCACTTTAAGTAATACATCAAACTGCAGGCTGATATCCTTGTGCAATGCTGCATTTCTTTCTATCGTAGAGTTCCGGATATCTACTGCGCCATAAAGCGGATACACGTGCTTAAAACTGATCTCTTCAAGCTCCTGCGTGCGGGGTGTCTCTCTTTTCCTTTGCAGGTAGTGCCACGCCACTTCATTGAATTTCCATTGCACCGAAGGTTGAAGGCTTGTAAATTTTTCTTTGATCACTGCCTCTATCTCATTTTCAAACGCAGTAAGACTGTTCTGCATGAGCTGTGCAAGCAGTTCCCTGGCAGGCGCCAGCAAGCTGAGCATTTTTTCGTCGAGCAATCCTTTTTGCACGCTGTATACTTCAATAGCGCCTACCAGGTCCTTGTTATAAAAAACCGGTATCATCGCATAGGATTTTATCCCTGCTCTTTGCAATGTCCTAGCTACCTCCTGCTGCGAAGGATACTCTGCGTCGAGGTCTCCATAAAAAACGTGTACGGGATCCGATACAAATTTTTTTATCATAGAAAGCCACCGTGTGCCTGAATGCTCGTCCCTGTCAGCAAAAGTAAACAGGATGCTCTGGCAATAAGCGTCGATTTCGTCTATCAGTTTTCCATTAATTTTAAACAGGGGCAGTATATTAAATGCGACTTCATTGCTGCCGGCCAATTCTTTCAATGACCTGACAACCTCAGGGAACCCCCGGTTTTCTGCACCGGAACTGTTCTTCGCAATACTATTCCGGATCGACTCCAGTGCATACTGTGGTGTAACATCGGTGATCGTCATGATCGTAAAGCCCGAAAAGGCAAACATATCCATCGGGAGCATCCGTTTCAATATACCCAGGGAATCTTCTGCCGTAGCGATAGTCCGCATCGTTTCAGTATCTACCTCCGGCATTGAGCCGATGGCGTTTACTTCTACAAAATCAGTATTCAGGTTGATACTAAAGTGATGGGTAAGTTGGTTGCGACTATCCGTCAAGCTGCGTACCAGGCTTGCACGTACGTGATACTGAATACCGTAAAAGCGGTTCAGTATAAACGAGTAAAAAGTTTCTAATTTGCCTTTTTTGAATTCTTCATAATCCTCATCTTCCAGTCCACATTGCAGATCATGGTCATTCGCTTCACTTAAAATTTCATACAAAGCATTTGAACCGTAAAACATGATTGGCGACATAGGAACGCATAAACCCCAGCACACTGTTTTTTCATCCTCTACAACACTCGTTAGTACTACGTATAACATGTCAAGTAACGCTTTATAACGTGGTAACTGATCCAGTGGTACTTCATCCTCCAATTGAGGCCAGGCTTTAAGCCTATCCTGTATATAAGCCAGTACTTCTTTCCTGACGGAATTTTTATCTTGTAGGCGTAACCTTACAAAATCTATGAATGGTTTAAAGGAAAGGCGGGTATTTGTTAGCATTTCAGGGCCTTCATCTGCCCCCAGCATATTCATAATCTTCTGTTGCATACTATTCTTTATGAAATTATTCAGTATGGCGGCCACCAGATTTGCCGGCCGATGCCTCTAAAATCGAAAACCCATTGTAAAATAAGGCAACCAGCCTTCTTTGGAATAACCTGCCATCAGGTTAAAGGCAAGCACAGAAGCAGGAGCAAAATAAATACCGGGCCCTGTTCCCATGTGCCATGTACTGGAATTGTCATTGTTTTCCCAAACTCTTCCAATATCCCAGAATCCAGTAATGCCAAATTGGCCGGGCAGAATATAACTTGCTATATCTGCAAGCTTGATGCGCAGTTCCAGGTTATTGTAAAAGCTATGCTGCCCTGCAAAACGATACTGCCGGTAGCCCAACAGGTTCTCGTGCCCGCCAATAAAAGCCGACTGATAAAAGGCAGCTTTGCCAATACCGATAGTGCCCCCCATCCTTTCTGCCAATACTATGGTAGATTTTGCATCGATGCTTTTGTAGAGTGCCAGTTCTGGAATAATCCGGCCAAAATCTTTTGCATAATTACCCATGCCCTTATAAAGCTGCAGTTTAACGTTCACATAACTGCCCCACTGAGGAATGATCCTGCTGTTGCGCTTGTCATTTATATATTGTGCCGAAATACCAAGGTGCAATTTATTGTTATCTATGGTAAGGCTATCGTATGAACCAATGCGTGAACGATTGCTGATGAACCTGCCTGCATTATCATCTGAATCAAACTGGTAATAAAATAATGAAGGTCCCAGACTCAACGAAGAGCCTTTGTTTCCACGCCAGCGTATGGCCGGATCGAACAGGTAAGTGCTGAAACGGGTACGGTAAAAACGCAGGAAATCGCCGGTTTTGTTAAAAAAAGTCTCGTTGCCGCGGCCAAAAAAATTAATGGTATTATGCGGTGCCCTGGCGAGTACCTGAACGGTAAGGTCTGCATTACCAAACGTCCTTATCCATTCTCCCTTATACCTGATGCGGAAAGCGCTGGTAGAAAAGGAATGTGTTGCCATAAACTGGTGCCTGCTTGCATAAGCAACCTTGCGAAAACCCTCCTGCTCTATATAGTTGAAGCCAGCCCCAAAAATAAACCCGTCATCAAGGTTAAGCCCGACGGTTAGCGCAGGCATAAGCGTATTGTAGAGATTCACGGCCGCATAAGCAGTGTTCAGGCTGTCGTTGCTGATGTGTTTTTTTAACCGGCTTTTATCGCCAGTGAACCGGGAGCCGTTTTGTTTATCATACAAGCGTATGTTTTTCCCGGAAGATATTATATCATACGTCTTTGCGTCACTACCGCCAATGATACGCAGCTTTATATCGGAACCTTTATTATCGACCACCACACTGTCTTTACCGTTACCGAGGTACAATCTGATTTCCTTTGTTAGACCAGCGTCATATTTTTTATTCATCAACTCATCTCTTATTTTTCCATCTTTATCAATCTTTTGCATGCGCAGGTTCAACCCGCCATCAGCTGCATCTGTTATCTGAACATATTCGTTCTTATCGCTGGCCCTGATATCTACTATCTTTTGTGAGAAGCGATAATAACGATCCATGGCAGCCGGCAGTTTATCCCTCCTGGAACGCAGTTTCTGAAATAGTTCATCATAACGTATTTCGTAAGCCGCTTGGGGTAAACGAAGCAGGGCTGTCTGAAGCACAGAATCAGTAACAGCAGCCTGAAAATTTTCGGCCTGGTTCTTCCAGTCTTCCCTGCTTAATTGAAAAGTTGGATAAGCATTTACAAACCCCGATTTGAATAGCAGCCATTCTACTTTTTTAAAATCTCTATCGAAATCGCGAAGCGTAGGCAATATGGCAGGCTGTGAGGCAATTTTTGGAAACACGCCCTGCGTTAAATGAAATACCTGATCCCTGTCGCGGGGTACACCGGCATATTTTATCGCTTTTCCTTTGTCGGTATCATACCAGCGCCACTGGTCTTCGTGCCTGTCCCAATCACCTAAAAATGCATCCAGCATACGGGCTTTCAAAAATTCCTTTCCGTCAAATGAGTTGTCGTTATCCTTTTGCAGGTTTTTCTTTAGCTTTTCTGAATTATCGGATTCACCGAGCGGTTCCCGCTCTTCCAGCAATACCACGAGGTTATCGAACACGCTACTGTAAATACCCAGGTTCTTATCCGGCGACACTACACCGATGATGGGTTTCGCATGAGGCAGATTTACAGCGTTGGCAATGGGCGGCACAATAAGCGCAGCAAAAAGATGCTGCGCACTCGTTACATCATCAAGCCAGTCCTTTACAAAAATTTGCTGCAACCCTTCGGGCAATAATGCATCAGGTGCTTTCTCTACGCTGCGTATCACCCATTCTTTGCCGCTGCTGTCTGCAAGCCGCAGCGATTTGGATTGCATACCTCCTCCCAATTGCAGCGGTTTTAGTCCACCCCCAATTTCTGAAATCCTCATCACCGGCAGTGTCGTTGGCGCCGCCCATTCTTTGCGGTAATTTTCTCCGAATAAAAACCGGTGAAATCTCCCTTTCGTATCATATGAAGGTCTGACACTTACCGTTATACTATCCTCACTGATAATATTTTTCACCAGTGCCTGTTCTTCATTCACTAATGTATAAGGCAATTCGTAACTGAATACCCGCTTAGTGCTGTCGGAATTGTTGATATAAAAATTGAACCGCACGTTATTGCCTGCAAGCAGATCAGCTGTTACGTATCCCTGCTTACCATCAGCAAACAACGAATACTTTCCTTTTTTTACATGGGTGTTTTTGGCACCCGAACCACTTACGATCTGGAACCGTTTATCTTTTATCAATTGCAGGCCGTGCTCGTGCCCGGCCACATAAACCATATTGGGAAATCCTTCAAAAGCCCCGCTGACCTTGTTGATCATGTCTTTGTACAAGAGATGTTTCACATCCTGGGGATTAGAAAACAAAGAGCGCAATACCGGATAGAGTGAACCAACTACCGGCAGGGGCAAAAACAAATATTTATTTACCGCTGTTAAAGGAAACAAGTGGTCTTTGAATGTAAATTTCCCGCCATGTACACCATAGGTTTTAAAAGGATGATGAGATGCGAGGAATACAATTTTATTGCGGTTTTTATACCGTAGCTCCCGCAGTTTTGCTACAACGTCTTTTTTTGTTTTGCATTCACACTGGCCCGCGGTATTTTCTTTATCAAAAGGAAACAGCCACCACTCACTGTCATAAGCGATGACCGTTAAGTGTGGCGTGATTTCTATCTCTACCGGATCAGGGCACCCGTTGGCCGGCACCAGTTGCAATAGAGAATCGCCCTGCTCCTGGAGGAATTGCCCCTGGTATTTTATTTTGAGTAATCCTTTTGAGCCTGACCTATCCCAGTCATGGTTACCGGGTATAAAATACACCGGAGCTCCTTTTGAACGCATAGGCTCGTATTGTGAGCGAAGCACATTCCCGGTGCTTCTTGCTGTTTCGCTGCCAGGCAATCCAAATCCCCTTGGATAGATATTGTCGCCAAGGTAAATCACCGAAGTTTTTCCGGCAATTACCTGGCTGGCAGCATGCCCGATCACTGCTTTCTGTTGTGTATTTATCTTCCCTGCATCTCCAATAAAAATAATCCGGTACTGAATGCTTTCCTGGGCATGCAACAGAAAAACACAACCTGTGAAAAAAAATATACCTATGTACTTCATGATTGCAGCTGTTATCTTATTTAATGCTTCGCGGAAACCGCAAAATATTTCCATCACTCAGGTCATCCCCTTCATTGGATATGAACAGATTTCCAGCACCATCAAAAGCAATTCCCTCCGCCTGGTAAAACGTATTTCCGTCAAGCCGGTAAGCCCCTTTTATTTTCCAGTCCTCATCCGTTACTATTAGCAGCTTATTGGCTCCGGAAAGAATAAACCATTCGCTGGTGACAGGGTTTTTTGCCAGGGCTGATGGACGAAAACCTGATTTTACTTTTCCGCCAAAGGGTTTGATCTCTTCCACATTGATGCTGAAACCCGACACCGGGCGAATGGAATCTTTTACGTCAAGTATATAACCAGATACTTTTCCCGCATCAATATCTCCATCGCAGTTTTTGCATAGAACGTATAACTTACCGGTCTCCTCATCACCATACAATCCTTCATATTCCCCCTCCGGCACAAGGGCTTTCCATTCCATAACATTGTCCACATCTTCATAAACAGCATCTTCCACAGCAAAAGAAAAAAGGGTGCCGTTGCTCTTTAACACCACTACTTTATCCTTTAAGATTGCAACGTCTTCATAGTCTCCCTTTTTACCGAATTTTGCGTTGGTTTGTTTTTTAACACCCCATGCCAGCCTGAAAAGCTTTCCTTCTTCATCCTGTATACAGTAAACCGTATCTTTAATCCCCTTATAAAAACAAATGCCGGATATCTCAAGCAGGCTTGCAGGCATATTAAATTTTTCAGGTCTGCTTAAATTGTAACCGGCAGGCGTTTGCGTTATATCTTTTTTATTGGTACACGCCTGTGAAGAAACAGCAATGATAACGGAAGTGCCGATAAGTATTTTAACATACCACCTCATATACTTTCATTGGTTTGTAAATAATGATAGATGGCTTCCTGAGAACGAACTGCTGGTGCCGCATCTTCTACTGCCAGATTGCGCATGTTTGCATCGATCCATACTGCCTGAGTGTTATCGCTGAGTTGCAAAAGGATAATGTCTTTTATTTGCCTGCTGATAGCGGGATCATACACGGGGAAGCAAACTTCAATACGCCGGTAAATATTCCGGTTCATCCAATCGGCGGAACCCATGTAAACCTCTTCTGCACCATTGTTGTAAAAAATAAAAATTCGTCCATGCTCAAGAAACCGGTCAAGGATCCTTTTGATGCTGATGCGTTCGCTTTGCCCTGGCACACCAGGTATCAGGCGGCAAATACCACGAATGATCAATTGTATTTTAACCCCGGCATTGGATGCTTCATACAACTTTTGTATCAACACTTCTTCCTCGAGGTTATTCATTTTAATGATGATGGAAGCAGGTAGCCCTTTACGGGTATTTTCAATTTCTCTTTCTATCATTTGCAGGAACCTCTTATGCAGGTTAAACGGGGCTACCAGCAAATGTTTAAAAGGCAGCTGGTCTTCTTCTGCAAACTTCTTGCGCCTTGTCAGAAAGGCAAACAGCGCCTGCATTTCGATCAGCATTGGCGTGTACGATGTTAGTACAATATGATCTGTATAAAAACGGGCGGTACTTTCATTAAGGTTACCCGTTGCCAGCAAACCGAGGTAAGGATGACTGCTATGGTTTCTTTTTATCAGTGCTATTTTGGCATGCACTTTTAAAGCATTGCTACTGTAGATGATCTGCACGCCTCCCCTCTTCATCTCTTTAGCCCAGCGGATATTATTTGCTTCATCAAACCTTGCTTTTAATTCTACCAGCACGGTTACTTTTTTACCGTTCTTTGCTGCGCTGATCAATGCCTGTGCAATTCTTGAATCGGAGGCTACCCTGTAAAGGGTTGTAAATATTTCCTGAACCGATGGGTCAATTGACGATTCATTAAAAAAACGGAGTATGGTATCGTAAGACTGATAAGGCGCATGTACAATGGCATCTTTTTGGGTTACCCGTTCAAACAATGTCGATTGCAAAATCATGTTTTCTATGGCCGGCCATGCAGGGTAAGAGACACCAGTGCCGCTTACCGGCAAGGATGCGAGATCCTTAAGGTTATGGTAGTGTCCACCTTCTACTACGGATGCTTTGTGCAGGTTAAATAATTCTACGATGCTTTGCAGATGACGCAGCGGAATACCTGGCTCGTATAACAAACGGGCGGCATAACCCTTCTCCCGCTTGTTCAGTTGTTGTTCGATCTTTTCCGCCGGGTCTTCATCATATTCATCTGTCAGGTTCAGTTCTGCATCACGTGTTATCTTAATGTTGTAAGCTCCTTCTATAATGCCATTGGGAAATAAATGATGCAGGTTATTGCGGATGATGTCTTCCAAAAAAATGATGTAGTGCCCTCCTGGTTCTTCAAGCTTTAGAAATCTCGGCAACACATTGCAGGGGATATTCAACAGCCATAGTTTTTCGCAATCCTTTTCCTGCAGCACTACCATCATATAAAGCCGGTTATTCTCCGGAAAAAAATCGACCTCACCTGATAGTGATACCTTTTGCAGCAAACCTGCTACCATTGTAAAAAAATAGTGGCTCAGTTGGGCTCTTAGGGTTTCCGGAACAGGCTGGTCGTATAAAAAAAGATACCCTCTGTCTTTAAGTGCAGGTAAAATGTCGTTGTTTAAAATGTGGCCGAATAAGTTTTGCTGGTCATTAATGACGGACGCTGCCTGCCTGTATACCGGATGGCTGTAGCCGTCCTGATCTATTTTTTGCAAGGCCAATAAAGCGGGCATACGCACCCTGTAAAACTCATCGAGGTTAGAAGAATAGATAGACAGGAACTTTATGCGTTCGAGCACAGGCACGGTAGCTTTCCCTGATTCCTGCAGTACTCTTTCATTAAAAGAAAGCCAACTGATATCCCTGTCAAAAAAGATAAAGTTGTTCATGAAGCGATAGATTAACGCAGGTGTGGTATAACGGCTATTACGAAGGCAAGTACGGAAGTGACGATACCGTACATAAACACGTTGTAGGCTATTCGCAGCAGGCGGTATTTGCGACCCAGCACTATGCCCTGTGAATACAGATCGCGGGTAAGGCTGCCGTATAAAAATTCCCGGTCGTTCATCATAACACCCATGCCCTTGCTGTATTCCTCATAGCTCATCCGGTAAAAATTTCCGAAAAACAACAGGTTCACTCTCTTTCCATCAATATCCTGCTGGCTGAATCTGCCGTCAGGCACTGCGGGCCTGGTAGCCAGAATAGCGCAAACCATGGTAACCACGCAAACAGTGAGCAATAGAATAGTAGGTATCAGCAGTTGCTCGTTATCCTCCAGCCTCCGCAGCATTACACTCAACAAAATGGACAATATAATAGATGTGGTGGTGATCATGATATTGGCTTTATTGTCGGCCATGTCGCTGAGTCGCTGGTGATTATTAGAGCTGATGCGGAACATGGTTTCGATACCGCGGTCCGGCCTGTCTGACTTTGCTTTTTTTGATACGTGTTCAGCAGGTGGTGGAACAGGGCCAGTGTTCGGCTCCACTAAAGGTAAAACAGCGTCTTCCGGTGCATCTTCTGCTTCTTTAAGTTTTATGCCCCGGAGGTTTTCCTGCTTTTTATTCTCCAGTAGGTCTTTTGCATAGCCTGTGTGATAATGGTGCGATTCCAGCAGATTCAGTGTCTTTAACCGCCATTCATGTTTGCTGATCTTTTTACGATATTTCAGTTCAACTTCTTTTCGCATCTTTTTATTCAGCTCTGCAAACTCATCGGTACCCAGGTGGTACATATCCGCGTCGGCAACGATCTGCTCCGGCAGACTATTTGCCTGCTGCGGGATACAGGTAGCCATAATGCATTGTTTTACCTGCTGAATAATGGCGTCATCCATTCCTATACTCTTTAAAAAAGCTTCCGCCATCTCTACACCTCTTATTTCATGCTCCCTTGCCCCTCCGGTATAATACCCGATATCATGATACCATGCAGCAGTAATAACAATAAAAAACTCCTTATCATCCAGCTTATAGAACTGTGCAATCTGCCCCGCCCGCAAAACTACATTTTCGGTATGTGCCAGGTTATGATACAGCCAGCCCTCCTGTTCGTACTTATGAAATATATGTGTTACTTCATACTTAACTTGTTCGAGCACTTGAGCATAGTTCATAAAAAACAGGGTTTAAAAGCTTCAACTTTTTCGCGTAGCGGTTGCCCGAAAATGAATTTCTAACTTCATAAATACACAATCGCAGCAGAACACACGTTAAACGAGGCATATTTCAGATACGCTTGCACCTGACTTAACGGCCGAACCTGTACATTCCACAAAGCCCCTATAAGATGTCATTTCTGCATTATGCTTTGTGGTATATGCATGCTAGCTCTTTTCCCTGCTTCTGATGTATGAAGCCAACATACGTGCCATGGAAATTGTAGATGCAACAACTATCAGGGAGAAAGGGGAAATTTCAGTTATGGGACGTGTCTCCCGCGCAACAGTATATGAGACCCACGATATAATACCTGAAATCCAAATAGTCAGGAAAATAATAAGCACCGCCTTTGTTGGCGCACGCCGCCAGTCCCGCCAGTAGAAATCCTTCATAGATTCTCTTTTCCGATGCATTTTCAACCGGTATGCTGATAAGAAACTTTTATCATTTTTTATATCAAAACTGCTTTTCATAATTCCTATATCTTTCCATGAACAGGGATATCCCATGATCACCAAACCTACCGCTAATTTACAACCTACAAATGAACCCTGACCCCTAAAGGCTAACTAAATCTCTTTCCCGAATTGCAAATGCCGTAAACCGGCAAACCGTATGTTATGTTTGTACAGGGTTTTAACTGTCGTCTGCCAGCCGCACTGATCCTGAAATCTACGAACCTTTTTCACCGTAACAGCAACGCCATTAAACATGTCTCAGAACCTTTAATTTAGCGGATTAAAAAAGTTGTGACGAAGAAAGAAAAACAATTAAAATTTGACAAGTATGATGGCAGATGTGCTTATTGCGGATGTATGTTAACATCCGGATGGCATGTTGATCATCTAAAACCGATAAGAAGAAAGAAGTATAAAAAAGGAGAATGCAGGTATCCTCAAAGAGAGTGTATAGACAATTGTATGCCTGCGTGCGCCAGTTGTAACATTAATAAACATGCCATGAAACTGGAAGATTTCAGGAGGTTGGTTGAAGGTTTTATGAAGCATCTAAATGAAAGAAATACCCAGTATAAAATAGCTAAACGATATGGCCTTGTGGTTGAACAGAAAAAGCCGGTGATATTTTATTTTGAACAACGCATCAGTACAGCAGAAGTTATCACTCCAACAAACAGGCTGAACGGACTACCGTAAAAATAGAGCAAGGGTGCAATTGAGACAGACTGCTTTAGCCGGGGGGAACCAGGATTCTCTGTGGTTTTTTTCCCAGGCCTCTCCGTAGTTCCCTTCTCCATGCCTCTCCGTGGTTCCCTTCTCCAGCAGATCGATCAAAACTTTAATAGATCTGCTCCTTTAAAACATCAAAAATCTTTTTGAGATCCTCTCTGACCGGAAATGGTTGTGGAAACCTCTCAGCAAAAAGCTCTGCCGCCCGGATTCTTTCTTTGGTTAACGGGTGCGTACTAAAAAAAGAAATACGCCCGGGTAACTCGTCCTTACTCTGTAATGTTTGCATCAGTTGCCTCATACCGTCTACATTCACCTTATTTGCGTGCAGAAGGCCCATACCTTTCAAATCAGCTTCTTTTTCCAGGGAACGGGAATATGCAAAACCGTTCAATGTCTCTGCATTGCTTACGATAGCTCCTGAAATACCGCTTGCATCGCCAAACAGTAATGAAATTAGTATTCCATTTGCGGTATTACGCAACAGAGACCGAAGGGTATGCCGTTCATTGATGTGAGTGCTTTCATGAGCAAGCAGCGCCGCAAGTGCTTCCGCGGTTTGGATTCTTTTAAGAATCCCTTTATACACCACCACATTTCCGCCCGGCAATGCATACGCATTCACTATGTCGCTATTAACAACAGTTGTTCTGATGGGATACCGGCTGCTTAATTTAAGCTGGTTTGCAAATTGCTGCAGTTCGCCGCTGCAGATTGAATCTACGTGCTCGCCGGCAACCTGCGCCTGGTTCACCATCACAGTCTTTAGCTTATCTCCAATCGTAATTTCCTGCTTTACGCTAATCACGCGCATTCCAATAAACGGAATAAGATTAACGATCAGCAGGTAAACACCAATAGCCGAAATTACCATTATCAGCATTAGCAGCAATGCGCGTTGCTTTAAAAGCCTTTGCGGCAAACTGCCTTTATGTTTTTCTACCTCGGCTGAAAACACTGCTGCATATGGATGGTCAGCAGTAAACTGCAGGTACTTTAAACCCGTTTTATCAAGATATAAATAAATATTAGAACCCACCGGGTTTTTAGAGGCCCCCGACAAAGGGAACGATTCATAAAAGGCGGGATCTTCTTTCTTATGCAAATGCAGGTGGTCATGAAAAACCAGCACCTGAACCCTGGAAGGCCGGGCACTGGCCCCATCGTAATATAATACGTTATCGGCTCCCACTAAATTATTGCTATATCAAGCATGTCAGCCATGTCTTCAGCAGTAGCATCGTTGTAGTCTTCCAGGGATTGAATCAACGAATCCAGAGAGTAATAACCTGATGCTTCTAAATTATTCATGATAAAAGTCATTGTTCTTGCTACTACCCAGGCATAACCTATGCCTAATGTAAAAACAAGTATAAGAAGGTTGATGATCATTAACGATGCAAACCCTGAGCCGGTAGCTTTTGAATTAAAAAACACAACATCATCTCCCTGTTCAAGCCTCATATTACTCACTAAAAATTCAAACTGTTCTTTCTGCCACCAAAAGATATAAATACCTAAAGTAAGCAAGGTTAGTATGTAGCCTTTTATATTCATCCAAAAATATTCACTTCCCTCTCCTGTAAATAAAAACCTGGCATTGCCTACGTTGATGTTTGATAATATATAGCGGCGCACATTCGTTGTAAACCAGGCTCCATAAATTCCCAGCGTAAGCACCGTAAGAACAAACCCTTTGACAAATATACCTAAAAGCTCACCCCTTTCACCGTTATACCCAAAGCGAATACCTTTCCAGCTTGTCTTAGACATCCTGTAACGATAAGCCCCATGAAGAGCAAAAGGGACAAGCATTATTAGTGCCACGTAAAAAGAAACTATTGCCGCAACAGTAAATCCCATAAATATCAGGTAAATAAAAAGAGCATACAATAAAGCAAATATGGCTATTGCTTTGATAAAGCCGTTGAACATTTCTTTGCCTGTTCCCGAAAATACAAAGGGCGTTTCCTCAAAAGTATGTTTACTGTAGAGATACTTAAGCTTTTTCTCTTTAGCCCACGGATAATAAAGGCCTAATGTTAGAATAGTGAGAATAGTATTTACGATAAGAATTTTGAAATACTCACTTCCTGTGCCGTAGAAGGCCAGGGAATAGGACCGGATCTCTTTCATGGGGTTTACGCTTACAAACGTAAAGAGAGCAGATTTATTGAGGACCAACAGAAAGTGTTTCAGGCAGAAGACCCCGGACAGCTAACCAAATGATATCTTCGTTGTGAATTTTATTAACAATGATATTTTAAGGAAGTGAAGCAGGATGTTTTACAGATTTTTAATACCTATTCGCAGTACGCATTACTGATCAGTATTGGTATCAACGTGCTCATTGCCGTGTTAGGTGTGGTGCCAAGTGTGTTTCTTACGGCCGCCAATGTACTGTTTTTTGGCTTCTGGAGAGGCACGCTTATTTCATTCGCCGGAGAATCCATTGGAGCACTTATCGCCTTTGTTTTGTATAGGTCTGGATTTAAAAAGCGGGTTGAAAACAGGGCACAAAAATACCCTGCCTTACAAAAGCTGCTTCAGGCGAGGGGCAGGGAAGCCTTTTATGCAATTATATCGCTCCGGCTCATTCCTTTCATTCCTTCAGGCATCATTACTTTTACAGCGGCTATTGGAAAGGTTAAGGTGCTCACCTTTTTAATAGCCAGTTCCCTGGGGAAAATTCCGGCGTTACTCATTGAAGCTTATGCGGCCTACCAGGTAACCGAGTTCGGCTGGCAGGGGAAGATTATCTTACTGCTGGCAGGCATTTACCTGCTTTACCTGGTTATAAAAAAATGGAAATGAAATAGGCAATCTGGTGGCGGGTCAACTTTAAATTACCCTTTTTACAAACAGGTTTCACAATACTCATTAAATCCTAACGAATTGAAAAGCATTCGTCATCGTCATCTGAATGCATTACCGACGATAATATTATTTGCCGCAAGCTTCGCCTGCCATTTGGGCTATTCGGCTTTTTCAGTGTCGAGCGTAATTGGATTTGGCAGTGAAGTGTTATCGCCACTCATTACAGACACCGGACTTCCGGCAACCACCACCCAGTCCTGCCGGCCAGGGACCGGAACATTTTTATCCTTGTTCACATAAGCTATAACATTGCCTTTGATGGTGTTATTGATAAAGTTGGCTACAGGCACATTATTGGCATTCCAGATGCAGCAGCCACCCCAGAAACGATCCGATGGGGTGCCATCCGGGTACGTGCCGCTACTGATCATGGTGTTATTGTAAAAGTGAATATCGTGGCCACCCGCCAGATTCATGCATGCGTTACATGTGCTTATGATCTGGTTGTTATATGCATTGATGAACTGCGACATCTTATCCATGGTGTTCGCTTGCGGATCGCCGTCTACGGTGATTCCGCTACCTACATAGGAATTTGCATTGAGCGGGTAAGGGTACGCCCCCTTAATATAATTGTCGTGGATTAGATAAGCAGCCCCGGCTTTTCCGCCGCTATTGAACATGTAGATGCACTAGCGTCTTGTTATAACTCGAATAGGTTCAATTGATTACCATCTTGTTCTTTGACATATTGCGGATAGGTTTTAGAAAATAATTCAAGCAACGGGATTTTACATAACAGTGAGATACTTAATATTTGTAGTATTT
>JBGSYC010000085.1:0-40240 GCA_041751095.1 Flavihumibacter sp.
TAAAGTTTTCCGGTGTGCAATATTCCCGATAATTGACCGGATTAAAGGTCAAACACATAGGGTAAAACATCCATCCATCCGCTATGTGACGGGTGGATGTTTTTTTACCACGTGTTAACTGCATCCCATGCTGTTTCCACAATTCAGGCACTTGTAACAGGTACCGCTGCGGATCGTGATGTGCCCGCATGTATTGCACGATGGCGCATCGCTTTGCATATTTCTCGCCGCTGCGTTCACCGGGTCCATTCCCGCATCTGCTTTAATGCCGGTGTTTACCTGCGCTGCCTTTCCGGGCGTGGTATTTTTAAGCGCAGACGCAACAATACGGAGTTGGCTCAGCTCAGGACCCCCTCCAATGTTTTCCGGATTAGCCGGTGTTACGTCCCATTCGTTGGCGCCCGTATTCAATACTTCGGGTTTGTCAAGTACGTGCACCAGATCGGTTCTTCCGAGGTATTCATATGCCAGCGCCCTGAATATAAAATCAACAATGGATGTAGTGGATTTGATATTCGGATGCTCAACCATTCCCGAAGGCTCGAAACGGGTGAACACAAATTTTTCAACAAACTCTTCAAGGGGCACGCCGTATTGTAAGCCGATGGAAATCGCTATGGCAAAGCAGTTCAGCATGCTGCGCATCGTAGCCCCCTCCTTAGCCATGTCGATAAATATCTCACCTACTGTCCCATCGCTGTACTCCCCTGTTCGCAGGAATAAGGCCTGCCCATTTATCTTGGCCTTCTGGGTAAACCCCCGGCGTTTGGCAGGCAGGGTTCTCCTTTCAACAATCATGGCAAGCTGGCGCTTTAATTTCGTGTCTGCACTGGTCTGCACCCGTTTGTTCACTTCCTGTAATAATTCATCGATCGTCAACTTGGCCATATCGACGATGTTTGATGCGGTGTCTTCACCTGATTCTTCTGCCACCAATGCTTCGAGAATTTTTTTCTTTTTGTCTGATTTGTTGCTAAGCGGTTGAGACATCTTGGAACCATCACGGTACAACGCGTTCGCTTTAAGTCCAAGCTGCCAGCTTAACAGGTAGCAATCCGCTATTTCTTCAACTTTTGCTTCATTAGGCAGATTTATCGTTTTCGATATCGCTCCACTAAGGAAAGGCTGGGCGGCCGCCATCATGCGGATATGTCCATGGGCGTGAATAAAGCGCTCTCCTTTTCTGCCGCATTTGTTTGCACAATCAAATACCGGAAGATGGGCTGCCTTCAACAAAGGCGCTCCCTCTATAGTCATGGTGCCACATACATGGTCATTTGCCATCTCTATCTGGTCGTCAGAAAATCCAAGCGCCTCCAGCAGGCTCCATTCGAAATTAAAATACTGCTCAGGCCTGAAGCCAAGTCGCTGAAGACATTCTTCTCCAAGATTGTACACATTGAAAACGAAGCCTATCTCAAAGGCGGTAGCCACTCCTGCATCGAGCTTCCGGATCTCATCGGCGATAAAGCCTTTCTCACTTAGGGTTTGATGGTTGATATGAGGTGCCCCTGCGAATGTGCCTGAACCAATGGCGTACTTAACGATAGCATCTGCTTCCCGGCGGGTATATCCAAGATTCTTTAAGGCCAGCGGCACTGATTGATTGATGATCTTGAAATACCCTCCACCACTTAACTTTTTAAATTTAACCAGCGCAAAGTCAGGCTCAACGCCAGTGGTATCGCAATCCATTACCAGGCCGATGGTACCGGTGGGGGCAATAACGGTCGTTTGTGCGTTGCGGTATCCGTATTTAACGCCAAGCTGAACGGCATCGTCCCATGCTTTGGTAGCGGCTTTTAAAAGATAATCGGGGCAATATTTTGCATTGATCCCTACAGGTTTCACGCTTAACGCCTCGTAAGCATCGCTGGCATCGTAAGCTGCAGCCCGGTGGTTACGCATCACTCTCAGCATATCATTCTTATTTTCTTCGTACCGGGAAAAGGGCCCGAGTACACCGGCCATTTCAGCGGACGTTTTATAGGCTACGCCCGTCATGATAGCGGTGAGTGAACCGGCGATGCCTCTTGCTTCTTCACTGTCGTAAGGAATACCACTGACCATCAACATGGAACCAAGGTTTGCATATCCGAGGCCTAAGGTTCTGTAGTCGAAGGATAACCTCGCCACCTCTTTACTTGGGAATTGCGCCATCAAAACAGAAATCTCCAATACAACCGTCCATAGCCTGCAGGTGTATTCAAAACCTTCTACGTCGAAAACATTATTCTCACCGTCGAAAAACTTGCGCAGGTTTACAGAAGCGAGGTTGCATGCTGTATTGTCGAGGAACATATACTCCGAACACGGGTTGGAAGCACGAATGGGGCCACCTTGCGGGCAGGTATGCCATTCATTAATCGTGGTGTCGTATTGTGCACCGGGGTCTGCGCAGCGCCATGCAGCATAAGCGATCTTATTCCACAATTCGCGAGCGGGTACCTTTTTCATTACCCTGCCATCGGTTCTTGCTTTCAACTCCCAGTCTTCATTTTTGGCAAGCTTATCAAAGAATTCGTTGGGAATGCGCAGCGAGTTATTTGAGTTTTGACCGCTAACCGTTTTATAAGCCTCGCCTTCATAGTCGGAAGCATACCCCGCCGCCATAAGGGCTGCCACCTTCTTTTCTTCTTCTACTTTCCAGTCAATAAAGTCTATAACTTCCGGATGATCCAGATCGAGGCAAACCATTTTTGCCGCGCGGCGTGTTGTACCGCCGGATTTGATAGCTCCTGCCGCACGGTCGCCAATTTTTAAAAAGCTCATTAAACCGCTCGAAGTCCCCCCTCCGCTTAACCTTTCACCTTCTCCGCGGATAGTGCTGAAATTGGTTCCCACCCCACTGCCGTATTTAAAAATGCGGGCTTCACGGACCAGCAGGTCCATAATACCTCCGTCATTGACCAGGTCATCATTCACACTTAAAATAAAGCAGGCATGAGGTTGAGGACGCTCGTATGCGGAAGTGGACTTTTTTAGTTCATCATCAGCAGGGTCAACAAAGTAATGACCCTGTGGTTTCCCTTTGATACCATAGCTTTCGTATAAGCCCGTATTAAACCATTGAGGGCTGTTTGGCACGCAAGCCTGGTTCAGTATGCAATACACCAATTCCTCATAAAACACCTGTGCATCTTCCTTACTTTCAAAGTAACCGTACTTTTCGCCCCATGCCTTCCAGCAATTTGCCATACGGTGAGCAACCTGTTTTGCCGAAGTCTCCCGGCCGGTAGAATTATCCGGCTGAGGAACACCAGCCTTCCTGAAATATTTTTGGGCAAGGATATCTGTGGCGATCTGGCTCCATTTCCCAGGCACTTCAACGTTGGTCATTTCAAAAACAACTTCGCCGCTCGGGTTTCGTATGATCGAGGTACGATAATCATAGGTAAACATATCATAAACGCTTACTCCTTCTTTGGTAAAGCGACGGGCAAACCGAAGGCCGTTACCGGATTTATTTTCATGCATATCTTAACAATTTATAGTGGTTCAAAAACGGCCAGTGCCGGACAACGAAAATATCTTTTGCATTTGAACTTTCAACTATCGAAATATCAACAGCATGTGGAAAAGACAGGTTATGCAGATAAAACCCTGAGCTGTATTGCTCTACCTCATCTTTGCACATATCTTCCTGAAAAATGAGCTAAAGATTTTTTGGCAGGAGGAATTTAATAATTTATACTTTACATGAATAAGGCATGGATTATTTATTCACGCAGGCAGATATGGCTTTGCTAAAAGCCGATAGCTGATAGCTGACAGCTCCTACCAAGAATTAACCACGCTGATCCGGAAAACTTTCTGCATTTTTGCAAAAGCACTAATGTAATATTTGAATGAAGCAGGTCATTTACCAAAGCCTGGTTAGTAACAAGCAAAAAGGGCACAAGTCATTTGCAGTATTGATTGATCCGGACAAGGTTGATAACCGCCTGCTTGATGAACTTACCTTGCTGTGTGTGCAGGCAGAGGTTGATTACCTGCTCGTGGGAGGAAGCCTGGTTATTTCAAACCACCTCGATGAGTGCATCCAGCATATAAAAAATAACTGTGATATTCCTGTGATCCTGTTTCCCGGAAGCGCATCCCAGGTTTCGAGGTATGCTGATGCCTTATTATATCTTTCCATGATCTCAGGCAGAAACCCTGAATTGTTAATTGGCCAGCATGTAATTTCCGCGCCATTTGTAAAACAGAGCGGATTGGAAATCATATCTACCGGGTATATGGTGATAGACGGCGGTGCCCCTACGACCGTGTCGTATATATCGAACGCTTCCCCGATACCGGCGGACAAAAATGAAATTGCCATGTGCACCGCCATGGCCGGAGAGATGCTTGGCATGAAGGTTATTTACATGGATGCGGGCAGCGGCGCCAAACGGGCGGTTACAGAAGCCATGATTGAAAAAGTTTCCAGCTGCATCGAAGCTCCACTGGTTGTGGGCGGGGGCATTTCTGACCCGGAAAAAGCTTACCGCAATTGCAGGGCCGGGGCAGACGTTATTGTTGTAGGAAATGCCATAGAAAAAGATGCGGCGATGATCAGGGAAATGAGCGCTGCCATCCATTCCGTTCCTGTTTCCACAATATAAATTTGCCCGCCGGTGCTTAAGTAACCGGATGAATGTTTGATAGTTATGCATATAAGATGGCTGGTTGTGGTACTAACATTCTGGTTTTGCTGCTCGGGGTGCTTCAGCAGGTTCAGCAGGTGGGTGATGACGGAAAAAGAAATCCGGGAATACTACGCAGGCAAACCCGTAAAGCCTGTTTTCTTTACGATTGAAAACGATTCCATTCGACTCTTCTGCGCTACTACAGGTGCCGATACGCTGCCCCCGCTTCTCCTGATACACGGGGCTCCCGGGGCATGGTATGGTAGCCGGAACATGCTTGATGATTCTATCCTTCAGAAAAAATTCCATATCATCGCTGTTGACCGGCCCGGGTATAATAAGTCACGGTTTAAAAATAAAAAAAGGGCGGTAACCAGTATTGGGATCCAGGCAGTCGCCATCAGGGAAGCATTGCGGTTAAACCGGTCCCGTAAAAAAGGAGTGATCCTGGGAAGTTCATTCGGAGCCCCTATTGCTGCACGGATTGCGATGCTTTACCCTGAACATTTCTATCATGCTTTCCTGCTGGCTCCGGCCATAGACCCTGAAAAGGAAAAGTTCTGGTGGTTTCATAAATATATAAATGGAGGGCCTGTTTACTGGTTCATGCCGGGGTTCTTAAAAACTGCTACGGATGAAAAGTTCGCTCATATCCGGGAGTTACGAAAACTGGAACCACTATGGCAGCAGCTCAACGTGCCGGTTACCGTTATACAGGGTGGAATGGATAAGATCGTAGACCCGGCTAACTTTGAATTTGCAAAAAAGCACTTAGCGGGGAAAAATGCTGCGTTTATTTACCTTCCGGACGACGGTCACATGATTCGTAACCGGCAATCTACATTACTTAGAAAAATCCTGCTGAATAATACCGATAGCATTCCCTGACTTACACGTAGCAATTAAAGCGAAGAACGTTTCGTGCCAAGGCGCTGGAATTGCCGAATGTCCTGAATTCAAAAGCACGAACCGTTCCCATGGAACGGACTATAATTTTTACGTTGTCTACCCACGAGGTGTTCCGATGGAACACAAATGCCGATGACGTTGACCACGATTGAACTTAAAATTTTTGCAAAGCGCCTTTATTTCAGCGTGCCGCCTCCTTTGTTCCGGTAGGGCTGGAACGGAACGCTATTTTTACCTTGTTCTCCCCACAAAATGGATGGAACATAGGAACTTAAAACGGCCCTGTGCCACTTACTTTTCCCCGCTCCTTTGTCAGCGGCACGTCTGATCAATTCAACTGCCGGGTATTTATCCTTGATGGTGCGGCTTTGCCATTAACGATTGACCGGGAACTCAGCGCAATAGCCTTAATAATATTTGTCATATTTTCAAGGTCGAGGGTTTCTATTTCGTCGTTAACGGTGTGATAGAATTCTTCACTATCCATTTTTGAAGTGGAGATGGTATGGGCAGGAACTCCTGATCTCGCCAGCGTAGCATTGTCAGAACGATAAAAAAGCTGCTGTTCAGGATAGGGATCGGGATAGAAGGTAAAAGCCGTTCCCTGAAGATTGTTTGATAAAATCTTTCCCATATCACTCTTCTCGTACCCGGTAATAAACGCCGAATTTCTGCCCCATTTGGATGCTGTTCCAATCATTTCAATATTGAACATTGCCGTCACCCTGTCCCCATCAATCTGGCGCGAGAAATATTGTGAACCGAATCCTCCCGCCTCCTCTGCGGTAAAAGCGGTAAAGATCAGGGTTCGTTCGTTGTTGCCCAGCGCTTTAAAGTATTTTGCCAGCATGATCACTGCTGTAATGCCGGCGGCATTGTCGTTTGCACCGTTATAGATGGAATCTCCATTCACGGGTTTGCCAATACCAAGGTGGTCGTAATGCGCAGAAAAAATTACGTATTCATCCTTTTTACTCTTCCCGGGGAGTACCGCAGTGACGTTTTCCATTTCCGCTTCAGCTATCTCATGTGTTGCCGAGATTTCATACGTTTTCGGATCTGCCGCTGTAAGAACAAAAACGACGCTTCTGCCGGATTTGAATAGAAGCTCTTTAAAAACGGCTAAACGGTTAAATAGTTTTGAAAAACCGGTATCCACCAATACCAGGTAATTTTTTTCAGATGATATATATTTAGACGCCTCGCTGAAAAGATTAAGTCCGGCCTTTATGCTTACTGTTTCATATCCCGACTGGTGATCAATACGTAATTCAGGAGATGATGTAATTACAATAATGTTTTTCTCATCCACCGGTTCATTGTTCATCAAACCCCGGGCATTCAAAAGCTTCGGTTGAACCATTACAAACTTCTCTTTGTAATCATGGTAATCTTTCCACGGCTTTAAACCGATGGCTTTAAATTCCGCGGCAATAAAGTCTGCGGCTTTACGGCTTCCCGGAGTGGCCGCTTTCCTGCCTTCCATCTCATCTGAAGACAATCTTTTTTCTATTCTCTCAGCTTCCTTTTTATTGATCACGTTAACCGCGTCCTGAGCAAACAGCAGACCTGGTATTGTTAACAACAGCCATACGAATAAATCTTTCCACATAAATTCGAATCCTTTATGATAATAATGGGGCTGTTAAAGGCTCATCATTTCTTTAAATTTTACGGTTTGCCGGCGGCTTACTTCGATCTTTTCACCGCCTTTCAGGTCAAGTAATAATCCCCCGTTAAAATAGGGTTCTATCCTTTCGATCATGCGAAGGTTTACAATATGTTTTCGGTTGGCCCGGAAAAAGGTATTTTCATCAAGCCTTTCTTCGAGGGCATTCAGGGATTTCAAGATAAGGGGTTTATTGGTTCCGAAATATACCTTTGCATAATTTCCCACGCTTTCGAACAACCTTATTTCCGACAGCTTAACAAACCAGCACCGTTCACCATCCTTTACAAACACCTGCGAATCTTCACTGAGTAAACTGCGGTTCAGCAGCAGGGAAGACGAGCCGTTATTTATTTCCCGTTCGTCCTGCAGGTGAAGTTTCTGAATAGCATCGGCAAGGCGTTTAGGCTCTACCGGCTTTAAAAGATAGTCCAGCGCGTTTACGTCGAATGCTTTCAGCGCAAACTCATCATAGGCTGTTGTAAAAATTACATTCGGAACCCTGTCTAATTCGGCTAACATCTCGAAGCCCGTTTTGCCCGGCATTTGTATGTCGAGGAAAATCAGATCAGGATTAAGGCTGTCAATTTTTTCCATGCCTTCATTGGCATTAGCTGCTTCAGCTATCACTTCAATTTCAGGAAATTCGGTCAATAATTTTCTTAACTCTATTCTCGCCAGGCGTTCATCATCAATCAATACAGCTTTTATCATAGCAGATTATTTATGCAAAAAACATAACAGGTATCCGGATCCTTGCTTCCACAATGTTATTATCGATTTCGTTGATCTGGAAATCGGCCTTCTCCCCAAACATGAGGTGAAGACGGTTTTGTGTACTGGCTAATCCAAAGCCCTCACCATTGCGTGCGGTACTTAAATAACCTGTATTCTGTACCAGCAGCTCATGATAGTCTTCAGTAAAATCGGACGTTATCTTTATCGTACCTCCTGCCAGCTCTTTACTGATGCCATGTTTAATGGCATTTTCAACAAGCGTTTGCAACATCATCGGAGGCACAGGTTGGTTAAGGGTATCTTCATCAATCTGGTATTCCACTTTTAGCCGGTCTTCAAACCGGATATGCTCAAGAGCGAGGTAATCCTTTACAATATTCAGTTCCCTTTGCAGGGGTACGGTTTCGGACTTATCTGATTGCATGCTGCTGCGAAGAATATTGCTTAATTCGGTAATTGCTGTGCGGGCTCTTTCGGGGTTTTCATCAATAAGGGCACGTATGCTGTTCAGCGCATTAAAGATAAAATGAGGATTGATGTGTGCCTTGATGGTTTTTAATTCCAGCTCTTTTACAAGGGCTTCGAGCTTTAATGTATCTACCTGTTGTTTCTGGTTCTTTTGGATGTAGTGATAAATAAAATAGATGCAATTCCAGATAAACAGGTAAACAAAGGAGTATGAGGTATTTATGATAATGATTTTTGTCTCCGAATAGGATTGTACCTGCCGGCTTCTGAAATCTTTCGTTAACAATGATTCCAGGCAGGCAATGATGAATGCAAACACAAGGGTAATCAGGATAAATCCTATTAGCTGTTGCCTTAACGGTTTCAGTAATATGTTGCTCCGGATTATCGTAAACCTCATAAGATGCGAAAAGATCACCCCCAACAATACAAATATGATTAACCGCTTTACAAAGTCAACATTAACGCTGTCAAAAGTGAAGGCGAAGAAGGCATTTATAGAGAAGAAAAGGCCCCACCCGATGACCTGGTATGCCCAATATTTCCGGATCCTTGCTTCCATTTTACAAAGCTATAGTTTTAAGACACATTTAAGGAATGATTTGGATTAGCGGTGAGAATTTGAAAAAATGGCTCAGGAGTATCCAACCTTTTTCGGGATGAATATTGTACATGTCACCGTCAAAGGCTGATGTGCCACACTGCTAAGGGTAAATACGTATCAAGCCAAAAATTAAACCAATAAGTTTACCTCCGCTGAACTAAATTATTACTTTGTCAGTTAAGTCCGTACCCCCTATGCGAATCCTATGAAATATCTATTGTTCCTTGTCCTGATCAGTATATCCTGCTGCTCACCGTCGCCTGCAAATGCCCAGGGCAGAGTGGTGATAAACGAATACCTCCCTTGGCCAAGCAACGGCTGCGGAGTAACATCCGAATTTGTGGAACTGTTGAATTTTGGTCCTGGCCCCGTAAATATCGGGTGTTATATATTAACCGAGGGAGATTTTTCCATTACCATTCCTGCAAATACCATTTTACTACCTGGCCAGTATTATATAATTGCGGGCAGGGATGTTATACGATCAGGTTGCGCAAATACCGCAAGTGCCGTTAACGTAAATCTTAACTGGAACACTTGTAATTGCACAAGCGCCCCTATACCCACTACAGGAGATGGATTATTTACCGATGGCGGAACAGCCGGCGAACAGGTGATATTGTTAGACCCAAACCTGAAAGTTGTGGATGCGCTTGTCAGAGTTTTACCTGCGGAGCCTTCTTCCGCGATAACGACCTCTTCCATAGGAGGGCAATGCGTATCAAAGACCTTTGATCTTGATACCATGGGCATACCATATGAAACAATCGGTGAATCTACGGGAAGAGGAAATACCTTTGCGAGAAGGCTCGATGGCGATTGCGGCTGGGTAAAGGAAACGCAGCAAAGTGGCGGATCTACCAACAATACGAGCGGGGACGCCTCTGATGTTGAAGCAACTTTAACCATAACAAATGCCACGGGCTGTGCAAATTCAGGGAGCGTCTCGGTCTATTTCTCTGCCGCCGACCTGTCTCAGGTCTTTCCCGTAACTTATAACCTTGGCTTCGATGCAGATAATGACAATATTTTTGAATTCTCAGATACCTATACTACTGCAATCGACAGTACAAACGCGGTGGATATCTATAATCTTAGAGCGGGCAGATACCGCATTGTTTTGGCTCCGGTTAACGGTTGTAGCTATAAAGCATTCGATTTCAGCATTCTTCCATGTGGACAACTAACGCTGCGAAATGAATTTATTCAGTTAACCGGTGATCGTACCGGAAAAAACGTAACGCTGGACTGGACTGCAGGCGATTGTACCGGCATAAAAAATTTCAAAATAGAGAGAAGCTTCGACGGAAAGTCGTTTGGAGAAATCGCTTCCGTAGCGCCAAACAGTACTGTTGATCTTCAGCGTTTTAGCTGGAGCGAACAACTGCCCGGTGCTTCTATAGCTTTCTACAGGATACAGGTGCTGCAAAAAAACGGATTATCCTGGTATTCTTCCATCGTCCCTGTTCAATCAACTTCAGCTCTTCCGGAAGTTATTTCAGGGGGGCCAAATCCTTTTGAAAGCAATTTCAGACTAACCCTGGTTTCAGAAACCAAACAAATCATATCATTACTGGTGACGGACGTTTATGGCCGCATGCACTGGAAGCGATCATATGCTGTTGAAAAAGGCCTTTCACAATTACATTTAGACCTTCATTCACTCCCTAAAGGTTTGTATTTATTAAGATCAGCAAATAATTTGATTGATGGCAATACGTTTCCCCTTAAAATAGTAAAACGCTAAAGATATAAGTGGTTCAGGTCAACATTACAGCTGTTAATTTGTTTGGGACATTTACACGCCTATAATATAATTGCTTTCCGTTATGTATCTTTAACCTCTTATTTCGAATTACATGGAAATCATGCCAGGGACATTGCTGGAAAAAATAAAATCTCCGGATGATCTGAAAGACATCAGTAAAGAGCAACTGCACCAGGTTTGTGAAGAATTACGACAGTTTATAGTAGATATTGTAAGCGTTCACGGCGGACATTTTGCGGCAAGCCTTGGCGTTGTCGAACTCACCGTAGCTCTCCATTATATTTATAAAACACCATATGATCAACTGGTATGGGACGTGGGCCACCAGGCATATGGACATAAAATATTAACCGGACGCCGGGAAAATTTTATTACCAACCGGAAATATAAAGGCCTTAGCGGATTTCCCAAACGAGCGGAAAGCCACTATGACACCTTCGGCGTAGGACATTCGTCTACGTCAATTTCTGCAGCCCTGGGAATGGCTATGGCCGCTAAGTATAAAGGTGAAGACAGGCGCTCGGTAGCGGTAATTGGCGATGGAGCTTTGACGGCGGGACTTGCTTTCGAAGGCATGAATCATGCCGGCGTAGCGGATGCTGACCTGCTCATCATACTTAACGACAATTGCATGAGCATCGACCAGAATGTCGGAGCTCTTAAAGAATATCTTACCGATATCACCATATCCCAAACATATAACAGGTTAAAAGACGATATCTGGAAGGCGCTTGGCAAATTACCCGTAGGTGCAAATTTTACCAGGGAAATGGCCAGCAAGCTTGAACACAGCATAAAGGGTTTTGTAAGTAAGAGCAGTAATCTGTTCGAGTCTTTAAACCTTCGTTATTTCGGGCCAATAGATGGTCATAATATTACAAAGCTGGTCGATACCCTAACCGACCTGAGAAATATCCCTGGTCCCAAATTGCTGCATGTAATCACTGTAAAAGGAAAGGGATATTCCCTGGCAGAGAAAGACCAGACCAGGTGGCATGCGCCGGGCTTATTCGACAAAATAACCGGAGAAATCTACAAGAAAAAATTCGAGACTCCCCAGCCTCCGAAATATCAGGATGTATTCGGACATACGATCATCGAGCTTGCAGAAAAAAACAAAGATATTTTTGGCATCACCCCTGCCATGCCTTCAGGCTCATCGTTGAAACTCATGATGGATCAGATGCCGGAAAGGGCATTCGACGTAGGCATTTGTGAACAACATGCTGTTACCCTGAGCGCCGGGATGGCGACCCAGGGATTACGGGTATTCTGTAATATCTATTCATCCTTCATGCAAAGGGCTTATGACCAGGTTGTGCATGATGTTGCGATACAAAATCTTCCTGTAGTTTTTTGCCTCGACAGGGCTGGTCTCGTTGGAGAAGATGGGCCCACTCATCATGGAGCATACGATATACCGTACATGCGTTGTATCCCAAATATGATCGTGAGCGCCCCCATGAATGAATCTGAACTCAGGAACCTGATGTATACCGCCCAACTGGATTCTACCACAAACCCGTTTGTAATTCGTTATCCGCGCGGCGAGGGGGTAATGCCGGAATGGAGAACAGAGATGAAGGAAATAAAAATAGGTAAAGGAAGAAGATTGAAGGAGGGTAAAGATATTGCCGTTCTTTCTCTTGGACATCCCGGTAATTTTGCGTCAGCTGCCATCCGGGAACTAAAAACAGACGGATTAAACCCCGCGCATTATGATATGAGGTTTGCAAAGCCGCTCGATGAAGAGTTGCTGCATGAAGTGTTTCTTCATTACAAGAAAGTGATTACCGTTGAAGACGGCACCATTGTCGGGGGATTTGGCTCTGCTATCCTTGAATTTATGGCTCTTCACCGCTATAAAGCCGAAATACGGATCATGGGAATTCCTGATGCCATTATTGAGCATGGAACTTTAAAACAGCTTCACCGCGAATGCGGTTATGATGCCCAGGCGATAGCCGAGGCCGTGCGGAAGATGATGGAAGATACATTGCAGGTTAGGTCATTTATGCAATAACATAAACCTCCGGTCTGTACGGATAAAACCAGGTAATCATGTCTGTAACTATTCGGCCGGCAACACTGTTAATGGCTGATCATCCATTGCGGGGTTGAATTCAACGATAAAATTGTTACGTCCGGCTCCTGTAAGAATATTCAGGTATTTCATCTGCACCAGTTCAAGCATGGAAAGAAACAAAAAAATGGCGTGTATCCTGTTTTCGCAGAACTCAAGAAGGCTTTCAAAGGAGCACGTACGTGAAGCTTTAGCGGTATCATATAAAAATTCCCGGCTTTGTTGCATGGTGTAATTGTATTTTACTACCGTGTGTACCGGCTTATTGTTTCTGTCGTGTACCCTCTGCATTACTTTTTCGAAGGCTTTCATCAGTTTAAATAGTGTGATGGCCTGAATTTCGGTGCCTTCACCAGCTTCTTCCCCGATGGCGGATATGTCTTTTTGAAGGTTGCCTCTCTTTACCATCAGCATCCGGAGCGCTTCCATTTCCGTCATTTTAGCCGCAACTTCCTTAAACCGCCTGTATTCCAGGATTTTGTCGATCAGCTCCTGCCTGGGGTCGATCTCATTTCCCTGTGCATCTACTTCTTTTCTTGGCAGTAAAAGCCTTGCCTTTATCCGCATTAATGTAGAAACAAATAAAATGAACTCACTCGACAGTTCAATGTTCAATGCCTCGCTGCCATGAATGAAATCCAGAAAGTCATTGATGATCCGTGTAATGGGTATATTATAGATATCCAATTCATCACGTTCGATAAAGAACAATAGCAGGTCGAAAGGACCTTCAAACTGTGGCAGTTTTATCTGGTATGATGGTGAGTTCACTTATATGTATTTACCGGTTATTCATTTTTCCTCGTTGCTCCTGTTTACTGGGGCATTTCCACCCGACGTGCTTTGCAGTGCATCACGGATCTGCATAAGCAATAAATCAGTTGAAGAGGGAGGCACCGGTTGCGGCGGTAACTGCCTGGCTTCTTCTTTCCTTTTAAACGCATGTATACCCTGCACGATTACAAAAAGGGCAAATGCAATGATCAGAAAATTTAAAACTACGGAAAGAAAGCTTCCAATCTTAATGCCCGGATAAACAACGAGGTTATGCCAGTCTCCTGCAGGAATTAACGGATTAATCAGCGGCATAATCACATCATCTACAAGTGAATTAACGATTTTACCGAAGGCCGCACCAATGATCACACCAACAGCAAGGTCGATGACATTACCTTTGATAGCAAATTGTTTAAAATCATTCAGCATTGCCATAGATTATTAAATTGTAATGGATATTTATTACGAATATCTGCACCCTGTTTATTGGCATCAAATCTTCTTTTTTATGGAGGGATATTGCATGTTAAGCTCTTTCAAGGTTTTATGAACGCTGGAAGCTATGATGTATTCTTTATACCAGTTCTGATCAGCGGGCACTATTACCCATGGGATTTTGTTGCAATTCACAAAGCATTCTTGATACATGCGCATATAAACATCCCATAGCCGGGATTCGTGGACATCGTTTTCATTATACTTCCATTGCTTTGTCGGGTCGCTGATCCTTTCACTTAACCGCTCGTGCTGTTCTTTCTGCGAGATATGCAGGTAAAACTTCAACACATGGGTATTTCCGTGTTCCTGTAGTAATTCTTCAAAATCATTAATGGCCTTCATTCTTTTTGTTGCTGTTTCATCACTACACCAGCCATGCACCCTCGTAACCAAAATGTCTTCATAATGAGACCTGTTAAATATCTGTATCATTCCTTTCGCGGGGGCATGCGCGTGTATGCGCCATAAGAAATCATGCGCCAACTCTTCATCGGTTGGCGCCTTGTATGATTTAACGGTAACGCCCTGCGGATTTAAAGATCCGAATACATTTTTAGTAACGCCATCTTTTCCACTTGCATCCATTCCCTGCAATATTACCAGGAGTGAATGCTTACTTTCAGCATAAAGCAGGTTTTGCAACTCGTCTAACTCTTCAAGAATGGATTGGGTAGCTTCTTTTATTGTCTGCTTGTCCATGTCTTCCGGAGCAATGGTAGCTGTCTTGTCGAGGTGGCTGTTGGCCATTATGGAATTTATTTTCAAGGTAAATTTAATTTTTTACCTAATCTCTATTTATCAACTTTACTGCTTTATGGCCTTACGCGACCGTTTGATAAACTGGGGGATCTTTGTTGCTTTATCATTGATATGGGGCAGTTCCTTTATCCTCATGAAAGTAGGGCTGCAAACCCTAAGTGATTACCAGGTTGCAGCTCTCCGGCTGTTCAGTGCTGGTATCGTGCTACTTCCTTCAGCTATCAGTCAAATAAAGAATTTGCCGCAGCAGAAGCTTTTGATGATCATCACATCGGGTCTATTAGGGAGTTTTTTTCCCGCCTTTTTGTTTTGTATCGCGGAAACAAAAATAGACAGCTCGCTTACAGGTATCATCAATGCCTTTACTCCCATTTTTACCATCGTTATCGGCGTACTTTTTTTTAAGGCCCCTGTACAATGGCGGAAGATATCGGGCGTGCTTGCCGGTTTCGCGGGCTTGTGTTTACTCTTTTACAGCCAGGGTAAGATTGGGTTTGAATATCTGTCATATGCGTCGCTCATCCTGTTGGCCACAATCTGTTATGGCATTAACGTCAACATGGTCAGCCGTTACCTGAAAGATGTAGGCTCGCTTAGGATTGCCGCATTTGCTTTTTCATTCCTCATTATCCCTTCTTTCCTGATATTATACTATACAGGTTATTTCCGGTTGCCCCTGCATGAATATTCTTATATCATTGCTACAGGAGCCGGAGTTATTTTGGGTGTAATGGGGACTGCTCTGGCTTCTATCATCTTTTACACGCTTGTAAAAAGGGCAGGAGTATTGTTCCCTTCAATGGTAACTTACGCAATTCCGTTCGTAGCCATTTTCTGGGGAGCGCTTTATCATGAAAAAATCACCCTTTATGAGATCGGCTGTCTTGGTATAATTTTAGGCGGCGTTTTTCTCACCCATAAATGAATTGCCTGCCAAAGGTATTCATACAGCCATAATTTCTTTTTCTTTTCTGGCAAGGTGTTTCTCAACGATCAGAATAAATTTGTTCGTTAGCTCCTGGATATCCTTTTCGGCTTCTTTCGCCTCATCTTCGCTGAGGCCGTCCTTCTGTAACTTTTTTATAAATTCAATACCATCACGCCTGATGTTGCGGATAGCAACTTTGGAGTGCTCACCCTCGCCATTTGCCCGCTTCACCAGTTCCCTTCTCCGTTCCTCTGTCAGCGGAGGCAAAAAAAGCCGGATCATATTGCCATCATTTTGGGGGTTTATTCCAATGTTTGATGCGATGATCGCCCTTTCTATAGGCTGAAGCATGTTTTTTTCCCAGGGCTGAATGGAAAGTGTGCGCGCGTCCATTACTGATATATTCCCAACCTGCCCGATAGGAGTAAGAGAGCCGTAATAATCTACCATTATGCCATCCAGCATTTGCGGCGTAGCCTTGCCAGCACGAATTTTAACCAATTCAGCCTCGAGGTGAGTAATAGCTTTATCCATCAAATCTTCGGTTTCTTCCATTAGTAATACAATCTCCTCTGACATAAAATTTTATATTAAGGGTAAATTAATCAGCGAGTTTATAAGAGACAAATATTATACCTCAACAATACCAGCGGTGCGGAATGATTAAGACACGCCTGCTGATAATGAACAGAGAATTTCTAATACCCTTATTTTTCCTCCAGAACGGCTTCCTGGGTAAGCAGGATTGTGGATGAAGTCTTTATCGGTTTATCATTGCCATTAGAAGCTTTGGCAACAAACAACCTTTGCTTCGGCCTGGTATAATATAGAAGACCGATACCTGAGAAGAATAAAGCGAAGATGGTAAGGATCAGCCATGTGTTACCCAATGACCTCCCCAGGTACACCAGTATTATAAAAATAAGATTGATACCTACAAGGATAAATGTAATCTGCTTATGGCTGAAATTCTTATCAAGCAGCAGATGGTGTACATGGTTCCTGTCAGGGCTAAAAGGTGAGCGTCTGTGAAGGATCCGGATACCAAAGACGCGAAGGGTATCCAGCAGGGGAACGAGGAGTATTGCGAATCCGATGGCTGGTGACGCGTCTACCGTGAACCCGACAGCCGGGGACGTTGATGCATCAATAAATTTGATGACAAGTATAGCGCTTATCAGGCCTATCAATAATGAGCCGGTATCACCCATAAATATCCTGGCGGGTTGAAAATTAAAGATCAGGAAGGCGGCAAGGCTACCGGCAAGTGCAAAAGACAGCGTAGCGTATTCGACCATATTGATCTTCATGAAGTACAACCCCAGCACAGAAGTCACCATAAAACCCAAAGAACCGGCAAGCCCATCAACACCATCAATCAGGTTAAATGAATTAATGATCAATATCACTGTAAAATAGGTAAGAATTAAACTAAACATCTCGGGAAGCTCATAAATGCCTAAAAATCCATGCATGCTTCTGATCTGCATCCCTCCCTTGTATATAATCAGAAATGCGGCAAGTACCTGCCCGATAAATTTTTTCAATGGAGATATCACAAGGATGTCATCTTTAATGCCCAGGAAAAAAATAACCAGTGCAGCGGCGATAAAATACTGGAACTCCGCTGCATTCGCTAAAGATATCGTTAGTAATGAAGCAATCACAAACCCTGCAAAGATTCCGAGGCCTCCCAGAGAAGGGATTGGGGTGGTGTGTATCTTTCTTTCATCCGGCACATCAAACAATTTTTTATCTTCTGCCACTCTGATTATCACAGGTATTGAAAACAACGTAATTGCAAAAGAGATCACAACTGATAGTAAAGTATCAAACATCCGAATAAGTTTGGTAAACAAAAATATTGCTTTCTGCTTCAAATCCTTCATTTAAGAGAAAATTCTTACAAGTAGAAAACCCTCTACAGGTATACCCCTATCTAACGAGCCGTCATCCCGTAAGAGAGAAAATACGTCAAAGTTTTTTTTGTATTTCTCCGTAGGGAACTTATTTAATTTAGTTTTGCCCAGTTAAATATAAAATAACCATGCCTGAACTAAAAGAGATTGCCACACAGATCAGACGCGATATCCTTAGAATGGTACACACCGCATCCAGCGGACACCCGGGAGGATCATTAGGGTGCGCAGATTATATCACAGCATTGTACTTTAAGGAGATGGAACATAATCCGCAATTCAATATGGACGGAACGAATGAAGACCTGTTCTTTCTCTCCAACGGCCACATTTCTCCGGTGTTTTACGCGGCGCTGGCAAGATCGGGCTATTTTGACATAGCAGAACTGGCCACCTTCCGTAAAATTGACTCCCGTTTACAGGGTCACCCCACCACTCACGAACACTTGCCCGGCATCAGGGTAGCTTCCGGCTCCCTCGGCCAGGGAATGAGTGTAGCCATAGGGGCAGCCCTGGCTAAAAAACTAAATGGCGACAATAAACTTGTTTTTTCGTTACACGGCGATGGTGAACTTAATGAAGGACAGAACTGGGAAGCCATGATGTTTGCCGCACACAAAAAAGTTGATAACCTGATATCTGCTATCGATTGGAACGGCCAGCAGATCGATGGCCCAACCATGAAAGTAATGAACCTTGGCAACCTGCCAGCTAAATTTGAGGCCTTTGGCTGGGAAGTGATCCTGCTGCCCAAGGGGAACGAGATGGATGAAATTATTGCTGCACTCCGGCAAGCGAAGGGTTTTGTTGGTAAAGGAAAACCCATCGCGATCCTGATGACTACCGTAATGGGTAGCGGGGTAGATTTTATGGAAGGCAGCCATGAATGGCATGGGGTGTCGCCTAATGATGAGCAGTTGAAGAAGGCTTTGGAGCAATTACCTGAAACGCTCGGTGACTATAAAATCTGACCTCAGCATCACGACTATAGAAGACCTACTACAATTTAATCTACCAGGTATCTGCATTTAAGGTGCCTCAGCTTCGCAATTCTATTGGCTGCAGCGATGCTTTTCTTGAAGGGAACCAGGATGCAATACATGCAACTATAAAAACCGTAATCAGTACAAGAATAAAATCCCTGGCGACTAATTTTACCGGGTAATAATCGATCAGAAAACTACTGCCTTCAATTTTTACAAGTTTAAGATTTACCTGTAACCAGCATATACTCACCGCCAGAACAACGCCTGTGATGCCGCCGATAAGGGCAAGCAGTAAACCTTCGCTCAGAAATATCTTCTGTATCATGGCATTATTGGTACCCATCGATTTAAGCACCTGGATATCTTTTTGTTTTTCCAGTACCAGCATGGTCAGGGCTCCAACCATGGTGAAGGCAGCAACGACCAATATCATTGAAAGAAGGGCATAGATCACCCACTTTTCTACCTGCATGATGGAATAAAGGCTTCTGTTTTGTTCATACCGGGTCTGAACCAGATATGGTTTGCCGAAGATTTCCAACAATTTTTCTTTAACGGCGGTTTCCCGGCCCGGCTCTTTGAGCCTTATTTCAATGGCACCATATTCATCGGGCTTCAGGTTAAGAACCCGTTTTATAAAATCAAGATTGGTAATGACGTATTTGTTGTCAAAATCCTGCTGAATGGCAAATGTGCCGGAGGTATTGAGATTGTCCGCACTTAGCGATTGCATGGGATCGGCGACGTTTATATTAATCCCCCGCCTTGGCAGGTATACCGTAAGTGGTAACAAAGACCGGTCAGTTTCAACACCAATTGCGTTTTCGATTCCCGCCCCTAAAACGGCGGCAGCAGTGTCGCCTGTCCCCAGTTCAAATTTTCCCTTCATCATCCTGCGGGCCACTCCGGTTACATTTTTATATTGATCATCAACCCCTTTCAATATTACAATGGACCTGAATTCACCATTCTGCAATAAGGCTTTTTCTTCCATTACCAGCGAGTAGCCCTGTACTTCAGGGAGCGCTTTAAGCCTTTCTAACTGGTGGTCTGAAAACGTTGCACTCTTACCAAATGCCGGAACTACCTTTACGTCGGTGTAAAAATCAGCGTACAGCGACTTTACCAGGTCTTCAAAGCCGTTGAAAACACTTAGCAATATGATAAGCGCTGCGGTTCCTACGGCAATGGCAAGGACGCTAACCCACGAAATGATATTGATGGCGTTGGTGGATTTCTTCGCTTTAAAATATCTCCAGGCAAAAATAAGGTACATGGGAAGTATTGATATCTGGAATGAAATGAGGAGTGTTGCGACTGAAATGCTTTGAAGCCCGCGATCATTATGCTATCGGATGCTAACGGCAGCTTAGCCGTAAAATGTCGCCGACTTTAAGGTTCGACTCGTAACGGCGGCCAGAGAACCCGGTAGCGGCTTTTACTTCTTATTCCTCATTTTTTTCCTCGTTGATCTTCCTGAAGACTTCTTCCATCTTGAACACATGGTCAAGTGTGTCATCCCGGAAAAAAGTTAGTTGGGGCATAGAACGAAGCTGATGTTTTACCCGGCTGACAAGCTCTTTTTTTATTTCCCAGCTACGCTCCTGAACTTTCTGCATGGTAGCATTTACATCTTTTACCTGGAAAAGGCTCAGGTATATCCTGGCTTCAAAAAGGTCGGGGGTAACCTTAACTGATGAAATGGAGATCATCCCACCATCAGTCATGCTAAGACCCAGGCGCTGGAATATTTCACTAATTTCTTCTTTTAACAGGCCAGCCACCTGTTTTTGTCTTTTTGTTTCCTCCATATCGTTAACAGCAATTAAATGTAAATTTACAATTTTATTACTTGTTGTTAGCTAAGCCTTGTTCGAAATGTCGATTATAAATAAAGGCCGGCACTTGATTATGATCTACTATGAAGAAATTTTCCAGGATTCTTAATTACATTTCGCAGTACAAGGGAAAGTTGACCTTATATTTATTTTTCACATTGCTGGCTACTTTTTTTTCACTGGTTTCGCTGGGTATGCTGAGCCCGTTTATGGAGTTGTTATTCAAAAGTGGCGAGGTGGCCGGGCAGGCAACCCTCAATTCCAATGCAATAGGCTTTTTAAAAACGTTTATAGCTGATATCATCCGGCAGGATAAAATTAAAGGCCTGGTTGTTATTTGCGCCTTTATTATCCTGTCTACATTATTAAAGAATGTATTTCTGTATCTCTCTTACTATATTTCTTCCCCGATACGGAGCGCTACCATCACATTCCTCAGAAACGATCTTTACGAAAAAATACTCGCCCTTCCTATCGGATATTTTACGGAAAGGCGAAAGGGTGACCTTATTTCACGCATGACAAATGATATTTATGAAATTGAGTCTTCGGTAGTCAGTACGCTGGAAGGTTTAATTAAGGACCCACTTACCATAATAGCGTACCTCCTTTACATGTTGTATATAAGTCCGGGGTTGTCTTTTTTCCTGCTTATATTATTACCGCTTACCGCTTTTCTCATCGGGCGCATCAGCCGTATACTGAAACGGCAGTCGCAATCTGCATCTGTGAAACTGGGTGAGAGCCTCTCTGTATTAGATGAAACGCTTACCGGCATCCGGATCATCAAAGGTTTCAGTGCAGAATCACTACTGAAAACAAAGTTTATAAAGATCAACAGGGATCTTTTCGACATCAGGAACAAAATGAATGCCCGCCGGGATCTTGCTTCTCCGCTTACTGAACTGCTGGGCGTGATGATCTTATGCGTGATATTATACGTTGGCGGAAGGCTTGTTTTAAGTAATATCGCGGGAAGCGGTCTTGCTGCCGGGGATCTGATTACATACATAGCGGTTTTCGCCATGATCATTAACCCGGCTAAAAATCTTTCAACGTCTTTCTTTAATATCCAGCGGGGGGCTGCTGCCATGGAAAGGGTGGAAGAATTGTTAAAGGCGCCTGTCATAATCGATGAAAACGTAAATGGCAGGATGTTGAGCTCTTTTTCTCAACAAATAGAATTCAGGAATGTAACATTCGCGTATGAAGATTCAACCATACTCAATTCTATAAACCTTAACATAGAAAACGGAAAAACCATTGCTCTGGTCGGCTCTTCCGGCGCCGGCAAATCTACGTTAGCCGACCTGGTTCCAAGATTTCATGATGTCACCTCAGGAGCACTGCTTATTGATGGCATAGATATCAGGGATTACTCCTTAAAATCTGTTCGCCGGCAAATGAGCATCGTCACCCAGGAGCCGATCCTTTTCAATGATACCATAAGTAATAATATCCGGCTGGGAAAACCCGGCGCTTCCGATGAAGAAATAGTCGACGCTGCACGCATTGCCAATGCACATGAATTTATTATAAAAAAGGAAAACGGGTATGAAACAAATATCGGTGACCGGGGAAATAAGCTCAGCGGAGGCGAAAGGCAAAGGTTAACTATAGCTCGTGCAGTATTAAAAAATCCACCTATCCTGATCCTTGATGAAGCCACGTCTTCCCTTGATACAGAAAGTGAGCGCCTGGTGCAGGATGCTATCAATAAAATGATGAAAAACCGCACAAGCATTGTTATTGCACATCGTCTTTCTACGATACGGCATGCCGATGAGATCATTGTTTTGCAAAAGGGAGAAATTGTTGAGCGTGGCAATCACGATAAACTGATAGCCCTGAACAAGTATTACAAAAGACTGGTGGATTTGCAGGAAGTTAAATGACCCCGGAAACAGGGCCTGCCACTGTTTATTAAAAAGAACGAATATACATGTCAATTATCAATCACAATGAACAAATCTATTAATTACGCCACAGCGCTTTTCTTATTTATAATCGTTAATAATTCTTTGTTAGGGCAAAAACGGGAACTTACGTATGAACAGGTTTTTAAAGGAGCGGCCACAAACCTGCTAAAGCCTTTGCCTACTATTATTCGCTGGCTATCTGATGATCAATACCTTGAAGCACGTCGCGACCGGGAAGGTAACCCGCAAATGCTAAAGGTGGAGGCAAAGACAGGCAGGGCAGTTCCTTACGCGGGCAGAACCCCGGAAGAAGGCACTGAGCAGGAGGTGGTGATCAAGAACGGGGACATCTATATCAGGTTGCCGACCGCTATTCTCAAACAACTGACACAATCGGAGGCAATGGAGATGAATCCCACGATTTCTCCTGACGGCAAATGGATTGCTTTTACAAGGAACAATAACCTCTATGCTATCGAAATTTCTTCAGAGAGGGAGGTTCAGTTTACCAGTGATGGATCCAGGGTAATATACAATGGCTATGCGTCATGGGTGTATTTTGAAGAGATCCTGGGAAGAGCTTCCCGGTATAAAGCTTTTTGGTGGAGTAATGACAGCAGGCGTATTTGCTTTATGCGTTTTGATGATTCTAAAGTCCCGGAATTCCCCATTTATTATGCTGAGGGGCAGCACGGATTTCTGGAAATGCAGCATTATCCAAAAGCCGGGGATAATAACCCGCTGGTAAGGATAGGGATTGTTTCTGTTGATAAACCTGCAGTAGTATGGAGTGATTTTGACCAGAAGGCCGATCAGTATTTCGGAACACCGCTTTGGGCGCCGTCGGGCGAATTATGGGTTCAATGGATGCCCCGGAGCCAGGATACCTTAAAGGTGTTTGCCGTCGATCCTGAAAGGGGTACCAAAAAGGAGATTTACGAGGAAACCCAGAAAACATGGATAGACCTTGACGACACGAAAAGAATCGATTTTTTACAAAATACCTTTATTTTAAAAAGCGATAAATCAGGCTGGGCGCATCTGTATTTTCATGACATGGCAGGAAAGCTTTTGAACCCAATAACCCAGGGAAATTTTACGGTTAGCAGCATTGAAAAAGCAAACCAGAAGGCAAAACTCATTTATTTTCTTGCAAGAAAGGAAAATTCAGCCCGTTTTGACTTGTATAAGGTGGGATTTGACGGAAAAGGCCTCACCCGGCTGACCTTTGGTGCGTATACACATGCTATTCAGTCTTCTCCAAACATGAAATATTTTATCAGTACCTATTCCAACATTTCCACTCCGCCGAAGATGGCTTTGTTTGATGGGAAAGGCACACTCATACGGGAACTTGGCGACAGCAAAGGGGAAGCATTCGACACTTATCATTTGCCGAAAACTGAACTGGTACGCGTAAAGTCACAAGATGGGTTATTTGATCTGCCGATGACGATCACCTACCCGCTCAATTTTGATGCAAATAAAAAGTACCCCGTACTCGTAAGCATTTACGGAGGTCCCCATGCAGGAACTGTATACGACGCATGGAAATCAACAGTTGAAGTTACTGCCTGGTGGGCTAAAGAAGGAATTATCCAGGTGGCTATGGACAACCGCAGCTCAGGGCATTTTGGAAAACAGGGAATGAACTTTATCTACAGGCAACTGGGTAAGTTTGAAATTGAAGATTATATGCAATGTGCAAGATGGCTCAAAGAGAAATCCTTTGTTGATGGCTCGAAAATATGCATCATAGGTAGCAGTTTCGGCGGGTATATTACTTGTATGGCGTTAACCTACGGCGCATCGGAATTCACCCATGGCATCGCTGGTGCTTCAGTTACCGACTGGAGGCTTTACGATACGCACTACACAGAACGCTTTATGGACACACCTTTGGAAAATCCCGAAGGGTATAAAAATACCGCTATTTTAACCCACGTGGAAAAATACAAGGGCCTGCTTCGCATTGTGCATGGCACCACCGACGACAATGTACACATGCAGAACAGTATACAGCTTATTGATAAGCTGCAAGACCTGGGGAAGCATTTTGAATTTATGCTTTATCCGGGCGAACGCCATGGAATCGGCAGAAACAATCCTGCAAAAGCGGCCCATAACAGGTTGGAGTCCTACAAGTTCCTCTATAAAAATTTACTAAATAAAGGAATGCCTCCTGAATTTAACGAATGATCATCGCCGCGTTGTATCGAAATTTTAATCCGTCGGATCAGCGGTTCATGGTTTGCTTGGCTTCAATGCTCAAAGTAGCATGAGGCACCGCACGCAACCTTGCTTTATCAATAAGTTTACCGGTAACCCGGCAAATACCATACGTCTTATTTTCGATCCGCATAATTGCCTTTTCGAGGTGGTCAATAAACGTGATCTGCCGGCTGGCCATTTGGCTCAGCTGTTCCCTTTCCATACTTATACTGCCATCTTCCATGGTCATATACCGGTTATCACTTTCATCTCCTCCCATTTCATCCTTCCTTGTGATCAGTCCCTGCAGGTAATTCAACTCCTTTTTTGCAGCATCAAGTTTTTTATTGATAAGGTCCCTGAATTCGGCAAGATCTGCATCACTGTATCTTTGAGAAGGCCCGGACTGTTCGTGCATTGGCGTATCCAATACCGATTTCGTAAAGTCAGGCTCGTATTTACGTACGGTTTTCGTCTTTATATCAGGCATAGCAACTTTGGCAGGCTTTGCCGGGGCCTGGTCTTTCTTCGGAAGCTGTTTCAAAGGAACGGGTGGTGTCGCCTCGTTGGAAGGAGCCTCTATAGGTTTTACATCAGGTTTTTTACTCATAACTTTTGTGGGCTCAGTATTTTTTAAATCTGCGGTTTCTGTATTTTTTTCTACTTTATCTTCTTTAGGTAAGGCGGGCTTGGATAATGGTTGAGATACTTTGGTAACAGGCGAGGATTTTGGAGCAACCGGAGTTTCAGCAGGCCGGGCCACCTTTTTGACAGCCACTTTTGAGGTGACTTTTTTAGGTAAAGGCTTTTCCGCCTTCTTTGCAGTTGTACCTTTCGCAGCAGCATTTTTGGCAGTGCTGGTCTTAACGGCCACTTTTTTCTTGGTTGGCATACTGTTATCCTTTTTTAGTTACATATATTTTTAACGGGATATCATTTACTTCTACATGCGTTCCATTCGTCATTTCCGACACTAATTCAACACTATCTGCCAAAATTTCCGCGCAAATATAGTCATTAAATTGTGTAATGGAAGTATTTAAGGCTTCCTGTTGCATTACTTTAACTAATATTCGATCAGTCAATTCATATCCATTATCTTTTCTGATCTTTTGGATACGGTTAATGAGTTCCCTTGCATTACCCTCATTTTCGAGTTCCGGCGTTATTGTCACGTCAAGAGCTACGGTTAACCCGTCTTTAGTGGCTACAACCCAGCCAGGGATGTCCTCACTTGTAATACTGACATCATTTGCCTCCAGTAGTACAGGTTCTCCCTCAATTAATAACGTAAATTGTCCTTTGGCTTCAAAATCAGTGATGTCTTTCTGGGTAAACTGGCTGAGCGCGGCAGACACAGCCTTCATTCTTGACCCTAATCTTTTGCCAAGCGCCTGGTAATCAGGTTTTATCTTTTTACTTACAAATCCGATAGCATTGGTAATGTATTCGATGTCTTTAACATTTACCTCGCTTTTTATAAGATCCTCCACCTGTTGCAACTGATCTTTAACAAAGCGGTCAAAAACGGGGATCAGCACTTTCTGAAGAGGTTGCCTTACCTTGATATTGACTTTTTTCCGCAACGATAGCACAAGAGATGAAGCGTCCTGCGCCATCTGCATTCTTTCTTCAAGGGCAATATCAATAATTGACTCATCGCCCACCGGAAACAGGGCGTGGTGTACAGAAGAAACCGTATGATTTCCGGTAACCTCGTTGAGGTTGGTAAACAACCAGTCAGCGAAAAACGGAGACACGGGAGCAATTAACAGCGAAAGGGTCTCGAGGCATTCATATAATGTCTGGTACGCGCTGATTTTATCGGCTTCATACTCACCCTTCCAAAAACGGCGGCGGCTAAGTCTGACATACCAGTTGCTCAAATGTTTATCAAGAAAATCTTCAATTAACCGTCCGGCAGGTGTAGGCTCATAATCATCAAAGCTAACAGTAACCTTCTTTATCAGTGAATGAAGGGAGGACAGAATCCATCTGTCAATTTCCGGCCTGCCGCGAACAGGAATATACGCTTCCGTAAAGGAAAACCTGTCTACGTTCGCATACAAGGCAAAAAACTGGTAAGTGTTATATACAGTACCGAAAAACTTCCGCTGGATTTCCTTAATGCCTCCAACATCAAATTTCATGTTATCCCATGGAGATGCATTCGTTATCAGGTACCATCTTGTTGCGTCGGCGCCGAAATTTGCAATGGTCTCGAAGGGATTGACAACATTTCCCAAACGCTTACTCATCTTATTACCCTTTTTATCAAGCACCAGTCCATTAGAAACCACCGTTTTGTAGGCGACACTGTCGAAAAGCATCACTCCAAGCGCATGCAGCGTATAAAACCACCCCCGGGTTTGATCTACCCCCTCTGCAATAAAGTCGGCGGGAAAAGCAGAGCCCCTCCTTGCGGGTTCTTTCCCTTGTTGAGGAACGCCGTTATTTTCGGAATGGGAACCATCAATCGCAGATTTGTTTTCGAAAGGGTAGTGCCATTGGGCATAGGGAACAGCGCCGCTGTCGAACCACACATCAATGAGGTCTGGTTCCCTGAACATCGCCTTGCCTGAATCAGAGACCAGCGTAATCTGGTCAATATATGGTTTATGAAGGTCAAGAACACCGTTGTTCAGATAGTTGGTGTTTACCCCGGTGCCCAGCACCTTATTCGCCCGGGCTATTTCATTATTTAGTTGTTCAATCGACCCAATGCATATCTCCTCACTTCCGTCGCGGGTTCGCCAGACGGGCAGCGGGGTACCCCAATAGCGGCTCCGGCTCAGATTCCAGTCTACCAGATTTTCCAGCCAGTTACCAAAACGGCCGGTACCGGTTGAAGCAGGCTTCCAGTTGATGGTCTTGTTAAGTTCAACCATCCGGTCTTTTACTGCTGTGGTTCGGATAAACCAGGCGTCAAGGGGATAATAAATTACCGGTTTATCTGTTCTCCAGCAGTGAGGATAACTATGCTCATACTTTTCGATTTTAAAGGCCCTGTTCTCCTTCTTTAGTTTAACGCAGATGTCTACATTGACGTCGGCATATTCAGGATCGTCCTTATAATTTTTTATGAACCTGTAGCTGAATTCGCCCAAGCCATCGATGAATTTCCCCTCGCTGTCAACCATTACAAGAATCCCGAGATTATATTTCTTCCCTATTTTAAAATCATCAGCACCAAAAGCTGGGGCCGTATGAACTATCCCGGTACCATCTTCAGTGGTTACAAAGTCTCCGCACACAACCCGGAAAGGGTCACCACCGGCTTTTTCGGCACTATTCGCCGGATAGGCAAGTAATTGTTCGTAACGAACTCCTTCCAGTTCCGAACCTCTGTATTCAGCTAACCTTTTCCAGGGAAGAAGCCTGTCGCCTTCCTTAAATATCGAAAAATCACCCTGTTCAACCTCTGCCTTGAAGAATCTGTCTACGAGGGATTTTGCCAGAATTACATTTACAGGCAAATGTGTATAGGGGTTGAAAGTTTTTATTAAACTATAAATGATATCGGCACCTACCGTTAATCCCAGGTTGGAAGGCAGGGTCCATGGCGTTGTCGTCCATGCAAGAAAAAATATCTCTCCTTTGCCCGCTTCTTCTTCACCGGATAATGCGTCAAACAATACCTTGCTGTTCTCATGCCGCCGGGCTTTGAACATTGCTACGGCTGATGTATCCTTTACATCCTTGTAGGTACCTGGCTGGTTTAATTCATGCGAGCTTAAACCGGTGCCTGCTCCCGGAGAATAGGGCTGAATACTGACACTTTTATATAATAAGTCTTTTTTATATAAACTTTGTAAACACCACCAGAGTGTTTCGATGTATTCATTTTCAAAGGTGATGTAGGGGTGATCCAAGTCAACCCAATACCCCATTTGGAGGGTAAGTGCGTCCCATTTATCCTTAAATTTCAAAACCTCTTCCCGACACTTCAGATTATAGTCTTCAACGGATATTTTCTTTCCGATATCATCCCTGCTGATACCCAGCAGCTTTTCTACCCCCAATTCTACCGGTAATCCGTGCGTATCCCACCCGCCTTTCCTTTTAACCTGGAAGCCTTTCATTGTTTTGTACCTGCAAACAAGGTCTTTAAGCGTTCTGGAGATAACGTGGTGAATACCCGGCAAGCCATTGGCGCTTGGCGGGCCTTCATAAAAAATGAAGGGAGTTTGACCCTCCCTTATTTCCACGCTTTTCTCAAAAGCCCGGAACGCCTCCCACCGGGCAAGGACTTCTTCACCTATCGCGGGGAGATTTAATTGTGTAAATTCTTTATATTTCGTTGACATAGAATAGTCTTAAGCGGGGGAACTTCATCTAAAATGTTTGCAAAGGTACTGATTGAAAGAATAATAAATCTCATTTTGGGTAATGAGCAAAAGCCAAAAGTTCCCAAATTGGGAACTTTTGGCAGCATCTTCGAAGCAAAAATCAGCCGCGGCAAAAAAGTTCCAATAAACGATTATGAAACTGTAGAAATAAGTACTTAATTAGCAGAAAATGATGAATACGGAGGTGGAATTAATTTATAACTTTGGGACATCGTTTGATTTGGCATAATTTATGAACTTAGAAATTTTACAACAGTTATAAAGGTATAACACAGTATATAAACTTTTTCTACGGTTTAGGGTTTAGGGGTTAAAAAGGGGGTATTCTTACCCCCTTTACTTTTTTAATGCCTCCATTAAAAGATTTTTGTACCATTCGGTTGAAATGTATACCTGAACGTATAAAAGCGTTGCTCTCTCAACTTTTTATCATCGGAAGCAGTTGACGAGGGGGTTTGCCCTCCTTTGTAATAATTCAACATTTCCAGTTTGGCGTATTTACCGGTTGCCGTTCTGACAACCAGTACTTTTCCTGGTAAAGGAGTGACCAGGTTTGCAGGGCCGTTGTAATTATACCATCCCCTTCCTGAACCTGAAGGAATAGCCGTCGAAGATGCATTGTCGGTCCTGAAAACCGAGTCTGCCGGTATGGTGGTTAAATTCTCAAAAGCCCCGTTCCATACAAAACCGCCACCGGCAGCGGGCCCGCTGGAGCCTCCGTTTATGATTATCGTTGTTCCCCTGAATCCAACATCCCATCTGTTAGTGGCTGAATCGCTATTGGGTACCAGTGCCTTTTGCTCGAGATTAAAGAAGGTAAACCTGCCTGCTCCAAAGGGTTGACCACTTGGCGCAAAGCCGAGAATGGTATCAGCTGACAGATTCTGAACAGTTGTGATATTACCCGTAGTAAAAACTTTGAACGTGCCATTGTTCGCGGTATCGACCGGAGTTGATTCCTTTTTACATGAACTGACGAGGCACACGGCAAAAAAACCAATTGCTATAGCGTTCTTTTTCATCTGTTTTCTTATTTATTGATTTTAGGTATAAATGAATATGATATTCCTGTATAAAAAGTTCTCCCCGGCATATTGGGCAAATTCGACACGTCAACGTAATTCAAAAGGTTATCAATTCCGGCCTGAACACGGAAGCGTTCCCTGAATGTCTTACCTGCGCTTGCGTTCACCGATACGTAACCTTCAGCAAATTCATCCCGGCTATTGTATAAGCCATTACCATCGATATCCGTAACCGCCCATTTACTCCGATAAATGGCCCGGGTATTTGCAAATAAGCCGGACACGCTGCTTTCATATAATAGTTTTACATTAATCATATGCCTGCTTTTATTCGGCAGCCCGAAGTACTCACTTCGCTGCATGATCCTGCTGAACCCATTAGCATCCCTTGTGTATACTTTCTGCGCTTTGATATCCTTTACCTGGTCTTTATCTGCAGTCGAAAGAAACTGATATCCCGCAGAAACTGTCATGCAGGTAAGCATACGGTAGTTTATTTCAGTTTCGGCGCCCTTAGTATACGCCCTTTTTACGTTGAGATAGCTAAATATCTGGGTTGTTTGACCCCCACCCACCTTGCGTAGCGCTACGAGCCTTGTGTCGATCAGGTTTTCTATATCATTTCTGAACAAATTTGCTGATATTTTTAACTCTGACCCCTGCAATAAGCTAAAACCAATATTCAAGCCGTTGGAAAATTCAGGTTTCAGGTCCTTTATCCGGTAAAAATCGCTTTCAAGCTGCTCTATTTGGCCCTGTCGCTGTAATTCAGAAATCAAACGATAAGCGTCGATAGTGCCATACACCGAGTAGCTTCCGGCAGCAGAATTGGTGAAATTCAGATACAGTTGCCTGAAGTCTGGAGCCTTAAATCCACGCCCATAAGAAGCATTGAAACGAAGCTTTTCACTTAACTTAAACTGAGCAGCTATTTTCGGGCTAAAGGCGGAAGCATACAGGTTATTTTTGTCATATCTGAATCCTGTGATAAAACTTACCTGTTTATCGGGGCTCCATTCGGACTGAATAAAACCGTAGGTGATACTATTTTTTTTCAGGTTTTTCTCATTATCGTACCTCGTAGAGTTGAGATATTCATTAACGATCCCTCCGCCTATCATTATACTGTGGTGGTCATTCAAAATAAAATCGGACTGATTTTCAGCGCGGTAGAACTGGTGTTTCTGAAGATCATTATAAGTCTCGCCGGCAGTTGTTGTCAGCTTCTGTGATCCCTCAAACAAAGTCCCGTATAACCTTACTGCGGTTTTAATTCTATCGCTGAAGCGATGATTCAGGACAGGTGTTATATTCCAGTCGTCGTTGAGCTCCCTTCCCTTAGAAATGGTAATCTGCCCGTTATTGGTTACTGCCAGTTCATTTTTGATAAGCTCGTGATTATAACGGACGGCGAGAGACAATGAAGTTGAGTTACTTAACGGATAACTGAGATGTACGTTATGGGTAAGCCTCCAGACTGGCAACACCAGCCGGTCAACTGTTGACGGCCTGATGCTATATCCATTAGTGTTGTAATTGTTGATAAATCCGCTTACGCCCAATTTGCCTATCCGGGAGCTCGCATATACGTTGGCATCTACGGTTCTATAAGTTCCATACCGGATACCGGCATCGAGTTTCCTGTTGAAGGATTTGTCAGTTATGATATTGATAACTCCGGCCAGCGCCTCAGAGCCGTATAAACTGGAAGAAGGGCCTTTCACGATCTCTATCTTCTTTATGTTGCCGACGGCGATGCGGTTAAGATCCAGAACACCAGAGGTTCTGCCAATAAGCGGCTGCCCGTCTATCATTATCAGGGTATAGTCAGGATTGAGCCCCTGCATTTGAATCCCTGCACCAAATCCACTTGTCATTACCAGGCCGGTTTGTTCTGACAGGATATCTTTAACGCGCAATGAGCCGGCCTGTTGAATTTGTTTTTGAGAAATCACCGTGGTGGGAACAGCCACGTTACTCAACTTTCTTTCATTCCGGGTAGCGGCAACCACCACTTCATCCAGATCATTGATAAAAGACGAGTCTGCTGCTCTCTCCTGGCTAAAGGAAAGCGCACTGAAAAGAAGTAAATAAACTGACAGCGCCAGGCTGAAATTACTCATGTACCAGGGTTAAAAAAATAAACAGGAGCAGGGGCATACCAGGCGTATATTCTATTTCCCGCAAAAAAATCCCCTTTATGCTGATGCAATTACAACCTTAATCAATTACTTTTCCACGTTCTTGCTTCTTAGTAACCTATAAATGCGGATACCGGCCATTAAGAACACGGCGAATAACACAAAACCTAACAAACCCCATACAAAGCTTAATTGCTGCTTAACCACAACCAGCATAACGATTGTGACCAGGAAAATAGTTGCTACTTCATTCCAGATTCGTAAGTTTTTAGAAGTATACCTGAACCTGCCCTCCATTTGTTGATTGAAAATATAATGCAGCGATAAATGGTAAAGGAACAGGGCAGTTACAAAAAAAAGCTTGGTCCAAAGCCAGGGCGGTATCCGACCGTACAGCACCAAGAGCCATGTACCAAATATCAACGTTAAAACAGCAGAAGGCCAGGTAATTCCAAACCATAACCGTTTTATCATCGTGTTGAACTGGGGATGAAGGATAGCTTTTTCCACGTCGCTCTTTTCACCAGCTTCCGTATTGTATATAAACAGCCGCACCGTATAAAATAATCCGCTGAACCACGTAACAACAAATATAATATGAAGGGCCTTGATATAATTGTACATGTTACCGGCTTTCTTGAAGTATCATATGACGATTACCCGCCGTATACTGCCGTATCCATGTTCGTAACGACTCGATCCATAATGGATGAGTGTTCATACACGGAATTAAAGTAAAGGATTCACCGCCGGATTCCAAAAAGCTGTCTTTCCCTTCGATCGCCATCTCCTGCAAAGTTTCCAGGCAATCACTCACAAAAGCGGGGCAAACCACGAGCAATTTTTTGACGCCTTCCCGGGGCAATTCCGTGAGGCGGGTTGCCGTATAAGGTTTCAGCCATTCTTCCCTGCCTAGTCTGGATTGAAAAGAATGATCATACTTGTCTTTGGGTAGTTGTAACATCGACGCAACGAGTTTTGTTGTCGTCAGGCATTGATGCCGGTAACATTGCTCGTGGGCCGGCGAGGGCTTGTTACAGCAATCTTCAACTTTGAGGCAATGGCAACCGGTTGTATCGCCTTTTGTGATGTGGCGCCTTGGTATTCCATGATAACTGAAAAGTATCTGGTCGTAGGGCTGATCAATGAATGGCCTGATAGAAGCACAAAGCGCTTCGAGGTAATTCTGCTGATCGTAATATGGCCTTACAAAGTCTAATTTAAATGTATATTTTTTTTCCCTGTATACTTTTTTAGCCTCTTCCACAGCCGTTTCATAGCTGGACATGGCATAATGTGGATAAAGGGGAATCGCCATCACCTGTTCCAACCCGGGTACTTCGTTGATTAAATTGTTAAAGGCAGCCCCGATCGACGGGTTTCCGTAACGCATGGCAATTTCAACCTGCTCCGGCACCACATCCTGTAACGCCCTTCTTAATTGTTTGGTGATCACGATCAAAGGAGAACCTTCTTCCGTCCAGACTGACTGGTAAGCTTCTGATGATTTCGAAGTGCGGAAAGGAACAATAATCCCCCCTACAAGTATTTTTCTGAAAATATACGGGTAGTCAATTACTCTTTCATCCATCAAAAATTCCATAAGATAACGACGGACATCCTTATGTTGGGTTGAATCCGGAGATCCGAGATTCATTAAAATAACCCCAACCTTTCTATTGTTTGCCATGATTCAGATTGGTGCAAATTTACTGGGTGATGCGCCGAAATGAACATGCGTAAAATTTTATTTATGTTATTGCTGGCATCTCACGTATAATATGACATTGATATGACGTAAAGTTTTCTTATGTTGGGTTTCCGCAAGTATTTTTGCACGGCTGCTTAGCCCACTTATGCAAGGATGTAGTACCAAAGACATATCAAGTTTTTTCGTTGCAGGGATAAATTATAAAAAAACAGATGCTGCGATCCGGGGGCAATATGCTGTTAATAATGACCAGTATGCTGCGTTACTTTCCGTTGCACCCCTATATGGCATAACCGAACTTTTTATACTTTCTACCTGTAACCGCACCGAAATTTATGGATTCGCAGAAGACCCTTCAAAGCTCATCAGTTTACTGTGCACGCGAACAGCCGGAAGCGAAAAAGTGTTCAGTGAGCTGGCTTATATCAAAAAGGGCGTTGCGGCAATTGAACACCTCTTTAACGTAGGCGCCGGCCTCGATTCTCAAATACTCGGTGATTATGAAATCGTTGGACAGCTAAAGAAAGCCGTAAGTTTTTCCAGGCAGCATTGCTGTATCGGGTCTTTCCTCGATAGGCTCGTAAACGTTGTATTGCAATGTTCGAAGGCGATAAAGAACGGAACAAACATAAGCAATGGGACCGTCTCCGTTTCTTTCGCCGCTATCCAGTATATCAGGGAAACATATTCAAACCTTTCAGGAAAAAGCATCCTATTGGTCGGAACAGGGAAATTGGGACGTAGTACAGGTAAGAACCTGGTCGACTACCTTAATACTTCCAATATTACCCTCATTAACCGTACGGCCTCGAAAGCCTCCGCGCTGGCGAAGGAATTAGGGTTAAAACATGCATCCCACCAGGATCTTCCCCGATGCATACAGTCGGCAGATATCATTATCGTTGCCACAAATGCCAACCAGCCTACCATTCAAAGGTTCCATCTTGAAGACGCCGGAAGGAAACTGATCCTCGATCTTTCCATCCCCAATAACGTTGAACCATCGTCCAGGCATTTGCCAAACATTACACTCGTTAATGTAGACGAACTTTCAAAAATAAAAGACGAGACGATTAAAAGCCGCCAGGCCGAGATCCCCCGCGTTAAAGCAATCATCAACGCTCACATTGCCGAACTTTTTGCCTGGAATGAGATGCGAAAACATGTTCCGGTGCTGCAGGCCGTAAAATCGAAATTGTACGAAATTAACGCCCGCCATTTACCGATACCTGTTCTTTTATCCCCCCAGGCTATTGTTATAGACCCATCTGAAAAAATTCAAAGAGTAGTCAACGTAATGGCAGGTAAAATGAGGCGTCATAACAAGCCCGGCTGTCATTTCATTGAAGCCATAAATGACCTGATGGCCCCTGTCCAACTTGACTGATTATGAGAAGTCTCATCCGGATCGGGACAAGGGAGAGCCAGTTAGCCATTTGGCAGGCAACTCAGGTATTACAGTTACTTGAAGCGCAGGGTAAACACAGTGAGCTGGTCCTTATTAAAAGTGAGGGAGACATTGATCTGAAGACGCCTTTGTACGAAATGGGCGTGCAGGGCATCTTTACCAAAGTGCTTGATATCGCCCTGCTCGAGAATAAGATTGATATAGCGGTTCATTCCATGAAGGATGTGCCCACGCAGTTGCCAATGGGTATAACACAGGCGGCTGTGTTGAAAAGGGGACCGTCAGGCGACCTTCTTGTCTTTAAAACCGACAGCAGTTTCCTTAACGATCCTTCTTACCCCGCCTCGATAGCAACAAGCAGCATACGGCGTAAAGCGCAATGGTTACATAAATTCGAAAATCACCAGTTGCATAACCTGAGGGGAAATATGAACACACGCCTGCAAAAGCTGGCGACGTCAACATGGGATGCGGCTATATTTGCATTGGCAGGACTTGAACGGATAAACCTCAGACCCGTGAACAGCGTTGTACTTGACTGGATGCTGCCAGCACCGGCGCAGGGAGCCATAATGGTGGTTTGCAGGAAAGACGATGATGAAATGCGGGAAGAGTGCAACAAATTCAATGATGTTGATACCGCCACCTGCACTGCGATTGAACGGTATTTTTTGCGGTCTCTCCTTGGCGGCTGTTCAACACCGATCAGCGCGCTGGCAGAAATTGTGTCGGGAGAAGTCTTTTTTAAAGGAAATATATATTCTCCCGATGGAAAACGGAAGGCTGAAATAGAAAAAAAGTCTGCTGTACAAGATGCGGAAGATTTGGGCAGGATGGCTGCGGAGGAATTATTACTTAACGGAGGACAGGAAATAGCTGATGGCATCAGGTAAGTTACATACCAGGGTTAATCTATTAAGCACGAGGCCGCTCGAACCTGCGCTGATTGAACAGGCGGGCGAACATAACATCGGGATGGAATGTTTATCTTTCATCCGTACCGAACCTGTAAAAGACCCGATTGTAGCTAATGAGATAAGGCAACATATCAATGAGCGCAGAACGGTGGTATTTACAAGTATGAACGCCGCGGAAGCTGTTGCAGGTTACCTCGGAGGCAATATACCTTCCTGGAAAATTTATTGTATCGGTACGGCTACAAAAGAAGTGGTGGATCGTAAATTCCAGGGAAGCGAATTTCTTCCGGCAGTTTACAATGCGTCTTCCCTTGCAGAGACGATCATACATGATGGTGAGAAGGATATCATTTTCTTTTGTGGCGACATGCGGAGAGACGAGCTTCCTGGTATATTGGCGGCTCATCATGTTTCTCTCCGGGAGCTGGTTGTGTACAGAACGTTCTTCACTCCTCATAAAATAGAAAAGGACTACAATGGCATTTTGTTTTTCAGCCCAAGTGCTGTTGAAAGCTTTTTTTCCGGAAATACCATTGCGAATGACATTATGCTGTTTGCCATTGGCACAACGACGGCCGATTGTATCAGGCGGTTCAGCGGGAACACGGTTATCATTAGTGACCGCCCGGGGAAAAGAAACCTGGTAGAAAAAGCCATTGCCTATTTTGTGAAACTTAAAATTTCAGATGAGCATACTAAAGAATGACCTTTTATTAAGGGCACTGAGGGGCGAAGAGGTGAATCGTCCTCCCGTCTGGATGATGCGCCAGGCCGGCCGTTACCTGCCAGATTACATGAAGCTTAAAGAAAAATATTCTTTTTTTGAGCGATGCCAAAACCCTGAGCTGGCCACGGCTATCACCATTCAGCCGGTAGAACAGGTTGGGGTGGACGCAGCCATAATTTTTTCTGATATTCTTGTCGTTCCGCAAGCCATGGGCATGCAGGTAGACATGATTGAGGGAAAAGGCCCTGTTCTTCCCGAACCGGTAAAAAACAGCAATGACCTCAAGCGGTTGCGTATGCCGGAAGTTCATGAAAAGCTCGGCTATGTTTTTGATGCCTTGCGCCTGACCAAAAGAACCCTTAACGGACGTGTACCGCTGATCGGTTTTGCAGGATCACCATGGACGTTGCTTTGTTACATGGTTCAGGGCAAAGGTTCAAAAACCTTTGACGAGGCAAAAGCTTTTTGCTATACTCAGCCGGAAGCCGCACACAGCCTGTTGCAGATGTTAACCGATACTACCATCGCTTACCTGAAAGGACAGGCTGAAGCGGGCGCAGACGTTGTGCAATTATTTGATTCCTGGGGAGGCTTATTGAGCCCTTCAGACTTTGAAACGTTCTCGCTGCAATACATGCGCCAGATCATTCGGTCGGTGAAAGAAGACTGCCTCACTATTGTTTTTGCAAAGGGTGCATGGTTTGCGCTGGACATGATGAGTACAACCGGGGCTGACGGACTGGGAATAGACTGGTGCATTACTCCGCAACTCGCAAGGAAGTTCGCCGGAAAGAATGTAACACTTCAGGGTAATTTTGACCCGGCAAGATTGCTTGGCCCGGTTGCTTCGATAAAGAAAGGTGTAGCAGAAATGATAGACGCTTTTGGTACACAACGGTATATTGCAAACCTGGGTCATGGTATTCTGCCAAATGTGCCTGTTGATCATGCCCGCGCCTTTGTTGATGCCGTAAAAGAATATGAATTGGTGGAAAGCCGGAGGTAAACTAAGAGAATCGCTATAAAATTTGAGTAATACGTTATCACTATTCAGTGTCCATAAAAGACTTATTTGTACCATATATCATAAACCTGCAAAATACAATCTGCGATTCTATCGAACAGGCAGATGGCAAAGCTGTTTTTATTGAAGACAAGTGGGAGAGATCCGGCGGCGGCGGCGGTATATCAAGAATTATTACAGACGGAAATGTTTTTGAAAAAGGTGGTGTAAATACCTCTCTGGTACACGGTATTTTGCCCGATGCGATGCAGCAGGCATTTGGTGTTACCGGCAGCAATTTCTTCGCGTGCGGATTATCGCTTGTCATCCACCCTGTAAATCCTTTTGTGCCTACCGTGCACGCGAACTGGAGGTATTTCGAACTGTACGATAAGGAAGAAACCATGATCGACTCGTGGTTTGGTGGAGGCACAGACCTTACACCCTATTACATTTTTGAAGAAGATGGGCGCCACTTTCATACCACGCTTAAGAATGTAATGGATCCTTTCGGTACGGAACTCTATCCAAAATATAAATTGCATTGCGACGAATATTTTGTTAATAAGCACCGCAATAACGAAGCAAGGGGGATTGGCGGGGTTTTTTACGATTACCTCAGACCTGAAAATGAGTCGCATGCGGCCCGGTTGTTTTCTTTTCAGCAGGCGAATGCTGATGCATTTCTTAGCGCTTATCTGCCTATTGTTGCCCTGAGAAAAAATGTTGCGTACGGAGAGCAGGAAAAACATTGGCAGGAAATACGGCGCGGCCGGTATGTGGAATTTAATTTAATTCACGACAGGGGCACTTTGTTTGGTTTAAGAACGAACGGAAGAACGGAAAGTATATTAATGAGCCTTCCACCAAGGGCAAGATGGAACTACAATTACGAACCCGGGCCGGGCAGCCAGGAAGCCAAGCTTCTTGAATTCCTCAGACCGAGAGAGTGGGTGGAAGGAATAACTTAGCCTTCAGCCCGCCACCATTAGTCGGCTCAGCACGCAAATTATTTATATGATACTACATAAAAGAAACCGCATCTTACGCCATACAGAGGCTATTCGGGAGATGGTAGCCGAAACTTCGTTATCTGTCAGCAATTTTATCGTTCCGCTGTTTATCGTGGAAGGGAATAATATAAAAGGTGAAATACCCTCAATGCCCAACTACTTCAGGTGCAGCGTTGACCGTACACTGGAAGAAGTAAAGGAATTACAGGATTTGGGATTGAGGTCGGTATTGCTTTTTATAAAATGCAAAGATGAACTTAAAGACAATAAAGGAACAGAAGCACTCAACCCGGACGGGCTTATGCAACGAAGTATCCGCGCGATAAAAAGCGAATGCCCCGGTATGGTCGTAATGACAGATATCGCTTTAGATCCGTTCTCTTCGTATGGGCATGATGGTATTGTGGAAGGAAATGAGATCGTAAATGACGCAACCGTTGAGGTGCTGGCAAAGATGAGCGTTAGCCATGCGGAAGCAGGTGCCGATTTTGTTGCACCCAGTGATATGATGGACGGAAGAGTAGCGGTGATACGTAAGGCCCTTGAGGAAAATCATTTCACAAAGACGGGCATCATGAGCTATAGTGCCAAATACGCCTCGTGCTTTTACGGGCCCTTTCGTGATGCGCTTGATAGTGCGCCTGGCTTTGGTGACAAAAAAACCTACCAGATGAACTATGCTAACCGCACGGAAGCGCTCAGGGAAACGCTGATGGATATAGAAGAAGGTGCAGATATTGTAATGGTAAAACCTGCGTTGGCATACCTTGATATTATCCGGGATATTAAAAATAACGTACATGTTCCCGTTAGTGCATATAATATAAGCGGAGAATACTCCATGATAAAAGCAGCGGCGGCAAGGGGCTGGATCAATGAAGACAAAGCCATCCTCGAAATACTGACGTCGATTAAAAGAGCTGGCGCGGACCTGATTGCAACCTATTTTGCAAAGGACGCGGTCAGGCTATTGCCTAAGAATTGATTCCCCTTTGAAAAGTTCTGTCTGCCTGAAGCTGGAGCAGCAAAAGTGCCCTTTTATATGAACACGGCAAGCCACTCATCACAGACTTTAAACTCGCATTTAATTCTTAATTCAGCATCACTAGCGTCTTGTTATAACTCGAATAGGTTCAATTGATTACCATCTTGTTCTTTGACATATTGCGGATAGGTTTTAGAAAATAATTCAAGCAACGGGATTTTACATAACAGTGAGATACTTAATATTTGTAGTATTT
>JBGSYC010000086.1:0-14637 GCA_041751095.1 Flavihumibacter sp.
AAATACTACAAATATTAAGTATCTCACTGTTATGTAAAATCCCGTTGCTTGAATTATTTTCTAAAACCTATCCGCAATATGTCAAAGAACAAGATGGTAATCAATTGAACCTATTCGAGTTATAACAAGACGCTAGTGATAATGTATAATGGATTTTCTTTTAATTTTTCATGGTGATAGAATACTTCTGATCCGTGATCTTACTCCAGAGCAAAGGTAAAACTACGGTGAAGTTTTTGTTGTCTTCAAAAACCTGGAAACCTTCCTGCTTCAGCAGTTCGTATTTTGACTTAATGTTTTCAAGGCCAATTTTTGTAGACTGTGCTTTGATATGCTTCAGCTGCAGGTTATTATTAACCACCAGCTTGTTCCCTGTTGTTGTAAATATATCTATCACAAGTGGCAATTGTTTTGAGATGATGTTATGCTTTACGGCATTTTCTATCAGCAACTGAAGGCTGAGCGAAGGCAGAAGATAATTATCGTACTTTTTGTCTGTTTCTATCTTCATCTCGACAGCATTGCCATATCTTGATTTCAATAATTCAAAATAGGAACGGATAAACTGAACCTCTACTTTCAATGTTGTCAGCCCGTCTTCGTTATTTCTCAGCAGATACCTGTACACCTTGCTGAGCTCATCGAGGAATTTTTCTGCCCGTTCAGGATCTTCGGTGATAAGGGATGAAAGCGTATTAAAACAGTTAAACAGGAAATGGGGATTTACCTGGCTTTTTAACGATTCGAATTCTGTTTGTAGCTGCAGTTGCTCCAGTAATTCCTTTTCTGCATGGCTTTCTTTCGATTTGCTGAAAATGTAATCTCCTTCCCATATGGTGGTTGCAATAAGCGTTAGTATACCGCCAATGACCAACGACAAATAAAAATGATGATGGTTAATTTTGTATCCGAGGAAATTCGTTGCGCCGAATCCATAAAAGATGCAAAACAGGCTTAAAGCAAGTATCATCATATGTATTGCCGTAAGCAGATAAATTCTTTTTACCGTTTGCCTGAATTCGGGGAATCTGATTCTCAGCAGGTGCATGGTGATTACATGCAAGTACCACGCAACGCCCCCTATAACGCTAATCAAAGGCAAAGCCAGCAAAAAAACTTCCCGGTCAAAATACTTTTCTCCGTATAACAGATAGATCAATGATCCGGCCATAACCGGCAGAATTGCCAGGAAGGTTAGCCATTCTATTTTTTGTGGTTTAAAAGGATTCATGTAACAGGGTTTTGTTCAGCTACCAGCAATGGCACCTTCATGATCCTGAAATTACCGTTTTCATGTATGCCGATAGTATTATTACACAACAACCGGAATTTGTTTGAAATATGCTCGATCCCCGAATTGTCTTCGAAAAGGTCACCGGAGATCTTTTTCTGAATATTAAACCTGATTTCGAGGTGCCCGTCCTCGTTAACAGACAAGTCAAGTGTCAGCGGACTGTCTTTGCTGATGAGGTTAGTCTTAAGAATGGCATCCAGTAAAATCTGCAGGGTAAGCGGAGGAAGGAGCTTGCGGCGGTCGTTATCCCCGATTTCTATAGTGAGCATTAACCCCCTTCCGTACCTGGTTTTCAGTAAATGATAATATGAACGTACAAACTGCAACTCGGTCCCCAATTCTACAGTTTTTTCTTCGTTATTCCGGAGCAGGTACCTGTACACCTTACTCATCTCATTTAGAAATTGTTCCGCGCTGGCGGTATTTTCGTGTATAAGGCTCGAAAGCGAATTCAAACTGTTGAATAAAAAGTGAGGGCTGAGGTGATTTCTTAATCCTATCAACTGGCTTTGCATGTACTCTTTCTTAAGTTGCTCAGTTACGGTAATATTTAACTTCCATTTTTCAAAGCTATACACGCATTCATGCACCACGGTGGTAAATACGTTTAACAGAACTCCTGCTAATAAGGCCCAGTTGTACCGCGCCTCATTAATCTCATAATTCATGAAACGGAAATAATCGTATCCCCAGAAAAGAATAGTCAGCGTAATCCCGGTCATTATGATAAAAAGACCTATCGCAAGAACAAGGCGCTGCAACATCTGTTCGTCTTTTGAAAACCTGTTCCGCAAGGTCACAGCCACCCAGGTGTGGGCCATCCAGGAAGCTGCCATAACAGTAAAAGTGATTATACCGGCAGCAATAAATAACCAGGGTTCCAGAAAATAGCGGTTGCCAAATAACAGGTAATTCAGCAGGATTACAAACACCGGCATTAAAGCTGAAAAAATCAGCGAATCCCGCTTTGTGTATTGTGGTAACTTAATCATTTATCAACTCCGTTTCTTTTCCTGGTACTGCCTGTCTTGCTTTCCTGGGTATAAATTGAATGCTGTCAGTAATCATCATTACAAATTAATTCCTTTTGCTATACAGCGCTTGCACAGGTTTGATAAACAGTTGTTATTCCTCATGAATTGAGTAAAGTGCAGTATGAAATGTGGTATAAGCGGTTCGGACAGTTAAATGCTGACATTTTCACCAATCCGCAAAAGGCTGTAGTTAATCCTGCATAAACATGCACATTTAACTCTACCCGTTCGGTTTAGTGCAGGTTTTCTCTTTCAATACCTTAATCTGGCACTTCATTCACCTTCCCCTTCTGTTCAGGCAATATCCGCCGCAATTTTGCCGGGCATCAAAACAATAACCCCAAACAAGTATATCATGAAACAGGTCAAAATTCTCTTCTCAGCGATACCCACCGAAATCATCCCACTTGCTTTGGGAGTGACTATCCTAAGCTTGTTTTTCCTGAACTGGCTTATTCATGTAAACTAAAATTAACTTAAAACCTTTGTCCCCTTTATATAGCTCCATCAACTAAGTATCCCGACAAAAGCGAGCTTCTGTGTTTTCACCAAAATAACTCAATTTTAAAAAGTTGATTTTCAGCAGTACAAAATTGGTTGTATAGAATATTGAAAATTTGGAACGGCCCCATTAGGGGCCACGTGTTTATAGCAAAACATGCCCCCACGGTTCGGCTCCATAGGAGCCACGTGAAAATTACGCGACTCCTATGGAGTCGAAGAATTAATTAACAGCATTGCTATAAACACGAGGCTCCTATCGGAGCCGGAAGTAACATGTTATCTGCTAAGTATTCCGACAAAAACGACCTTCTGTGTTTTCACCAAAATAACTCAACTTTTTAAACAGTACAAAGTTGAGTTATATAAAAGTTGTAGCAAGGGAACTGGAAGCAGCTTTTTCTATATACGAGGAGCAGGGAACCAAAGAGTCATTAGTGAATATGGGATTCAAACATCTGCTAAGATAACGGGTTGTCAGGTTGATCACCAATCACAGCCTCCGAAAGTTTCAGTGATCTTTCATTTCGCCCTAAAGGTCGCTACATAACAAAACACCAAAATGGGCTCATGAAAGATGACAAGAGAATGTGGCAGGCCGTTCGTGTAAGAAAAGACAAATATAATTTTATGAAGGAAATTGACGATTTTAGAAAAAACTGGATAAATAAAACATTGATTACCCCAAAAGCCCGCCTGGAGTTATATAGTAATAGCATAAAGGCAACCATAAAAGGCCAAACGTAACCTCACGTAAAAATCTTGCTGCCTCTTATATGCTCTTCTCTGTTACTCTACACTGGTGCAATGACACATGTAATGCCATCTGCTCACTTCTCGAAAACCATCATTGGATATTCGCCCTTTAACCCGAATAGCTCCGGATGTTTTTCCTCTTTTTTATAAACCCAGTTAAGGATCTGTTTGCCAAAAAACCACGAGTGGATATAATACCGCATGAAATGCACACTCAGGGTACGCCAGACCTTTATCTGGTGGGGAGGAAGATTTTGTTTAAAATATTTTGGCGTATGGGCATAGAAATACAATCTTCTTTCAGCGCCCTTTTTTCCAAAAATCTTGCCAACGGTGTCAAGCAACCTGTTTTTTACAAACACAAAGCTTCTGAAAGGCAACATCCACAGATTCATCCAGTGTGAATGTTTATACCAGTCGTACACTACCACGCCTTTGCACTTCGGGGCAAGCACTCTGTATAATTCTTTAATTGCAGTTACCTGTTCATCTTTGGGAATATGATAAACAGTATTTAACGATACAAATCCGTCAATCAAATCATCTTTAAAAGGAAGGTTTATCATATCGCAAAGGATACATATTCCCTTATTCCCCAATTTCCTTTTTGCTTCAGTTAATGCCTGGAAAGAAAAATCAACACAAATGCGGTAATCGTAATTGAACGAGTATTGAAGGTAATCGGCGTATTGTAAAGCTCCTGATGCAGCATCAAGCATATATTTACCGGAAGGATTTAAAAACCTGCCAACACGGTCATGGCATTTTTTCAGGTAATCTTTTGAAACCTCCCTGAGGTCTTCGTATAATACAGCATCTTCATAAATGCCGGACTTGCCCGCAAACCACCCTTTTGCATCATAAAAGTCCTTTACCAGTTCTTTGTCAACATTGACGATGTCATTGATCAGTTTATCCTGTGAGTCTACGATAGCCAGCCCTTTCAGCATCAACACAATGTCGTTAATGATCGGGTAAGTATATCTTTCATCTGAGGTAATAAGACCTTTTTCAACAGTTGCGGTCATCAGCTTTCCATCCGCCTGCCAAACCTGCCCGCGGGACGCTTTTTCATTCAGTATGCTGATCTCTCCAGGTTGCAACAAACGCAAGTCCTTACCTGTTATCGGGCACTTAAGAATCGCAATCCATTCCATTGCTGAAAATTTGCTTGGGGCGGCGAAAATAAATCATTTACACGCGCCGCACAAAATGTAAATCCAAAGAGGTTACCTGTTCCGGATACGGCAAAACCGCCGCATAGGTTACAGCTTATTTTAAAATTAATCTGCTGATGGTGCCGTTTGCACCTGCCAGAAAAACCGCGTCTCCGTCCTTCGCTTTCCTGCACACATGATATCCATCCCCTGACACCAGGTTCCAGTTCATCCCGCCGTCGGTTGATATGTCAACACCTGAAGTGCCGCAGCATATCAGTTTGTCTTTCGAGATATACTCAACGCACGAGCGGTAACCATGGGGCGATATGGCAGGGCTGATCCACGTTTTTCCGCCATTTTTTGAAATAAAACAATTTTTTTCCTGTATAGCATCGGCGGCATAGTCTCCACCCACCACTACAATCCGATTGCCACCCTTTAGCTTTTTATCATCCTGTACGGCAACCGAAAAAGCTCCTGAAGATTCCTTACCCTGCAACAAAGGGAGTTCTACGGGTTTGTTTCGCGAAAAAAACCGGGCGTATTTGCCTCCGCTAACAAAACAGGCTTCGTCTCTGTCGAGCCTTCGTATGTTGGTGCCGCTTGCGGCAAAAAAGGCTTCGCCATCTTTTGCAGCCGGCCGGTTCTGGAAAGGGATTTCCTGCCACGAATTCCCCTCATCAAAGGTTCTTGCGATGAAAAACCTGCCGTCTACGGGGTCCCCTATCACAATACCACTCTGATCGTTCCAAAATTCCATCGCATCAAGAAACATACCGGGCGTTTTGTTTTCATAAACCAGCTTCCAGGTTTCTCCTCCATTAACAGTTTTCAGGATTTGAGCGGGTTCTCCAATAGCTATCACAATTGCAGTTGCCGCATCAAAGGCCTCGATATCGCGGAAATCGCGGGTCTCGAATCCCGTTACCCTTACCCATTTCCATGTATTACCTGAATCTAAGGATTTGCCGACCATCCCATTACTGCCGCTTACCCAGACTACTTTGTCGTCCACAACACTTAAACCCCGCAGTGACGTTTTTGTACCCGAATGTAAAACCCGGATCGTCTGCGCCTGAATTGATCCGGACAGACATACCAGCAGTAAAAAAAACAATATCCTGTTATTCATTGGGTGATGACGGTTGTATACATGCTTTCCCTTGGAGGTAACGAATAATCTCATTTTGATAGCTATAGTAAAATGTTAATATAGTCTTTTAACCCGGGCAATTAATATCCTCCCGGATATGTAGATAAAAACGCTTACATGTCCGGCATCTTTTCAAATAGTTCGACGATTAACAAAAAACTATATTAAATTAGAAGTAACAATCCTGTACGGACAGCTGCAGTAAATTTATTCATCATCTTAAAAAAATCTCCTATGGTTACAACAGACATTTCGCAACTTGCCACCGAATGCAACACCTGGAAATTAAATCTGCGTACACTCAGGGACGATCTTACCCAATGTAAAAACCAACTCCAGGAAGTTGTCTCCCGCCAGGTTCCTAAATCTATGTTGCCCGACATAGAACATTATCAAAACCAGTTTCACATCCAGCTTATCAACATCCACGACCTCAAGCAGGCCATAAAAGAAAATGAACGCATCGCGGGCTGGGAATTAAGTTCAGACAAAGGGATTTCGGATGGTGTATGGGCTAAACACGAAGAGCTTTACCATGATTACCAGCACCTTGACCATACGGTGCGTGAATTAAAGGGTGAGTTTCACCGGTTTATTCAGGGCTTCAGTTAAAAACCTGATTATATATTTGAGCGTTACTTCTAAGTTTTTTAATCCGCACCCGCTATTCTGATCACCCGGAACTTATGTTCCTGCCTGCACCTTGTTTGTACCTGGCAGCCGGTATGCTTTAGCTATCCAGATAGGTTCAAGTTCCGGATTGATCTTTAACGTTAACCGCTTAAACAAACTTGCCATGGCAGACTATGACACCTCGCATGTAAAAAATGTTGTTTTGCTTGGTCACGCAGGCGCGGGAAAAACCACTTTAACAGAATGTATGTTATTCGAGGCGGGAATTATTCCCCGCAGGGGATCTGTGGAAGAAAAGAATACCGTGAGTGATTTTCATGTAATTGAAAAGGAGAGGGGCAACAGCATATTTTGTAAGCTATTGCATACGAAGTGGAGGGGTTATAAGATCAATATCATAGACACTCCCGGATATGATGATTTTGCGGGCGAAGTGGTTTCGGCCCTGAGAGTAGCAGATACAGGGGTGATGGTGTTAAATGGTGAAATGGGGGTAGAAGTTGGCACTGATCTTACCTGGGAGTACACCCGGCAATTCAGAACACCCGTATTATTCGCGGTGAACAAGCTCGACGGGCAATATGCCGACTTCGATAAAACGGTGAGGGAAGTAAAACAACATTTTGGCAATGACGTATTAACCGTACAATACCCGCTTAACCAGGGGCCCGGATTCGATTCGATTGTAGATGTTTTACGCATGGTCGTGTACAAATTTCCGGAAAACGGAGGCAAGCCGCAAAAGTTGCCAATTCCTGATGAGGAAAGATCAAAAGCAGATTTTTTACACAAGGAGCTCATTGAAGCGGTTGCTGGAAACGACGAAATACTGATGGAGAAATATTTTGACAAGGGTGAACTGGATGAAGACGAAATGAAAGACGGCCTGAAAAGGTCGATGATAAATCATGAGCTGTTCCCGTTATTCTGTTTATCGGCGCAACGGAACATGGGTAGCGGCAGATTGATGGGCTTTATCGATAATGTGTGCCCAAGCGCTAACGAAATGCCTCCACAGGTGACAACCATGGGCGGAAAGCTTGCCTGTGAAACAAGCGGACCAGCCTGTACTTTTGTTTTTAAAACGATTTCCGAATCGCATGTAGGGGAAATGTCTTTGTTTAAAGTGTATTCCGGCATCGTAAGAACAGGCATGGAGCTGGTCAACCACTCGACGGGAGTTTCAGAAAGGTTAAACCAATTGTATACCGTTGAAGGCAATAACCGCACAAATGTAAGCGAGCTGGTGGCTGGCGATATCGGCGCTACCATAAAATTAAAAAACACACATGTTAACAATACCCTGCATGAAAAAGGGAAAACTCTTGAACTAAGCCCGATTGTTTTTCCGCCGCCCAATTTGAGCATTGCGATAGAACCGGTAAAAAAGGGAGATGAGGAGAAACTGGCTATGGCCCTACACCAGTTAAGGGAGGAGGACCCAACACTGCATGTAGAAGTATCCTCAGAGTTAAAACAAACCCTTATTCACTGCCAGGGAGAATTGCATCTTTCTATTGTAAAGTGGAAGATTGAGCATGTGTACAAAGTGGATGTACGATTTATTAAACCACGCATTCCCTATCGTGAAACCATCAGGAAACAGGCAGAATCTAATTACCGGCATAAAAAGCAAAGTGGGGGAAATGGCCAGTTTGGGGAGGTGTTTATGCGTGTAGAACCCTGGTATGAAGGGATGCCTGAACCCCCGGATTTACATGTGCGTGGCAGGGAACAATTCGATTTGCCCTGGGGTGGAAAGCTCGTTTACCTTAATTGTATTGTAGGTGGCGCAATAGACCAGCGCTTTATGCCCTCGATCCTGAAGGGGATTATGGAAAAAATGCAGGACGGACCATTAACGGGTTCTTACGTGCGCGATGTGAGGGTAAGTATTTTTGATGGAAAAATGCATCCGGTAGACAGTAATGACATCTCTTTTAAGATTGCCGGTTTAATGGCCTTCAAACAGGCTTTCAGGCAGGCAGACCCCCAGATACTGGAACCGGTATATAGTTTAATGGTGTTATGCCCCGATGACCTTACGGGTGGAGTGATAACCGATCTGCAGGGGCGCCGCGCTTTGCTCGAGCAGATTGATGCCGAAACCCACTTTACGAAAATCCTCGCTAAGGTTCCCCTGGCGGAATTGCATGATTACTCTTCATCACTTCGTTCGATATCACAGGGAAGGGCGAAATTTAAAATGCAATTCTACGAGTATGCAGCTGTTCCGCAGGAGACCCAGAAAAAACTGGTTGACGAGCACAGTAGGCTGGCCAGGGAAGAGGTGTAGCACGGGGAAGCAGCTGTAACGGATATTGATTGAACATTTTAGACTGGCAACAATGTGAGGGTATTGGCACAGGGAAGTTCAATGAATAACCCCGTTATTTTTGTCAGGTTGGGCCGCCGTATATACGCGTAAACTTTTGAAGCTTACATTTGTAAATAATTTTGTAAATAATTTCATTGAAGGATATTACGCATTTAATTAACTGATATTGCCGCATTGAGCGTATAGTAAAATCATAAAGACCATTCATTTGCCGATAAAATAAACATCATGACAAAAAATCTTATTGAAAGCTTACAGAAGAACCTCGGGTTTCAAGAGTTGCAGAAAGTTGATCCCAATACCCAGGAAGTGGCAGGCGACACTTCATCAGAAACAACCAGAAATCCCGGACAGGCAGTAATACCTGCAGTGTTAATGGGACTATACCGGTTTGGCAATACAGAAAAGGGAGCGGAAGAAATTCTACGTGGAAATAACCAAACTTCATGGCTTGATGTGTTTTTTGAAGATACAAAAGACGAGGCCATCAGCAAAGTATCTTCTTACAGCGGCATTACAGACGCTGAAGCGTCAGAAAAAATGGAAGCAACGGCTAAGGAAGCCATCAGATTGATACGTGAAAACACACCTTCCAATTCAACATACAGCAATATAAAAGATTATATTGCCGCACAGCGAAAAGACATCCTTGTTTACCTGCCTGCCAGGCTACAGATAGGAACTTTATTAAACGATAATACGCTTGATGACAGAACCAACAAAATGGAAGGCCCATTGTCTAACCACATGCATTTTTTTGAAAAGCTGTTCTCCGGATCAACTACGGAAAAAAACGAAAAAGACGAATAATATACCTGTATTATCAGGTGTTTGTCATGTATACGGGTGACGAGTATCATGTGAACCGGTGGCAGCAAAAGTGCAATTTAGCCGCAATAATAGCGTTTCTGATAATATCCCTATTCTAATAATCTCAGAACGCTATGAACCACTCAAACATGAGCAACCAGGAAATACTTGCGGAAGAATTCGCTGTATATGACACGTTAATCAACAAGGCGAGCAATGAAGCAGTGTTGAAAATTAAAAGATGGAAATTCATCGGAAAAATTCCGGGCATAGGAAAACGTATCAGGAAAGAAGCTGACAGGAGCATTGAAAAAACGCTTTTCTCGTATGTATCGAATACCTATGTGCTTATTGAGGAAGGATATTACTTTGATGCAAGTGCAAACTGACTGGTAATACAGTTGACGTTTCTCAAATCAAGTTTCGGAGCTTTTAAGATGTCGCGTTAATATCTCGGCGTGCGCACCGGTTCAGCTCTGATTGGTTTTCCAAACAAAACTTTTATCGCACCTGGTGACCCGTGGGGCAGCCTTCATCCCGGCTTGCTGCCTAATGCTGGATTTTTACGAACTCATGCTCCCTGGGTTCCGTTCCCTGTTCTCTGGAATGCCCTACGTGCTGCTTCTCCGCGCTCTCTCTGTGTCTTCTTCTCCGTGCCTCTTGGCGGTTCTCTTCTCTTTTCGCCTGAGGTTGTAACACCCTTTGCGGGCCCCCGATAACATTCATGAAAAATTTTTCGGAAACGGCCCGCTGCATGTTAATTAATTCTAATATCTTAATCAGGTCAGAAAATGACGACTTTGGAGCAGGATATTTTAAAACGCACATTGTCCCCTCAGTGAAAACGATTAAAGTGCTTTAAAATAAGGCAAACCCGTAAAAATGAGGTGTATCTTCCCTTTTGGGAATGATTGGCACTGGAGTTGCAAGAGTTATAAACTTCATGCCGCATGGCTGAACATTATCTGGAGTTAACTGTTTATCGTAAATAATATTATCGACAATACTCAATCATGGCAATTTTAATTTTCTTTTTAGCACACTGGTATCTTTCTTTATTTTCACAGACATTCTTCCAGCATCGGTATGCCGCTCACGGTGCATTTACGATGAGTAAAGCATGGGAACGTTTTTTTTATACTTTTTCCATTGTTACACAAGGTTCTTCATTCCTTAGTCCACGGGCCTATGCCATTATGCACCGCCTTCATCACGCTTATACCGACACTGACAAAGACCCCCATTCCCCGAAATACGATTCAAATCTTTTTGCGATGATGTGGCGTACGAAAAATATCTACCAGAGTATCCTTAACGGCAAGATGAAAATTGAAGAGCGCTTTCTGAAAAATCTTCCTGAATGTCCGGGCCTCGAGCGGTTTGGTGGTGCCTGGCCGGTGAGGCTGTTCTGGGCGCTGTCCTATATAGCGTTTTATATTGTATTTGCTACATCGGCATGGATGTATCTTCTTCTCCCCATTCATTTTCTAATGGGGCCTGTACATGGCGCTATCATTAACTGGTTCGCTCATAAATATCAGTACGTAAACTTTAAGGTTAATAATACTTCAAAGAATCTGTTACCGGTTGATATCCTGATGATGGGGGAAGCGTATCACAACAACCATCACAAACATCCGTCGAGCATAAACTTTGGTGGAGTAAGGTGGCATGAGCTTGACCCTACATATCCGATAATCCTGCTTCTGAAAAAAATGGGAATAATCAAAATACATAAGCTTGCACCCGGTGCTGTTGTGAGTGATTACAATAAACCTCATGTTGAGGAAATGGAAGTCGCCGAATCGATGCGATAACAAGTGTGTAAAAAAACCAGGAAAGGCTCAGTACGATGTATTGGGCCTTTTTTCTTGTGATATGAATCTATTCGCAGATATAGCGCTTTGAGCATGATTGCAAACAGGTAATCATCAGATGGGTTTGGGGTTTCGTGCATCAATGATGAGATAAGCATTGATGCTGTCAGTGGCTGAAGAACACTAGTCTTTCCTGCATTATTTTCTTAATTTACCGTTCTACTTATTTATATTCGGTGATATTTTAAAAGATGAAATATCTTATTGGGGTCGACATCGGCACAACGCATACCAAAGCTGTGGTTATTACAACGACAGGAGAGGTGCTGATGGAAGAGAAAGCTTCATACGCGACCCGGCAATCATCACCTGGCTATCAGGAGCAGGATCCGGATGATATCCTCAAAGCTGCGCTGCTGGTTCTTCAGGCTGTTATTGCAGGTCTTGATGATAGCAGCAAAATCAGTGATATCTGCTTTAGTGCGGCGATGCACAGCGTTATGGCAATTGACGCACAGGGAAACGGATTAACACCTTTGTTTACCTGGGCTGATACAAGAAGCAACGAATATGCATTACAGCTCAGGCATACGGAAGCAGGCAGGGAGATATACCTGAAAACCGGCACACCTGTTCACCCAATGTCGCCATTATGCAAGATCGCCTGGATAAGAGACAAAATGCCCGGGATATTCGCCCGCACGCATAAATTTATTTCCGGCAAAGAGTATGTGTTTTATAAGCTTTTTGGAAAGTACATTATAGATTATTCTGTGGCATCTGCCACCGGTTTGTTTGATATCGGGGAAATGCAATGGAATCATAAAGCAATGGCATTCGCAGGAATATCTGAAACTTACCTGTCAACTCCTGTACCACCGGGCCATTTCGAAACCGGATTAAAAGATCATTACCGGTTACGTTTGTCACTCAGGCATGACGCGCGTTTTATGGTTGGCTCCAGCGATGGCGGCCTTGCAATCCTCGGAAGCGGTGCGGTGCTGCCAGGTGAGGCCGCCCTGACCATCGGGACAAGCGGCGCTGTCCGCACGTTAACTCCACAACCCCTGACTGACCAGAAAGGACGGCTGTTTACGTACCTGTTTACTGATAATTTATACATATGCGGAGGTGCAATTAATAATGGGGGTATTGTGTTGAAGTGGTTTGCGGAGAATGTGCTTGACAAAACATTTTCTTCTGATGACGCATTTACATGGTTCATTAAAACGGCATTTCTCTCCCCCATAGGTTCAAGAGGCCTTGTTTTTCTGCCTTATATTTTTGGTGAGCGTGCACCCGTCTGGGACGCCGGCGCAACAGGAACGTTCAGTGGCATAAGCAATATGCATAGGAAAGAAGATTTCATGCGCGCCATTCTGGAAGGAATTTCATTCTCCCTTTACCAGGTAACGAGAGCCATTGAAGACACGGGTTCTCCGATACATACGATTTATGCCAGTGGCGGGTTTATCAGCTCAAACGGGTGGTTACAAATGATTGCTGATATCCTTGATAAAAAAATCGTCGTATCTCATGCTGCAGATGCCTCTGCTTTAGGGGCTGCTTTTCTCGGATTATATTCCTCCGGCGTTATACAGCACTTAGCGGAGGTGAAAGAAATGGTTGTAAACAGCGCTGTATTTGTTCCGGATGCCGGGGCTCACCAGGCTTACATTCGTAATTTTGAAATTTTTGAAACACTGTATCCCCATTCAAAAACATAGTATGAACACTCCATCAATGACGGGTTATCGCATGCTGCTCCTGTTACCTGCAGTGATATTATTTTTAAGTCATTCAGGGTTTTGCCAGGCAGGCAGGAACGGGCCCACCGGTACCATAATCGTGTCAGATCCAAAGCTCAGGTCGGTAGTCAGTAAACATGCAGGGGTGACTACCATAGCCGAGGGTTTTGAATGGAGCGAAGGGCCCCTGTGGATTGAGAAAGAAAAGATGCTGCTCTTTTCGGATGTTCCTGAGAACCGCATTTACAAATGGACACCAGCGGAAGGAAAGTCAGTTTATCTTAGCCCGTCAGGCTATACAGGTGATAAAGCAAGAGTGGGAGAATCGGGGAGTAACGGATTGTTGTTGAATAGTAAAGGGCAGCTTGTATTATGCCAGCACGGCGACAGAAGAATGGCCGTAATGAATGCACCGCTGAATAATCCCAAACCTGAATTTATCACATTGGCCGATAACTACAATGGCAAAAGGCTCGACAGTCCTAATGATGCGGTCTACAGAAGCAATGGAGACCTGTATTTTACCGACCCTCCTTATGGCCTGATAAAAAATGTGAACGACAGTTCGAAGGCCGCACCGTACCAGGGAGTATACAAGGTGACAGCCGGCGGGAAGGTGGTATTGTTAACAGACTCCATAACAAGACCTAACGGCATTGCTTTTTTGCCGGGGGAAAAAACAATATTGATTGCGAATTCAGACCCTAAAAAACCTTACTGGTATGCATACGATCTTGATGCAGACGGTTTATTTGTAAACGGAAGGATATTTTACGACGGAACCCGCGAAAGCAAGTCGGCACGGGGAGCGCCGGATGGATTGAAAGTTGACAGGAGAGGAAATGTTTTTGCTACGGGACCCGGCGGAATTTTGATCTTTGATAAGAAAGGGAAACTATTGGGAAGAATCAGGCTGCCTGTGTTGGCTTCCAACTGTGGTTTTGCGGATAATGAGAAAACCCTGTATATCACTGCCGACATGTATGTATTAAAAGTAAAGCTTCGGTGAGGTGGGCTGTGCTTTCAGTTGTCAGTGTTGAGCTTTAAGCTTTTAAAAGAAAAATCCCAAATATCACTATTATCCGGGTAAATGAATAAGCTGCTGCTCACTTTCCAGTTCAGGAAAGTCTTTGAACCGCAAAAAGCTGAACAGGGGATGCTTGGCTTTGCCACCTCCGACAACTGATGTTGCTGTGAAAGCGTTTTAATGTGTATGGTTAAGAATCTCATTGTTCATTTTCCGAAACATTTCATTAATTGTAACCCTTGCTCATAAAGCATTTCAAAAAGCTTTTTGGATACATAGCCCGCATCTCCAAATATTTTACCTCCTGGTTGTATAAGGTTACAAAGCGTCTGCACGACGGCAGCATTATTGTCACTCACATTGCCT
>JBGSYC010000087.1:0-7766 GCA_041751095.1 Flavihumibacter sp.
TGTAGACACATGAACTTAAAACACCTGAGTCGTATCTTATGGACAAAGAGCCTGGAAGATACCATTGCCTTCTACACAAATGTGCTACTGTTCACCGGCCAAAGCCGTTTTCCAAATTTTGTTACCCTTTCCAAGTACCAGGTGTCCAACTAGTTGTGTCGTTTCCAGTGAGTTCAAGAGTATAAAATATTTGAACTCACCGATTAACTCACCACAGCGTTGAGATATTTTGTATTTAATTGATTGAAGAAAAAACAGAAAAGCCTGTAAATCATACTATTTACAGGCTTTTGAATCGATTTAATATCGCCGTTCGTCGGGGCGACTGGATTCGAACCAGCGACCACCAGACCCCCAGCCTGGTACGCTACCGGACTGCGCTACGCCCCGGAAATTGCCTTCTAAAAACCTAAAAGTAGCCAAAATTTGAATGCAAAAAAATTCCGTGATTCCCTTACCTTCGCGCAACTATCTACAATGAAGGTTTTAATCAAACATGCTACCATAACAGATCCATCTTCCCCGCACCATCAGACACAACAAGACATTCTCATAGAAGATGGCATCGTTCAACAAATACAACCTTCGATAGATCATGTATCCGGCACCGTGATAGAATTACCAGGCCTTTATATATCACCGGGATGGATAGACATTTTTTCTAATTTTTGTGATCCCGGATTCGAGTTTAAAGAATCGCTCGAAACGGGTGCAAACGCGGCCGCGGCCGGAGGCTTCACTACCGTATTCGTTCTTCCCAATACCAAACCTGTAGTGGATAACAAGGCGCAGGTGGAATACATTGTTCAAAAATCAAAATCTTTGCCGGTCACCATCATCCCGATCGGCGCCATAACGAAAAATACAGAAGGGCGGGAACTTGCGGAAATGTATGATATGCAAAACAGCGGGGCAGTATCATTCAGCGACGGCACGGTTCCCCTGCAGTCTTCGGGCATAATGGTAAAGGCGCTCCAATACGTCAAATCTTTCGGCGGGGTTATCATTCAGGTGCCAGACGACACAAGCATTGTCCCTTCCGGGTTAATGAATGAAGGCATTGTGGCAACGCGACTAGGACTGCCCGGCAAACCTGCGCTTGCCGAAGAATTGATTGTAGCCCGGGATTTAAAACTTGCGGCATACACCCGGTCGAAACTGCATCTCACCGCCATTACATCATCAAGGTCTCTGCAATATATAAAGCGCGCTAAAGAAGAAGGCGTACAGGTGACCTGTTCCGTAACACCACACCACCTGTACTTTTGCGACGAAGACCTCGTAGATTACGATACCAACCTTAAGGTGAATCCGCCCTTTAGAACGCGGACCGAAATGATGGCATTAAGGGAAGCACTTGAAGACGGACTCATCGACTGCATCGCTACCCACCATCAGCCGCATGAATATGACAGCAAAACGGTTGAATTTGAGTTTGCCAGGAACGGAATGACGGGCCTCGAAACATGCTATGCCGTACTTAAAACAATATTTCCGTATGTTCACGAGGAACGCTGGACGGAAATGCTGTCCCTTCATCCGGCTCGGATATTCGGTTTACAAAGCCGGTCAGTGAATGTCAATCAACCGGCTCATTTCACCCTGTACCAGCCAGGTGCGCGGTCTACATTAACGGCAGCAAATACCCGCTCCAGATCAGGAAACTCGCCTTTCACGGGTAAAGAATTACAGGGAAAAGTGGCAGGAATTATAAACGGAAATACGATATTTCTGAATCAATAAACAGAACACCGCTGTTATGCAAAAAAAGTTTACCTCCCATATCGTTGCCGGCGCGATCATAGGCGGCGTTATGATTGGCTTGCTCGTCTTATATTATTATACCAACCTGATCTTTGAAAGTAACTACATCAGCTTCATACCTCCATTAGTTACCATCCTGATGGTAACTTTGTTTGTGATTAAATACGGGAACGACAATGGGGGTAATGTTACGTTCGGAAACCTTTTTGGCTATGGTTTCCGCATTACCATCATCTTTGCCTTAACCATGACGGCATTTTTCTTTATCATACTAAACTTTTTTCCTGAATATAAACAAGGATATATGCAGGTGATGATCAAACGGATGAATATGCAGTCCGACCTTACACCAGACCAAAGGCAGGCCACACTTGACGTAACAAACACATACTTCCGTTCAATCATTATTGGGTATAATCTTTTTATTAACCTGATCGCAGGAACGGCAGGGTCTTTACTCGGAGCATGGGTTTCACCGAAGAAGCCTCAATCTCCAACAACAGATAAAGTATAGTATGGATGTTTCTTTAGTTATACCGTTATACAATGAAGAGGAATCGCTGCCGGAATTATGCGCGTGGATTGTGCGCGTAGTGAATGAAAATCACCTGACGTACGAAATCATTTTTATAGATGACGGAAGTATTGATGACTCCTGGAAAATTATAGAAACCCTCAGGTCTGCCAACCCCAATGTCAGGGGCATCCGGTTCCAGCGCAATTACGGAAAATCTGCCGCTCTTAATGAAGGTTTCAAAGCTGCAAAAGGAGATGTGGTAATTACCATGGACGCTGACATGCAGGATAGCCCGGACGAAATTCCCGGTCTGCGGAAGATGATCGTTGAAGATGGATATGACCTGGTAAGCGGCTGGAAAAAGAAACGCTTCGACAATACTTTCACAAAGAATATCCCTTCGCGTTTTTTTAATGGAGCAACCCGGTGGGCCTCGGGCATTCAATTGCACGATTTTAATTGCGGGCTCAAATCGTACAGGAAGAAAGTGGTAAAAAGTATTGAAGTGTATGGCGAAATGCACCGGTACATCCCGGTGCTCGCGAAATGGGCGGGTTTCAGGAAAGTGGGCGAGAAGGTGGTGGGGCACAGGCCAAGAAAATACGGAGTAACAAAGTTTGGCTTTGAGCGGTTTATTAATGGCTTTCTTGACCTCACTTCGATAATGTTCGTTGGCAGATATGGGAAAAGGCCAATGCACCTTTTTGGATGGCTTGGCACATTGTGCTTTATCCTCGGATTTGCTATCAGCGCTTACCTGGTCGTTTCAAAGATCATAAACCCGTTAAACAGCATTACCAACCGCCCCCCGTTTTATATGGCTCTAACGGCTATGATCATTGGCACCCAATTATTCCTGGCTGGCTTCCTGGGCGAACTGATATCGCGTAACTCTCCCGGAAGAAACTTTTACCTCATAGAAAAAAAGATAGGATTGGATTAATCCCGTTATGCTATTTACATGGCACACCTGTAATTGAAAGGCATATGCAAACAGTCGTAATCCTTGGTTCTTCATTCCCGTTCCGGAGCGGTGGGATAACTACTTTTAACGAACGGCTGGCAAGGGAATTCCAGCGGCAGGGTTACCACACGCTCATTTACAATTTTTCACTGCAATACCCTGCTTTTCTTTTCCCGGGAAAGTCGCAATATTCCGATCAGGCGGCTCCTGCCGATCTCCACATCCTGTCAAAAGTAAATTCGGTCAATCCGCTTAACTGGTTAATCGTTGGCAATGAGTTAAGGCGCTTAAAGCCCGACTTCGTAGTTGTGCGTTTCTGGCTTCCGTTTATGGGACCTGCTTTCGGCACTATCCTCAGAAGAGTAAAATTGAATAAGCATACCCGCGTCATTGCTATTACCGATAATATTATACCACATGAAAAACGGCCCTTCGATTTCACTTTCACGAAATATTTCCTGAAGCCTTGTGATGGCTTTGTGACCATGAGCCCTAACGTAATGAAAGATCTCAGGCTTTTTGAGCCCGACAAACCGGCCGTAGAAGTTCCCCATCCTTTGTACGATACGTTCGGGCAGGCCATTTCAAAAAAGGAAGCACGGCAGGCCTTAGGCCTTCAGCAGGAAGACAGGATATTGCTTTTTTTCGGATTTATCCGGAAATACAAAGGCCTTGACATACTTTTCGATGCCATGGCGATCCTGAAAAAGAATACCCCCGGAAACGCAGATATCAAATTGCTTGTGGCAGGTGAATTTTATGAAGATGAAAAAGATTATCATGACAAGATCGCGCAGGCCGGTACCGGAGCCTCTCTTATCCTGAGAACCGGATTTATCCCGGATAATGACGTCAGGAACTATTTCTGCGCGGCCGATGTTGTTATTCAGCCCTACCGAAACGCAACCCAAAGCGGGGTGACGCCGCTGGCATACCACTTTGAAAAGCCTATGATCGTAACTAACGTGGGCGCGCTGCCTGCTTATGTGCCTCATGAAAAAGCAGGATTGGTGTCAGAGCCAGACGCAGGTTCGATCGCGCGCGCCATTACCCGGTTCTTTGAATTAGGCGAAGATTACTTTATTCCTCATCTTCGCAGCGAAAAACATAAATATTCGTGGAACAATCTGGTAAATGCAATTGTTGCAATGGGAAAATAAACGAGGGCAAATTTTAGATTTTGCTTTTTGCTTTTGGCTCTCAGCTTCGGCTTTCGGCTCTTAGTTTCAGACTTCAGATTTCCGGGCACTTATGATGTCCTGAAAGTAAATTGAATGCTATAGCAACCATGATCCTGAATGTCAAAATCCAAAATGTAACCCTAAAATTCAATCATACCTGAATCATGATCTACAGAAGTAAGGCTCCTTTACGGATAGGGCTGGCTGGCGGAGGAACTGATGTAAGTCCATACAGTGACTTATACGGTGGTGCAATATTGAACGCCACCATCTCTCTTTATGCCAATGCCAATATTCAGCCGATTGAAGAGAATGCCATTATCCTGCAGGCGCTGGACAGGAAGGAAGAACTTCGCTATGAATGGGCGCCTCACCTGCCGATCGATGGAAATTTAGACCTGTTAAAAGGAGTGTATAACAGAATTCAGAAAGACTTCAGCCTGCCTCTGACAGGCTTTAAGTTATCTACTTTCGTAGATGCGCCGGCGGGATCGGGTTTAGGAACTTCGTCTACCCTTGTTGTGGCAATCATTGGCGCCTTCGCAGAGATGATGCGGCTGCCATTGGGTGATTATGACGTGGCACATCTCGCCTATGAAGTAGAGAGAAATGAATTGAATATGGCAGGGGGGCGACAAGATCAGTATGCTGCAACGTTCGGAGGGGTGAACTATATGGAATTCTTTGAAAAAGATAAGGTAATCGTAAACCCGCTGCGCATCAAACAACAATACCTGTTTGAGCTGGAAAACAACCTGCTCCTTTACTTTACGTTAACGAGCCGCGAATCTTCACGTATCATTGCCATGCAAAGCAAAAACGTTGTTGACAAAAAGGAAAGCTCAATTGAAGCAATGCATCAGTTGAAACAACAGGCTCAAATGATGAAAGAAGCATTGCTTAAAGGCAGGTTACACGAGATTGGGGAAATTCTTGATTTCGGGTTTCAGCAAAAGCGCCAGATGGCGGAAGGCATCTCAAACGTGATGATGGATGATATTTATGAAACGGCAAAAAAAGCGGGTGCAATGGGAGGTAAGATATCGGGCGCCGGGGGTGGCGGATTCATGATTTTTTATTGCCCTGATATCTCAAAATACAAAGTGATAGAGGCGCTCGGAAAGTTCGGCGGTTACTTTAAGGATTATCAGTTTACCAAACATGGACTTACTTCATGGACGATTTGATGTATGGCATGGAGTAGAACAAAGAATTTCTATGCGGGATAAAATTAAAGAGATCATTCGGTCGGCGATAAGTGTAAAAACACAGATCCTGAACGACGTGGAATTATTATCTTCGATCGAGCAGGCCGTTCCGGTGATCGTATCTGCATTGAAGAGTGGCCATCGCCTGTATTTTTGTGGCAATGGCGGTAGCGCTGCGGATGCCCAGCATTTAGCGGCTGAACTCAGTGGGCGGTTTTATCTGGACAGGGAGGCGCTTCCCGCTGAAGCGCTACATGGCAACAGTTCTTATATAACCGCAGTGGCGAATGATTACAGTTACGACGTTATCTATGCCAGGCTGGTGCAGGGTATTGCAAATGAAGGTGATATTTTGCTGGGCCTGTCAACTTCGGGCAATTCGGTAAACATCGTTAAAGCTTTTGAAGCCGCAAAAGAAAAGAGTGTGATAACCATGGGCTTTACAGGTTCAACCGGCGGAAATCTCAAAGATGTGAGTGATCACCTGTTCCGGGTTCCGCATACAGATACGCCCCGCATACAGGAAGCGCACATTATGATCGGCCACATCATATGCGAGCTGGTGGAAGCGCAATGCTTTGGATCCCCGACGTAAATATTGAACGATTATCTCTCTATACATGAATTCCCGCCCGTGATTAAAACAGCAATTATACTTGCAGGAGGGCTCGGCACACGGCTCCGTGCAGTTGTACCGGAACTGCCGAAGGCAATGGCTCCAGTCCTGGCCAAACCCTTTATTGGATACATTATGGATTATTGTACTCAGCAGGGAGTAGAGAAATACATTTTTGCTTTAGGTTATAAGCACGAGGTGATTGAGCAATACTTACATACACAGTATGAGCATTGTAACCTTAACTTCAGCATTGAGCAGGAGCCAGGAGGAACAGGTGGCGCGATAAGACAAGCCTGCTTGATGGCAAACGATGAATCGGTGCTGGTGTTGAACGGCGACACCCTGTTTAAGGTCAGTCTTGAGAAACTATCGTCATTTCACCAGGCGAGCGGGGCTCATTGTACATTGGCATTGAAACCGATGCGGGATTTCGACAGGTACGGGGCAGTAGAAATCAACAGCAACGGTTCAGTAAAAAGTTTCATGGAAAAAAAATTCTATCACCAGGGATTGATTAACGGTGGCGTATATGCGCTGAATGCCCGCTTATTTCTGGCGGAAGCATTGCCGGAAAAATTCTCTTTTGAAAAGGACTATCTCGAAGCATACTATAAGACCTTAGCATTTTACGGATTCGTACAGGATGAATATTTTATTGACATCGGCATACCGGAAGACTTCGAAAGGGCTCAGACAGAAATGCTGCAAAATATAAACACCAATGCTTGAGCTGAAAACTATTGATCCTAGCTGGACGTTATTTCTCGACCGCGACGGAGTCATTAACCGGGAAAAATACCTTGATTACGTTTATCATTTTAATGAATTCAAATTTTACGATGGCGTTCTGGAAGCCCTCAATATACTTGGCAGCCGCTTCGGCAGAGTGATCATTGCAACGAACCAGCGCGGTGTCGAAAAAAAGCTGATGACAGAGGAAGATCTTAAAGTACTGCATACACATATGCGGCAATCAATAGAAGCGAATGGCGGAAGGATAGACGCTATTTATTATTCAACGTCCCTTGATGACAGCCATCCCAACCGGAAACCCCAGCCCGGCATGGCCTTCCTTGCAAAAGAAACGTATCCTGAAATAGATTTCTCAAAATCTATAATGGTAGGAAATAACCTGAGTGACATGGAATTTGGAAGAAACGCCGGCATGTTTACGGTCTTCGTATTAACTACCAGCCCGGACATTTCATTGCCTCATCCATCGGTAGACCTGGCCTATAAAGATCTGCCTGCTTTTGCAGCGGCTATAAACAATCTTTCCTGACAGGCCGGCCTACCAATCCTCTTGCAGTAAAATCCAAAAAAAGCTATACTTCTTTCCGAATAATCACCATCTTTTTATCATGATTAGCACCTACGAATTTTCCTTTGGAAAATAAACCTCTTTAGGGGTGAACTTCCTGATCGTACCCTTGCTTAGGGAACACTAACACAAAGGAGGCACGAGGAGAACACAAAGCGTGACGCAGTGTCCTTCGTGGTTCTTCGTGGTTCT
>JBGSYC010000088.1:0-5692 GCA_041751095.1 Flavihumibacter sp.
AGCCTAGTCCCTCCATTCGACCAATCAGCCTTCCTTGCTTGTAACGCACGTCAGCAAGAAGCGGGGCGATCTTGCCCTGATCCCACGCGAACTTGGGCCAGCCTTGAAGTTCATGGATATATATAGCCATTCGTTGCACCAGTTGCGACGAATATATCATTTATTCACCGCATTGTCAATCTTAAATTACGCAAGTTGTGCGGCGATTAACCCGGTTATTCGCCGCATACTGTGTTATTTGGGAATAAAAACTACAATAAATCTTTGAATTGTTACCAAGGAGAGTTAATTGAAAAGACGCTTATAAGAAAGAATTTCTTTCTCAATCTAATAAGCTCGACAATTATTTGGTAGTGTGGTAACTCAAACATATCTAAAAAAGGGTGACTGTTTTCAGTTTCACCCTTTGATATTTTTGTCGGACAATAGTGACTCTTTATGAGCTTCCTGCAATAGATTTGCCTCATAACATAATTAGCACGGCCTGAAAACATATTCACTCTCATTACAAACTCATAACAATGGAATCAAACGACATTAGCAAATGCCCCTTTTTGAATGGCAGTACAAAACAAAACATTGGCGGTGGCGGCACCAAAAACCGAGACTGGTGGCCCGACGGCCTTAAGTTGAATATCCTTCGCCAGCATGCTAGGATATCCAACCCAATGGATGTGGATTTTAATTACGCCCAGGAATTTAAAACCCTCGACCTCCAGGCAGTGAAGACCGACCTTCATGCCCTCATGACCGATTCGCAGGATTGGTGGCCCGCCGATTTTGGTCATTATGGTCCTTTGTTTATTCGCATGACGTGGCATAGCGCCGGGACGTATCGTGTATATGATGGTCGTGGTGGCGGTGCTGCAGGACAGCAGCGGTTTGCGCCGCTCAATAGCTGGCCTGATAATGTAAGTCTTGATAAGGCACGCCGTTTATTATGGCCTGTCAAACAGAAATATGGTCGCAAACTTTCGTGGGCAGATTTGATGATTCTTGCCGGTAACGTGGCGCTGGATTCAATGGGTTTAAAAACATTTGGTTTCGGTGGCGGCCGTTCCGATACATGGGAAGCGCAGGAAGATATTTATTGGGGCGCTGAAAAAACCTGGCTGGGTAACGATGAACGTTATGCAAAAGGAAAACCCGGGCTGGCGGAACACGGCGTATTGGTATCGGACGAAAATGCGGATGGCAATCATCATGATTCCATGAAACTGGAAACACCGCTGGCGGCTGCGCACATGGGATTAATTTATGTTAACCCTGAAGGTCCTGATGGCACCCCCGACCCTATTGCAGCTGCAAAAGATATTCGTGTAACCTTTGGCCGCATGGCAATGAACGATGAAGAAACGGTTGCCCTTATTGCCGGTGGTCACAGTTTTGGTAAAACACATGGTGCTGCTCCTTCTGATAATGTAGGTAAAGAACCCGAAGCCGCTGATTTGGCGTCGCAGGGTTTTGGATGGCATAACAAGTTTGGTTCGGGTAAAGGACCAGATACCATTACCAGCGGCATTGAAGTTACCTGGACAATAACACCAACCAAATGGAGCAATAATTATTTCGAAAACCTTTTTGGTTTTGAATGGGAATTAACTAAAAGTCCCGGTGGTGCGCATCAATGGGTAGCAAAGGATGCAGATGAAATTATTCCTGATGCATTTGATGCATCTAAACACCGCAAGCCAACCATGCTTACGACAGACATTTCGTTAAGAATGGACCCGGCATATGAAAAAATATCAAGACGTTTTTTGGAAAACCCTGATGCATTGGCAGATGCATTTGCCCGTGCATGGTTTAAGCTAACGCATCGTGATATGGGCCCGAAGGCTCGTTATTTAGGTCCCGATGTTCCGCAGGAAGATCTATTGTGGCAGGACCCGATTCCTGCTGTTGACCATGTATTAATTGATGCGGCTGATATGGCGTCGTTGAAAGAAAAAATTCTTAGTAGTGGGTTGACGGTATCGCAACTGGTATCTACAGCCTGGGCATCTGCTTCTACTTTCCGTGGTTCGGATAAACGTGGTGGTGCCAATGGTGCAAGAATTCGTTTGGCCCCGCAAAAAGACTGGTATGTAAACAATCCTGCTCAATTATATAATGTGCTGGAAAAGCTGGAAGGCATTCACAAAGAAGTTAATGATAGTACCAATGGCAGCAAGAAAGTTTCTCTAGCTGATTTAATTGTGTTGGCAGGTTGTGTAGCCGTTGAACAAGCAGCGAAGGATGCGGGGCATACTATCACTGTTCCATTCACACCCGGCCGCATGGATGCTTCGCAGGAGCAAACAGATGTTGAATCGGTGAGTTATTTAGAACCCCGTGCTGATGGTTTCCGTAATTACCGTAATACAAAGAGTGATGCTTCAACGGAAGCTTTATTGATTGATAAAGCGCAGTTGCTCACACTCACCGCACCTGAACTTACCGTGTTGGTTGGTGGCCTGCGTGTATTGAATACAAACTTTGATGGTTCGGCGCATGGTGTGTTCACCAACACTCCCGGCAAGCTTACAAATGATTTCTTTGTAAACCTGCTTGACATGAACACTGCATGGAAGCCAGCAACCGAAGACAAAGAAATGTTCCAGGGCTACGACCGCACAACACAAAAGCCAACATACAGTGCTACCCGTGCGGACCTTGTATTTGGTTCTAACGCAGAACTAAGGGCCATTGCCGAAGTATATGCAAGTGCAGATGGAAAAGAAAAATTTGTAAACGATTTTGTTGCTGCGTGGGATAAGGTAATGAATTTGGACAGGTTTGATTTGGTGAAGTAATCGTTTTGTATAAACTATGGAAAGGCAGCGGGGATACTCGATGCCTTTTTTATTGGCATTCCTTATCATTTTGAATTTACTAATCTTTCTTCCATAGTACTGATACGCACAGCAAGAAGCTAATTAAAACAGGAATACATACAGGCGAAATTAATTGATGTATCGGAGGAGAAAATTTTTGACCAAATAAATCAGTTAGCCAGGCTTTAATCCAGGATAGCTGTGAAGGAAACCGCCAATGTGCTTTGGTAGGAAAATTAATGATGAATTCAGGGCCATTAATAGAAGAACTGACCGGAACGACTAGCATTTCACCAAGTTTCAGTTTGCCTTCTTAACAGCCTTATTATAGGCTTTTGTGTTGTCAGGGAAAGCATGCTTCATCTGCAATGCAGTTCCTTTTCCCATCACTCCTACAGTATTTACTGTATTAACCAGTGCCTGAGATTGTGATTCAAGTAGATTCCCGGTTTAAATGTTATCATAATAAAGGTTAAGACTTATTCTGACCGGAATTGATAAATGGTGCTTATCTAACAAAATCTCAAAATTTGTTTTGCAAGCCACTTAAATGATGAATACCAAACGCCTTCCTTGCAAACTGCATGATATTGTAAGTACCCTTTTTTTCCGAACAACTGTTTTTAAATTTTCCCAATCCTCGTAAAATAGGAATAATAGAGGATGTTAAGAAACATCATGATTTGACTAAAAATTCTTGGATAAAAATTTAAAAATGGTCAACAACCTAAGAAAATACAAGTCTTTCAACTACAAAGGCCTTTATCCGAAGAGCTAACTCTAGAAACGCTTTTGCTTCTTCAGTGGAAGGCATTAGGTTAGAATCAGGGTAACGACCTTGTACAGCATATTCGTTGATATTCCCAGGATCGATGTCAGTAAAGATGGGATCATAATTTGAACATTCTGACAGTAGAAATATAATATTATGCGTTCGTTCAATTTCTTGGCCATGAAACACTAAAAATGACTTAGGGCACTTTTCTATTGCTTGCTGACAATGGAAGCAGGCACTATCAAGAATCATGGGTTCTATTTCCAACAGCCTTTGAGCGCTAATTATGTCATGTTCGGCTTTTTTGAGCCAGCCTTCAATATAGGCTTTAAGTGCAGGAGTCATAGAGCTACGGCCTCTTTAATGGCGGTCTGTATAATATGTCCAGGCAATTCCCTTTTCAAGTTTATTTCTTCCTCGCTATTAAGTAACAAGTCAATGGGGGCTTTAATCGCTTTTACGATTGCTCGGTCTAATCGGTTGCTCCATAGAATTTTTTCTTGGGGTGTGAAGGTTTCGGGTGTAATGATTAAAAGGTCATAATCGCTGTGGCGATCCCCAGCACCCCGCGCTCTTGAACCAAACAGCAAAATACGGGATCCTGGCAGGCAGGTCTGCACTGTCTGGCGGATGATATCATGAATCTGTAAGCGGTCCATAGCTTAAAGATACAAAATTGATTGAATTTCAGGGGAAAACCCTCATGCTTCCTATCTGTAAGAACTTAATTAACTTAATTCAAATCCCGGAAAAAGATTTGAATCGCCAATTAGAAATATAGAGGACAGGGTTGATTTAATGCAAACGTCGTTTATATACTATGACCTAAAGGATATGATAAAAAATCACACCCTTACACAAGAGTATCTGTTAGACATTTTCAAAGAACCAGACATCAAAGCAAAGAACGATGAGGATAAAGAATATTGGATTTACAACAACTACAATGTGAAAATTACTTTCGATTGGAATATTGCTAATTTAGCAGACGTTATTAATTACAAAGCATTCAAACGAAATCAACTTTCAATATCTTCATTCGATGTAACGGGAAGTGATTATGCAATTGGGTTCAATATTTCGCTAACAAATTTTAGTTCAAAAACCATTAAGTACGTTTTTATCACCGTTACTGCGACAAATCCAGTTGATGATAAAGTCGGTACAAAAATAGTTAAGGCCGTTTGCCCCATCAAACAAGCTGCCATAGGAAGTTATGAGTTTGACGATATTATTTATTCAAGAACTGCAAAATATTTGTCCATAGACCTTATCAAAATTCAATACATGGACGGGGCAATTAAGACAATCTCTAAGTCAGAGATTCAAAATATTCGACTAATGGATTGGGAAGAAGTTGGAAATAGAACTGAAGATCAATAATGCCAGCAGGCAACAGGGGTTTTCCGCTATGCTGACAACTTAACAAACCCCGTTCTGGTCATTATCTAATCCAAGCCTATCACATTCACATCAAAGAATTGAGGAGGCGTAATGAGCTTTAAAATGCCAATAGTGCTATTCTGTTCATCAAGGTACAGTAATAAAAAAGAAGACCGGATTACCGATCTTCTCTTATTCTATGCAATTTGAAACCTGATGTCAATTATAATTCATACCTGGTGTAGGACACTTCCTCATTAGCACGGTTGAAATAGCAGTAGCCCACTCATCCCGGCATCTAATGTTCGGATTTCTTTTACCCATGAACTGAAGTAAATCCAGAAGTTCTTCAACGGTAAGATCACTGCATATGCTTATGGCTGCCCTCAAATCTTCCGAAACAGGTGGTTTGTTTGTCATGTTTGCTTGGGTTTTTGATTGTTTAGGCGCTTAGGCGCAAACATCTAAACTTTTTTTTATAAAATCATGCTGCTAATTTTACAGGACTTAGTTTAATAAAATCCCGGATAGAATTTTTCAATTGAAAATAAGCATCTCTATAGTTTTCTTTTAATGACACTAGCGTCTTGTTATAACTCGAATAGGTTCAATTGATTACCATCTTGTTCTTTGACATATTGCGGATAGGTTTTAGAAAATAATTCAAGCAACGGGATTTTACATAACAGTGAGATACTTAATATTTGTAGTATTTCAT
>JBGSYC010000089.1:0-51899 GCA_041751095.1 Flavihumibacter sp.
GTTAGTCCGGGCAAGATCAAACCAGCGCTGGCCTTCATTCGCAAATTCAAGTCTTCTTTCCAGGTACACCTGGTCACGAAAGGCTGACTGAGTTGATGCAGTATAGTTATTCCGTACATTGCGGAAGGCTCTTTCTCTTACCCGGTTTAATACACCAATGGCTTTAGCGGTATTACCTGTTTCATTTAATGCCTCTGCATACATCAGCAGGGCATCTGAATAACGCAAGACATGGAAATTAACATCGCAATTGCCGGCGATCGTCTCGCCATCTTCCCAATACTTCCCAAAAAGAGGTATAGACGATTTATACGTTCTTCCGTTTGAAGGACTCACGAATTCTAATTTAAACGTTACGTCTTTTCTTGTATCACCGCTTATATACTTATTATACAGATCCACGGTTGGTATATCGGCTTCGTTGCCTACAAGGCCGGGAACCTGGCCTCCGGGAACAGAAAATTTAGGGCCCTGAAGTACCATTTGCCCGTTAGGTGTTCCGGGGGGCTGCATCATTTGCACCGAAAACACGGTCTCTTTGCCATTTTCAGTGGCAATTTTCCAGTTATCCTTAAAGTCTGCATGGAGCCCATATCCGAAAGATGATTCATTCTGCACCACCTCTTCCAGTTTGCCTGCAGATTTCTGAAAATCACGCATGGTGAGGTAAACTTTCCCGAGAAGAATTTTCGCTGCACCTGAAGTAGCACGCCCAAGATTTGTACTGGTATAGGTTTTCGGCAGATTATTCTCGGCAAACTGAAGGTCGGCAATAACTAGTTTGTAAACTTCTTCTTTTGGTGTTCTTGGTATCAGGGCATCCTGCAGGCTTTCCAGCTTCACGATCAGGGGCACATCGCCGTAAAACCTTACCAGATTAAAGTAGTACAGCGCGCGAAGAAAGGAAGCTTCACCAAGCAGTCGATTTTTTAACGATTCATCCATGGTAATCCGTCCTATGTTATTGATCGAACTATTAGCCCTCTGGATGCCAGAATAATTAAGTGACCACATGTCACGTACGAATGTATTTTCCGCAGTAAACCTTAAAAACTCCAAATCGATCAGGAATTGATTTGGCATTCCGATACCGTTCTTCTCATCATCGGTAGGCAGATCATTGAGCAAAATCATATTTCGCTGGTAAATGCTATAAAGCTGGTGGTAAACAGCATCTACAGCAGCCTGGGCATCTTTAGCGCCGCTGTAAAAATTCTCCGTAACAAAGCGGTCTTCAGGATTTTCCCTTAAGAACGATGACTTCTTACAAGCGGTTGTCAACAATAAAAATGCTATAAAGAGGTAAACAATTTTCATGAGTTATAATTTAAAATGTAAATGATCAGCGCAGGCCAAGACTTACTCCAAACAGGAAACTTTTAGCTTGTGGGTAGCCACCGTAATCTTCCCCTATCTCAAGATTAGACGCACCTCTGTAACTTACTTCAGGGTCATAACCCGTGTATTTGGTAGAGGTAAGCAGATTCTGCCCGGTAACATATACTCTTAAACCTGTAAAGCCTTTTAATTTTAAACCAGGAAACGCGTAAGACATGGTGACAGTCTTAAGCTTCAGGTAAGACCCGTCTTCCACAAACTGGTTGCTAAAAACAGCGGTTCTGTTGGTGGTTGCAATTGGATACACCTGACTGGGATTTTGCGGTGTCCAGCGATTGATTAAACCTGCGTAAACGTTTTGTCCTCCCGATGGCAATCCCATTTCAATGGCGTTATAATTTAAAATATCATTGCCGTGCGAGTATAGAAGAAAAACGTTCAACTCAAAGCCTTTGTAACCAAAGGTATTCGTCAGGCCTCCATAAAAATCAGGATTCGGATCGCCGATAATCATGCGGTCATATGTTGCATCTACCACTTTGTCAGGAACACCATTAGGGCCACTGATATCTTTGTATCTTTTCCCACCCATATAGTCGGTAAATCCTTTTGGGCCCGCGGTAAGTTCCCGCTGATCCTGGAAAATTCCATCAAAGACATATCCATAGAATATTCCAATCGGTTCATTAACGATCAGCCGATGCACAGAACCTGTTTTCAAATGCCCGTCGCCTTCTCCTATATCCTTATACTGTTCTCCGCCCAATTCAAGCACCCTGTTTTTATTGAAGGAAATATTGAAAGAGGTATTCCATTTGAACGCTCCGTTAAGATTGCTGGTTTCTATCGCTAATTCAAATCCTTTGTTTTCCACACTTCCGATATTCTGAAGAGAAGTCCCGAACCCGGAAACGAAAGGAATAGCCACACTATAGATCAGGTCAGTTGTTTTCTTATAATAATAATCAGCGGTTATGCTGACACGGTTTTGAAAAATTCCGATATCGATACCTGCATCATATTGCCCGGTACGCTCCCACTTTAAATCAGGATTAGGAATGCCGTTCGGAAAAAACCCTGAAACAAGGGCTTGGCCTATTGTGTAATTTACTGAGGCCAGTGTAGGAAGCGAGGTGTATAACCCGATCTCCTGGTTGCCGGTTACGCCATAGCCGAAACGGAATTTAAGGTTAGAGAACAGGTTAAGGCGTTTGATGAAGTCTTCTTCACCCGCACGCCACGCAAAGGCTGCTGATGGAAAAAATGCAAACTTATTGTTTACCCCAAACCTTGAAGAACCGTCATACCGGCCGCTCGCTGTAATTAAATATCTTCCTTTGAAATTATAGTTTATTCTGCCCAGATAGGACATGATGCTCCATTCGGTAGCGCTGGAACCCGGGCGGTTATAAACTGATCCGCTCCCCAGGTTGTTATACTGAAGTACGTCGTTTACAAAACCCTGGGATGAGGCCGACAGTCCTTCGTCTCGGTTCCTTTGAAAAGTAGCGCCGGCAAGAAGATTGAAGGTGTGATTTGTGCCGAGGGTTTTGGAATACGTGAGGGTGTTTTCATTCAGCCAGTTGGTGTACATGGCATCTGCAACAGAGGCTGAAGCCACTCCCCCGCTCTGGAAAATATTTGAAGGGGTATACCGGTTTGACTTGTTCATAAAATAATCAAGACCGAACAAAACCTTGGCTTTTAAGTCTTTGATAATCTCTAATTCGCCCGAGATATCGCCAAGCATCCTCGTAGTGCTGTTTTTCCTCTTCAACTCCAATGCAGTGGCGACGGGGTTTGGATAGAGGCTTCCCGGAACGTTTACCTGTGTATAAATACCTAACTCTTTATTGGTATAAACGGGCAGGATGGGGTTGAATTTAAGAGCCCCTGTAATTACACCTCCCTGACCTCCTACGTCGGTTTCAACGGTGTTTGATACGTTCCTGCTAATACTTAAATGTGAAGCAACCCGGAATCTCTCACCCATCTTCCTGCTAAAATTTATACGCCCGGAATACCGTTGCAAGTCAGAGTTGATGATGATGCCTTGCTGGTCTAAATAATTCAAAGAGGCTGCATAGGTGGACTTTTCATCACCACCCGAAAAAGAAAGCTGGTAATTTTGTATAGGAGCCGAGCGGAAAATTTCATCCTGCCAGTTTGTGCCCTTACCCCCGTTATGAATTTTTGAAATAAAATCAGCCGTATATGGCTGCGGTAGGCCATCGTTTGCATAAGCTTCATTTACCAGGGCGGCATAACTCGTAGCATCCAAAACATCGATTGCCTTAACAACCGATTGCACCCCGTAGTAAGCGTCAAAAGAAATCACGTCTCTTCCGTTCTTACCCGTTTTGGTAGTAATCAAAATCACTCCGTTTGCGGCACGTGATCCGTAGATCGCCGTTGCAGAAGCATCTTTCAGTATTTCAATACTCTCGATATCACTAGGATTGATGGTAGAGAGGGCGCTCATCCTGGTGCTCCCTCCTGTTTCGCCAAAACCTCCCCCGCTATATACCGGAACGCCGTCAATTACATATAAAGGTTCATTGCCGCCCTGTAACGAACTTGCGCCGCGGATCCTGATAGAGGCTGTTGCACCCGGCATCCCGGAAGTTTGTGTAACCAACACACCAGCGGCGCGTCCCACCAAACCCTGGTCGATAGACGAAATGGGCGTTTGCTGAAGTTCAGCCGCTTTTACGGAAGCAACAGACCCGGTCAGGTCTGACCGTTTTTGTTTTCCATACCCTATCACCACCACCTCGTTTAAAGATCTATCTTCAACGGCAAGTGATATATTTATCGTACTGCGGTTATTCACTGCCACCTCCCGGGTGGTATATCCAACAGATGTAATCACCAGAACAGCCTTACTGTCAACATCTCTTAATGTAAATCGCCCGTCGGCGTCGGTGCTTGTGGCGAGCGAAGTCCCTTTCACGGTTACCGTTGCGCCGGAAAGCGGTTGATTATTGTTTTCAGTTACCCGTCCTGAAATGGTTACCGGCGGGTATAATTTATCGAAAGCCCTGAGAGGAACAGGAGTGAGTGCCGTGAATACGGCAACAAGGCAACAGAACTTTACAAACGGAATAAGCTTGTAAGATGGCTTAAGGGTATATTTTCTCATGATTCAATCGTTGATAAAGTGATACAATACAATAAAGTGTACGAATGTATCAATGGCCGCGTTTCTCCTTTCCTTTCAAACCTTAATATATTGCTTTGCTGACGGCTATTAACATTTCACTGCGAAATAAGACACATGAATATAATTATTTTTAAGCTAAAAGCCCAAGATTCTTTAATGCGCGGGTTTACAGGCCTGGCGTTGCCTGATTCTATTAATCAGGGCGGGGAGGAAAAATGTAAAAACCTCAAGGATAGTAAGAGATAAAATTCCTGTGAATTAATCTATACATAAAGTTGGGTGGGGCGGAACTGCGTCAAATAGGTGGGAGCACCAGATGGAAGCGGGCAGCGCTGATACACAGGCGACATACAGTAAAGATGTGAACGGAAAGGAAGTTACCAACCGGAAAAATCGCTACGAGGTCATACAGATATTTATACAGGTTGCGGCTACCCACCGGGCTGTAGATAAACTTACATACCTGCAAGATGAAGCATCGATGTTGTTGCTTTTCAGCTAACTAAAATGATTGCCGCGCGAGCGAAGTATTCAACCCTTGTTACCAGCCGTAGATGCGGGCATCACCTATGCGCCTGCTGAGCACGTATTGGCTAATATTTACATAGATGAAAATGCAATGGCGCAGTTTTTTTCTTACTGCACCATTAAGTATCAATTAACGTTACGTTTGTAACAATTTTATTTAAGCTTTGAAGGTTGAACCTGCTTTTGCATTACCATTACCCCGTTGATGATAAAAGTACTGCCTGCATCAGCATCTATATTGTACACTTTCTGCATACCGTCGGCTTTTTCCGTTTTATCCCACACGATAAATGCTTCATACTTTCCGGAATGAATATTTTTACACAACACCTCTTCACCTTCATTTACTGCCCCGATATTTTTTATGCCCGTCCTGGTCATTACCGGGTGATTGGGAGTGGCCTGCAGTTGCCGGGACGACAGGTAGACATTATGCGATGTATTTGTAATATCCTCTTGCGCATATATCAGTGTTAAATGGGTAATCGCATAGTTTTTCGCTTCATGCACGCTAAGTTTTTTTACATTAACGATGGCAGGCTTATGCGTAACCGGATCAACAGCAATGACCTTATCACCCGGCTTTATCTCACTCAATAGCTTCTTATCACCATTGGCCATGGCCACTACTTCATTCCCGGGAAAGCAGATATCATTACCATAAGTACCTGCTTCGGACCTGTCAATTTCCTTACCCTTTAAACTGGATTTATACTGCTGGAAACTGTACTCCTTGGATAGCACATAAGACAACTTCAGTACAAAAGATTTTTCTTCCTTGTCAATAGCGTGAATGTCTTCGAAGTATCTTGTCCATACTTTTCCATCAGCGGAGCTGTTCGGTAAACAGGCTACATACAACCTGCCTGCTTCATTCGTATAATAGATCATTGTCCCCAATACGCTCCCATCTGCTTTCGCCAGCAGGGAATAAAGGTCTATCCTCTTTTTCCTGCCATCATCACCTGTAACGAAATAAGGTTTTCTGCCCTCGTACCTGTCGAGCACATAGGTGTTGTTATCAAACTTTACGTAGGTGTCGTTGTCAAGATCTTTTATAAGAAACGACTTTGCCTTTTCATATTGATCCATTGTAATTCCTTTGGGCGTTTGCGCGATGGCAAACCTTCCCGCACAAAATATCAAACCAGACAGCAAAATTTTTATGTACATAAAATGCGTTTTATGAAGTGAAATTAAAATAGGGTACGGAACAGCTTAAGCCAACTGCTTAAAAGCCTCAGCGAATGTCTTCATTTCATCCATAGTGCCCATGCTTACGCGGCACCATTCTTTACCGGAAAACTTCCAGGAACGTACGCCTACGCCGCGTTTCATCATCTCTTCGGCAAACCTTTTGCTTTCCATTTGCACCGGGAACATCACAAAATTTGCAGAGGAAGGGATGTATTCATAACCTTCACTTTTAAGGGTATCATAGAGGAACTTTTTCGATTCCATCGTTTTAACAAAAGCGCTCTGCAGAAAATCTTTATCCTGGTAGGCAACAACCGCTGCGGCAAGCGAAGTAGCGGAGATGCCACCGGGGCCTGTCGTATACATGCTGAGCTTTGTAATTACTTCAGGTGGGGCTATAATATATCCTACCCTCAAACCGGCGAATCCATAAAGTTTGGAGAATGTTCTCGCAACGATGATGTTCTGCCCTTTTTTTACGGCTTCTATCAGTGAAACGCTTTTTGGATCATCCAGATAATCAATGTATGCTTCGTCGAGGAATATTGTTGTTTTCCTGGATACCCTTTCACAAAAAGCTTTCAGCCTGGCCGTGTCGGCAACGGTGGCAGTAGGGTTATTGGGGTTACAGATATATACCAGGGAAGTAGAACTGTCGATAACTTTTTCCATAGCATCCAGATCATATCCTTTGTCAGCAGTCAACGGAACCCTTATCACTTTTGTACCCAATAATTCTGCACGCCTTAACAGATCTTCATAAGTAGGAGTAGCAGAAACTATTGTTCCTTTACCATAACACAGGGCTGTGGCTAAAAGCAACGGCGATGAACCGGAAGCTAACAACACCTGCCCGCTTTTCAAGCCCTCATGCTCCATGATCTTCTGTTCGAGAAGCAGACGATTTGCGTGGGGATACTGATAGCTTAGCTCAATGGCGCTTTGTATCGCCGCTTTTGCTTTAGGGGAGGGGCCGAAAGGGTTTTCGTTAGCCAGTAACCTCGCTTTTATTTCAGGGGGAGTGGTTTCAAGCGCTTCCAGGTCAGAACCTAAAAAAGCGGGGCCCCGGGATGGTTTTTCGGTTAAAGGACCGGCGTATGCCTTATTAAAAAAGCTGCCGTTTAATAAAGCTAAGCCCCCCGTTAACAGAGCGCCTCTTTTAAGCAAATCTCTGCGTTTTAGCTGTGTAGTCATGATATTAGGTTTTATGTTTATTCAAATCCGGAAAATATTTCCGGCGTGCTTTGCTAATGAAGTATTTTTTCATTCAGTTTACAATATCAGGTGGGATCATTTATATTTATTCAATAGCAGGCAACTTTCGTTATTCCATGTATCCGTTTTACCAAAAAGGCACTCTGGGTGGAGGTGCCGTAAATTCCTCCACATTTCAGTAACAGCGCGCTTTTCTTTAGCTCTTGTATGCCAATGCCTGACTGCTAACTCACCGTCCGGTAAGAAACATTATGGTTGCTGATCCTCGAATGCAAAGCCGTAACCACACTGCGGGCTGACTCAAAGGCACCGGCCATCCACCCATTCAGATAAGTCAAATGTTCTCCCGCAAAATATACATGCTTGTCAGGCGTCAATAATCTCTTATATAGTGTTTGCCTCTCTTCTTCTGAATATATCGCCCATCCTCCCATAGCGTATTTTGTTTTGTGCCAGCTAACGGAAAAAGCTTTCTGCTCATATTCTTTCTCATATTGCGGGTGCACGAGTAGTCCTTTGTCATAAGCCAACTTTTCCCTTTCCTTATAAGGCATTTCGCCGACTGTTTTTGCCCGGTCATTAAAATTATAATAACCTAAAAGCACACCCTTTTTACTTTGATAATCACAGGAAGGATAAAATATCTGGTAAAGAAGGTTATTGGTATAGGTGATGCCTCCATAGATCATTTCATCCTCCTCCCAAAACCTGCGTTTAAACTGCATGCCTATTTTACCGGCCATGATGTAAGCGATCTTATCTATGGCCCTGCTCACCTCTGAAGAAAAATTATGATCGATGTTACTCAAAACAGCGAGGGGAATCGTACATATGCAATAGTCTCCCTCAATCTCGTGTTCGCCTGTTTTGTCTTTATACGTAACCTTAACTCCTTCGGTAAGGTTTTTTACGGAAGTCACTTCCGCGTTATATTTTATTTGCCGGCTTACTTTATTTTCAAGCGCGTTAGCTATGCGGTCATTTCCACCGACAGCCTGTAGCATGACCATTTGTAATTCGTGCGCATATTCGCCAACGTTATAAAATTCAGGATTTATAAGACCGGAACTGATAATATCGGCAAGCCTGTAAGGATCGGCAATTTTACCGACCTTTTCACCTGAGCCCGGAAGGTCAATGTAGCCCCTGCGTGCTGAGGCTTTATAAAGACCATCAATATTTAAACCTCCTTCCGCTCTCAGGTATTCAAGAAATTTCTCGCCGTCCTCTTTGGAGAGCAAAGTTTCAAGTTGCTTTTGATCGATGGCCTTGCATAACAATTCCGCCATGTAACCCCGTACATCGTTATGCACTTCCCGCTTTCTTAGTTTTTGATTTGATAACGAACCCTTTCCTTCGCTGAAAAAATAAGCAGACTCATTGATATTGTTATACACTTCCAACGGCACCGCTAACTCTTTACAATAATGTAAGGTTAGCAGATGATGATGTGGAATACGGGAAGGGCCTGCGTTGTAGTACATGCCCTCGTCAAAATCGGCGATCGCCTTACCGTTATCTGTTTCTTCGTTAACGGAGCCTTTTCTAACGGTAAAAACACGGCCACCAGCCCTTTCGCGGGCTTCAAGAAGGGTACATTTATAGCCAGCTCGGGTAAGTTCGTAGGCAGCGGTCATACCTGCCAATCCCGCGCCGAGGAGTATTATTCTTTTATTATTACCCGCATCCCCTTTTAAATCAAACGGGTGTACGGGTGCCTCCTTCATCATTCCCATCGCCATCATGCCAGGGTAGGCAGCTCCGGTGAGTATACTGATCTTTGACAGAAAATCTCTTCTTGTTAAATTCTGCTTCAATTAGATGAGGTTATTGTGGAAAAGGATAAAGCAGAACAATCGTTTCAGAAATATTACTAAAACACAAATATCAAGTAAATTAATCTGATTAAAAAAATAAATTTTTATAAAGTGTCATATTACAATGATAATCAAACATTACTATAAATCTTAATATATATTAGTAAATTTTAAATATGTTGTGAATGATTAACTTATCTAAAAAGTTGTTAAGTTTGTTGAACAAGAAGATGTATTTAATTAATTGTAATTCATCTGAATTACCTATTACTACCGTTATTGCTTGTCTCATAAGCACGATTTTCAACGCTCAATTTCCCGCTGCCATTTTATCGATTCACCTTGCTCACGGTTGCGCTGTGCCGATATTCTATATGCTTGCGTACGATTAGCCAGAACAACATTAAATCGCAATTAAAACCACACACATGAGTCAATGCAAACTTCCGTTCTTTGCTTTATTTCTTTTTTCAGCCAACGCAATTACTGCGCAACAGAAAATTATTACAGGATCCGTGAAATCGGCAGACAATGTTCCTCTTTCAGATGTTACCGTAGCGATTAAAGAACTAAACAAAAGTGTTACTACCGCTGAAGATGGTTCCTTTACATTAACCGTAGCAGACAACAAAGCAAAAACCCTGGAATTTTCATCTGTCGGGTTTGAGTTCAGCGAGCAGGAATTAGGAACTGCCAGCAATTTTAATATCGTGATGAAGCGTAAGGTCAACATGCTGGGAGAAGTACAAATAGTGGGTTCTCGCAATGCACACCGAACCAAAATAACGTCACCGGTGCCGGTAGACGTTTTTGATATCAAAACCCTCAAAGAATTAGGGGCTCAGACAACGCTTACCCAGATATTACAAAATGTTGCGCCTTCTTTCAGCTCATTAAAATCGAGCGGACAAGACGCTGCTACCACAACCAGTCTCGCGCAATTGCGTGGCTTGGCAGTAGACCAGATACTGGTATTGATAAACGGCAAACGAAGGCATAAAAGCGCAAACATAAATTTTGGCGGCAACGGCAACGGATCAACGGGCTATGACCTGAATGCTATACCGATTAACGCCATTGAACGCGTTGAGGTATTGAGAGACGGTGCTGCTGCGCAGTATGGTTCCGATGCCATTGCTGGTGTTATTAACATCGTATTGAAAAGAGACGTTGAAAAGATGACGATCTCTGCCACGGGAGGTGTTCGCCACCGGGGTGATGGAATATTCACCCGTGAAGGAATTAACTACGGTTTTAAATTAGGAGATAAAGGCGGATTTCTTAACGCCACGGCTGAGCTGGCCACCAGAGGCATTACGCTGCCGGGGAATAAAGACGCAGACGGCCTGTACACGGGAGTGATGTATGGCAGCGGAGCTTCCTCGAGGGGATATGATGCTGTATTTACTAAAGAAATGGATGAGGCCATTATGGCCGGCCGCGGCCTTACCCGCCGTTATTTTGATACCCGCGGGGTACCGTATCCCCAAAAAGACGGACTGATATTTTTTAATATGGCAGCTCCCCTCAAGGGAGCGGAGATTTATGCGTTCGGAGGAATTAGCAACCGCCATACCGAAAATACCGGCAGTTATCGTTATCCGGGCTGGGGTACAAGAACAAACAATTTCATTTATCCTGACGGCTTTCTGCCTCAAATGGCTATGCGCGTACTGGATAAATCTCTGGCTATAGGCGTAAAGGGCATGATTAATGGATGGGACGTGGATTTCTCTAATACCTATGGCGCCAATACTTTCTTTATCAGGGTTGAGAATTCCATGAACGCTACTATGGGCTTAAGCTCGCCTACCAGCTTTGATGCCGGTGGCTACGGCGTAATTCAAAACAATACAGGACTCGATATCTCCCGTTATTTTTCAAAAATTTTAAGGGGTGTAAATGTGGCTTATGGCGCCCAGTACAGAGTTGAAAACTACAGGTTAAATGCCGGTGAGCTTAACTCTTACATAAAAGCCGATCAAAGGCATATCTTCAATATAGACACAAGTGCCTCAGGCATTCAATACCTTGATAACGCAGGAACAACGGCATTAAACAGCATATCGCCTGGTTCTCAGGTGTACCAGGGCGCTACGCCCGGCAATGCTGCAAATGTAACCCGTTCGGTAATTGCGGGATACTTTGATGTGGAAGCTAACATCACGAAAAAATGGTTGTTATCAGCAGCAGCACGTGTTGAGAATTTTTCTGATTTTGGAACGGTATCAACGTTTAAGGCTGCTACGCGCTTTACGGTTGACAGATGGTTAGGCGTAAGAGGCTCCTATTCAACAGGGTTCAGAGCTCCCGATCTTGCCCAGTTTCATTATAGCAATCTGACAACATCGTTTCAAAACGGAAGAGGCGTTGACATCTTAACCGCTGCCAACAGCAGCGCTGCTGCAAGAGCGTTAGGCATTCCAGGTCTTACACCGGAGCGTTCAACAAGTTATACCGCCGGGTTAACCTCACAATTGATCCCGAACCTGGAAGTCTCCATAGACGGATATTCGGTCAGCGTAGACAATCGGGTAGGTCTTACCGGTAGCTTTGTATCCACGGATGCAAATTTGCCAGCCGATGTCAAAAATGCTTTTGCGGCGACGGGCGCCAGCCAGGCCCAATTCTTCTTTAATGCATTTGATACGCGCACAACGGGGGTGGAATTTACGGCGACCTATAAGCTGAGAACAGGAAACAACAGCGATCTTTCTCTGATCGCAGGAGGAAATTTTATGGAGACCAAAATACTCGACGTACATCTTCCCGGTAAACTAAATATTTCTTATTTAAATACCGTATTAAGTCCGGCGGAAAGAAACCGGATCGAAAAACAAACGCCGCGTCACAAAATAAATCTGCAGGCTGTTTACAGGTTAGATAAGCTGAGCTTTATGGTTCGCCCCGTTTACTTTGGAGAGGTAACATCGGCTTCGGCACTGAGCGCCAATAATTTCTTTTACCAGGATTATCCGCCGATATGGGTCACCGATGTTTCGCTCGGATACAGGTTCAATTCCATGTTCAGAATTACCGCAGGACTCGAAAATGCCTTTAACGAAGTTGGTGATTATGTAAGTGCATCTGTTGCCGGTTTCAGAACCCCGTCTCCCGGCGGTTTGCAAAATGGAGCTACCGGCAGGCAATACTTTGTTTCCCTGAATGCGACTTTCTGAAAAACTAAATCTAAACAGCATGAAATTAATTAAACTACATTCTTACAACACAAATCAGGTTTGTGCCGTAATCCTTCTATGTGCAGGTGTATTGATATTAAATGGGTGCAATAAAACAGACTACCTTGATGTTGAAGCGGCAAACAGGCCACCACTGACAGCCAAGATAAGCTTTGTAAATGCGCGTCCGGTTAACCAGGGTATAAATTTTTTCATGTATACAAACCAGGTTACTTCAAGCCCCGTCCTGATGAATAAGGCTACCCCCTACGTGGATGCGCAGTTTGGTTTGGTGCAAATCAATATTGCCGCATCGGGAAGCACCTCTTATCTGGCATCCCGCGTGTTTGGCGGTTCTGCTGATTTTACCTCAGGTGGCGGTCCTAACGGGCCTGTTGCCGGATACCATCATACCGTATTTGCTTTAAAAGCAAAAGCATCAAACTTTACAATTGATTCTTTGATGTTATTCTATGATGACCTGAGCGCTCCCGCCCCCGGGAATGCCAAACTCAGGTTTGTGAACATTGCTCCCGGATCAGCTCCCGTAGACGTGTTATTTAATGGTACCATAATATCTACGAATACAGCTTATGGCGCGGCAGCCGGGGCCGTTTTATCAGGCCCGGGTTTAAATGCCTACTCGATCGGACCCTTTAAATCGGTTCCTAAAGGAACAGGGAATCTTGAAATCCGATTCTCCGGGAACGGCACGCCATTAAAACTTAATAGTGCCGAATGGGATAACCTTAGCCTACAGGAAGGTAAAATTTATACCCTGTTCCTCACCGGCAACACCAACTCATTTTTTATGGCTACAGCTTTACAGCACAATTAATTAAAAATGGTTTGAACAGTAAAAGGATGCAGGCATTTGCTTTGTAGCCTTTTTACGTATGCGATCTCACAACTGCCTGAAGCCGACCCTTCGGAGTTAATGCTTTTTGTTTGCCAGCTTATTTCCGGTTTTATTTTTCATCAGTCATTCTTTGTTGACGCCTGAAGATACTATAGAAGGCCCCGTTCTTGTTCCAGCTGCTAATGAGCAGCATGGCGCCTGCGGGTGACGTAAATAAATGCCCGCAAATGTCAACCCTGCTTTTTTAGAATCGGGGAAAAGGCCAGGTGCTCGATAAAGAGCCCCACGCAGCGGAATGCATATTCCGGCACCCTATGCTTTATTTTGCCTCGGTGCATTTTTACGAAAGCAACACCATTGATCACCCAAAAAACACGGTAGATGCAGCTATCAGTATTGACCGGCTAATGTGGGCAGCTTTAGCCCACATAGAAGATACCCGTCCTTTCTTTGACAGTGAGCATGGCCCTATTCATAGCTTTAAAGACAAGCGAAGAATATTACCTGAACCGTTTGATGATGAATATTTCCGGCACATGCAGTGGGCCCACTTTGCCTCGGGTGGTGCAGGGGGTGGTATGCGCTGGCCGAACCGGAGCCCGCATTCACTAACAGCTGGCATGCGCAAAGCCCAACAAGCTCTTGCCCTTTTTCTGCCGCTGATTGAATGGCAACAGTTCCGTCGCCATAACCTGAACAAGGAAATCATACCATCCGATAGTACGTTTGCTGTTTTCGGATGCGGAGATCAGGAGCAGACTGTTTTCCGGCTCCTTCGTATAAATTGTATCACGAAAAAAGGCCTGCTGAACAGGGAGGTTGAAGCGCTTTCTGCGTGTGCCCATATCCCGGGATTAAAGCGGGGCCGCTATCGTGTAACGGCGTCGGATACCGTAATGGCTGTTATGGTAAGGGATTTCCGGAGATCAATGATCATGATTTTATCAACAAGTTCTTTACGGATCAATCATTTTGGCAGCTGTATACACTGAAGATTAGTATTTTTATGCAAGCGTTGTTCATGACAGCATCTTTTCCTGTTACTTTGAAAGATAAAGTTGCGGTACGAAATTTTTCAATTATTTTATTTGTTCTCTGAACGTATTAAGCAAATTTTTGTAAAAGGCTGTACATTCCTAAATACATGCGTTAATGGGCAAAAAAGTCTTAATAACCGGCGGCGCCGGTTTTATCGGGTCGCATCTGGCGGATGAACTATTAGAGAAGGGCTATCAGGTACGGGTGCTGGACAATATAAGTGAACAGGTTCATGGAAAGGCGCGTAAAAAGCCTGAGTACCTCAATCCCGGGGTAGAGTTGATCACCGGCGATATCCGTGACCCGCAAAAAGTGAAAGAAGCCCTTAAGCACATTGACTCGGTTTACCATTATGCAGCAATGGTGGGTGTTGGACAGAGCATGTATGAGGTAAAAGAATACACGGACGTAAATAATGTAGGCACGGCAGTTTTGCTTGAAGCGTTGAGCAAGAACAAGGTAGAGAAGCTGGTGGTGGCATCCAGCATGAGCATCTATGGTGAAGGTTTATATAAGAATGCAGAGGGAGCCGTTAAAGCGGGTGTTGACAGAGACCTGGAGCAACTGAGAGCGGGCGATTGGGAAACGTATGATGCCAAAGGGGCTGTTTTAACGCCATATCCTACGCCGGAAACGAAAGCCCCTTCTCTTTCTTCCGTTTATGCCCTTTCCAAATACGACCAGGAGCGCATGTGCCTGCTTATTGGCAAAGCCTATAATATTCCCACTGTAGCGCTTCGGTTCTTCAACGTATATGGGACAAGGCAATCACTTTCTAATCCATATACCGGTGTGCTGGCCATCTTTGCCTCACGTCTCATGAATAATAACCCGGTGCTGATCTTCGAGGATGGCAATCAGAAAAGGGATTTTGTGAGTGTGCTGGACATTGCGCAGGCATCACGGCTGGTACTCGAAACACCGGAAGCCGACTATGAAGTATTTAATGTAGGAAGCGGCAATGCATATACCATAAATGAAATAGGCCGTAACCTTGCTGAAATACTGAATAAAGAACACATTGTTCCGGAGGTATGCGGAGAATATCGGGTAGGTGATATAAGGCATTGTTTCGCCGACATTTCAAAAGCCAGAGCTATATTGGGGTATGAGCCAAAAATTTCGCTGGAACAAGGATTGATTGAATTAGCGGAATGGCTGAAAGGACAAACCGCGGACGATAAGGTAACAGAAGCCCGGAATGAATTGGCAGTAAGAGGACTTACAGTTTAATATACTCAATCAAAAGTAAAAATGGTAGCGAAACCTTCAGCAAATAATGACGGTAAATATACTTTGATAACAGGTGGCGCCGGCTTTGTCGGTGTAAATCTTGCCGACAGACTGTTGATGACCGGAAAAAAGGTTATGGTATTTGATAACCTGTCCAGAACCGGGGTAGAAAAGAATTCATGCTGGTTAAAAGAAAAACATTTTGAAAACCTCGAAGTGGTCATTGCAGATATAAGAGACAAAGACGCTGTTACAAATGCTGTAGAAAACGCAGAACAGGTGTTTCATTTTGCCGCGCAGGTGGCCGTTACAACCAGTCTTGATAACCCTTTTTATGACTTTGAAGTGAATGCGCAGGGAACACTGAATTTACTGGAAGCCATCAGGAATAGTGCCCATCAGCCTCCTGTTGTTTTTGCTTCTACCAATAAAGTTTATGGCGACTTAGATGATCTTGGCATTGTGATGAATGGCACCCGTTATTATCCGGAGAACGCTTTCTTCCGGCAACATGGAATCAGTGAAGCCCGTAATCTTGATTTCCATAGCCCCTATGGCTGTTCCAAAGGGGTAGCCGATCAATATATGCTGGATTACGCAAGGACCTTCAGTTTAAAAACAGTCGTTTTTCGCATGAGCTGCATTTACGGTCCGCATCAGTTCGGGACGGAAGACCAGGGATGGGTGGCTCACTTCCTCATTCAGGCCCTTAAAGATCACCCCATTACATTGTATGGCGATGGCAAACAGGTAAGGGATATTCTATTTGTGGAAGACCTGATAGACGCTTATCTGGTGGCGATGGTAAACATAGACGATATATCCGGTAATGCCTTCAACATCGGTGGCGGGGTTAATAATACCGTAAGCCTTCTGGAGCTGTGTGATATAATTGGTGAAATAGCCGGGAAGATGCCGGAAGTAAGGTTTGACAGCTGGCGTCCGGGCGATCAGAAATATTATGTGTCCGATTCCAGCAAATTCAGTGCCGTTACGGGGTGGAAGCCGCAGGTACGAACAAAGGATGGTGTGCAACGATTATACAACTGGCTCAGTTTAAACGCAGGCTTACCCGCTGCCCAAAAAGGAAGCAAAAAACAAAAATTAACCAAACACGTTTAACACAGGTAAGCTCACGCGCAGGTACAAAATAAATACCCCACTACACCACCTGGTGCAAAGAGAACTTATTTAGCATACAGAGACTGGAAAATATTTCAAAAACAAGATTAACCTTGATGATCTCAGCGGTATTGACAAAGCCACTTTCTTTTGCACTACTAAAAACAGCTATACCTGAAATAAAGGAAGATGAAGTGAAAATCCGCGTTGAAGGATGCGGCATTTGTGCCTCCAGCATTCCTGTCTGGGAAGGAAGGGAATGGTTTCAATACCCCATGGAGCCCGGTTCTCCCGGTCATGAAGGCTGGGGTGTGGTGGAACAGGCGGGTGAAAGAATACATGACCTTCAAAGAGGGGACCGTGTTGCTTTTCTTTCTTTTCACGCTTACGCCGAATATGATGTAGCCCGCGAAGGCTCATTCGTAAAGCTCCCTAACCAACTGAATAATAAGCCTTTTCCCGGCGAGCCTTTGGGCTGCGCCCTGAACATTATTGACAGAAGTGATATCTCTAAAGATGATGTGGTAGCCATCATTGGCATTGGTTTTCTTGGCGCCCTGCTATGCCAGCTGGTAAAGAAGCGCGGCGCTAAAGTAATCGCCATCTCGCGGCGGGATTATTCACTGAACTTTGCAAAAGAATATGGCGCTGATGAAGTGGTTCCGTTAACCAGCACCTGGGAAGTAAGTAACAAGGTAGCCGAAATAACAGGCAATGCTTTCTGCACCAGGGTTATCGAAGCCACCGGCAAACAGGACGGGATTGATATTGCTACCGGGATAATTGGTGAGTATGGCAAAATGATTATAGCCGGTTATCACCAGGATGGTTCGCGGACGGTAAACCTTCAACAATGGAACTGGAAAGGCATCGATGTGATTAATGCACATGAACGGGATGCATCTAAGTACCTGGCCGGAATGAAGAAAGCTGTGGACGCGATAGCACAAGGCGTGATAAACCCGGCGCTTTTATATACCCATTCCCTTCCGTTAGATAACCTCGGAAGAGGTTTTGAAATGACGGCGGCACGGCCGGATGGTTTTATGAAGGCATTGGTACAACTATAAATTTTTTTTCTTGGGAACATTCGCGGTAACGAAACCAAAATTAGCTTTTACCGGCGTGGGCTGGATCGGCCGTAGCCGGCTGCAGGCTGCAGCCGAAAGCAATCTTGCAGAGATAGTGCTCCTTGCGGATCCTTCGGAAGACTGTATTCAGGAGGCTTCGAAAATAGCACCGGAAAGCAAAACAACTGCTTCGTTTGAAGAAACCATCTCCGATATAGATATTGACGGTATCGTAATTGCCACGCCCAGTGCCTTACATAAGCAACAGGCGGTTGCCGCTTTCCAAAGTGGGAAAGCCGTTTTTTGCCAGAAGCCCCTGGGCAGGAATCTGGAAGAGGTGATTGCAGTAGTGGATGCAGCAAAAGAGAATGATAAATTGTTGGGTGCAGACTTTTCCTACCGTTATACTACAGCTTTTCAAAAAATTTATGCTGTTATTCAATCTGGTGAACTGGGTAAAATATTTGCCGTTGATCTGAAGTTTCATAATGCCTACGGTCCTGATAAGCCGTGGTTTTATGACATTTCCCTCTCCGGCGGAGGCTGTGTTCTTGACTTGGGGATTCACCTTATAGACATGATGCTGTATGCCCTCGACTTTCCGGAAGTAATAAAGGTAAACAGCAGCTTGTTTGCCAAAGGTGTTTCCCTGAAAGGTGAAAGCGAAGTAGAAGATTATGCCACCGTTCTAATGGAATTGGCAAATGACATCACGGCACAATTAGCCTGCTCGTGGAATTTACCTGCGGGCTCCGAAGCTGTAATTGAGGTTTCATTCTTTGGTACAAACGGCGGTGTGGCCCTGAAAAATGTTGCCGGATCCTTTTATGATTTTGTGGGACTGCGTTATCGGGGGACAAAAACAGAAACCTTAACAACTCCGCCGGATAACTGGGGAGGAAAAGCATTGCTCGACTGGATCGAAAAATTATCCGTCAACTCCAATTATAGCGACAGGGCCGCACAATATTTGAAGTCGGCCGAAGTACTTGATAAAATTTATGGAAGGCTCAGCTAAATATGCCCAGTTACGCATTCTAATGATCACCGATACCATAGGTGGCGTATGGTCTTATTCGGTGGAATTATGCAATGCATTACAACCGTTTGACGTACATTTCTACCTGGTTACAACCGGCGGCCCGATACAACCGGCACAAAAAAAGGAAATAGAAAAGGTAGAAAACGTGACGGTATACGAATCAGATTATCTGCTCGAGTGGATGGAATCTCCCTGGCAGAACATCGATGCCTCCGGCGCCTCGTTGCTGCAATTGGAAGAAGAATTACAACCTGATCTCATTCATCTGAATAGTTATGCTTATGGTTCTTTGCCCTGGGATGCTCCTGTTATTATGGTAGCACACTCGGATGTATGGTCATGGTGGCTTTCCGTAAAAGGAGAGTTTCCACCAACAGAATGGAGTGAATATTTTAAAAGGGTGACTGATGGCTTACAAAGCGCGGATTACCTTATTGCTCCATCAAAATGGATGATGAATTGTATCCGAAAAATCTATTCCGCTACTACCCCTGGAGAAGTCATCTATAATGGAAGAAGCGCTGAAACATTTTACCCGGCATCAAAAGAAAATTATGTTTTCAGCATGGGCAGGATATGGGACGAAGCAAAGAATATTCAATTGTTGGTAGAAGCAGCATCACACATCGGTTATCCCATCAAATTGGCAGGCGATAACAGCTTTGAAGGAAACAGCATTCACACAGCCGGATCAAACATCAACTATCTCGGGAAATTATCTGTTCAACAAGTTGCATCGCAATTATCCACTGCTGCGGTGTATGTGCTTCCCGCCAGATATGAACCGTTTGGTTTATCGGTTCTCGAAGCGGCGCTCTGCGGCTGTGCGCTGGTGTTAGGTAAAACAGGCTCCCTCGAAGAGATATGGAACGATAGCGCCATCTATGTTGATCCGCACGATGCGACAGCTCTTGCGGATGCCGTTAATTACCTGATGAGCAATGAAACAGTGCTTGCAGCGTATGCAGAACGGGCAATGAAGCAGGCAATGAATTATACTACAACAACCATGGCGGAGAGTTATCTTTCGGTGTACTACCAAATGCTGCAACAGGAAAAACAAATATTGTCCCGGCAAATCATATAAGATGAAGATTGTACTTTTTTACCACTCGCTCCTCTCCGACTGGAACCACGGCAATGCCCATTTTCTGCGAGGCATAGCCACGGAGTTGATTGCGAGAGGCAATGACGTTGTCATCTACGAGCCGGAAGAGAACTGGAGTCTGGCTAACCTGATCAAAGAGCATGGAGAAGGAGCAGTTCAGGACTTTTACAAATATTATCCGCTGTTGAAATCCATACAATATAATACTGCAACAATCAACCTCGATGCGGTTTTAGAAGATGCTGACCTGGTAATCGTTCACGAATGGAACGAACACGATCTGGTAAAAAAAATTGGTGGGAAACGAAAGACTTCTTCCTTCAAACTACTTTTTCACGACACGCACCACAGGGCGGCTACAGAAAAGGCCGCTATGCGGTCTTATGATCTCTCCGGTTACGATGGCGTATTGGCTTTCGGAAAAGTAATCACAGAAATTTACCTCCAGGAAGGCTGGACGAAAAAAGCCTGGACCTGGCACGAAGCTGCAGACACCCGGATCTTTAAACCCGTAGCAACGCCTGTTCCTGAAGGTGACCTGGTGTGGATCGGTAACTGGGGTGATGATGAACGGACCAAAGAACTTTTTGAATTTCTTACAGAGCCTGTTAAAGCGCTAAAGTTGAAAGCAAAGATCTATGGCGTACGTTATCCGGAAAGCGCCAAAAAAGCATTGCAGGATGCCGGTATCGAATACGGCGGCTGGCTGCCCAACTTTAAAGCACCCGAAATTTTCTCGCGGTATCGTTTTACCGCGCATGTGCCACGTGGCCCCTATGTAAGGTTGCTTACGGGCATACCCACCATCCGCCCCTTTGAGGCCCTGGCCTGTGGCATCCCCTTACTATCCTCACCCTGGAACGATGCTGAAAACCTTTTCACACCTGGGAAAGATTTCCAGTTTGCTCAAAATGGGAAAGAGATGATCGCGTGGATGCAAAATATCCTCTCAGATGACTCCCTTGTAGCGGACATGACAAAACATGGCCTGGCAACCATTCATCAAAAACATACCTGCGCGCACCGGGTAAATGAGTTATATGATATCTGCGGCGAGCTGGGGGTAAGAAATATCGATAAGCAACCGGCCGCATAAAAACATTATTATGAAATTTGCATTTTTCGGCTCCAGCCTTGTTTCCGCTTACTGGAACGGTGCCGCCACATACTACCGCGGCATTATTAGAGCTATGAATGAAAGAGGACACCAGGTTACCTTCTACGAACCCGATGCATATGACCGGCAAAAGAACCGGGACATAGACGATCCGGATTGGGCACGTATAAAGATTTATCAGCCCAAAGAAGCAGAAGTGTATAACGCCCTAAACGATGCCCTGCATGCCGATGTAATTATCAAGACAAGTGGTGTAGGTGTTTTTGATGAATTACTTGAAAAAGAAGTGCTGCAGCTTAAAATGAAAAACAAGTATGTTATTTTCTGGGATGTGGATGCGCCGGCAACACTAGACCGGGTAAATCATTCAGAAGAAGATCATTTTAAAAAGTTGATTCCCCGGTACGACCTTATATTAACGTACGGTGGCGGAGATCCTGTAGTGAATGCTTATAAAAAATTGGGCGCCCAACGTTGTTTTCCTGTCTATAATGCCCTCGATCCGTCCACGCATTATCCGGTGGAAAAGGAAGCCCGCTATGAATGTGATTTGGCTTTCTTAGGCAATCGCCTTCCGGACCGCGAAAAACGCGTGGAGGATTTCTTTTTAAATGTAGCCGCACAAACGCCGGAACATAACTTTATCTTAGGCGGGAATGGCTGGCATGACAAGCCAATGCCATCAAACATCAACTATATCGGGCATGTATTTACACGTGATCACAATTCCCTGAACTGCTCGCCTAAGGCGGTGCTCAATATCAGCCGCGACAGCATGGCAAGGTTCGGTTTTTCTCCCGCTACGCGTGTGTTTGAAGCCGCTGGTGCCGGCGCATGCGTCATCACCGATTACTGGGCAGGTATCGATACGTTTTTTGAGCCTGGCAAAGAAATCCTGGTAGCCCGCAGCGGCGATGAAGTAGCCGAAATTTTAAAGGACCTTACCCGGGAAAAAGCTGCAGAGATCGGGAAGGCAGCCCTGAAAAAAGTGTTGTCAGCACACACCTACGCACAAAGGGCAGTCGAACTCGACAGAATCTTACAACAAGAATTCAACGTTTCAGAAGCTGTGGTATGAACAAAGCATCTTTAGACATTGCCGTCATTGGTTTGTCCATTACTTCCTCGTGGGGTAACGGCCATGCCACAACCTATAGGGGCCTGCTCCGGGAACTGCATAGAAAAGGGCACGCGATCACTTTCCTCGAAAGGGATGTTCCCTGGTACGCTTCTCACCGTGATCTTCCCAACCCTCCTTTCTGCAAAACAATATTGTATAATAGCGTGGAGGAGCTAAAGAGGCAATATACCACTGTAATCAAAAATGCAGATATGGTGATTGTCGGTTCTTATGTACCGGAAGGTGTTGCCGTAGGTAAATTGGTGATCGCCACAGCGGAGGGAATAACGGCCTTTTATGACATTGACACACCGGTAACGTTGGCAAAAATAGAAGATGCCGACTTTGAATACATGCATCCAAACCTGATACCGAGGTACAATCTATATTTGTCTTTCACTGGTGGGCCAACATTGCAACTTTTGGAAGAGAAATATGGCTCACCTGCAGCAAGAGCTTTTTATTGTTCTTTTGACCCCGAATTGTATTACCCGGAAGAAGCAGTAATGAAATGGGACTTGGGTTACCTGGGCACCTATAGCGATGACCGGCAACCGCCTTTGCAAAACCTGATGCTTGAAGCAGCAGAAAGATCAGGCGACAAAAAGTTCGTTGTCGCAGGTCCGCAATATCCCCAACATATCCATTGGCCAGCCAACATCGAACGCATTGAACACCTGCCACCATCGGCACACCGGTCATTTTACAACGGCCAGCGCTTTACCATGAACATCACAAGAGCAGACATGATCAAGACGGGCTACTCGCCGAGCGTGCGTCTTTTTGAAGCGGCTGCCTGCGGCACACCCATCATCAGCGATTTTTGGGATGGCATTGATGCCCTTTTTGAACCCGGCAAAGAAATTTTAATTTCAGGCGCTGCACACGATACTGTACACTACCTGACGGGCATAAGCGAAGAAGAACGAAGAGCTATTGGTGAACGGGCCCGCAAAAAAGTAATGGAGCGTCACACCGCTGCACACCGGGCAACAGAAATGGAAGGGTACTATTATGAAGCAAAAGATAAAAGCACCGCGGGATAGGTGCTTTTATCTTTTGCAGACGTTTAATGAAAAATTAAAATAAATTGACACACATCACAACACTTCCATCAAATCCTGGTAGTAGTCTAGTCCCTGGTCTGTGATCAAATCTTCACCCATCAGGTGCCGTAATGTGTTATGTAATTTAATAAGCTGCTTAAAGATATCGTGTTCCGGACGAAGCCCCGGAGCGGTTTGCGGCGATTTAAAATAAAAAGATAACCACTCCTGGGTACCCGACATACCGGCGCGTTTTGCAAGGTCGCTGAACAGCGCTAAGTCCAGCACGATCGGTGCCGCTAAAATAGAATCGCGGCAAAGGAAGTTAATCTTGATCTGCATGGAATATCCGAGCCAGCCAAAGATGTCGATATTATCCCAGCTTTCTTTATTATCGCCATGCGGCGGATAATAGTTGATGCGTATCTGGTGGTGCATATCACCATACAATTCGGGATTGACGTCAGGCTGCAGGATATCTTCCAGCACACTCAGCTTGGAAACCTCTTTTGTTCTGAAATTATCCGGGTGATCCAATACATACCCATCACGGTTCCCCAAAATATTGGAAGAATACCAGCCTTTGATGCCTAAAGACCTTGCTGCCAAACCCGGTGCAAGGATCGTTTTCATTAAGGTTTGTCCAGTCTTAAAATCTTTGCCACCGATAGGTGTAGCTGTTTGCCTTGCGAGGTCGATCAGTGCCGGAATGTCGCAGGTTAAGTTAGGTGCGCCGTTCATGAATGGTACGCCAAGGCTGATGGCTGCATATGCATAGATCATCGAAGGTGCAATAGCAGGATCATTATTCCTTAATCCTTCTTCAAAACTGTCAATGGTCTGGTGCACCGCAGAAGCCTCGATATACTTTTCGGTAGAACCACACCAAACGATTACCATGCGCGAACAATCATTAGCTTCTTTGAAATTCTCGATATCATCCATCAAACACTTGGCAAGCGCCGCCTTTGTGGGCTCCTCCTTTACATGAGTGCCATGCAGGTTTGTGATGTACCAGGGGTCAAATACCGCTTTCATCGGTCTAATCGCTTCAAGTTCTATCCTCACAGCATGCAGCAGCATTGGTTCCAGAACCTTTGCTTTAACAGCAACTTCAAACACGTTATCGCTGTACACATCCCAACCGCCAAAAACAATATCAGTCAGATCGGCAAGGGGTACAAAATCCCTGATTTTAGGATAACGGTCGTCCGATTTTTTACCCAGCCGGATGTTACCCATCTGTGTTAAGGAACCAACCGGCTGCGCCAGATCCTTCTTTACAGCGTGTACTCCGGCAATGAGTGTAGTGGCTACAGCACCTAAGCCAGGAAATAACATACCAAGCTTTCCTTCTGCTTTTTGTATAGCATTATGCATGTGAGTATTTTAAGATTAACGAGAAAATTAAATATAGTTAATCGTTCAAGTTCAGCCAAAATATTGAACAACTTACACCGCTTTCATGATAGTACAACGGCCATGCTGCACAAGGTTAAAAAATGAACCTGCACGTCTAAATCATACAGGAATTTATGCGGTTAACATTTCAACAAATCGCGCCAAAGGGTGCTTATCATTCAAATTCAACAGTAAAATAGACACGCAAAATAAGTACACCCTAACCACATAAATGGTTTTCGCCATGTTTTTCACTCGCGCATGATCTAGGCGCTAAACCTTATTGGAACATTCATTATACATGCTAATCCCGCCTGTGTCATTAACCAGGACGATGCGAGCCGTTTCATCATAAATATCAATAATGCTTACTGAAGCCGGGCTGATGTCGATTCGCTGAAACATATCCAGATGGATCCCTGCATAGTACGCAACGGCGGCCTTGATTATATCGGAATGGCTGACAACTGCAACCGTCTCATGCTGATGCCGTATACATAGTTTTTGAAGTCCTGAAATCATCCGCGTCTGTGCTTCTATCATGGCTTCACCACCCGGCACAGGTGCGCAGCTCCTGAAGGAATTGAAGCGTTGAAAACGGGGATCATTCCGGAGTTGTTCAAAACTACAATCCGTCCATTCACCAAATTCAATCTCCAGAAAATTTTCATCAGCTACGGTTTGCAGGTGCAGCGCTTTCGCTATCGGCTCAGCCGTTTCAACCGCCCGCTCTAAGGGGCTGCTGTAGATAGCACTGACTGGCAAAGCGGCGAGCCGTTCAGCTAATCGCTGCGCCTGCATCCTTCCTTCTTCATTCAAATGCACGCGCGGCTTCCGCCCGGAAAGACGTTTGCCTACAGTGTCGGTTGTAGCGTGGCGAATCAGGAGTATTTTGGTCATTCATTACGTTTGTGTACTCAAATGTATGCTGAACTTTCTCAACATCTTGTAAAGCAAACTTCAATAGCCAGGCCTGGCAAAAGCTACTACAGCTATCAGCGCCAAACAGCTTGTTTGTTACTGAGCCTGCCATAATGTTTGCACATAAAAGGCAGATAAAACAGAATTCCACTTTCTAAATGCTAATCAAATTTTATCTTTTAAATTGCCCGATATTACAATCACACCCACACTGAATTTTGTTAAAAAAATTGGAAAAAGAATCTAATGAATGTTCTAAAACTTGGCGTTCTGACATTTCACCGGTGTATCAATTACGGCAGTTACTGGCAGGCACGTTGTTTAGTTGAGGGGCTGCAGGCACGCGGACACAATGCTGTTATTCTTGACCATGATTCGCGCAGGATAAATCTCTCCGAATGGAAATGCGCTTACCGGCCGGTTCTCCCCACAAATGTTCCCGAATCGGATTATCCGCTTTACCGTAAGAAAATTTCCGGGTTCTTCCGGTTTTTTGATTCACTACCCCTTTCGCCACGTTTTCAGTTGGATAACCCGGCTGAGATGGAGGATTACGATCTGGTAGTAGTAGGCAGTGATGAAGTGTGGAATTTATTTCATCCATGGTATGGGAAATCTCCGCTATTTTATGGTGACGGTATCCGGGCACGACGGTTAATTTCATACGCTGCAAGTTTCGGAAATTATCCTGCTTCCCGGGGGCTGGAACAAAGTTGGGCAGATCGCCTGCGCAATTTTAGAGCTATTTCTGTCCGGGATGAAAACTCTCAAACCATCATCAAAACCGCGCTTGGCATTGAGCCGCAAATGGTACTCGACCCCTGCCTTCAGTTTTCAATTGAGCCCGATGAAAGGTTTCACAACCATTTGCCCGGGCAGTATATTGCTGTTTACGGACATAATTTTTCGGAATCTTTTATTTCTGAAATCCGGCAATGGGCCGCGCATGAGAGCCTTCCGCTCGTCAGCATTGGCTATAGAAATGATTGGGCCGACGAACAATGGATCACCGCCGACCCACATGATTTTGCCCATTTTATCGCTGGCGCCGAAGTAGTGGCAACCAATTTTTTTCATGGGTGCGTTTTTGCCCTTCGCAACTCGAAGCCGTTTGTTTGTGAAACGTCTCCTTACCGGAGCAATAAGCTGCAAGGCCTTATGGCAAAAATTGGTGGCGAAAAACACCTGGTAACCGAAGAAACGCCAGCAGCCGTGTATCATGCCCGTTTGGGTGAGCCCCTCGGCGTGGCAATCATGGAAAAGATTGAGCTCCTGCGTAAAAGCTCGAATGCTTTTCTGGATAAAGCATTAGGCCTTAAACAATTCCAGCCCGCATGAAAAAGCTATACAGCCCGAAGGATATTGTGCGCTCCCGGTTATGTATCGGCTGCGGCAGCTGCGTTGAAGAGAGCGGGTCGCCCAGTGCAAAAATGAATTTTGATGTTTACGGGCAATTGAAGCCGGAAGGCGATCCCGATTGGTTTCGCCGCCGCTCTGAACGCTTTACCCGAACCTGCCCGTTCTCGCCCGGTGCGGAAAATGAAGATGAGCTGGCAGCTGAACTTTTTCAAGGCTCAGAACAGAACGATGCGGCTCTCGGGCATTTTCAAACAGCATATGTCGGATACGCGATGGAGGACGACTTTCGCCTGCAGGGTAGCTCGGGCGGAATGGTTAGCTGGGTTGCTACCGAATTGCTTCGAAGGGGGTTAGTTGATGGTGTGGCGCATGTTGTTGCAACTGAAGACCCGCAGGCCGAAGGATGTTTTTTTCGTTACCGCATCGCTCGCACCGAAGCGGAGATCCGGGAAGGTGCCAAGTCCCGGTATTATCCCATTGAATTATCCCAAATTCTTAAGACCATCCGTGATGTTCCGGGCCGTTATGCCGTAGTCGGAATACCTTGTTTTATCAAAGCAGTGCAGTTGCTGCGCCGCGAAGACCGTGTGTTTCAGGAGCGGATCCATTTCACACTCGGGCTCTTTTGCGGTCACATGAAAAGCGCCCGCTTTATCGAAAGTTTTGCCTGGCAGATGAAGGTTCCGGTAAGTGAAATTAAAAGCGTTGACTTCCGCTACAAAGATGCCGCCCGGCCGGCGAACTGGTATAATGCAATGCTCACCCTGCGCAATGGGAGTGTTGTAAATAAAGACTGGTGGCACCTCGCAGATGGCGATTGGGGCGCTGGATTTTTTATGAACCCGGCCTGTAATTTCTGTGATGACGTGGTCGCGGAAACGGCTGACATTTCGTTTGGTGATGCGTGGGTGGAGCCTTATTCATCCGATGGGAAGGGCACAAACGTAGTAGTCGTTCGTTCACCCTTTCTTAACGGTATGATGAAGCAGGCAATTCATGACGGCAGGTTACAACTTGATGTAGTGGATGGCAATTTTGTTGCGCAGACACAAGCCGCTGGTTTCCGGCAGCGGCGTGAGGGATTGGCTTACCGGCTTTCGTGGTGGCGCGACAGCGTCCGGCCCCTGAAGCGTGTAGCGCCCGACTCGAAAACGCCTGCAACGCAGCGAAAGCTGATCTACCGGATGCGTTACCTTATTACAGCATGGTGCCATCGCATGTTCCTGCTTGCCCGTAAGACGGGGAAACCTCAACTGTATATCTTCTGGGCACGAATGGCCGCAGCCGTTTATCATGGATTGGCGTACCATCACGGGAAGCCGGGCGAGATGCTGAAACGCTTCGGTGAATTGAAAAGATAAGGTGAGGCTTTCTGTGCTGAACAGTTAGTCGATTACAGTTTTGCAAAAACCACAAGGCTTCATAAATGTGCTAAGTTGGCACAGCAAATACCGGAAAATCCGAACGTGATTAAAACCCGGATTGAGGCTGTGGCTGCGGAGGCGCAGAGCAGAAATCCCGGCATTTAGCAGGGGCCAACAATAAAATACTTGCTTGCAACCCATCCTCACTAATTAACTTAACTTACTACCCACTCCTTACTCCTCACTACCTACTACCTACTACCTACTGCCTCCACCTCAACCCTCACCCGCCTGATCACGCTTTCCCAGTCACCAGGCCGCTGCTGCCGGAATAGGCGCATGGTTGGATACCACGGGCTATCATCCCGGCGATCCATCCACCGCCAGTCCGCTTCAGCATGAAGGAGGTTCCAAACCGGTACACCCAATGCGCCTGTCAGATGTGCGGGCATGGAATCAACGGTAACCACGAGGTCCAGTCCACGGATAATACGTGCATACTCAAAAAGTTCAAACTCACCCGGATGTATTCCGAAACCTTTTTGCCAGCCCGCTGACGTTGCACCTGCCTGGAGAATGAAAAGCTGAATGCCTGGAACTTCAGCTAATGAACGCAGGGCTGAGAACGGGATGGAACGGCGTTCATCCCAATCGCCTGCTTTCCATACAAGACCAACGTTGAGTTGCTTATTGTTTGATGAAAGTGGCAAAGGATCTGCGTGCAGGTACGGCATTGTTGAAGGTATTGTGGAAGGCGTCGTTCGAAAGATGCAGGGCAATTCCATCACCTCAACATCAACATCATAGTCCACGTCGGGAGTACCGTCGTGCAGGGGTAACAGGTAATCTATACCTTCAACGGTTTTTAAAAGCGGGACAAGGGATGCCTGTGCCCATACAATTACTACGCGGGCAACGGATTTAATAAGTTTTGCGTACCGGATAAACTGGATCGTGTCGCCAAGTCCGTGATAGCAGCGGATCAGCACACGCTTCCCGTGAAGCGGTGTACCGTCCCAAATGTATTGAAGGTGGCGGGGCAGATGGCAGCATGGCTTGCCTGCGCGGGACTCCAGGTCTGCATCGCTGATCTTCCATGCTTCTTCAAACGCACCCCGGCGCATGTGACACATCCATAAATTTGACATGTCTTTGCCGATGTCGTGGCTCATGTAGATTCGATTAACAATTTACCATTCATCCCGCCCCACCTCCGGCTATTTTCACAGTTTCGTTTACCGCACGTAACGGCGCATCATTTCGGCGCAGAAATCAGCGAACTCTCCCACATGCTTTGGGGGGCTGGTATGGTGCGGCTCGATACCTTTGGATTCGGGCGTAAAGCAAAACGTTATAGTCAGATGAAATTCTTCAAGCGCCTGCATCATTCGGTCAAACCACTTTAAAGCGTCAGGACGATAATAATCCGCCCAGCTTAAGCCTGTCCGTAAATATTTAACGCCCAAACGCCGTAACGATTCTACCGCGGCATCGAGGCGGTGGTCTTCAAAGTGAAACCACTGACAGATGCCGAGCTCCGGCGTGTAATCGGCAAACTGCCTGAAGGCCAGTTTGGGCGACCCGTCTTCATGAAGCAGTCCCATATAAAAATGACGGTAATAAGACGACCCTTCAGCCTCACGGTGACGCGTGGTTGCTTCCCACGCCCGTGGCAAATCGTAAAGGCTGTACCAGTGAACCCGGTCAACCCGGCCCATTAATAATTCTGCAGTACGGCGCAGGCCAAACTCCTGCACCTCTTCAGCGCCGAAAGTTGAAATTCCGACTTCAGTAACCCATACCGGTAATTCTGTAACGGCTTCGATCTCGGCAATTTTAGCTGGCCATTCGTGAATTTGCCAAAGGTTCCAGTCGAGCGGAAAGCCATGAACGGCAACCGCATTCAAATCTTTCAGCGCGCCGTATCCCTGTAATGTTTTTATGAATTGCGGGTCTATTGGAGAGATACCCCCGAGCACACGCAAAACCCCGGGATTCTCTGCTTTTACAGCTTGCACTGCTCCTTTAACCATCTCGGCGTATATACGCCATTCAGGGTCTATTTCAAAAATCCAGTGCGATTTATTATTCGGTTCGTTCCAGAACTTAACTGCTTCGATCATATTTCCAGATTTGCTTATTTCCGCGCCGGGTAAACAGCACGTACCCTTGCATCAGGCATTTCCGCGCGGCGGCAAATGTAAACTTCTTTCTCAGGATGCGCAGTAATTTCAAAACCCGCACTGCGAAGCATAGCCTCCGCGCAGGCACGGTTCGGAATCCACCAGTTGGTAGGGTCTTGTGCGTAACGATGTTCAATAAAGTACATTGCCGGAAAACAAGGTTGTCCGAAAATTCCGGTCACGGAAAAATCGTAGTCGGGCTTCACGGGTTCCACCTCGTCGCTGCCGCGCTGCATGGATTGGAAGATCAACACGTCATTCACAACTGTGTCGTACAAGAGATCAAGTGCTAAAAGAGGGTGACGAAGATGATAAAGGACACCCATGAAAATCACCAGGTCAAATTTTTCGCCAAGAATTCCAATGTCATACACGGACATGTTTTTGAATTCAATTTCTGCACCCAGCACCGCGGCCGCAAAACGCGCCTGCGCCAGATATCGTTCATCCGAATCGATGGCTACCACACGTTCGGCACCACGCCGTTTCATTTCAATTGAATAAAAGCCAGCATTGCAACCGATATCCAGCACTGTTTTACCACGCAGATCCTGGGGTATTGCGTGAGCGAAGTTTTGAAATTTCACATTAGGGTAATCGCCCAGGAAGTGATCAGGCGCAGTTTTCACGCCATGCAGATCAAGATTGTGAAACCACTTCCCAAGCTTTTGTACGTTTTCCCGTATTTGTTCCATCGTCAACTCGTTTGAAGCAATATTCTGGTTACTCATTTTTCTCCAAAAATCAATTATATTATTGAATAATAAAGGGCCATCACCAGGATTAGTGATGCAGATTAGATACCTGCCTGTAAACTATCGCTTTTGCCAGGTAGAATCACAACCCCTTCTGAACCGCATTCCACAGGAGCGCTTCCTGCTATGGTTTTAATTGGCGGAAGATATAAACTTCAAAGCACGAAACGGAACGGACTTTATTTTTTCGTTGTTCTACCCACGAGGTGTTCGATGGAACACAAAAATTTTGAAAAGCATCCTTGTTTTGAGCACGGCATCCCCGTCTGTTCCGGTAGGAACAATACGTGGGTAGAACTTTGCCAACCCTGAACTGCGTTCCATAGGAACGGTTCGTGCTATGTCCTTTAATTGCCGGAAGATATGAATTTCAAAAGCAAAGCGTATTATTTCAGCGCTCCGCTCCCTTTGTTCCATCCGGAACATAAGCCCGAAGATTGTCTCCTCATCCTGTAACAATAAAAGCTCCCGGGGGAGCCTTTATTGTTACAGCGCACTTTATTTAAGATTTTCTCCTGTTCAGTTATTGTTATTGTATTTGAATTCTGAAAAAATCTTGGAAACACCCTGGCGCACCTTTGATTCATCTCTCATTTGGTCGGCTTGTAAAATACCTGAGGCAAAGCCCTGCCAAACCTGTTTATTACTTTTGGTATCTATAAAGTTTATGATTAAAGTACCCGGCTTCACATCAGTGTAACTCACATTGTCTTCTGTTCGTACCTTTTCTCCTGAAGACAACGTTACATATCCTTCCGTAGTGCGAAGACTGGCGGGCTGCTCTAAAACAGAATACGATATCAACATGTCGGGATTGCTTCTATTCATCACATAGCCGCGTGAATCAAGCTCGTATTGTATAGCGTCCTTAATCATTTTCCTTCCTGACTCATTGTTAAAAATATAAACACCATTAGGACCAATAAACATTGCGTCTTTTGGAATTTCATCAATACCCTGTGTCCATGCATAACTTTTAATGCTTTTAAAATCCGTACTTATATCAGTGTTCTTTGCAACTACAGGCGCTTTCGCGGTAGTACAGGCAAATAGTATCACTGAACAAATTCCCATCATCATAAAAAGATTCTTTTTCATAACAAACGTTTTAAATTAAATTAAACATGAAGCGCCTTTTCAGTTTTAAAGCGCCCCGTAATAAGGCAAAGTAATCTCCATGTTCTTAGTTGGTCATTAATATAGCATTAGAGGTTAATTAGAAAGCCTGAATACGTCAGGCATCAATGATGATCGTAACTTCTAATGCACTTCTAATGCAGGCCTAATGAGCCTTTAAGCCCCATAATATAGTTTTGTCCTGACGTGTAAACCAGCGCTTGAAACATTTACACTTTAGAAGCTTCAATCATCGCTGGCTGTGCTCAGAAGTCGCACCCTTTGGAAGAGTTGTTACTTCTAATCTGAACCCATTGCAATTCCATGTCCTATTACACCTGCATGTGGCTGACAAATTTTTAATTACCAAACTAAAAACACTTTTATGACAGAAATTAAAATTGAAAAGAAAAGCGCGGTTTGGCCCTGGATATTATTAGGCCTCGGCATAGCTGCCCTGCTATTGTATTTCCTTGTATTTAACGACAGGAAGGAAGAAGTGAAGCAGGCAGATACGGCAGATCTGATAAGTGTGCATGAAAACAATAGTACGGTAGCAGCTTACATAATCCTTGTGGAAGTTGATACAAATAAGATGAGCCTTGACCATGCGTATACCAATGAAGCCCTTTTAAAACTGACCGAAGCTACAAGGGCCATGGCTGATGAAATTGGTTACAGCGTTCAGGCAGATTTGGATAAGGTAAAAGAACACGCCGCGAAAATAACCAGCGACCCCTTTGAAACTACCCATGCAGACGACATCAGAAAATCGGCCGATATTATAACAGGTGTACTGCAGAACATGCAGCAGACCAGGTATCCGGAATTAGTTAATGAAGCTGCAGATTTAAGAAATGCATCGGCTTCAATCGATCCTGATGTACTTACCCTGAATCAGAAAGAGGCCGTTAAGTCTTTTTTTGTTAAAGCTGCGGATCTTCTTAAAAAAATGAATTAATTAATCATATAAAATTTATAATCATGACTGAAAAAAATAAAACGCTATATTATCTGGATGAGTTGCCCGACTATAAAGTAGCCTCAGACTATTGCGACGTAAGAGGATGGGAAGTTAAGGATGCTTCAAACCAGATCATTGGCAAAGTGGATGATCTTTTGGTTAACAAACAGGCGGAACGTGTTGTTTACCTGGATGTAGAAGTGGATGAATCCTTAATAGAACATGGATATAATGCTAATGAAATCTCCTCAGTAAATGGTACGTATGGGTTTATAAACGAGGATGGAGATGACCATCTTATTATTCCGGTAGGAATGGTGCGGTTGGATGAAGACAACGAAACGGTGCTCGCATACGAAATAGGCTATAATACTTTTGCTAAACTAAGACGTTTCCGTAAAGGAGCTATCATTGATAGCAGTTACGAATTGGACATGTTCAACCAGTATGTTAAAGATGATACGATTAACAGTACCACAGACGAGAATTTTTATGACCGTAAAGAGTTTAATCATACTTTAAAAAGCAGGGGTTAGCAAACCTGACAGATTTCAAATGCCGGTAAATTTCATACAAAGTAATTTATCATCCTTATGCGCAGGGCAATTGGATAGAAGTTTATGCCTGCTTAATAGTTCCAAAAATTCTTAATAATTTAAAACGTAAAGATTATGAAACACAGCCTTAAAAATTTAACCGGTTATGCCATGGGCGCCGTCGACGGAGAGATAGGAAAAGTGAAAGATTTCTACTTTGACGATGAAAGCTGGACAATACGTTACCTCATTGTGGAGACTGGTAACTGGCTATCCGGCCGCAAAGTGCTCATTTCTCCGGAGTCGGTAATTACCCCGGATTACAGGACAGAGGTTTTCCAGGTTAATCTTACCAAAGAACAAATAAAAAACAGTCCGGATATCGACACCGAAAAACCGGTCTCGCGCCAGCAGGAGATGAAATTGTATGAACATTATCCCTGGACAAGTTATTGGGGCGGCGGCCTTTGGGCTGGCGGCATAGGTACTACCGGAATGATGACGCGGGGGGCAGAACCCATCAGGCAAAGCGGAATGAACGAAGAATATCTTTCCGGTAATGAATCAGTAGACGACCATCATTTGCGCAGCACCGATACCGTAAAAGGGTATAACATTAAGGCAACCGATGGTGAAATAGGAGATGTAGAAGATTTTATCATTGACGACAGCTCCTGGAAGATTCGTTTTTTAATAGTCGATACAGGTAACTGGTTCCCCGGCAAACAAGTGCTCATAGCACCTGACTGGATAAGAGAAATAAACTGGCAAACGGCTACCGTTATTGTTAACGCCTCGGTAGATCGTATAAAAAACAGTCCTGAGTACGATGCAGGCCAGGAACTAAGCGACTCTTATGAGGCAAACCTGCAAAATTATTATGGTAGAATCACTTCCCGTTGATTATTGGTTTTCATCAGGATACTTCGCGAATTAGCGAATCAGCATTTCACTGACGATAAGGTTAGGAGGTATCTTTGGGGCCCGGAATTGCTGTGATAGTATTTTGAAGCCTGTGTTTGTGACACCACAAACACAGGCTTTTCCGATGGGCAAAATGTTATTATTGAAAATCTAAAGGAATTCCAATACCTTTCTTGGCAGTTTCTAAGCTGCCGGTCGCAACTTGCACGTATAATCTTTTGCTGACGAAAGGGCGGTCAGATGTATTGTTGTTTCAATCGTTTCAGCTTTGCTTTTGTTAATTGGATATGATAAATTTAGCGCTTCAGTACAAATGAAATTGCTTCGAAGACAAAATTGCATGGAGTGAACGAAATCGCGGAATTAATAACGAAGCATTTAAGCAGCTTCATTGAAATACTTGCAGCAGTCGTTATTGCCATTGCTGCTCCAGTTTTTATACAGGTATGTAAAGAACCTTGCAAAACCAAATATCGAAGCAGAAAACCAGCATTTAAGAATACGGTTTGGAAGTTCGTTACCGGTGGCGCTTGAATTGTTATTAGCTGCCGACATTCTGGCTACAGCCATTGCTCCTACATGGGATGAAATCGGCAAACTTGCAGCTATCGCCGTCTTACGTACTGCGTTAAACTATTTTCTTGAACGGGAACTAAGAGCATCAGGACTTAAGAACGATGTTAAACCAAAGAAAGAAAAATTAATAGAACGTTAGTTATGGAACAAAATGAAAGGCTGCAGGAGGATGCAAAAAGGAAATATTCCTTTCCGCAAAAGGTTTGGATAACAGGCGGAGTATTTGCGTTAATCGTTGTTATTATCCTGTTGATGAAAGCAACGTTTAGTGTGCTTCTATTAATATTCGCCGGAATACTGATAGCTGTACTTTTCAGAGGATTAAGCGGTTTGATATGCCGTAAAACAAAGTGGAAGGAAGGTGTATGCTTAACGATCTCCGTTGTTTTTTCTCTATTGCTTTTGGTTGGTTTAATTTGGTTAATTGGCGCTAAAGTTCAAAGCCAGGTAACTCAGCTTAGTGAAACACTGCCTAAAACTGTCGAAAATGCAAAAGCCTGGTTAAGTCAATACCCTATAGGTAAAAGGATCGTCGAAAAAGCCTCTTCACCCCAGACGATGAAGAAAGCGCAAGATGTAGCAGGCACGTTCTTTAGAACGACGTTTGGTGTTTTTGGTGATATCTATGTGGTTTTATTCCTTGGAATATTCTTTACCGTTTCGCCTGGCATTTACAAGAAGGGCATTGTTAAACTCATACCCCCGCAAGGGCAGGCAAAGGGTGAAGATGTATTAAATACCCTCGGAGAGAATTTGAAGAAATGGCTTAAAGGGAAGATCTTCGCGATGTTTGTAGTGTTTGTATTAACCGCTACAGGATTGGCGATAATTGGCGTTCCGATGTGGCTGGCATTAGCCCTCATTGCAGGCGTACTCAACTTCATTCCAAACTTTGGACCTTTGATAGCCATGATACCCGCCGTATTGGTTGCTTTGATGCAGGGGCCCACCACAGCCGCAATAGTTGCCGGCCTGTATATTGCCATCCAGATGGCAGAAAGCAATTTCATCACGCCGATGATTCAACAAAAGCTCGTTAGCATTCCACCTGCACTCATCATTATGGCCCAATTGCTGGTCAGTCCCTTAACAGGTGGATGGGGGCTTGTACTGGCAACTCCACTGATACTCGTCATAATGATATTGATTCAGGAGGTTTATATTAAGGAGAGAGATAAAGCAGAAGCTCCGGAAGTTGGTACATAAGCATGGGTTCTCAGATGTCTGTTACTTTCTTTTTCGTTTTCTCTTCCTTAAGATCCATAACCAGGTTATGACCAAGCAATACTTCTCCGAATTGTGATTTGATCTTCATAGCCGCGTTGCCGTTACCAGCCTTCCCGGAGTAACGATGATTAAAGTTGGGCCCCCTGCTTCCGCCATTTCCTTCTTCTTTTATATCAAAGCTGGACTTGTTGGAGACATGGCCAAAATGGGTACTGATATCGAAATTAGCGGAGAGGTTTTTATTAAGGTCAAGGTAGAGTTTTGTAAAGTTATTATTTACAGAGAGGTTTTTGGTAGCATTTGACACCCCCAGCTTCACCCCGCCGCAGTGCTCGAAGGTGGCTTTAACGTCACCGTCCAGGTTGTTGATTATTGCACGTGAAAATTTGATAACAAGGGTGCCGCTGTTGATGCTTTCTATGGAGGCTGAGCCAAATTCCACATGTATATTCTTAACATTCCTTAACTTTCCTGTAGTAAGACTGCCAAACTTATTGGTAAGGTCTACCGATCCATTCATATCAGGTACAATAGAAGCACCGAACTGATTACTCAGGATCAATGCATTTGCGTTTGGCATATACACCTGGTAATTGATCTCCATTTTTTCATCTTTATAATTCTTTCTTTCATCAGTGTTTTTCTTTTCATTCTTCATGTTAGTTTTGAAATAAAATCCATTTCCGTCTTTGCCGTCTTCAATGCTGATGCGGTCTATGATCTCCTGTGCTCTTTGTTCCGTAGACGATTTCCCGATTATGGTTACATCAACCTTAACTTCATTTTTGTCCCAATTATTGATTTTTACTTCACCAAACTGATTGCTGACAGAGATTCTATCATTTCCTCCAATATTATGCGACTTGCTGAAGGTTTTTGTTTTTTCGAAATCAGGATTATTACTTGCCTTAACGTGGATAACTGAAACCAGCAGAAGCAATCCGGCAACGATGCTATGTGGACTTAAATACGTTTTCATTAGTTGCTATTTTTGATTGTTTAATTTTATGAATTATTGTTAACTGTTTATTTAAAAGGTCTATCTGCCATTGTAAATTCCGGATCATCGCCTGTATCAGCACTTCCTGGTTCGGATTGTCAGGTAACTCTTTTTTTAATGCCTGGTAATTGCTGTCTAACTTAAAAATATCTCCCGAAAACTGATGATAGAGTTCAGGTTGTTCTTTCTGAATCTTTTTAAGCTCTTGGTGCTTTAGCTCTATCAGCTTCGTAAAATGAAACACTTCTTCAGCATACTCCGGCGGTACATTATCACTGGTATGTTGCGGGACTACTAAGGGGCGGCTCATTTTCAATGTGTGAGGATTCTGGTAATAAAGCAGCGCTGCTATGATAAGAAATGCGGCGGCCCCGGCACTCCATTTCGTCAACGACATCCACTTTATGGCACCGGCTTTTCTGCTGGCTTTCTTCTGTTTACAGATACGCTCCCACACATGACCGCCAGGTTCATAACTATCAAATGCTTCTCGATTTTCTTTAATGAATTCATGTAAACGTTTGCTCATTTGGATACTCCGTTTTTAAGGAGGTGTAATAATTTGTCTTTGGCACGCTTGTATTGTGTCCTGGTAGTGGATTGCGTGATTCCCAATATACCGGCTATCTCTTCATGATCATACCCTTCGAGGAGGTATAAGCTTAAAACCGTGCGATATCCGTTTGGCAGCTGCTGAATGGCTTGTTTCACTTCCTGAACTTTATACTCAATTTCCCCTTCATCAATTCCATCTTCCTCCGGCAACAGATCTGCTGTGCTGTCCTCAACTTCTATCCATCTTATCTTCTTTTTCTTTACGTGGGTTATGCATTTATTTACTACTATTTGCTTTAGCCATGCTCCGAAGGTGGATCTGTATTCAAAATTATCTAAGTGGTTAAATGCTTCCGTAAATGCCTCCTGTAAAACATCTTCCGCCTCGGTAATGTCGTTCAATAGCCTGTAACATGTACTAAACATGGCTTTGGCATACTGATGGTAAAGGGCGCTGTAGCTGCGGGTGTCGCCTTGTTTGCAGCGTTCTACCAGGTGGTTGTAATTACTGTTGGCAGTTAGCTCCAAAGAAATAGTTGTTTAGAAGTAAAGACTCCGGAAGTTTCGGCATGTTGCATGAACGGCCAGATGATGGGAAACTTTTCTTGCTATATGATTTAAAAGTGCCGGTCTTCAGTGGCGTGTAAAATTATTGAATAAGCAACCGTTGACCCATTAAAAGGTTCTCTCCGTCGGGTGGCGTCATTTATATATCGGATGAAGGTCGTTTTTCAGAAAGGAGCGGACGTTGCCGGCCCCGCCCGATATGCGATACCTGGTTCCCCCAGTGGGAGTTATATCTCTTACCCCCGGATGATTGCCTTTACTGTAGATGTTACGGATAGGCCGGAAAATCTTCTCAGCAACGAGTTTTGCTCTCATTGCGAAATTATAACTTCCCTGCATTACCCATTCGCTCCATTCCCCATCAGGTACATGTAGCACTCCGTCTTTTTGTTTTGTGCAAGCCTGATAAGTCCCCGGCAGGATTACTTTGAGTACTTGTTTCTCTTTCAGGCTACCCGAATAAATCGAATAACGTAACGTGGCATTTCCCTGCCAGCCCGAAGTGGTGGTTACATAACTTAGTAGAATGGCAAGCCCTAAGATTTGTAACCTGGCGCCTGATAAGTTGTTTTGCATCATCTAAATTTTCAAAGACTTTGTTAGAAAATACTTTACATGTGCGTGTAAATGGAAACCTGATTTTGCATAACTCAAAGCTGTAAACCTTTCTCACAGACCAAAAGTCTTTCTCTTGCAGCATACTATTAAAGGCTAACTTTCCTGAATAAAGCGGATCTGTTTAGAGCCTTATTTCTTCCATTTCTCCGTCAGATACTCTTATTATCTTAAGTGTGTTATTGTATTTCAGATGAACCAGGTAGACGGGCTTAGGATCAGTACTTGCGATATGAAGTTCATCGATGAAATTTATGGCATAATCATAATAAACAGATTTAACCGAAGCTCTGATATGCCTGGGTAATTTTGTTTCATCATACCGGAGAATGGAGTATAACCATCGCCCCCATTTATTATAATACACTCTTTGAAAAACATCATTTGATGAATAGCTGGCATAGTAGCCATCCTTTAATATGTTCCACTTTTCATTTGAAATGAGTGGGAATGTGTGCCTGAAATGCCGGACAGCTTTAATATTTATCTTATAAATAATGTTATGATTCTCTTTTATTCCAGATGTTGGCTTGTCGGCGGGAACATAGGCTGCTTCATTTTCAGGCTCCTTCCATGCCGTCGTATTATCTGCTTTTTGTGCATGTGCATGCGTAGACGTTATTGCGAAAACTAAGGCGCAGGTAAAGGAAAGGATAATCAATTTCATAACGATAGGTGTATGTTTTTGGTAATATTTTTTAAATAAAGCAGTGACTTAACTATGGTAAACAGTTCTAAGGATATCCTCACTGAGTCCCTTTGGCACCCATTGTATTGCCCCATAGCTATGCCATTTTCCTAATTCATTTCCTTCCAATCTATTGCAATACTGAAATACAAGGCACCGTACGGTTCCGAACACCTGTTGTACGTTCACGGTACACCTTTTGTTACATATTTTAAACACACATGTTGCCCATGATCTGCTGAATAAGATTCCGGTGATTCACTATTACTGTATAACATTGCATAGCTTACAGAACGTGTTTCTAAACGGTGGTTGTAATTTCAGTTGGCAATTAGCTCCGGAGAAATAGTGTTTAGAAGTAAAGACCCGGGAAGTTTAGGCATGTTGCACGGGAAAGTCAAATTATTTAAATATTTTTTGGTATATCAATAATTGATGTGCCGTATGAAGCCCGGAAATAGCCTTGTAGCTTCAGCAAAATTGCAGCGGCGCACAAAAACCAAAGCTTAACTTTTATATAACTGAAGGCGAGTTTTTGTTGACGCAGGAACCACAGAGTCATTGGTGAATCGGGGATTCAAACATCTGCTACGATAACCCTTCACTTGTCATTTCAAAGCCGCCGATGTACGCTCTTGCACCTAAGGCAATTCATTGCGGCGGACTTTGAAATCCCCGGAATTTTAGCTAGCAGTTGTTAGTCAGATTGATCACCAATCACAGCCTCCAAAAGTTTCAGTGATCTTTCATTTCGCCCGAAAGATCGCTACATAACAAAACACCAAAAGGGGGCTCATGAAAGATGACAAGAGAGTGTGGTAGCCGTTGGTGTAAGGAAAGACAAATAGAATTTTATGAAAGAAAAATTGCTGCCTTGAAAAAAGATGCATAAAATAACTCGTTGATTACCAGTACATTCCTAGAGTTATATGGTAGCATCACAAAGCGGAAGCACAGAGAAACACAAAGGCAACCCTAAGACCAAACGTAGCCTCAGTAAAAATCTTTCTGAACTCTCCGTAGTTCCCTTCTCTGTTCCTCTCTGCACCTCCCTATAATTTATTCTCTGCGGCTCTCTGTGGTTTTCTTCTCCGTGACTCTCCGTGGTTCCCTTCTCTATCTGTCTTTCTTTATACGAACGGCCTTCATCTATATGCTGCTTCTTTCCTTGAATCCCCAAATTACCATTGACTTCTATATAATTCAACTTTGTACAGGCGAGAAATCAACTATTTAAAAATTGAGTTATTTGGTGAAAACACAGAAGTTCGCTCTTGTCGGAATACTTAATACAAACGAATAACGACGACCTGATACGGTTTAAGAGTAAGTGAAAGTTTTCCTTTTGCCCTGCTAAAATTTACCGGGCTGTTGTGAATAATATCCAGGGCCACGGGCGTGCCTTTTATATAGCCTTCAGCTACCGAAACAGTTAACGTCTCCTGCTTCGACGACGTAGATATAACGGCAATACTGCAGCGCTTTCCATCTTTAACCATACCGGTAAATACACTACCGTTATTGCAGTCTGCCGGTTCCAATAACTTTTCACCGGTTACAAACTCGGGAAACTGCTTACGGGCGGCAAATAATTTTTTATAGTACTGATACGTTGCCGGATCATCATCGGGATTATATTTATAATTGGGATCGCCGGCAAATATTTCGGGCACGCCAAACAATGCGTGGATGGCTTCAATACTCATGAAGAGTGGTGAGTAACCGAAAAACTCATAAAACCAGGACGTGTCATGATTACGCGTATAAAACACCCGTACCGCCCCTTTAGGCAAACTGCTGTACACATACTGCAGGTGCTTTTTGTATTTTGCTATGTCGTATGTGCCTTTCTCCATTTCCTTTATCACATAGCTCATGGCTTCCGTCTGGTTATCGTGCCCAAAGTTGAAGACGGTATAGAATACAGGGCCGAATACTTCGCTCAGTAAAACAGCATCTTTATTTTTGCCGCGAATGGCATCCAGCATCATCTTCATCAGCGGCGGCGATGCGGTGCCGCTTTTATATGCCGGGTACGGGAGTTTCGTATTCCAGTTAGGCCCTTTGTAAGATGCGGCATCTACCCGGTATCCATCGTTGTTAAACGTAAGCTGATCATATAAAACATAGTCGACCATATATTGCCGGTAGGATGGGTTCATAAAATCGGTCATCACACTTCCCCAGGCCGGATGGATCATAAAGCTGTCCTTTTCATTCCGGTAGAAAAACTCCGGGTGTTGCCGGATCACCGGCGATTTTTTATTAAAGCCGTGAATCACCATATCGAACAATACCTTCATGCCCAGGCCGTGTGCGGTTTTTACCAGTTGCTGCAGGTCTTCTACAGAACCCTGACTGCTGTCAATCTGGTATAGGTCGACGGGGCTGTAGCCGCCTTTCCAGTGCGGCATCAGGTACACGGTATTAAAGCCGATGTCTTTGTAATAGGTCAGCTTCTGCGTGATTTCCTTAAAGCCTCCTTTGAAGTATTTGGGCAATATTTCCAGTATCACAGCTTCCTTTACCCAGGCTGGAGTAGGGCGCGCCAGAGGCATCAACTCCCCCGCCAGTTTTCTGTACCGGGTTAACGCCTCTTCAAATGTTTTTGTAACAACGAGGCACTGCGTATCCGAAGTAACCGTCTCGCCTCCTTTCAGGTATAAAGCACGATTGTTTTTTTGTTCAACAGTGAACGCATCACCCCTGCCATAAACGGAAGTGTTGTAATGAACATCACCGTTAGTCCTGATAAAGACCGTTGCCGTTTTGCTTTGCCTGTTATTGGTGAGAGAAAAAATCCCGAAGCTGCCGTCCGGAGCTGTATGATAACGAATAGTTCTGTTTTTCAGGGAATCGTAAGGTGTGTTCGCAGCAGTTAAGGTGGAAGGCCAGAACGGCCCTGGCACATTGGCTACGCAATCTTCGCTTTTTCCGAAAAGCAGCCGGGGAAGGAGAAAATAGAAACCATTTAACTTTCGTGTCTGCTGTGTAGTAGAATGAATGGATAGAACCCTTTCCAGGCGGGCCTCGTTGGGATAGAGCAGATAGGTGGTTTGGATCGTATCGCCAAAATTTTCTGCCTTTTGATAAATATTCAATGCCACGGAAGCACTGCCTTTCTTTGTGGCATATCGAATAAGCCGTGTGTTTCCCGGCTGTAACATTTTCCTTCCGTCTATTTCGAGGTTAACAGCTAATGAATCGGCTGCATCGATAATGCTGCCGCTCCCTGCGATTTCAATTTTTAACAGATTGCCGGTTTTTACATCAATAAGGGCATTGATGAACTGATTGCCAAACTTTAATGACTCATGCTGATTAAGAAAAATATCCTGTAGCAGTATCCTGTCCTGTTGTGCATATGATCTACAGAAAACGAGGAAACTCAAAAGCGTTATCAAAGCGGCCCTGGTATTCCTGCCGGAAAGACTTTCAATATGGAAATGCTTCATGAATTCATATTTTATATGTTGTCTCTAAACATTCAGCTATGGGATCCTTATCTATGGTGAGGCATATATCTATTCATAATTTAAGCTGATGAACATAGGAAAATGGTCAGAACCAAATTCTTCAAGCTTTTTTAACGCTATCAGGCCAAAATGTCTGGTGTAGAAAAAATGATCCAGAGGGTAACGCAACAACGGAATCTGGGCATTATAGGTATTATAAATACCCCTCCCTTTTCGGGGATCCAATACACCACTGTACGCTATGAATCTTTTTGTTGTGTATGACCATGCCACATCATTCAGGTCACCTACGATAATAGCAGGCTGATTGGCGAGTTTGATTTGTTTTCCGACAATCAAAATTGCTGTGTTCCGGTCGTAGGCGGAGGAGCCAGGTCTCGGCGGTTCAGGATGCATGCAATGCAAATTGAATTTCTTTCCCGAAGGCAAAACTACTGTAGTAAAAATGGAAGGAACATCCTTATCAACCAAAAAATTTATCTCCTTGTTTTTTAGTGGGAATTTAGAAAGCAGGATCATGCCATAAGTATTGGGCAATGGCTTTTTGATTGAATAAGGATATAAGGGATCAAAAACCTTCAATTCAGCTGCCCACCACTCATCAGGTTCGTTAATGGAGATAATATCAGGGTTATGCCTGAATACGATGTCTTTTAACTTTTGCGTTTGCCTGTTGGTCATCTTCACGTTTACCTGCATAACCGAAAAGGCATTTTCCTTGTTTGTAGCTGGCGGAGCATCCACTGGATATAAAGGTGTAAATTCTGCAATTAAGTCTAACTGATATAGGAAAGCGCCAGCAACCAGGCTTATTAAAATTCTAATGGAAATTTTCCTGAAGTTGAAGTAAATAAAAAGAAGGACAAGCGAAACAATGCAAAGAAAAGCGATCTGAAGTCTCGGAAAATCAAATATTCTAATCCACCACGCCGGGGAATGTATAAAGGGAAGAACCGTAAACACGAAACTTAATATGCTCAGACAAATGGTTATGCTCCGCATGTATTTTTTTATTCAGGTATTCTCCCTGGCACCGGTTTTTTTCCTACGGTTAGCTCATCATATTTCGTTCTCTTCTAATCAAATAGTTCCATAGACTTTTTTTCTTTCTGGTTCCCGTTAAGTTTGTGGTTTCCTGCACCGTTCTTTTAACCACGAAGCTGTACTACGGAGTACAACAAAGAGCACTAAGATAATTTATAAAGCTTATTCGTTGATAAGTTTGCGTTAGCAGTTGAAGTTTGCTGTTCAAATGATCATTTAAGCAACATCGTGCTTTGCAACCGCACCTTGCACTGCTGCGTTGACATCTTTTACTCTTACGTTTCTTGATTTGCAGCCATCCGGGAAAGTCATCTATGGTGTTGGTGTTAGGGATACAAAAGGAAGGCGTATCTGAAAACGCGTGTCGCCCGGTTTCGATTCTACGCGCAGATTGCCACGATGCAGCCGCACCACCCGCGTAACCGTGTCGAGGCCTAACCCGGTGCCTTCGCCCACACCTTTGGTTGTAAAAAACGGTTCGAAGATGCGCGCCTTCAAGGCAGGCGGAATGCCCGAGCCGTTATCCTGTATTTCGACAAGGATGTTAGCTGGTTCGAGTTTCACCCGCACGATTAACTGGCCGCCATCAGGCATCGCGTAAACTGCGTTGTCTATTATGTTGGTCCATACCTGGTTCAGTTCGCTACCCCGCGCAATGATCAGCGGCAAATCAGCGTCAAATTCACGTACTACGCTGATATTTTTCTTTTTCAGTTTATATTTCAGGATAAGGAGGGTATTTTCCAGGCCCTGCACAATATCTACCTTTTGAACGGCTCCCTGATCCATGTACGAATATTCTTTAATGGCGCCGACGAGTTCGGAAATTCGGGTGACGCTGTTCTTAATTTCGCCGGTCAGTTTCGCCGCCGAAAGATGCGCCGCCAGGTGCGACAGCACATCTCTGAACGCTGCCACACCAATTTCTTCCTCGGCATGCGCTAATTTCGTTACGCTTAAACCCGCTTCAACCAGGGTACCCGAAATTTGCCATCCGTCTTCGACCTGGAGCGTGTCGAGCCAACTGGATAATTCGTCTTCCAGATCGCTCTGGGCAAGCGCATTTCGCTGAGTGGCAGCATTCCCCGCCTGCGCGATGGCATCGAGTTCAAACGCCGTTACAAAATCCAGTTGTGCAGGCGTTAATCCATGCCGGCATAACCGCAAATCGATGTCGCGTAGGTCTTTGAGTACATCAAGTAATTCATCCGTGGTGCTGCGGGCGGCGGCAGCAGGATTATTCAGTTCGTGGGCCAGGCCTGCAGAAAGTTTACCTAAGGCTATCAATTTGTCGCGCTGCTGATCCTGCCTTGTGGTTTCGCGCACGCGGTCGCTCATAATCCACACGAGGCGTTCAGCCAAATCGGGCATTCGCTGCAGCATTTCGGGGAAAAGCCGTACGGGAAACATCAGGACGCGCGTGGGCACTACCGCCCGGGCTGTGGCCGAAATTTCTTTCATACGCGAGAACGGCAACTTGCCGGAAACTTCCGTGGCCGGGTCGCCGGCCCGGGCGATGTATACGTAGCCGTCAAGATTATTTTCATCGCGTTGCACATGCACTTCGCCCGAAAGATAAACGAGCATCCATTCGGCCGGGTTGCCTTTGTGAAACAACACTTCGCCCGCTTTTAAATGTCGTTCTTCGGCGTGAGCGATAAACCATTCAAGCTGTTCGGTTGGCAGATCGGCAAATGCCTCCACCCGGAGCAGCGCTTCAATCAAATCGGGCGGCGAATCAGTTAACGTCTTGGCCGTTTCCACGCCTGATATTACCACCGGCACGCCTATGTCTTCTTCGTTTTTACCAGATAAATCTATTTCCTCCATGGTAGTTTTAAATTATGTGATCAGTTCCACCGTTTTTATGGTATACAATTCGAGACTGGCCAGCCGAAGAATCCTCATTGCTACAACACTTTGCTCAGGTATTGATGCACGAAAGAAATGGCCACCGAGCCTTCGCCCACGCTGCTGGCAACACGCTTGACGCTGCCGCGCCGTACATCCCCGACTACAAAAATTCCGGGCACGTTGGTTTCCAGCAGGCCGGGATCGCGGTCGATGGTCCACCCTTTCGGGCGTTTGCCGCCTTCGCGAATCAGTTCGGGTCCTGACAGGATAAAACCTTTCTCGTCGCGTTCAATAACACCTTCGAGCCAATCGGTGTGCGGCATCGCGCCAATCATTATAAACAGGGAACTGGCAGGATAATCGTTTGTCTCGCCACTTGCCGAACAGTAAACGGAAATGGTTTCAAGCCGTTCCCTGCCGTGAGCGGCCGTAATCGACGAATTGTACTCGACCGCAATGTTAGGTGTTTGTTTTATCTGGTTGATTAAGTATTGCGACATGGAAGCGGCTAAGGATTCGCCACGTACGAGCATCACTACGTTGCGTGCGAAGGTTGAAAAATACATCGCTGCCTGGCCTGCGGAATTTGCGCCACCAACGATATAAACGTCTTCGTCGCGGCACGAAAAGGCTTCGGTTTGGCCTGCGCCGTAATAAACTCCCGCGCCGGTCAGCTGCTCGACGCCGGGTACGTCGAGTTTACGCCACTGCACGCCGGTGGCAATCAGAAGCGCGTGGCAACTGATTTTGGTATTGTTTGTCAGTTCGACAAAACGGTAATTGTTCTCGTAACGCACTTTTTGTGCTTCCGCAGTAAGGATTTCCACGCCAAAACGCCTGGCCTGTGCAACTGCCCGCCGCGTTAAATCACCACCGCTAAGGCCGGCCGGAAAGCCCAGGTAATTTTCGATCTTTGAACTCATGCCTGCTTGTCCGCCGGGCGCTTCACGCTCAATTATAATTGTTTTTAAGCCTTCGCTGGCTCCGTACACGGCCGCTGCGAGGCCGGCAGGGCCACCGCCAACAATCGCTAAGTCGTAAAATTCCTCGGGAGCCTGGGTTTTCAACCCGACCCGCTGGGCAATTTCTAAGGTTTGAGGGTCGGGCAGACGGGCCCCGTCCGGAAAAATAACGAGCGGCAAATGTGCTTTTTCAGCGGCATCAAGCGAGTCGACCAGACGCCTGATTTCCGCATCGGCTTCCGCTGCTTCAATATCGAGCCATTGATACGGTACGTGGTTACGCGCCAGAAAATCTTTGATGTTGTGCGAGGCCGGCGACCAGCGATTGCCAAGTACGCGAATGCCTTCAAAATTGGGCTTGTAATCAGACTGCCAGTCGTCCAGCAAACCGTTTAAGACCGGGTATAAATTTTCCTGCGGCGGATCCCAGGGCTTTAACAGGTAGTGGTTAACCCCTGCTGCGTTGATCGCTGCAATGGCAGCGTCAGTGTCGGCGTAAGCAGTCAGGAGAACACGCTTGGCTTCGGGGTATATCTTAATGGCCGCTTCCAGAAATTCTACCCCAGACATCCCGGGCATCCTTTGATCCACCAGGAAAAGCGCGACTGTGTTGTTGCGCACTTTTAATTCGTGGAGAATCTTTAAGGCTTCTTCGCCCGATTGCGCCCTTAGCACGCGGTACTCATTGGCGTATTGGCGCCGCAAGTCGCGCTCGACAGCCCGCAGTACTTCCACGTCGTCGTCAACTGATATTATTACAGGTTTTGCCATAACGAATATTCCCTTTCGTTTACAATTTTCATTCTTTTTAGTTTACGTGAATTCGTGGATGATCACCAAAAAAGTGATGGCACCTTTAAAAATGCGCCTCCGTTGATCACTTACAAATCCCCTGATTGCTAAAGATAAAGTTATTTGAATCTCCGTTCCCTCTGATGATTTTTGCATTGCCTTTTCACACCGGTATTGACCTGTTTTCGGCCTACCCTGGTTTCCTTTATAGCTTCTGATATTTCATCTCAACGATTTCCGTTTATATAGCGCGTTAAATCGGATATAGTTGTGATCTTTAAAGCTTCTGCCTGCTTTTTCCGCATCATTAACGCATATGCATTATTAAACCCGATCGGCTGAAGCCAGGTAAGGTGATATTGTTCCTGAAATTCTTTCTGCACATATTGATACACACGATCCCTGCTTTCTATCACATCAGCCACCTGTTGCCGGGTAGGTTGTAAAATCACCAGCAACCCCGTTCCGGTATATTCAGGATAAAGATCGATCCCGTTATTGATAAGCGCATCAAAGCAAATCTTGGTGCCGCCCAAACCGGTTTTTGTGACAACATTCAAATCCGTATAGCCCCTTATCAACATGGTATACATGGCGGCAAGAATGTATTGCTCGCCGAATATTTTCGAACCGATACGGACGGTGCCACCATTGCCCTGCTGCGGCGCTTTCCATAACCCTTTGGATAACAAAAAGTCTTTGGCCACTTTCTCCGGCAATTGCTTCAGATAATCGGTGCGGTAATTCAAATCGGTCATTACAGAATCGTTAATAGTGCCGGCCAGCCTGTTAAGGGTAGGACCCAGCTCTGGATGTTGCCGGAGTATATCATTGCGTACCAGCGGCGCTGCATAATATGGAGGGAATATTATCTTATCGTCTCTCAGCACAGCAAGATCGTATGCTTTCAGCCGGCCATCCGTGCTGTAACCGCTGATGACATCGAGCTTTTTTTCGTAAGCGGCCTTGTACATTACGGCATCGCTAATGACCACAGTTGGGATATTCAGGCCGTATTTAGATTTTAATCCTAAATAACCATCGCTGCGGCCCATAAACTCAGGGGTAAAGCCTGCCAGCAATTTGCTGTTGGCAAAAGGTATTATGTAAAAAGAAGAAAGCAATAGCAGGAACAGCGGTAACGCCCAGGCTGCTTTACGGATATTTTTTAGCCTGATCTTCTGCGCTTTGGAAAGTAAAAAATCAAAACTAATAGCCAGCAGTGCAGCCGGTATAGCTCCGGCTAAAATCATGTTGGTGTTGTTTAACGCAATGCCTCCAAAAATAAATTCACCTAATCCGCCCGCTGCAATATAGGCCGCCAGCGTTGCCACGCCTACGTTAATTACCGTGGCAGTTCGTATGCCGGCCAATATAACGGGGAACGATAAGGGAAGTTCCACTTTAAGGAGTATTTGGGTGTAGCTCATACCCATGCCTTTGGCGGCATCTATTACGGCGCCTGAAACGCCGGTAATCCCAGTGTATGTATTACGGATGATTGGCAGTAAAGCGTATAGAAAGAGTGCAGCAATGGCGGGCAGCGGCCCGATTCCTAAAAGCGGAATCATAAAGCCCAGTAACGCAATGCTGGGAATGGTTTGTAAAACACCGGCAAAGCCTAACACAGCACCGGCCCAACTTCCTTTCCGGGCAATGAGTATGCCAAGCGGCAAACCAATAAGTATAGCCAGCAGGAGTGAAATAAACGTAAGGCCGATATGGGTTAGGGTCTGGCTCAGCAATTTATCCCATTGCTGAATCATGAACTGCCATAAACTTTGCTGCTCCTGCATAACCTTAAATAGATTTAAATTGATTCAGTGCTGTTAGTAAAGAACTAAAATGTATTTTTTTTCTTTCGTTCGTTTGTTCATTTACGGCAATGATAGACCCGCTGCCTTCTTTCTGGCCAGACAACGATTCTATCGCATCCCACAGACTCTGGTTCCATGAAATGGGATTGTTATTCCCCCCTTCGTTCGTATCCTCCAGGCTATTCCAAATATGGTGAAGCTTCACCGCTTTCAATTCCAGGAACAATCGTTGCTGATTAAAAAAGCTCCGTACAAAATCATTTGCAGGTTTAAACAGCAATTCGGCAGGTTTACCTATCTGCATAATCGTACCTCCTTCCATCAAACAAATTCTGTCGGCAAGTTCAAAAGCTTCCTGCACATCATGTGTAACCAATAGAATGGTTTTTCTTTTTAATTCATCAAGTTCACTAAACTCCCTGCGGATACCTGCCCTGGTGATCGGATCCAGCGCACCAAATGGTTCATCCATCAGCAGTATAGGCGGATCAGCGGCGAGGGCCCTTGCTAAGCCTACCCGTTGCTGTTGCCCCCCGCTTAACTGGTCGGGGTACGCGTTTAAATATTGTCCCGGGGAGAGTTGCAGCTTCTGCAATAATGCGGTAATACGCTGCTCTATCTGCCTGCTGTTCCAGTGAAGTAATCGCGGCACCACAGCAATATTTTCGGCAACCGTATAATGCGGAAAAAGACCATTGCTTTGCAACACATACCCCATGCTTCTTCGCAGTATTTCAGCGGGCTGCGAAAAAATACTTTTCCCGTCAATCCATATGGTACCGGAAGTGGGCTCGGTCAGCCGGTTGATCATGCGCAGCGTAGTGGTTTTTCCGCACCCGCTTCTACCCAGCAATACAAGCGTTTCACCTTCCTTTACTTCAAAAGAAATATTGTTTACGGCTGCAACGGCTCCAAAATTCCTGCTTATCTTTTCGGCTATGATCATAGTTTAATTATCAGCCAATAACTGCATCGTCTATATAGCAGTATTTCCAATCTTCTCCTTTTTCAAAGGAGCGTATAATCGGATGCATGGTAGCATGAAAATGATGTGTGGCGTGTTTGTTTTGGGAGGAATCGCAGCAACCCACATGGCCACAGGTTAAGCAGAGGCGCAGGTGTACCCAGGTACCGTTCGTTTTAAGGCATTCTACGCACCCGTTGGCAGCAGGCGTTACATCTCTGATCATATCCGTATGAAAACATTTTCCAGTCATAGTGTAGTTTCAAAGTTTGTCAACACGCAGGCACTTACTTACCTGACCTTAACAAGCGCCTACCAAAAAGGATAAAAGATAAGTAACTTTTTTATTAAAAAATGGAATTATTACAACGCGCTATTCCAACCAGGCAAGTGGTATTTTGAACTGCCGTGATCGTATTGTTGTGCGGGGCGCCCTTCCCTCGATTTTTTTAAACCGAGATCGAGCAGTTATTGGACTAAGACTAATACGCCGGGATTTGATTCGACTAAGTTGCCGATCCGTTTTGCTAAAATTAAAAGCTGACGGGGAGGGCATTGGCGATGAAGCAGGCAATTGGTATTTAATTTATGAGGAGCAGTAATGCAGGCAGGCAGGCGGGAAAGAAAAAACATCTTGCGTCCTGTAAAGACCAGTTTTTATGGTTATGCTGGAGAAAATAGAACGTATAAAATACAGACTCCATAGCAATAAGTCACACCAATCTCCTGTATAAAAACTTAATTGCATGTAGCGTGCAGTCTTTCAGGGACGCACGTTTGCCGGTGATTTGTCAGGGCAGTTGGAAAGCATACCGTGCTCATCTGACGCCCGACCACCATTGCTTAAACTTCTGTTTATCGTCCTTTAACAGAACCACTTCCCCTATCATTGGTGTTACTAAAGCAATAGGGTCTTCCGACTTACGATTTAATTCGGAAATTTTCCTGAGGGGTTCATCCCATGGGTGATTTGCCAGTAAAAATTTTGAGGAATGAACAGGGAACAGCCTCCTGGCTTTTAGATTTCTTGCTGCCTGCAAAACTTCT
>JBGSYC010000090.1:0-7314 GCA_041751095.1 Flavihumibacter sp.
TGTATATTCCGGTGATGATACCCCCTCATTCCGGGCATGGTAACCCCCCTGCAGAGAGACCAGGAAGTGAAAGAGCTTTTAGTGCATTTTAAAGATAACAGTTTTGATGTTTTTTTATTTTTATTTCTTTTTTCTCCGGGAGTCACCTTTGAGTTCCAGGCGGTGACATTTGGCTGTCATTCTGTCCATAAGTGCATCGGCCAGGGTAGGCTCATCGAGGTAATCATACCAGTTGGATATAGGTAGTTGAGAGGTTATAATGAGTGACCTTTTTGCATAGCGATCTTCTATGATCTGCAGCAGGGCAAGCTTGATATTTTTATTTATATTTTGCAATCCAAAATCATCTATTATTATCAGTGGGATTTTTTCAAACTGATTTAACAATTTCAAATAGCTTCCTTCTGTTTTAGCGATCAGGATAGCTTCAATCAGCCGGTTCATATTGTAGTAACGGGTTTTAATACCCATCAGGCAGGCCTGGTAACCTAAGGCGCAGGCGATGGCACTTTTTCCCACACCAGTTGCTCCCGCTATCAAAATATTTTCCCCTTGTGAGAGATAGCGGCCTTCCAGCAGAGTTGCCCATTGTGCCTTGCTCAGGTTACGTGTTTCGCTGCATTCAATTTCCTCGGGCAATGTATTATACCTGAGCCTGGCAGCCTTTATCAGTGTTGCCATTCGCTCACTGCCACGATGTAATTGTTCAGCTTGTAACAGATAGGCAACAAGCGCATGTCCCTCGAGTTGCTGGTCTAATGAGAGCTCGAGTTGAGCGCTATAACTGTTAGCCATACCCGATAATTTTAATTCCTTCATTTGTTGAAGTGTTTGTGAAGTGTTCATTTTTCTTTTTTGTTTTATAGTGATGAATAAAGGAAAAAGTCAACGGGTTATTAGAGCAGATGATTTGCCATCGGGGTCTTACAATAAAAGGCAACTAAAATCATCTGCTCTAATAACGCAAGCCCGCGGCAGCGTCAGGGGGTTACTATTAATGAAGCTTCCCCGATTAACACCGCCTTACCGGTAATTTTCTCTGCCTCGTATATTAGTATGGGCCGATATGGGTTTATCTTCCAGATCAAAAAGCAGTGGCTGTTTGTCAAGGCCTGCTTCCAGGATATTACGTATCATTTTTAGCGTTGGACGCAGCACATTGGCTGCCCTCAGGCAGGCGGCTTCAAGTCTTTGGCTGGTGTAGCGGTTTTGTAAAAGAAGCATGGTATTACAGGTCTTATAGTTTTGTTCCGGATAGATGCTGCCATGTAGGATACGATCGGCTGCCTGGCGTGTGTATGGGCCTACCCATTCGGCTCTTCTTAAAAGCTCTTCCACTGTCCAGCCCTGGGTGTTGAGCATGTGCTGGTGATGGGCAGGCATGTGTTCGGGTATGCGGTTAAACTGGGGCTCTGTACTACTTCGGACATGGAAGGAAATGCGCTGGTATTGATGGTAGACTTCCACTGTTCTAATGTCAAAATATACCTGTACCTTATAACCGACGTACTGATAAGGCACCGTATAATAATGCTTGTTATCCGGTAGCTGGATAGCATAGTTACGTTGAACCGTAACAAGCTTGCATTTCCTGAGGCTGTAGGGGGTGTCAGGAAGTTGTTTGAGTAAACTCTTTTCCTTTTCTTCAAAGATATCACGACGGCTCTCGCAGGAGCCTTTATAGGCCTTTAGATTAAGCGCATTTAATAGCCGGCGGATTTGATTATTTAAAGCTTCCAGACTGCCTGGCACTTCATTATACAAAGGGCCATAAATATTCGTGTAAACAATATTTACCGCTTTTTCCACCATCGCTTTGTCCCTGGGCTCATAGGGGCGCGTAGCACTGAAAGTTGTATTATAGTGCACCCCAAGCTGATGGCACAGATCGGTAAACAAAGGCTCATACTTGTCTGCACGCGTAACAGCTGTTTTTAAATTATCGCACAGGATTGTCCTGGTCACTCCTCCGATATACTTTACCATCTCATTGATGCAATGAGCAAAGTCTGCTGTTTTCTGCGAAGGAACGGCTATTGTAAAAATCAGTCCGCTATATGGTAATGTGGCAACAAAGATCTGGCAGGCGATCATCTCTCCTGTTGACTTATCCACGTATGACAAATTCTTTCCGGCAAAATCAATCTGGGTAAACTCTGCAGGTGAATATTCCCAATGGAAAGCAGGATCGCTATCATTTAAATACTTTTTAAACAGGTAGCAATACTGGCTATACTTATAGCCGTCAGGATATTGAGTAAAATACTCTGTCCATAACAGTTGCTTTGTTACACCGGTCTTATGCAAACTATCTTTCTTACTATCAAAATGCCTTATCAATGCTTCAAAACGTTGCTGTAGAAGCGGCAGGGAATCGTTATTGTAAATAATAGACGCAAGCTCTTTGTCAGCTAACGGCGGACTAACGTCTACGTTCAGGGTCGGATCAACAGCTTTAATCTTGCGAAGGTATTTTCTTACTGTCTTGCGGCTGATGCCGGTACGTCGGACAATCTCCTTAATCGGTACGCCGTCAGCACTTAATTGTTGTATTTGCTTTGCCTGATTCATGGTAATATGTTTTTGAGCCATGTATGCCTGTTTTAGCGGGCAAGATGAACACAAAAGCATTTCACTTTAGAATCTCTGCCGGGGGGTTACCATGCGCCGGAATGACATGAGGCCAGAAATACAAATCGTGGATGAGTTGGGGATAAATTCAGCGTGGGGAGAACAAATAGATAGCAGAATAAAGTGACTAACAGGCTAATTTAAAGGTGGGGTTACCATGCCCGGAATGAGGGGTTACCATGAAACGGAAAGGGGGGTTACCATGCTCCGGTATATACAATGATGATGAAAAATTAACGGAAATAATTCATCTTGAAGCTCCAAAAACGGAGGGTAATTATGCTGAGGTGGAAATTAAGATTTTAGGGTTAATATCTCAACTACACAAAGATGAGGCTATGACGGCAAGGGAAATAGCTGATGCAGTCGGTTGTACAGTTCAAAAGGTTTCTATTTGGGGAACAAGAGTTCTGGCGAAGAATGGTCATATTAATATTGAAAACAAAACTGGTAAGAATTACTATTATTCTAATGATTAGCTACAGGCATTTGCTTTTATCAGCTGCTGAATGATTGCTATCCTAGCAAGGTGCGAGCCTGTTCTGCTTACCACTGAATATTTCTGATGTTGTAAAAACCAATAACGGCATTTATTATATCTATCACAATACTAAAAAGGATGCAGTAAGGCCAGTGATAAACTGGCCTTTAGCAGGTTACTGATTTGCTGCCTCCTTCAGCTTTTCTTCATCTTCAGTAATAGTTTCTTCCAGGCTTGCTGCTTTGGCATATATGCTGATTGGATATTTAGCCTTAAAATGAAGGTCACGTTCAACTTTGAATACTCCATGAACCCGCAGGCTTTCCAGTTCTTCCAGACTGACATAGCCAAGTTCAGGGAAACCCATTCCCAGGTCACAGAGGTCAAAAGCTATTGTAGGTTCTTCAGGATTGATCTCTGTTAATAACCAGGTGAAGTTTGTTCCCGGAAGGAACAACTTTATTACTGGCTTATGATCCTTATCGCGGTTCTCCGGAGAGCCGTTTCTTTTTAGCTGTTCCAGTTGTTCTTTTGTTATCAGTTTCATTATTGATCTCCATTTTGTAGTGTTGTTAATGGCTGCGAAAGACCTGATCCTTAAGCCGTCAAAAGAAGTAAGCATCGAAAACACCCCATTTCATTACAGGGTTTTAGATCTAAAGTTGAAGATTATTAAAGAACGGCGGAAATTACTTAATTAATTTAGAAAAGCCCTGTGTTACTCCGGGGTCTTTTTAATAGTTTAGGGCAAAAAGGTTCTTAATCTAAGAATATACATTACCAAGTTTGCTGTAACCTTATCGTATGCTTTCGTGATGACGAAGCCTGATTTTGAAAGTTTGGAAATTCCTCTACAACAAAAGATTGTTCAAAAAAATGGAACATTCATCCGGACCCAGGCATTAGCATTTACATGTGTGACACGTACCATTATGAATCTTTTTTATTGCCTGATCGAAACATCAGGCAAGCTAAATTGCCGTTGTTTTGCTAACTCCGAGAACATCGAACATTTAATTGATTCTATAGGTCGTTTAATATCGTAATAAAGACTGACGGGTATATGTTGTATGAGAACAAGTCATCAATCATTAACGCTCGGTGATGCTCGTAAGTGTAACTGTGTACAAGCCAATTATTCAATTGGCTGACGATTTCAGATTTACCCATATCAACAAATTTTATTTGTTGCATTCTATGAATTTTATCTAGATTTATCTGCGGTTTAAGTCCAATACCTTTTTAGGCCATCATATAAGCAATCGTTAGAGGCGATTTGTGAAGCTAGGTGAATACACACGTTTCGAACATACATCAATCGTTTGATTGGTCGGGTACGTCGGTAATAATGTTCTTCCATCTTCCTTTGCAGGAAGTTCTGAATATCGTCGTTACTTCTTAAATCTGAATCCTTAATAACGGTCTGGCTGTTATTAAACGTAATGATCTTCTTGTTTAACCCTTTCTTTTCCGCCTTTATGTCTTAGGTCTTGGTAAGCTTTAGTAATACCCTTACCTTCTACAGGTTCGTATCATTTCGATATTTGGCAATTGTGGCGGTTGTTTGGGCGCCATTGATGATCTGGAAGTTCTTACAGGTAAAGCTGGCACCTTCATTAAATTCATCAAATACAGTTTTAGGTCAGTGCAGATAGCTGAGATGACATTTTTATAGATGTAGAACTTCCCCGGTTCATTATCTATGGTATCCTTCATCTTCTTATTTACTGGGTTCTGTCAGAGGTAGCCGCGAATATTATAATTAAACAAGGTGCCAGGATACCTGTTCCAAAGGGCTTTTAAATGGGTGCCCTTGACCGAACAGATGATTGGCTTATACTTCTTGTCGTTATCGATCAGGTCGGATATAGCAAGGTATGAGCAGCGTTTATGATTGATTATGGTATCAATGACTTCTCTTAATTCCTTTAAAGGAAAAAACTTACTGTTTTAAAATCCAATATCAAGTCGCTTTTCCATAAGGTTTTTGGCTGCTGATTTTTTAAGTCTACTTCAGTTTCAAAATCTCCAAATTTATACCAATAGTCTCTTCTGGTGCATATTCTTTGACCTTCTTTGCTCGTTGTTCAGGTTTTAAACAAACCCTTCTTTACTCCGTAAAAAGGTTTTGCGGCGAAAGAAAATACTTATGCTCCTATGTTTTCCAGTTTAGGTCATCTACATGTCCAGACAATTTCTTTCCTCAAATTACGTTATGAAATATCGGGATTGTAAGTAAGCACAACAGGCATTGTATTATTGAAAATTGAATAACACTTTGTTCATAAAAATTAACAAAAACAATCATGAAACAGTTATCAACGACCTGGAAACTAAATGTCTATAATGCAGTAGAATAAACACATTGCATTGCCGTAAACCAGCTGCCACGTGTTAAAAAACTGATAATCCAGTTTTAAGTTACTGGTATTGATTTCTTAAAAATAAGTACAAAGTACTACCAGTAATAAACTGCGGCGTGTAACGATGACTTTTTGTTTATTTATACTTTCTCCACATAAAACCTATGAAACCCCAAAGCCGGCAGATTAATTTTGCATACTTCAAAAAATATGTATTGGTATTCCTTGCAGGGAGCTATTCGTTATGCATTTCTAAAACAGCAACATCACAAATGATGTCGGGGATCGAAGAACAATTACAAGAGTTCTTCATTGCCCAACCCGTTTACCCTCAACATAAAAATGAAATCCAGTTCACTACAAAGCCGACCTATTGGAAAATTCAAGGCGCTGAAATAACGAATTTCCCCTTCCAGGTGGAATACGGATTAACAAACAGGCTCCAGATTGAGCTGGAGCTTCCCTACGGATCAAGCCATGCAATTACCGGCGAACGCCTGAGGGGAATGGGTAATGCAGAAATAGGCTTTTTATTTAATATCCTGAAAGGCACTAACCCATTTGCAATGTCTCTCGCGATGGAAGTAGGCCTGCCCACTGAAAAGAGAATTAAAGGCTTTGAAAGGCGCAAGGTGGCATGGGAACCGTCACTGATTGTTGCCAACCAGATAGGAAGGGCACAGGTACATGCAAGTTTTGGTGCCGAACTCGTACGGGGGGAATCAGCGTTTAATTATAACCTGGCTTCTGTTTATCCCTTTGGGGCCTGGAGATGGCACTGCACTAAATAGGTAAAGGTGAAGGCAAATGGCTGATTCATCATTCTGACCGCGGTGTTCAGTACTGCTGCACTTCCTATGTGCGTCTTTTAAAGAAGTATAGTATACAGATCAGCATGACCGAACAAGGTGATCCTTTGGAGAATGCCATAGCGGAAAGAATAAACCGAACTATCAAGGAAGAGTTGTTGGATCATCTATCTGTCAGCTCTCTGAATGCGGCCATAACTGAGATGCAAAAAGCGGTGATCATTTACAATTATGAACGTCCCCATATGAGCTGTGGCATGCTTACTCCGGATAAAGCAAACAGCACATCAGGAACGAAGAAGAAATATTGGAAAAAAGAAACAGAAAATAGGATTGTGAACTAACTTAGGAATATTCATTAACCTGTCAACCTATGTTAGGAATACACAAAAAGGTGTAAACCAATTTCAGTACAATACACCCACTTTACCCGTTTACCGAAACGACCGTTTTAGTATACAAAGAAATCAGTCTGAAATTTTTGATTCAATCGAAAAGGACACATTCTTAGAGGAAGTATATAAAAGCATATTACCAAATTGTACACCGAGTTATTAAAAATTTCTGGATGTGCCCTTTTGCTTCTCAAACTGCATTCCTAAGAGGACAGTAATCTTTTTAAGTTGATTATGATGATCTGTGCTAAGGGTTAACTGTTCTTGGTTTTACTTATATATATACACTAGCGTCTTGTTATAAAGTACATCAGTTCTTTGAAAATATTGCTGGATAAGGGTTTCAGAGATTCAAAATTTCAAATGATTTGAAATGATTTCGTTTATTTGATTTATAATTACTTATAAATCAAATAGTTATGAATCAAGGCAAATATGTTTTTGCTCAATTAATTGAATTTTTATCACACAATGATTTTATTCGCTGTGTATCTAAATATGACGGTAATTATAAAATTAAAACATTTACATGCTGGCATCAATTGTTGTATATGATTTTTGGTCAGTTGTCCCATAGGGAATCTTTAAGCGATTTAATCATTTGCCTTCAAGCACAACAAAATAAATCTTATCAT
>JBGSYC010000091.1:0-78350 GCA_041751095.1 Flavihumibacter sp.
TTGAGTCATTATTCCACTGATTTAGCTATTACAATTTATTCGTTTCACAACATAATTTTAACATCCTTATTGTATCCTTTCAAATAACCCGAACGTAACATTTATAAGTGATAAATCATATAAGATGTTTACGTTTGATCAAATATTTAAACGTTCTTATTATATAGATAAGCACGTTGATGCTCCTTTATTAGAGGAAAGACTTAACTATCTTCAGTATTGGAATAACGAAGCAGTTCACTAAATACTCTCAAATCTGTTGCACAGTATCTGTTAAGAATCGTTGAATTTCTTCATCCGGAGATAGAGGGCATCATCTCTTTAGCTCAAATAGAAAAATCTGCAACTGATTGGGGGAAATATCAGTATAATCATCCCCAGAAAAAAGCTTCGTTTTCAAAAATCGGAAAAGAACGTTTTATTTGGTATGCCACAGACTGGTTGAAAAGGCTTAATCGTATAGAATCGTTGCCTGAGCAAAAGATACCATTCTTTAATAAAGTATTCGAAAGGCGAAAAGCTCTCCTGCGACATATTGAAGCACCATTACTGGAAGAACGTTTGAAATATTTGCAGTACTGGGCTGATAGCGGCGCAAAGGACGGTAGTTTACGACGAATTGCACAGTATCTGCTGGTGATCATGGATTACCTGAATTTCTTTGAATTGAGAATGGTTTCTGTAATTGAAATTGAAAATGCTGCCGAAAGTTGGGCATCAAACAAAGTGCTACACCTTCGGAAAGGTAATTACTCAAAGTTTGCCAAAGTACGATTTGTCAACGATGCTTCACACTGGTTTGATATGCTTGGTTGTTTGCAAAAGCCAGGCGCACAGCCTATCCCATTCAAAGAAGAACTCGATAAATACAATGACTATATGCTCAAGGAACAAGGCCTTTCTGAAAAAACTATATATGGAAGGTCTTTCCAACTCAAAGATTTTCTTAAAAACGTTAGTGAAAAAAAGAAAATACTTGCAACTATCTCACCGCTGGACATAGATGAAGTGCTTGCCAAAAAACACGATGTTGATGGCTACTCAAGGAGGACTGTTCAGACTTACGCTTCAGTAATCAGGTCATTGCTGAACTTTAGACGATGTAATAAAACCTGTGATCATTGCCGCCAATGCAATGGCTACCATATTATAAATCATCCCTAAAAATTTAATTTAACATTGTTTCGTTATTAGGGTATAGAAATGCAAGACATTTTGTAACGGTTGTATGGATAGGCGGCAAATCAAATCATTCGGGAAACTCTCACCGATAGTTTTCCGTTTTTTCAACACCCGTAATATTTCCGCCAGACCTGATCTGTAACTGTACGTTTAGATATCCATTCGATTTTCCAATTGGAGTAATTTGTATTGAAGCGTTTACAAGAAAGGAAGGCATAACAGGCAATTAAATGATTAATTACTAACGAATGTCAGAACGATACTTTTAATATATTCAAACCTGATACCTCATCAAAGAATCCGTTTAAGCTTTTGTTCAAGCAACATCAGGTCAGCAAGCACAAACGCCGTTACTGCTTCAAGCACAACAGGCACCCTTAAAGCTATACACAGGTCATGGCGGCCTTTTACTGAAAACGGTTCTACATGTCCTGTCTCAACATTCAACGTTTGCTGTTCTTTAGGCGTTGAAGAAGTTGGTTTGATAGCAATACGGAAAACAAGGTTGTTGCCATTTGTAAGTCCGCCTACGACACCACCGGCATTATTGGTTTTTGTTTTACCACTCTTGTTTTCAATGGCGTCGTTATGCTCCACCCCAAACATTTTTGCAGCCGAAAAACCGGTTCCGAATTCAATTCCCCGCACCGCGGGTATGGCAAACACCGCATGACTTAATAATGATTCAACAGAATCAAAAAATGGTTCACCTAATCCTATCGGCAGGCCGGTAACGTTGCATTCTACAACACCCCCGATACTATCTTTAGCATCAATGGCCTTTTGCAACCCCGCCTCAATTTCTTTTTCACCACCAATTTCAACAATGTGCGCCGCGATTCGAATTTGTTCCCCTTCTTCAGCAGAAACGCCACCGGTTGTTAATAGCTTCTTCGCAATAACGCCTGCAGCCACAAGCCCCACTGTTAATCTTCCGGAGAAATGCCCTCCACCCCTGAAATCTTCATTTCCCCCAAACTTTACACCTGCAACAAAATCTGCATGGCCCGGACGTGGCACAGCCCGCTGCTTTTCATAGTCAGTTGAACGGGTATTGTTGTTTTCAAACATTATTGTTATGGGTGCTCCCGTAGTTTTATCATTAAAGACGCCGCTTTTAAAAACCGGCAGATCATCTTCCTTACGTGGCGTTGTACCTTTCTGCATACCGCCTTTACGTCGTTCTATATCAATAGTGAAATCCCCAACCTGAAGCGGTAAGCCGGCTGGACATCCGTCGATGAGAATTCCCACACTTGCCCCGTGTGATTCCCCAAAAATGGATACTTTGAATATGCGGCCGAATGAATTCATTATTCTGGATTAAGCGCAGGTATGTAAATGAAAGGATACATTACACTATTGTCCGACCAAAATGAGTAGCTGCTGACATCCATAACTTTACCCACTCTATCCCTCCCAATAACGGGATATTTCAATGGTAGCGACTAGTAAAGTTTTTAGCGTGTTTTGTTTTTTTCTCCGGACAACAATGCATAATTATTTAATTCTTGATGCTGATTGTTCAACATTCAATGAAGCCCCTAATGACAAAAGGTCCTCAAAAAATTCGGGATAAGATTTATTGATTGCCTCCGCATGATCAATGCTTGTTTCCCCCTGAGCTTTTAAACCTGCAATAGCGCACGACATTGCAATGCGGTGATCATGATGAGAGTGAACAGAAGCACCTTTCACCCCGGCGCCTCCGTGAATAGTCATTTTGTCTTCCATTATTTCAATCACAATTCCCATTTTTAAATACTCTTCCTGCAAAGTGGTCGCCCGGTCACTTTCTTTAAAAGCGAGCCGTTTTACTCCTTCAATAATGGTAGTGCCTTCACAATAAGACGCCAATGCTACGAGCGGAGGGAAAAGATCCGGACAATCTGTTGCGTCGAAATGAAAAGACTTATAAGAGCCCGGCCCCACTTTAATGGCATCATCCTCAATATTAACGTCTGCTCCACAACTCATTAAAGCCTGCAAGACCGCTTTATCTGCCTGGGTCGAAAAGATATCAAGGCCGCTTACAGATATCGAACCGGCAATTGCTCCCGCCACCATTAAAAACGCACCGCCACTCCAGTCGCCCTCAACGGTATACTCACCTTTCCATCCATCTCCCGTTTCCGCAGCCTGCCCGGGATTTTTATTGAAATAGAACGCTTCGTAGTTTTTGTTTTCTACCATCCAGCCAAATTGCTCCATTACCTGTAACGTTAAATCAATGTATGGCCTGCTTTTGAGATTCCTTACTTTAATGGTAACATCCTCTGCGCCGGAAGCTGCATAAGCCATCAGCAATCCCGTAAGGAATTGAGAACTGAGAGATCCATCCACTTCGATATCCCGCGGAATTAAAGGTCCTTTTATGCTTATTGGCAGTTTTCCACCATCCGTTTGAATGGAGATACCCAATAGTGGAAAAATCTCTTCGAAGAAATTCATTGGCCTGTTTAACAGGCTTCCTGTTCCATTGAGAATGATCTCTTCATTGCTGAGCGCGGCTATCGGCGCAAACATTCTAACGCCTAAACCTGATTCTCCACAATTGATCTCTTTAGAAGAAGGGATGATTCCTGCACTTTCAATGGTTAAAGAACCGTCTTCATTTTGTATTACGCGTGCCCCAAGCTTCTGGATAACATCTAATGCAGCGAGGTCATCATTGCTATGACCGGGGTTGAATATCTCTGTGGCTCCCGGCGTAAGCAGGGAGGCTGCGCAGGCTCTTTGCATGGAACTTTTTGATGCAGGAGCCCTGACGGTGCCTTTAATCGATCCGGGTTGAATGATGACGACCATATTGATGAGCAAAATTTAAATATTAAATGAGATTTTCGAGCTGAGACAACGGAAGAGATCTGATGGTGGCTTTGCCAATCGTATCCAAAAGGATAAAGTTTATTTCACTACCTGCTCTCTTTTTATCCATTTTCAGAATTTCAAAAATTTTTTTTCTGTTTATAGGAAATGTTACCGGCAAGCCATATTGTTGCAGTAGCTGATCGATCATTAATTTTTGAGCCGGATTGAAATTATTTATTTCAGCCGATATCCCACAGGCTGCAGACATCCCAATGCTTATGGCATGTCCGTGAGGCAATTCATAAGTATTTTCTATAGCGTGACCGATCGTATGCCCGAAGTTTAACAACTTCCTTTCCCCCGTTTCAAACTCATCCCTTTCAACTACATCAGACTTAATGATAACGTTACGTTTGATAAGGCCTGCGAGCAAGGCATCGTCGTCCTGGAAGTCTTGCAGTTGATGTTGAGATAATAATTTAAACAGCCCGGCGTCTTTAATACAGCTATGTTTGATAATTTCAGCAAACCCGTTTATCCATTGCTCCGTCGGTAAAGTATTTAAAAATAAATAATCAAACAGGATGAATTCAGGTTGACGGATCGTGCCTATCAGGTTTTTAATTAAGCCTGAATCAATTCCATTTTTTCCGCCGATCGAGGCGTCTACCTGCGCCAGAATTGTTGTGGGCACAAAGCCAAACCTCAGGCCACGCATATAAATGGATGCAACATATCCTGTAATGTCGGTCACCACACCTCCTCCCATTCCTACGATAAAGGTGGTTCTGTCGGCACCATAGCTTACGAGTTGCTCAATGATCCTATTTACTGTAGACTGATTTTTATGTTGTTCGCCTGCAGGAATAATAATTTTCCGATATGAGGTCAACTTTGCCGCATGAAGCCGGTGAACGTTTTCATCAAGGATAAAGATTACCTGGTCTTTCACAACATTTTCAATGTACGAAAAGGAAGTATCAAGGAAATACTGAACCTTTTTACCGGAAAACGTGTACGTAAGTAGGTCCATTAATATGGGAATATTGAAGGGTTGAAAGCAGAGGAATACATTTGCATTTCACACATTATTCATATGCGGTTTCACATGAATTCAGTCTGTTTATTCATTCATGATCTTATTCTGGTGTGTGATACTTTCCATGTGAACGGCATCAAAATATTTAGTGATGAACTCCCTGCTCAGACCGAGATTCTCTCCTTTTTTAAACGCCCTGTCAAGTATTTCATTCCAGCGGTTTGTTTGCAAAATGGTGATGCTGTTTTCTTTTTTATATTGCCCTATTTTGTCCGCTATTTTCATCCGCTGCCCAAGAAGCTGCAACAGTTCATCATCAAGATGATTGATCTGCTGCCTTAATTTTTCAAGGGCAACCTGGAACTCTCTTGAATTTATATCTTCTTTGCGCCAGATGATGTTTCCGAGCATTTCCCCCAAACGTTCGGGAGTAACCTGCTGCTTGGCATCGCTCCATGCATTATCCGGATCAATATGGCTTTCGATAATCAACCCGTCAAAGTCGAGGTTGATCGCCTGCTGAGCTACTTCCAGCAAGATATCCCGGCGGCCGCAAATATGCGAAGGGTCGTTAATGAGCGCTAATTCAGGATACCGCCTTTTCATTTCAATAGCCAGGTGCCACATCGGAGCGTTTCGATATTCAGTGTTTCCATAAGAAGAAAATCCCCTGTGAATCAAACCTATTTGTTTAATGCCCGCTTTTGCTATCCGTTCAACTGCGCCAATCCATAATTCAAGATCAGGATTGATTGGATTTTTGATAAGAACAGGTACGTCTGCACCACGCAAAGCATCTGCAACTTCCTGTACACTAAACGGGTTTACGGTTGTACGTGCGCCTACCCATAATACATCGATGTCAAAATGCAATGCGTCGGTAACCTGCTTGGCAGTAGCCACTTCAATCGCCACCGGTAAGCCGCTTAACTTCCGGGCTTGTTGCATCCACGGCAAACCTTTCGTTCCGATACCTTCAAAGCTTCCCGGCCGGGTGCGCGGCTTCCAGATGCCGGCGCGTAAGATATCAACCTTACCCGTTTCTGCAAGCCGGATAGCTGTTTGAACAACCTGTTCTTCGGTTTCGGCACTGCATGGACCTGATATGATTAGTGGCCGCTTTTGTAGCGTCTCACTTATTGAACTGGTTTTTGTTTTGATTGCTTGCATATGTGTTAAGTTCAAAGTTCTTACTCCTATAATTACCTTAAAGCGTTTTAATTACTAACTGGGTATTCACGCCGGATATCCGGCATTATGTTTAAAATGCCGGCCCATCTACCTGCTGTTTGCATCATTCATTCTTATGCGTCTTCCTTTATACGTTTTTCCATCAATAGCCCTGATCATCTGACTGGCTACACTCTTGTCGATCTCGATCCAGGTATTCATATCTTTCATATCAATCCGCCCCAAAACCTCTTTCTTCAGTTCACTCATGTCCAATATAAACTGGAGAAAGCTTGCTTTGTAAAAGCCGTCTTTAGTACCGAGATTTACAAATAAACGCATGTAGTCTCCGTTTCCATTAAATTCTCTTCCTTTAGTATCCCTTCTTCTACCCTGGTCGCGCCCATCGGTGACAAGCACCTCGCGGCGTTGCCGTCTGTCTTCACGAACATTCAGGTCTTCTGCATTTTCATAATACTTTAAGAAGCGGTCAAATTCCATGGCTGCAACTCTCTTAAGAACGTCTTCCTTGCTGATGTCGGCAAATTTTTCCTCCAGCATTGGCACATAGGTTTCATAATCACCATGGCTGATATCCGCCTGGAGCAATTTATCCATAAAATGAAAGAATTGTTTCCTGCAAACATCTTTGCCGCTGGGGATATCCATGCGGTTAATGGAGGCCTGGATCAGTTTTTCTATCTGGCGCAGTTTAAATGTTTCACGGATATGGACAATCGATATGCAGATGCCACTAAGACCTGCGCGACCTGTACGGCCGCTTCTGTGTGTGTATACTTCAAGGTCGTCGGGCAGCTCAAAATTTATAACGTGTGTTATTCCCTGCACGTCAATTCCCCGGGCAGCTACATCGGTTGCAATCAGCAATTGAAGTGTTTTATCGCGGAACTGTCCCATCACCTTATCACGCTGTCCCTGCGTAAGATCGCCGTGCAAAGCATCTATGTCGTAGCCTTCACGGGTTAATTTTTCTGCAAGGTCCTGTGCGTCCAGTTTGGTTCTCGTAAATATTATTCCATAGATGCCGGGATTAAAGTCAATGATCCTTTTTAAGGTATCGTAGCGGTGCTGCGCCTGTGTAACAAAATACTGGTGGTCGATATTTACATTGGCGGTATTCAATTTGCCAACCGTAATTTCTACCGGGTTTTTCATGTATCGCTTACTTACCTGCCTTACTTCGGGTGGCATCGTTGCGCTGAATAACCAGGTCGATTCCTTTATTGGAGTATTTTTTAAGATGAATTCGATATCATCCCTGAATCCCATGTTGAGCATTTCATCAGCTTCATCGAGCACAACGTATTTTATGCGTGCAAGGTCAATTGCCTTTCGTTCAATAAGATCAATCAAACGCCCTGGTGTTGCAACTACGATCTGAACACCGCGTTTCAGTTCGCGTATTTGTAAACTGATCGAGGCTCCACCATACACGGCCACTACAAACGCTCCGGACAGGTGCTTTTTAAAGAGCTCTATCTCTTTAACAATTTGCATACACAATTCTCTTGTCGGACAAACCACGAGTGCCTGCGGATATTTTTCAGTAGTACTTATGAGTTGTAAAAGCGGGATTCCGAATGCTGCTGTCTTACCTGTGCCCGTTTGAGCCAATCCCACAAAATCCGTAGTCCCATTTAACAGAACAGGTATCGATTTTTCCTGAATAGGAGTTGGCGTTACGTAACCCAGCTCACTGGTTGCCTGCACTAATCTTTTATCAATGCCCAACCCTTCAAATGTGATCATATCTTAATTTGTATATTTTCGCAAAGGTAGCATTGTTCATTTGCTTTTCCTTTAAAAAACTCGTATTAAAGCGCCCTTTAAACCGCTTAAACGATATAATACCCCAGCCCATTTTTAGATGTGCCACGCACTCCTTTCATTTAAGTCTTTCAGTGGCTCTTTACCTTTCCTGTTATTGCTGAATTTGCAGCTCACTTCAGGATACGCCGGATGCCATTTGCATTTTCAATAAGCTCTTTCAGATAAATATAATTTTCTTTCTCGAGGCAGCTCTTAAATTTTCGCAATTGAGATATGTGTTCATTCAGCACGTCCAGTACATTTTCCCTGTTCTGTTTGAAGATCGGTACCCACATCTCGGGGTTACTTTTTGCAAGGCGGACAGTGCTTTCAAAGCCACCACTGGCCAATTCAAAAATTGCATCCTCTTCTTTTTCTTTTTCAAGCACCGTATTGGCCAGAGCAAAAGATGTTATATGAGAAATATGACTAATATAAGCAGCATGAAGATCATGCGCCTTTGCGTCCATATATATGAGGTGCATTCCAATTTGCTGGTAAAGATGCTTGACAAGATCAAGAGCATCTTTGTCGCTGGTGTCTGCGTTGCATATAACCACCGCTTTGTCAGCGAACGCTCCGCTTACGGCTGCTGCGGGGCCACTGTATTCTGTACCCCACATCGGATGTGTTGCTACGAACCGGCCTTTCCGTTCCGAGCCCCGGATGGTCTCAAGTATGTCGAATTTTGTTGAACCCATATCCATAATCACCTGCGTGGTTATAACATTCATTATTCCCGGAAGGATCTGCAAAGCAGCATCTACCGGTACTGCCAACACGATAAGCGATGATCTTTGAATCGCTTCTTCCAGATAGCAACTTTCATCAACAAAGCCCAATTCTTTTGCCTTTTGCAGATGCCTCTCATTGTTATCGATTCCAATAATGTGGGTGGCCAATTGCTTTTCTTTCAAAGCAATTGCCAGCGACCCTCCGATTAATCCCACTCCTATAATAGTTACTGTCATATATTTTGTTGAGACAAAGCTTTAAAAAGAACATGGTAAGTTTAGGCGGCTTTTTGTATGCAGTTGTCTGGCCGGGATCATCCCCTGAATTTTAAATCTTTACTCCTCACTCCTTACCTCCATTTTGTACTGAATTAATTAACTATTCCCTGCACTCTTTCCATAGCCTCCCGCAACACTTCGGCTTTCTGGCATAAACTTACTCTTACAAACTTATTTCCCTGGCTGCCAAAGATTCCTCCCGGTGTGATGAAAACGTTTTTTTCATAGAGGATTTTATCACTTAACTGGTAACCATCCGTGAAGGCAGGCGGTACCTTTGCCCACACGAATAGTCCTGCCTGCCCGGAATTATACCTGCAATTCAAATAATCAAGCAATGTGAAGACAAGTTCCCGCCGGGTAGCATAGATGTTGTTCAGTTCTGTATACCAGTCCTTACCGAGCTCTAATGCTTTTGCAGCAGCAAGTTGAACAGGGAGGAACATCCCGCTATCCATATTGCTTTTGAACTGCAATACCTGATCGATGCGTTCCTTTGCGCCGGCAAGAACTCCTACTCTCCAACCAGCCATATTACTTGCCTTGCTCAGAGAATTCAACTCCACGGCCACATCTTTTGCGCCATCAACGGCTAAAATACTCATTGGGCGCTCGTTCAGAATAAAGCTATATGGATTATCGTGGCAGATAAGGATAGCATGTTTTTTTCCAAAAGCGATAATTTTAGCGAACAGTTCTGTGGAAGGCAGCTGGCCTGTGGGCATTTGAGGATAATTGACCCACATCAATTTGACCTGGCTTAAGTCCATATTTTCAAGAGCGTCAAAATCAGGCTCCCAGGAATTATCTTCTTTTAATTCGTATTCGAGGAATTGCCCCCCGGCCAGCTTTACAGCGCTTTTATAAGTTGGATAGCCAGGATTCGGGACAAGTGCTTTGTCCCCTTCATTCAGATAAGTCATACAGACGTGCATGATCCCCTCTTTGGAACCTATCAGCGGCAGTATTTCCCTGGCAGGATCAAGTATAACTCCGTACCATCTTTTATAAAACGCGCTCATAGCATTTCTTAAAACCGGGGAACCTTTATAATTCTGGTAACCGTGATTATCTGGTTTGGCGCTTTCTTCCTGTAAAATACGGATGACGTCAGGATGGGGCGGCAGATCCGGGCTGCCGATCCCAAGATTAATGATCTGCTTACCGGCCTTATTCAGTTCATCGATTTCCCGCAGTTTTGTTGAAAAATAATATTCACCAATTCCTTCAAGCCTTTTAGATGTTTGCATGTAATTCAGTTTAAAGCTTAATCTATACCAAGCCATGTTTTCATCGTAGATAAACGATTAAGGCAAAAATATTCAGGCTGTTTTTCCTTTTTTATAGACACCGTAAACATTCAATTCCTGAGTAAGTGGTTTCATTTTCTTTATAACCTGGTCAAATATTTTAACGCTCTCAAATTCCATATCAGCGTGAAACGAATACTTCCAGTCGCTGCCGGGTATGGGAAAAGACTGAAGCTTGCTTAAATTGATTCCGGCATCAGCTATTGTCGTAAGCACTTTTGCTAAACTGCCTCTGGAGTGGTCAGTATGAAAGTTGACAGAAGCCTTATCAGCATTATCCACCGTTTTAGCCATATCTTCCCTTTGAATAATCAAAAAGCGGGTATAATTATTTTTCAGGGTATGGATATTCGGAGCGATAATATCGAGCCGAAAAAGCTCGGCGGCCAGGCGGCTGGCTATGGCTGCCGTATGCCTGCTGCGATTCTGGTGGATATGTTTCGCGCTTAAGGCAGTATCTTCCGTTTCTACCAGCTTCCAGTTGAAGTTGTCAAGAAATCCGAAGCACTGTTGTATTGCCATTGAATGGGAATGAACTTCACGGATATCCTCAATTTTTACCCCGGGGTTTACCAGCAGGTTTTGCCGTATCTGTAAATATATTTCACCGGCAATCTTCAATTTGCTTTTTTGTAAAAGATTATAATTGGGCAGTATACTGCCGGCTATAGAATTTTCTATCGCCATCACACCTCCGTCACTTTCTTTTTTATTGCCTGCGATTTTTACTACCTCACCGAATGTGGCGCATGGAATCACTTCTACATCTTTCCCAAAGAATTGCCAGGCTGCCATTTGGTGAAAACTGCCTTCATATCCCTGGATGGATACCCGTGGACAAGGCGATTTTTCAGCAGGTGCAGTAAGCTTCGTAACGGTAGTCATTGGTAAACCTTTTTCTTGTTAAGGCAGTGATTAAAAAAAATCCCCCGACTTGATCGGGGGATTCGTATTGTTGATTACATTGATTCAGCGTTGCTCAACAAAAGCCCCCTTATTGTTACTAAAATAGTAGTAAAAATAAAACAGGTTATATGCTTTTGTTTGTATCATGAGCATTTCAAAAATAATAACTTAATGCTAAAAGAATATATTTTTTTTTAGTTACCGAATTCGGGTTTGCAAAATCAGTAATGTTTTTAAACCAACATCTGTTATGCGGACCTATTGAAGGCGCTTCAGCAAATGTTCATCTATCATCTTAAATAAATGGAACGGCCGGTAAATCCTCCAGTTGCCCAGATCCATCAATTCAACATAATAGTTGAGTTTTGCTTTCTTGAAATCGTACTGTGTTTGTTCGGGCATGTTCAGGCAAACCACCCATCCGTTTTCGTCACTTACATCCTCATGCCACTCCTCATAATAATCCCGGTCACCGTTATGGAAATTTAACACGTTCTCCCCGATAAGGATATACTTGGTAATGCCGTTTGCCAGGAATATGTCAACTACGTCGCGTTTTAACGCCATGATATCGTTTTCTATCGCATCGTTCCATTCGCCAATGAGCTCTATGATAGCATACCGTTCTTCGTAATCAGCCATGATCACTTTGAGGTACAGCGTTTTGGAGCCAAATTCATCCCATTGGGGGTGAATGTAGTAATTATAGATGGTTTGGGTAAATTCGAACTCCGAGTAAACCCTTCCATAGAAAGGTGAATATTCATCCTCCTCACTTACATAAATATGTCGCCAGTTATAAAAAGGTTCAATATCGTGCATACTCACAAATTGCGGTCAGTCATTAATCGAACGCCTTTTTGATTCCCGGTTTCCGGCTCCGGAATGTAAATTCCTGCCGGATGAAATTAAAGAAGGCTGTGGCAATATACAGCCTTCTTTATCGCGTATCCAAAATTTTCTTCTACTGATAAATGATTTTTCCTGAGGAGACTACCTTTTTGGATTTGTTTACAATATTCACAATATAAGCGCCCCTGGTAAGCCTTGAATCCATCAATACATCTTCTGTCTGGCCTTTCATACCCACACTAACGCTTTTTACCGATATGATCCTGCCGGATAAATCAGCTAATTGTATATCATACTTCCCGAACTGGTAATCATCGAAGGTTACTTTGAAAATGCCCTGCTGAACGGGGTTAGGATATACACTTATCTGCTTGAAGACCCAATCGATCCTCCTTTCCATGGCCCTGCTGTTCTCAGTTGATTTATCAAAAGCCAGGTTACCTGTGGCCAGGTCTGAGCAGCTTGATACCTGCGTCTTTATGTCTTCTTTTTCAGCTTTCAGGGTGAGGAGGTCAACCTTGTAATATCCTCCATTGATCACAGCACTTGACACAACAAGATTTCCGTTATCATCAACTGCCGCGCCGTTAGTGGTAAAGCTGGCCGGAATGCCTTCGATAGTTCCCAGATGGGTAGCCACCTGCTTTTTAATGTTTATTTTAAAAACATGCTGGTTTGCTGAAATAACATATAAGTTTCCGTAGGCGTCGGCTATCATATCGCCACCCCAGATATTGCGGCTGTGGATTGAAAAATCCTTGTTCCCCGGGTGATCCTGGATTTTACCCAATTTTGTGACGACTGTTTTTTTACCTGTGGTAAAGCGGATAAAATGGTTTGCGTCGTTGCTTAAAGCGTATCCGTTGCCATCTGAGGCAATCACCATTCTTGTCAGATGATTTGATTCGTTCTTCAGTTCGCCCGGAGAAAATATCTGGTCTGACAGACAGTACACTTTAAGCACACCTTCTTTTTGATACAGGTCAATCCATCGCAAATCGCCGATCTGCATAGGCGAAAAAAACAGTTTGTTATGCCTTTTGTCAAAAGCTGCAGCCGCCACCATAGTGGCCGTAGGATACATGTGTGATACCGACTTCCGGCCATTATGCATGATTTCACTGGCAGGAACCGGCTCATTCGACCTTGCATTTATTAAAGAATACCGCGTTTGAGTTTTGTCGAAGATAGTCCGCACAACCTGGCCGGTCGAAAGGTCGATCTCCCGGATAGTCATCCACTCCATCTTGCCGGGTTCGCTGCTAACAATTGCAAACGCGTTCCCGCCTTTTTTTTGAGCGGAAGTGACGAGAAAAGATAAAAAGAACACTACGGGAAGTAAATTTCTGAATTTCATAATTATCGATTTTACAATGAAGAAAGTACAGAAAAGTTACTCTATTTTTTAGAAACTTCAGTGGTGTTTTACCTTGTTTAAAATTATTTAATTACCCTGCATAACAGCCTTTTTAACGCTTCCATATTGTAACAGCAGTTTCTTGGCTTTATCATAATCGGTCATATTCAGCTTCTCCATAACCATCTTCGTTCCCCGGTCAACCAGCTTTTCATTGGTCAGTTGCATGTTGACCATTCTGTTGTCTTCAACCCTACCAATCTGTATCATTACTGAAGTGGAAATCATGTTTAACACGAGCTTTTGCGCCGTGCCGCTTTTCATGCGGGTGCTACCCGTCACAAACTCGGGGCCTACGATGATCTCAATAGGGTAATCGGCGTGTTGGCTAAGGGGTGCACCGGGGTTACAGGATATTGAACCGGTAACAATATCATTCTTCCTGCAATTTTGTAAAGCACCAATAACATAGGGTGTTGTACCGCTGGCTGCAACCCCGATCACAACATCTTTGCTGCTTACGAAAAATTTCTCGAGGTCGGCCCAACCTTGCTCCATACTGTCTTCCGCATATTCCACTGCCTTTTGGATGGCTACTTCACCACCTGCAATCAAACCGATAACCAACCCGTATGGCATTCCATAGGTGGGGGGTATCTCGCTGGCATCTAAAATTCCCAAGCGGCCACTTGTACCGGCTCCCAGATAAAATAAACGCCCGCCTGCAAGCATCTTATCGGTTATTGCGGTAACAAGCTTTTCGATTTCAGGAATCGCTCTTGCCACCGCTTCAGGTACAACCTGGTCTTCTTTATTTATATTATACAGAATATCATAAACGCTCATCTTTTCGAGATTACGATAGGGACTTGGTTCTTCAGTGATCCGGGGAAAGTCATTCATACTTAATGGTTTCTTAAAATCTTTGGTTGATTACTCAGCAACCAGTGCAGTTATTTTTCTGCACCAAGAAAAAACGGTCATAATTACTGGCAAATGTAGTAAGTCTTGTGTAAGCGGGTAATTATAAACCCGGCAAACACGTTAATTCTTAATTATCCGTGCTCACGATCAGGGGTATGATATTTAATTAAACCTTCCATGGGGTTTCGCAATATGATTCCCAATTCAAGTTCGTATGAATTGCACAACTCTTTTATGACATCTTTAAATCCGAAGGCAATGCCACCTACAAAGTTTATGGGGAATTTCCAGCTTTCCCGGTATTTGCAGATATGCTGAAAGAAGAAATCATTTAACCCGTCCTCGATAATATTTTCAATCATGTAATGCCCGCGGTTTTCCGCCAGGAATGTAGCATACGACGCCAGGTACCGGTTGGGCAGGGGGTGCTTGTAAACATGATCTAGTATGGAAACGGTATCGGTTTTAAATTGGTCATTGAAGCGAAAGGTAAGGTCCTCATCAAAGGTTTTATAAAGATAATATTGAAGCACTTTTTTCCCAAGGTAAGCGCCGCTTCCTTCATCGCCGAGTACATATCCTAAACCCGGGCTGTTCTTCATTATCTTCGTCCCGTTGAAATAACAGGAATTGCTACCGGTGCCTAAAATACAGGCGATCCCTTTTTTATTTCCGCACAAAGCCCTTGCCGCAGCCATAAGATCAGTGTCAACAGAAATTGCCGCATCAGGAAATACGCTTTGCAGTGCGTTCCTGATCACTTTACGGTTAACGGCGCTTTTACAACCGGTTCCATAATAAAAAATATCTTTCACCTGCGCTCTCCTGATCTTAGGGAACAGTTCCTTATTTACCAGATCGGTTATCTGGCTCCCTTTAAGGAAATAGGGGCTTATCCCCTGCGTTATAATCCTTTTTTTCCGTCCTTCATGCACCAAGCTCCACTCACATTTTGTACTGCCGCTATCAGCTATCAGTTTCGCCATATAACCTGGTTTTTGTTAAGTGATCTATCCAAAGCGTGTAAGACTTTTCCGCCTAAACTTATTACAAATTTGCACAAGTAATGCCATCAATAAACTTTCCAAATGAGGGAATTGGGTTAATTTGCACCATTGAACAGTTATATGCAGACTCAAAAAAAAAAATTACAGGTTTGGTTACCCCTTTTGTTTTCCCTGGTAATGATCGTCGGGATGATCATAGGATTTAAATTAAGGGAGAATACACGCACGGCTAAAAGCTTCTTTAATATTGACAGGAGGTCTCCCCTGCAGCAGGTGCTGGATCTGATCAGGACGAGGTATGTGGATGCAGTTGATACGGACACACTTGCCGATGAAGCTATTGAGCAACTTTTATCCAGACTTGATCCCCATTCGGTTTACATTCCTCCGGTTGAATTAGGCGAGTTGAACGAAGATCTTCAGGGGAATTTTCAGGGAATAGGCATAGAATTCCATATTCTCACCGATACGGTTAATGTAGTAAACGTACTTGAAAAGGGCCCGGGTGAGAGAGCCGGCTTGATGGTAGGAGATCAGTTTGTAAAAGTAGAAGACTCGGTAGTAGCCGGTAACCACATCACACCGGAAAAGATCAAAAAGCTGTTGCGTGGACCGGGTACCAGCGAAGTAGAGGTGACAGTGCTGCGTGAAGGACAGCCAAAGCAATTTACAATAAGGCGGGGCATGATACCATTACCCTCTGTTGATGCGGCCTATATGATCGATAAGCAAACCGGCCTTCTCCGCATCAATAAATTTTCCCAAACCACATATAAGGAGTTCATGCAGAGCATGGAATCACTTAAGTCACAGGGAATGACCCGGCTGATCCTTGATTTACGTGGAAACGGAGGTGGCATCCTGAATGAAGCCGTTGACATTGCAGACCAGTTTTTGGACGAGGATAAACTTATCACATTCACAAAAGGAGATAAGTTAAAAAAAGAGGAATACCGCTGCCAGCGGGAAGGGCTTTTTGAACAAGGCCGCCTGGTGGTTCTTACCGACGAAGGATCTGCCAGCGCCAGCGAGGTGCTTGCAGGAGCTTTGCAGGACTGGGACAGGGCTACCATCATCGGGCGGCGCACGTTCGGAAAAGGCCTGGTGCAGGAGCAATACGATCTTTCTGACGGCTCTGCCCTCCGTTTAACAGTAGCCCGGTATTATACACCTTTAGGCCGGAGCATCCAGAAGTCTTATGTGGGAAACAGCAATTACCGTAAGGAGATCATGGAACGCTATCATCACGGGGAATTTATTTATGCAGACAGCAATAAGGTACAAACTGGAAAAGCTTATAAAACAAAAAGCGGCAGAAGCGTTTATAGCGGCGGAGGCATTATGCCTGATATTTTCGTGCCTTTTGATACAAATGCCCTATCTCCTGCACTGTCGTCTCTCTATTTATCGCCAGCCCTTAATGATTTTATATACAGCTATTACATCAAGCACAAAAATGAATTTAAGGCATACCGTTCGGCGATAGATTTTGCAACAAAATTCAAAGATGAAGAATTGATCTGGAACCAGTTGGTATCTTATGCAGCAAAAGATAGTATCGACCTGAGTAAGCTTCCCGGCACAGATAAAATGATCGTCCAACGAAGAGTAAAGGCTTTACTTGCCCGGCTGCCGTGGAGGAATGAAGGATATTATGAAGTGCTGAATCTTTCAGATCCTGTTGTGAGAAGGGCGGTGGAGGAAGTAGGGAGGTGAGTGTGAGGTATGAGGTATGGGTAATTTGGCTTGCAGACTCGTCAGGATGCGTGGGAATGCCTCAGCCAGCGCGTTTCCTCAGCCTCTCCCGGCCAAAAACGAACCCCACACCCCATACCCCATACCTCATGCCCCACACTGCTCTGTACTCCCCCCTTACTTGAATTTCCTTTTTAATTCCTCCAGCTTACCCTTAAAGGAGTTCGTTGCAGGTTGTTGTATGTCGTTTTTTTTGTTGTTTGCGGGTACGCTCTTTTTGTGTTCTCTTACCATTTCATTGAACCCGATGGATGGCCGGGTATTGCTTTTCATAGACAAGGCCAGGCGCTTTCTCACTACATCAACGTCAGTAACGGTTACCAGCACACGCTGGTTAAGCTTAACAACCATATTGGGATCCGATACGAATGTATCACTCAGTTGAGAAATGTGAACGAGTCCATCCTGCTTTACGCCAATATCTACAAAGGCGCCAAAGTTGGTGATATTTGTAACGATGCCCGGAACCGTCATTCCTGTTTTAACATCCTCCATAGATTTGATACTTTGATCGAATTGAAACTCTTCGATCACCTGTCTCGGATCGCGCCCGGGCTTTTCCAGTTCACTAAGGATATCCTCCATAGTAAATTCACCTGCGCTACCGGAAATATATTTCGTTTTGTTGATCTGCTTCCGGAGCTCTGCCTTCCCGATGAGCTCATCGGGGGTGCAGGACAGGTCGTGCGCCATTGCAATCACCAAATGGTAGCTTTCGGGGTGTACCGCACTATCGTCAAGAACGTTCCCTGCATTAGGGATCCGCAGAAATCCGGCGCATTGTTCAAAAGTTTTGGGGCCCATCAAACTTACTTTTTTTAGTTCTGCCCGGCTTTTGAAGCCCCCGTTCTTTATCCTGTATTCGACGATATTTTTCGCCAGCGCCGTGCTCAGCCCGCTTACATACATCAATAAATGCCTGCTGGCTGTATTCAGGTTTACTCCGACATGGTTCACACAACTTTCCACAACTTTGTCGAGGCTCTCCTTCAGCTTTGTTTGGTTTACATCGTGTTGGTATTGTCCAACCCCTATTGACTTTGCATCGATTTTAACCAGTTCGCTTAGAGGGTCCAGCAGGCGACGGGCGATACTGATAGAGCCTCGTACGGTGACATCATGTTCGGGGAACTCTTCCCGGGCGGCTTCCGACGCTGAATAAATTGAAGCTCCGCTTTCATTAACCTGGAAAATGCTGATCTTTCTTCCGAAATCAATTTCCCGGATAAGCTGTTCTGTTTCTCTTCCTGCCGTACCATTACCGATCCCGATTGCTTCTATTTTATAACTGTCTGCCAGGTCCTTTAATTCAGCAATTACCTCCTGTTTGCGCCCGGGGGAAGTATGTGGGTAGATGGTGGTGTTGAATAAATAACTTCCGTGTTCATCCAGGCACACTAGCTTACACCCGGTTCGAAAGCCCGGGTCAATGGCCATTATCCTTTTTGATCCGAGCGGTGGAGACATTAGAAGCTGACGGAGGTTTTCCCTAAAAACCCTGATGGCCTCTTCGTCAGCCTTATTTTTGCTGATGACGCGGAATTCATTTTCGATAGACGGCTTCAGCAAACGGTCGTAGCTTTCTTCTATGGCCGTTTTTACTTCAGCACGCTTGGGGCTTGCCCCTTTTATAAATATCTTTTCCAGTGCAGACAGGGCCAATTGTTTGTCGATGGCAATATCCATCAGAAGGAATCCTTCTTTTTCTCCCCGGCGGATCGCCAGCATCCGGTGCGAAGGGCATCTTTTTAAGGGCTCATCAAACTCAAAATAATCACGGTACTTCTGTGCTTCTTCGAAATCCTTTTTACTGCCTGTTATCCTGGAGTACAAAATTGCGCCCTTATCGAAGAGCTCCCGGATCTTATTTCTTACCTGCTCATTTTCGGTGATCCATTCTGCAATGATATCCCTGGCTCCCTGGAGTGCATCCCTGACATCAGTCTGGTTGTCATTCATAAATGCAGCCGCTTCCTGTTCCGGGGTTCCGGGCCCCTGTTCAAGGAGTATCTTTGCGAGTGGCTCAAGTCCTTTTTCGATTGCAGCGGCAGCCCTTGTTTTTCGCTTCGGCTTGTAGGGAAGGTAGATGTCTTCGAGTTCAATTTCATCAAAAGAGTTTTCAATCCTTTGCCGGAGTGCGGGAGTGAGCCTGCCAAGGCTTTCGATCGTTTTAACGACAGTTTCCTTCCGTTTTTGCAGCTCCGTGAAATATTGTATCAGCGTGACCACATTGCCTATCTGCACTTCATCCATATTGCCCGTCGCTTCTTTACGGTATCGTGAAATAAACGGAATGGTAGACCCTTCTGTATGCAACTGACAGACATTGCTTACCTGTTTGAAGGGCAGGCCTGATTTCTCACTTATTTTTTGAATATACTTTGATTCCATAGCTGGTGTAAAATGTGCAAATTACCAAATGCGCCATTAGAAATCCTTACTTGTTTACATAAGCTACTGGTACAATTGCTGATGCTAATTCTTACCTTTGGTATCAATCGAATACTATGGACATCAAGAACAACATCCTCGAAACAATGGGCAACACCCCCCTGATCCGCTTAAATAAAATAACCAAAGACCTGCCCTGTACAGTACTGGCCAAAACGGAATACTTTAACCCCGGAAATTCAATTAAAGACCGGATGGCCTTAAAGATGGTTGAAGTGGCCGAAAAAGAAGGCAGGATAAAACCGGGGGGAACATTCATCGAATGCACATCCGGCAATACCGGGATGGGCCTGGCCCTGGCGGCTATTGTGAAAGGATACAAATGCGTTTTTGCCACTACGGATAAGCAATCAAAAGAAAAAGCCGATATTCTGAAAGCTCTTGGTGCAGAAGTGATCGTTTGCCCTACCAATGTAGAACCCGAAGATCCGCGCAGCTATTATTCTATTGCAAGGCGGCTCTCGAAGGAGATCCCCAATTCTTTTCATTTTAACCAGTATGATAACCTGGCCAACCGCCAGGCGCATTATGAAACAACCGGCCCGGAGATATGGCAACAGACTGATGGTACCGTTACTCACCTCGTAGTGGCTACCGGCACGGGTGGTACACTGGCCGGAACGGGAAGATATCTTAAGGAAAAAAATCCCGCAATTCAGATTTGGGGAATAGATCCCTTTGGGTCGCTGCTTACCAAATATTTCCGTACAGGTGAGATTGACATGAAAGAGGTTCATCCTTATGTGAGTGAAGGATTTGGTGAAGACTTTGTTCCGCAAAATTACGATATGAGCGTGGTAGATCATTTTGAACAGGTAACAGATAAAGACGGCGCTGTAATGACGCGCCGGATTTCGAGGGAGGAAGGGATTTTTGTAGGATATAGCTGCGGAAGCGCTTTACAGGGACTATTGCAGCTGAAACATAAGTTGAAGAAGGACGATGTTGTTGTTATCATATTTCCCGACCATGGCAGCCGCTACGTTGCTAAAGTGTACAACGATCAATGGATGATGGAAAGAGGTTTTTTAGATGTAAAAACGTTGAAAGATATTGTAAACGGACGGGCATCCCAGCCATTGATCACGGTAGATATTGAAGATACGGTAGGTGATGTGATCGATATCATGAAGAGGCACAATATCGAAAGCATACCGGTGACTGCAAAAGGGGATATGGTTGGTTCTGTAAGTGAAGCCGGTTTATTCCACAAAATGCTCAGCAATGGCCAGGACCTTAAGCAACACAGGGTGAAAGATGTGCTCGAACCTTCATACCCGGTTGTTGCTTTTGAAACTCCTGTGGAAAGACTCACCTCTCTGATCAACAAAGAAAACGGTGCGGTACTATCAAAGGATGACAGCGGTAACTTCCATATCGTAACAAAGTACGATGTTATTCAAAGCCTTGCTAACTAACACCGTTCAAAACAGCCTAATGCTTAATGCCAACTTTCTCCGACCAGACAGGTAACGCTATTGAAATAAGAAATGCTCCAAAACGCATCGTGTCTCTTGTGCCGTCTCAAACAGAATTATTATATGATCTGGGCCTGAATGAATCTGTTGCCGGTATCACGAAATTCTGTGTACATCCCCGGGAATGGTTCAGGAATAAAGCAAAAGTAGGTGGTACGAAAGATGTACAGATCAATGTCGTCCATTCCATACAGCCCGACCTTGTAATTGCCAATAAAGAAGAAAATACAAAAGAACAGGTGGAGGAGATTATGCTTCGCTATCCTGTGTGGGTTAGTGACGTGGCAACGCTGAAAGATGCTCTGGATATGATACGATCTATTGGAATGATCACAAAAACCACAGATAAGGCTGGTTCCCTGGTAATGGAAATCGAAGCTGGTTTTACCCGCCTGGCAAATCGGCTGGATAGTCGCGAAAAGCTGCGAACCGCATACCTGATCTGGCGTAAGCCCTACATGACGGCAGGCGGCGATACCTTCATCCATTCAATGATGCAGTTTTGCGGTTATAAGAATATTTTTGAAGAAGAGCACCGATACCCTGTCATTACGATTGAACACTTGAAGCAAAAAGACTGTCAGCAGCTATTGCTGTCTTCAGAACCGTATCCCTTTAAGCAAAAGCACGTTGAAGAACTGAATGAACAATTGCCCGATACAAAAATCCGGCTGGTAGACGGCGAATACTTTAGCTGGTATGGAAGCAGGCTTTTGCATGCACCGGGGTATTTTGAAAAGTTGTTGGGGTAAAGTTGTGTGAGGTATGAGGTATGGGGTATGAGGTATGAGGTATGGGGTATGGGGGGATTGTAGTGTATTGGTCTTGTTTATGTGAATTGGGGATTCAAACATCTGCTAAGATAACAGTAGGCAAGTTGATCACCAATCACAGCCTGGAAAATTTTCAGTGATCTTTCATTTCGCCCGAAAGGTCGCTACATAACAGAACACCAATAAGGGGCTCATGAAAGATGACAAGAGAGTGTGGTATCCCCCCCCAACTTGTCATTTCAAAGCCGCCGGTGTACGCTCTTTCACCTAAGGCAACTCGTTGCGGCGGACTTTGAAATCCCCGGAATTTTCGCGAGCAGTTGTGTAGTCAAGTTGATCACCAAAAAGTATTCTGGTGCGCTGCATCATTGTAAGAATGTAGATATGAATAACATGCGAACCCTTGTATTTCCAGAAAAGGGCCTCGTAATATAAGAGATGCAGCGCACCGCTTATATTTGTAGAATCGAATTTCGTTGATTATTAAGGTGCAGCGCGCCGTAATATTATGATTTACGGCAAATACCTTTTTGAGATAAACACTAATTTCATTTATGCATTTTTACCAGAATGATAATGCCATTTATGCCAGGCAGGTTGACAAGCCATCGAAAAAAAAGCCGATGTTCCCTGTTAACGATAAGCTGCGCCAATACCTGAAATATCATGGCCGTGAAGTAAAGCTGCCGGTATCATATAACGACCTTTTAAGGTTTACCTATTCCGTTTCTTTAAAAGACAAAGAAGGAAAAGATACCTTCTGGGAAACCGTTATCTACGACAAGCGCGAGTGGGATTATATCCGTGAAGGGTTGGTAAAAATCTATGCGATCCTTAAAACGGAGGGTGATTTTACCTTCATCAAACACCTCGATGTTGCAAGGATCGACTATTGCACCTTTGGTAACTCAAATCCCTTCCGCATCAGGATCGTAAATAAATTCAATGATAATTACGACCATTACTATATAAAGATTGCCGACGCATCGAGGGTATACGGCCTCGAGCTGGAGCACGTTCTCTCTCCTAACCGCATTACTTTTTTTACCCATAATGCAACACTCGTTGAAGAACATATTCCAGGTATACCGGGAGACATTTTTATCAGGCAATATGTTGATGAGCCGGTAACCAATAAGATCCGCTTTGCCAAAGAGTTCGTTAAATTCAATGAACGATGTTTTGTACGCTTACTGGGAGATATGCGCAGCTACAATTTCGTTGTTGATATTACTCCCGACGTAGAAGATTTTCAGTACAGAATACGTGCAATCGATTTTGATCAGCAGTCCTATGAAGGAAGAAAAAATTTGTATCTGCCGCAATTTTTCAAGGAAAACTTCCCGCTGGTGGAGATGACGATCAGGTATCTCAACAAAGAGTCGATTGAGCAATACCAGACAGAAGAAAGAACGCTGATGGCGTTCCGGCTTACGTCTGCAAGGTATCGTGTAAAAGAGCTGCTCGATATAATGGTAAAAGATCAACTCTCAACGCCGGATAAACTGGCCCAGCTGAAAAAAGAACTGGGTGAAATGTACGTGCAGCATAAACATTTTGATAAGTGCACATCCATGGGGCAGGTGGTAAAAGAAAATCTTAAGCACGTACTTCGTAAAAACCTCACTATGATACCGAAACTGTTAAGCAAGTTCGGTGATTAGGAATTTGGACGGCATAGTCACTGCTCCCGGCAGCTTCTGTATAATTGAATCAACCCGGCATAACACGGCAATTAATTAATAAACGGGAAACCTTACCTTCATCCTTCAATTGCAGACATCAACATATTCATGATTAACAAAAGAAACATTTATGAAAAAATATCAGCCCGGCGTTTTATTTGGTGAAGAGCTGGAAGCATTATATCAGGATGCCAGGGAAAATCAATTTGCCCTGCCGGCGATTAATACAATTGGCACAAATACCATCAACGCCACTCTTGAAACCGCGGCAAAGGTAAACTCACCTGTCATTATACAATTTTCAAATGGAGGAGCACAGTTTATCGCAGGTAAAGGGATGCCCAATGAAAATTTGCAGGGTAACATATCCGGTGGAGTGTCGGGAGCGCTGCATATACACAATGTTGCAAAATATTACGGGGTGCCAGTCGTATTGCACACCGATCACGCGTCAAAAAAGTGGTTGCCCTGGGTAAGCGGGCTCATAGATTTTGGCGAAGAATATTTCAGGGAAAAGAAGCGCCCGCTCTTTAGCTCACACATGCTTGATCTGTCAGAAGAGCCTATCGAGGAAAACATTCATACATCCGTCGAATTCTATAAACGCATGCAGGCCATGGGGATGAGCATAGAAATCGAACTTGGTGTTACAGGCGGGGAAGAGGATGGAGTAGATAACAGCGGAGTGGAGAATGAAAAGCTCTACACGCAACCCCAACACGTGTTGTATTCATATAAGGAACTAAGTAAAGTAGGGAAGTTGTTTACGGTGGCTGCCGCATTTGGCAACGTGCATGGCGTTTATAGTCCGGGTAATGTTGAGCTTCGGCCGGAAATACTGAAGAATAGCCAGGACTTTATAGAGAAAGAATTAAACACCGGTCCGAAACCCGTATATTTTGTATTTCACGGCGGTAGCGGTTCGCCACAGCACCAGATCCGGGAAGCCATTGGTTACGGTGCTATTAAGATGAACCTGGATACCGACCTGCAATGGGCTTTCTGGGATGGTGTTCAGCAGTTTTATAAAAAGAATGAACCCTACCTCCAGGCACAGTTAGGCAACCCTGAAGGCGTTGGCAAACCAAATAAAAAATTTTACGATCCGCGCGTCTGGCTACGCAAAGCGGAAGAAAACTTTATCAAAAGACTGGAAATTGCATTCGATGATCTCAACTGTATGAACAGGAATGCATAGTTGACGCTTTTACACCCTTGCCTCCGGCCGGGCAGATGCTTTGATCTGAAAGGAAAAGCGGGCTGCTCAATACAACCCCGCTTGTCAGCTTAATCCGCTCCGCATCGACATCTGTAACATCAGGAAAGCTACGCCCAAAGTGGGTTATAGATTAACCTGGCCTTCTCTGGAGACCAAAGCAGGTGATGCGCCCGTGATTTGTTTCCTTTCTCCGGAAACAATATTCTAATACCTGAATATGGCCGCAACGAGGTTATCACCTGGCATTTGGTCTCTGTCCAGCATGAAAACATCGCCCCCGGTTAGTATTGTTTTTACAACGGTATGGTCAAGCAGGTCTTCACTGATTTCGATTTGGGAATCATGAATCGTAAGCTCACCTGTATTCTCGTCAAACGTTCCCCAAATGTGCTGGCCTTTCTGAACAAAAAGCGTTGACACCCTTCCGAAGTACGCACCAGCGATGATGTCGGCAGTTGCGGAAGAGGTAAGCGATGTCGCAGAATGGTTGCCATAATTGTCAAGTGCTTTAATAACCCGCTCCTGAAAGTAAGGCGCCATTTTTTCCATGGCATGCCTATGCAGGGTTTTGGAGTCCGTATGTTCATAGCTTCCGGTAAGCCCATGCTCCCACACATTATGGTAGTCGCAAACCGATTTATAAATAGGAAGGAGGTATTCCACCCCCGCAATCAACAATGGTGCATTTTCCGTATTAAATATGTTCTTATACAATACGTCGTCTACTGCTTCGAGGTACACTGCTATGTTTGTTTTATCATCAGGATTTCCGCCCCCGGCACCAGGAAAGTTTGCTCCACCGGTTCCTCCATGGCTTCCGGTTCGCCAGGTTGATGCATCCTTTTCTGACTGGCGCTTAACTTCCTCCACTCCCTCCGGCAATTCCGCAACAGGGATAAACGCTATCCCAAACGCATCGGCACGGAATAATTTTGCCTTCTTTTTACTGATAACCAACAGGAAGAAATATTCTTTTACCGTCATTAGCGGTATCAGAGGAGCCACATAGAATGACGTTTCAATGACCGTTTCTGCGGGGGGCGCGAATGTCATTTTAATGTATTTGAAACAACCGTCTGATATAAAAACAGCCAGTCCCGAATTAAGGTTTTGCCAGAAGTTATCATCCTTCAGCAGTTCATACCCCGGCCGAAGTAGAATTTCAATCGCTTGCTGTCCGGCTCCTTTGCCTTGCAGCGTTTTACTGAGATTCTGGAGGCTATTTTTGAAAGCAATCGGATCATTGTGCTCGTTTACTTCCACTCCAGCCTCGTGCGTCACCATATAAATTGATACACAATAAGGTGCAGTATAATTGGCGAGCTCGGTAAAGGTCTCCTTATTGAGTACTCCGGGTAACTCTTCAGGCACTACCGCGTCCAGGTCTTCCGATATCTTTACCCTCGTCGTCTTATCACTTTCCGCTTTATTTTCCTTTGCCCTGAACTGATTTTCTCCCTTCGAAGTATTCCTGTTTGGATGCCTTATCGGTACGGACGGATTAAGTTCGTCTTCTCCAATGGTATATTTTTCCGTGAGCTCCATGTATTCGTCTGTTTTCTCCGGAGTAGTCGGGTGGATACCTAAACCCTCTTCTTTGTTAACACCCGATGGATTTCCTTTCGCCGGATGAAAATTTTCTGACTGATCTTTTCCCATAGTTATATTTTTGGGATAGTAAACAATTAACGTACCACCTGCAGGATACCACCGGCCATCACACAGCTATAGGAACAGTACTTGAAACGATCTGAAGAAAGTCAATCCTGTAGTAACAAACCAGGAACCCGTGTTAAGAAGTGTGGATTTGGTTACGCATCGGCGGTGTGCTATGGCAGTTATTTGGGTTATGCCAACCGGAGCATTGGCAGATGCCTCGCGTGATCACCGGTATCCCATTGCCTGCAGATTAAACAGATCCGCATATCTCCCGTTCTTGTCGAGTAATTCCTGGTGGCTGCCTATTTCCACCAGTTCGCCTTTCTCAAGAACAAGGATCCGGTCGGCCATACGCACCGTTGAAAAACGATGCGAAATCAACACGGCGGTCTTCCCCCTGGTCAATTCGGCAAAACGCTGAAACACGCCAAATTCTGCTCTTGCGTCGAGAGCGGCTGTAGGTTCATCAAGGATCAGCAGTTGGGCCTCTTTCATATAAGCCCTTGCCAGTGCAATCTTTTGCCATTCGCCCCCGGAGAGTTCTATCCCCTGGTGGAAACGTCGCCCCAGCATTTGGTTGTATTTATCGGGAAACCGTTCAATTAAGGTGTCTGCAAGACTTTGTTGTGCAGAATTGATAATCAGGCTTGAATTTTCTTTCTCGGTTATATTCCCTACGGCGATATTTTGAGAAACCGTCATCTGATATCGGAGGTAATCCTGGAAGATGATCCCTGTCTGCATCCGGAGTTCGGTAAGATCGTATTCTCGCAAATCAAATCCATCAAGAAGGATACGGCCTTCGGTGGGATCGTAAAGCCGGGCGAGGAGTTTAACCAGCGTGGTCTTACCAGCTCCATTCTCTCCAACCAGTGCCAGTTTTTCACCGGCATTTAGTTTAAAATTGAGGTGGCGGTTAGCCCATTGATCGGATTTTGCATAACGAAATCCTACATCTTCAAAAGAAAAACCTTCTTTTATGGGCTTCGGAAATGCCCTGGGGTGCAAAGCTAGCTTTATCCTTGGGGTGATGTCTAAAAATTCAAACAGGTCACGGAGATATAAAGCCCCTTGTGAAACACTGGTAAACCGCGCAAGAATGCCTTCAAGCAGGCTTCTGAGCTGCCTGAAGGAGCCGGCAAGAAAGGTGAGGTCTCCAATGGATAATTTACCCCTGATCGCCTGGCTGATGATCACGATGTACGCTGCATAATACCCTGCACTTCCAACGATGGCAAATAGCGCACCCCATGCTGAGCGCTGTGACGCAAGGTGGCGGTTGTCGACATAAAACTGCCCGGATAATTGCCGGAACCGATCGACCAGGAAGCCCGAAAGGTCAAATATTTTGACTTCCTTAGCCGTCTCATCACTTGCTCCCAGGTACCGGATGTAATCCAGCTCACGGCGTTGAGGAGTCTGGCCGCGGCTGAGGGCATAGCTTCTGTCGTTAAAATATGATTCTCCAAGGAATGCCGGGACTACCGCAACAAGCAACAACAATATCAGCCAGGGGTTAAACAGCACGAGCCCGGCTGCAAGAAAGCCCATTGTAATCAGGTCCTGCACCTGGCTTAGGACCTGCGAAAGGAGTATCGTGCGGCCAACCGTCTGTTGCCTGGCACGTTCAAGCTTATCATAAAATGCCGGGTCTTCAAACTGGTCAAGGTCAAGCCTCGCGGCATGGCTCATGATCTTTATAGAAGTATGGTTTGAAAACAAATCACCGAGGAGGCTGTCTACAAGGTTTATCCCACGGCTCAAACTGTCTGACAGGATTGCCAGTCCGAACTCTATCGCTACCAACTGCCATAAGTATTTGTGAGAAAGACCTGCATCACCCCGGCTAAGCATCACTACCTGGTCGATGATTAATTTACCCACATACAGCATAGCCAGCGGGGTAGTTGAGCGTATGATCCGCAGCAACGAATTGACAACCGTCATCCACGGACTGGTTTGCCACACGAGTAAAAAAAATGCCGGAAGGTTCCGGAGCGCTGCGATCCTCTCCTTAAAAGTAAGTGAGGGTGCTCCTGGGTTATCGTTTGGCCTTCTCCCGGGACGGGTATTCCAGAAATTCATCAGTGTAATGTAAGAAATAGCCGGGGAGAGAGGACATTCTGTTCTGATGCAGATTGCAGATTTCAAACCCCGGAAAATCAGGAACAGGCAAAATAATTTTGGCGCTTCAACTAACGGCCCGGATCAGGAGTAGCCCATTGTTGACTACCTCAGATCGGGTATGTTTACCGGATCCATGTCGGTATAATCCAGGTTTTCACCGGCCATTCCCCAGATAAATGCATAATTGCTTGTGCCGCAGCCGGAATGTATGCTCCAGGGAGGAGAAATAATCGCCTGGTGATTGCCTGTAAAAATATGCCTTGTCTCCTGAGGCTGACCCATAAGATGCAGTACACGCTGGCCGCCCGGAACGTCAAAATAAAAGTAAGCTTCCATCCTCCTGTCATGCGTATGTGATGGCATGGTGTTCCATACGGAGCCTTCTTTAAGCACGGTTAATCCCATCACGAGTTGGCAGCTTTTTATACCTGCCGAATGAATATACTTGTAAATAGTTCTCTGGTTTGCTGTGGCCAGTGTCCCTAATTCAGACGGTGCAGCCTCTTCTTTTTTCATCAGCCGTGCCGGCAGGCTTTCATGCGCCGGGCACGACAGGAGGTAAAACACCGCAGGCTGATCAGCATTGGCGCTGCTGAATGCAACATTTTTTGCGCCTTTACCCACATAAAGGCAGTCTAATTTCGACAGCAGAAAATCATTGCCCTCAGCCGCAACCGTTCCTTCCCCGCCAACGTTTATGATCCCTATCTCCCTTCTCTCCAGAAAGTATTCTGAGCGAAGCTCCGGGTAAGTTCCAAGCGAAACCTTGTCTTTTGAGGGCTTTACTCCGCCTATCATCATACGGTCGTAATGGGTATACGTAAATTGGAGATCGCTCCCGGAGAAAAGGTCATCGATCAGAAAATTCTTGCGTATCTGGCCGGTGTCAAGTTGCCTCACCTCATCGGGGCCAATGGCGTAGCGTTGCTGCATAAAGTTTCAATTTATTGGTTCTTTGCGTGAAAGTAATTAAAAACCGGTGCTTATGCCCGGCGGGAGATAAATTTGTGTGTTGTGAGATAATGAAAATTGTTGAAGCGTGCGAAGCTGTAAACCTTAGCAGGTATTCGGTCCGGCTACCTGACGCATCTGCCTTCACGCTGAAAATTTTAAGAGTGCAGCGTCCAATCACACGTAAAAGTTTATATTAGCGGGTTCTTAATTTCTCAGTTTCGCCCGGAAAGGTTTACATTTAGAGGTATTTTCTTAATCGATTGCTTAAACTGACTCTTGATCAATCTCATCCGCATAGCTGCCGTTTTATGAACAAACTATTCATTACATTCATTTTGTCGACGTCATTGGCTACAATGGCAATTGCACAATCATCTGTCAAACCTTCGTGGCAGAATCTGTATAATGGTAAGGATCTTACCGGCTGGAAACAATTAAATGGCAAAGCGGCCTATGCTGCGGCAGGCGGTGAAATTACAGGGACAACTGTGGCCAATACCCCCAATTCTTTCCTTGTCAGTGAGGTCGAATATGGGGATTTCATCCTGGAGCTTGAATTAAGAATGGATAGCATGATGAACTCAGGCATTCAGTTCAGGAGCCTTAGTAAGCCTGATTACCAGAATGGCCGGGTGCATGGATACCAGATTGAAGTAGACCCGTCTCCGAGAGGATGGAGTGGTGGTATTTACGACGAAGCGCGAAGGGGGTGGCTTTACCCTATGGAATATAATCCCGAAGGAAAAAAGGCATATAAACATGGCCAATGGAACAAGTACAGGGTAGAATGTATAGGCAATACGATCAGGACGTGGGTTAATGGTGTGCCTACCGCTCACCTGATCGATAGCATGACATCAAAGGGATTCATTGCTTTGCAGGTTCACTCAATATCCAAACCGGAGGAGGCCGGCAGAATTATACGGTGGCGCAATATCCGCATCCAAAACCAGGACCTGCAGCCTTCACCATACGACAATATTTTTGTCGTTAACCTGGTGCCGAATACTTTATCGGAGCAGGAACGGAAAAACGGAGTAAAATTGTTATGGGACGGTAAAACAACTACCGGCTGGCGGGGAGCACGCAGCAATACATTTCCCGAAAAAGGATGGGAAATAAATAATGGCGAATTAACGGTGCTTGGTTCCCGCGGCGCCGAATCATCGAATGGCGGCGATATTGTAACAACCAATCTGTACGGAGCCTTTGTTTTTCAGTTTGATTTTAAGCTTACCGATACCGCAAACAGCGGCGTTAAGTATTTTGTTTCTGCTACTGAAAAGAGTAAAGGATCTGCGATCGGCCTCGAATACCAGGTATTGGATGACGAAAGGCATCCTGATGCAAAGGCAGGTATGAGCGGAAACCGGACGCTTGCTTCCTTATATGACCTGATTGCTTCAAAAAAGGTTCCGGCTTCCAGGAAAAAAATCGGTGAATGGAACACCGGCATCGTTATTGTGCAGCCTAATAATAAGGTGGAACACTGGCTTAACGGTTATAAAGTGGTGGAATATACCCGTGGCTCCCCTGAGTTCCTTGACCTGGTAAGCAGGAGTAAATATAAAATTCACCCCAACTTCGGAATGGCGGACAGAGGTCACCTCCTGTTACAGGAACATGGCACTCGTGTCTCATTCAGAAGTCTGAAAATAAAAGAACTAAAATAGGTATCGTTAATCGGAGTAAACAATCTTAAATAAACATTATGTCTAAAACACGTCGTGCTTTCTTAAAAAAATCCGCTTTGGCCTCAGCCGGCGTCTATATGGGCGCAATGGGTCTTAGTGCCAAAAGCTACAAAAACATAATCGGGGCAAATGACAGGGTACGGGTAGGAGTGGTTGGATATTCAGACCGCTTCCGTCAATCCCTGCTGCCCAGTTTTATGAATCATTATAAGGAATTGAATTTTGATATGGTTGCCGTGTCCGATCTGTGGAGTAAGAGAAGAGAGGACGGGCAAGCCATGCTAAAAGGAAAATTTGGTCATGACATCAAAACTTTCAGGAATAATGAGGAAATGTACAATGCCAAAGCAGTTGATGCAGTGATCATCAGCACTCCCGACTTTTCACATGCAAGATGTGCCATCGAAGCGGTACAGGCGAACTGCGATGTATATTGCGAAAAGCCTTTTGCTGAAACGATGGAAGACAACAGGGACGCGCTGAAAGCGATTAAGGAATCAAAGAACGTATTTCAGATCGGCTCGCAAAGAAGAAGTGGCGCAAATTATCATACTGCAAATGAATTTATCCGTAGCGGGAAATTTGGTCCCATTACCATGGTTGAGCTTACCTGGAATGTAAATCAGCCGGGCCGCTGGAGACGTCCGGACGTCGTGCCATTGCTTAAGCAGGAAGATACAGATTGGAAGCGTTACCTGATGAACCGTCCGTTTGAAGAATTTGATGCGCGCAAATATCTTGAGTTCCGTTTGTTCTGGCCTTACTCTTCCGGGTTGCCAGGCCAGTGGATGTCGCATCAGATCGACACTGTCCATTGGTTCTCACAGCTAAAACATCCAAGAAGCGTTGTTGCCAACGGGGGCATTTACATGTGGAAAGATGGCAGAAGGAACTGGGATACCATCACGGCTGTGTTTGACTATGGCCCAACGGATGATCCTAAATCAGGCTTTCAGGTTACCTTTGCTTCACGGATGCATAATGGAGACGAAAACCCTGCTGAGATCTATTATTCCAACGGCGGAGAGCTGAATCTTAATGATAATAAGGTGTCTCCGAAAGGCGGGTTGAAAAAGAATCACGCGGACGCCATGAAAATGGATGCGTTTTTATTGCCTGAAATGAGTCTCGCAAATGCCGAAAAAGTTATCGCCTCCGCCAATACCGGTGGCGACAAACTTACGTCTGCACACATGCGCAATTTTATGGAATGTGTCCGCAGCAGGAAAGAAACGAACGGGCCCGTTGAGGCAGGTTATAGTCATTCGATTGCTACCATAATGACTAACGCCGCTGCACACACGGGTGAGAAGGTGACATTTGATGAAAAGACCCAGGAAGTGATTGCAGGAGGGAAAGCTTTCAGATACACATAGTTGATGTGCGCTGGCGATTTTAGATATAGATTTATGTTTTTCATTTATGCTGGCGCATATATGAAAACTAAACGCTGAGACGCCCACGGCTTAGATTTACCGAAAACAATACAGAAAGGCCGGCAGGTTTGCACGGCCTTTCTCCGTTTTACGAAAATGTATAAATTTTTTTGAACAGGATGAAAGTAATGTAACTACATGATGGCACAACCCAAAGAATGATATACTTTTAAGCCCTATAGAATAGCCATTTGAAAATCCCTCTTTAGTATGCAAGTTCTTCTTGGGATCATTTTTCACTTTGTGGGCGGCTTTGCTTCGGGAAGTTTTTACATCCCTTACAAAAAGGTCAGGGGCTGGGCCTGGGAGAGTTACTGGATCGTAGGAGGACTGTTTTCATGGCTGATCATTCCGCTGCTGGCGGCCTATCTCACCGTTCCCGGTTTTATGGAAATTATCCGTAATGCCGGTTCGTCTATTATTTTCTACACCTACCTGATGGGCTTGCTTTGGGGGATCGGAGGTCTCACGTTTGGTTTATCCATGCGGTACCTGGGATTGTCTTTAGGAATGTCGGTGGTACTTGGATTTACATCGGCATTTGGCGCCCTTGTGCCGCCCCTCTACCGCGACCTTGTGAATGCCGAAGGGGTAACTTTTTCCGGAATGATGAGTAGCGACGGAGGGAAAATCGTACTCCTTGGCGTACTGGTGTGCCTGATCGGAATCTTTGTTTGCGGCAGGGCCGGAGTTATGAAAGAGAAGGAACTTTCTACGGAACAAAAACAGGAAAGCATTAAGGAATTTAATCTTACGAAAGGTTTAACCGTAGCCATCATCTCAGGTATCTTAAGCGCGTGCTTTAATTTTGGAATAGAGACCGGTAAGCCGATGGCGCATGACGCTATTGAACACGGGAGCAATCCTTTATTTCAGAATAATGTCATTTTTGTAGTAATACTTTGGGGAGGGCTGACTACAAATCTTATCTGGTGTATGATCCTTAATGCACGAAATAAAACCTTTGGCGATTACACAAATAAAAGAACTCCCTTATCTTCAAATTATATATTTGCGGCGTTGGCGGGCACTACCTGGTTCCTTCAGTTTTTCTTTTATGGTATGGGTGAAAGCAAGCTGGGTAATGGCGCCAGTTCATGGATTCTTCATATGGCTTTTATTATACTCGTTTCCAGCATGTGGGGTATTATTCTGCATGAATGGAGGGGAGTTGCCAGGAAGACATTCAACACCATAATCCTGGGAATTGCCATTATCATTTTATCGGTGATACTGGTCGGGTATGGTAACTCAATTGTACAGTGATTTTTTCATCATTAAAGAATACTCCTATGTCTCTTACAGAAACAACTCAATTCAGGCACGTAAGCTATTTGTGGGACGAAGCCCGGGCAGAACAGATGGCTGGTGATGAAGTGGCCCTGCTCATCTACCGTTCAAACCTGCTGGGAGCCGATCTCCGCCTGACCAATTACGGTGGCGGGAATACGTCGTGTAAAGTGTTTGCCAAAGACCCGCTGACTGGCGAACAAACGGAGGTGATGTGGGTGAAAGGATCTGGCGGAGACCTTGGCACATTAAAGAAAAGCGGGCTGGCAGCCTTGTATGTAAGCCGCCTGCACAGTCTCAGGAACGTATACCGCGGGCTGGCTTTCGAGGACGAAATGGTTGAGCTGTTTAACCATTCGATTTTCGATCTTAGTTCAAAAGCCCCGTCTATCGATACACCGCTGCACGGGTTTTTACCATTTAAGCACATAGATCACCTCCATCCCGACGCATCCATCGCGATTGCCGCGGCAAAAGACGGCAAACGCATTACAGAAGAACTATTTAACGGCTCTATAGGCTGGGTAGACTGGCAACGCCCGGGTTTCGACCTGGGATTGAAAATGCAGCAGTGCCTCAACGAAAACCCGGGTATCCGGGGTATTATGCTGGGCTCGCATGGATTATTTACCTGGGGTGACACCGCCTATGAAAGCTACATGAATACTTTGGAAGTCATTGAGATCTGCGCAACATACCTCGAAGAAAATACCGGTAAAAACCGTCCTGTTTTTGGGGGATATAAATTAGAATCGCCTGAAAAGGATACACGTCTAAAACAGGCGGCAGCTCTGGCGCCAGTATTAAGAGGCTTTTGTTCAACAAAGCAGCATATGGTTGGTCATTTTACTGATGATGACAGAGTGTTGGAATTTATCAATTCAAACGACCTCGACAGGTTGGCGCCGATGGGAACCAGTTGTCCCGATCATTTCCTGCGTACCAAGATAAGTCCCCTTGTGCTAAATCTCCAGCCAGGTGAAGATTTGTCTGATGTAAAGAATTTAAAAGTTCGTCTTGCACCCGCATTTGAACAATATCGCAACATGTATGCACAATATTATGAAACGAATAAACATCATAATAGTCCTGCAATACGCGATGCTAATCCCGTTGTAATCCTTTACCCGGGCATCGGAATGTTTACGTTTTCAAAAGACAAGCAGACGGCGCGGGTAGCAGCGGAATTCTATATTAATGCCATTAATGTAATGAAGGGCGCCGAAGCGGTGTCTGAGTATACATCTTTGCCGAGGCAGGAAGCGTTCAACATTGAATACTGGTTGCTTGAGGAAGCAAAATTGCAACGGATGCCGAAGCCGAAAGCGTTGTCAGGTAAAATAGCTATGGTGACCGGTAGCGCCGGGGGCATCGGCAAGGCAATCGCCAAAAGATTTATTGGCGAAGGGGCCTGTGTTGTTATTAATGATAACGACGCCGGCCGTTTGCAATCAGCAGATGACGAGTTCAAAAATCAATTTGGTAAAGATGCCTATGCCAGTATTATTCTTGATGTTACAAAAGCCGAAGACATTACCAAACTGTACGAAAAGACGGCATTGGCGTTCGGAGGTGTTGACATACTGGTGAACTGCGCCGGACTGTCTATCTCCAAGCCCATTGAAGAGCATACCGAAAAAGACTGGGATCTGTTGTATGATGTATTGGTAAAAGGTCAATTTTTTATCACGCAGGCGGGTGTAGCACAGATGCGCAAACAGGATATTGGGGGTGATGTAATAAATATAGTTAGCAAGAACGCTTTGGTGTCAGGCCCCAATAACGCCGGGTATGGATCGGCAAAAGCAGCCCAGCTGCATTTAAGCCGCCTTAACGCGGCCGAATTAGGCAGCGATAAAATACGGGTAAATGTTGTCAATCCGGATGCTGTTATCTCTGACAGCAAGATATGGGAAGGAGCCTGGGCCGAAGGCAGGGCTAAAGCTTATGGAATAAAGGTAGAGGAATTGCCGGCGTTTTATGCAAAAAGGACTTTGTTGAACGAAACCATTTTGCCTGATGATATTGCCAACGCCTGCTTTGTATTTGTAGGAGGGCTGCTGCATAAGTCTACCGGGAATGTTTTGAATGTGGATGGTGGCGTGGCGATGGCGTTTGTGAGGTAGTGGGTAGTGGGTAGTGGGGTAGTGAGTAGTATTTGTGAGGTAGTGGGGAAAGGCATCTGACTTTACAGCCGTTTGTTAGATGAGTGATAAGTGAGGATTTGCCCCGCGGGGGCTTTCAGCAACCAAACCATCTACAATGCCACGGCTTGCTTTTAAAATGCAGTTAAATCCAGGGTGTGAGCATGAATACAGGAAACGGCACGACGAAATATGGCCGGAATTAAAAACCCTGCTCAAAGAAACAGGTATAAAAAATTATTCCATTTTTCTAGACAAACAAACAAATAGCTTATTTGGTGTCCTGGAGATAGCGGAAGAAAAAGCGATGGACGCTTTGCCAGAGCACCCGGTAATGAAGAGATGGTGGGCTCATATGAAAGACATTATGGCGACAAACCCGGATAACTCGCCGGTAAGCTTTTCTTTGGAAGAAGTGTTTTTTATGGAGTAACCGGGAAGTTTATATTGATATCTGAAATTTCGTGCCTGTTCAATTTACTAACGCATTTAAACTGCCGGTATGAATATCGAAAAATACCAGATTGAAACTCACAACGGGTCTTTATTGGAGACCCACGAGCGAAAGTTTAGCGCCATTAGAAACGAGATCACAGACCCTGATGAAGTTTTAAACAAGCTTACCGCGTTTCAGGTAGCCATTCCAAGCTGGGCGCTTGGCACTGGTGGTACCCGTTTCGGCCGGTTCTCTGCCGGCGGTGAACCGCGCAACCTCGAAGAAAAGCTGGAAGACATCGGGCTTCTTCATGCGTTGAACCGGTCAGGTGGCGCAGTATCCTTACACATCCCGTGGGATATCCCAACCGATATATCTTCGGTAAAAGCACTGGCAGCCCAATACGGCTTGCGCTTCGACGCGATGAACTCAAATACGTTCCAGGATCAGCAAGGGCAGGAGATGAGCTATAAATTTGGGTCTTTACAGCATGTTAATGAAAACGTGCGTCGGCACGCTATCGAACACAATATTGAAGTCATCAGGCATGGGGTGGAGCTGGGGTCAGCATCCCTGACGGTCTGGCTTGCAGACGGATCCAGTTTTCCCGGCCAGTTAAACTTTCGGAAAGCCTTTCAAAATACATTGAACAGCTTACGGGAGATTTATGCTGCTTTGCCTGACAACTGGAAAATGTTTGTTGAATACAAAGCTTACGAACCGAATTTTTATTCCACTACGGTAGGAGACTGGGGCCAGTCTTCGTTATATGCAACAAAGCTTGGCGCTAAAGCATTCACCCTTGTTGACCTCGGCCATCACCTGCCCAACGCCAATATCGAACAGATCGTTTCATTGCTGCTGATGGAAGGTAAATTAGGTGGGTTTCACTTTAATGATTCCAAATACGCGGATGATGATCTTACTGTAGGGAGCGTTAAACCTTACCAGTTATTTCTTATATTTAATGAATTGGTAGAAGGAATGGATGCAAGGAGTATGAATCATGCTTCAGACCTTGGATGGATGATTGACGCTTCACACAACGTAAAAGATCCACTTGAAGACCTTTTGCAGTCTGTAGAGGCCATTATGCTGGCATACGCGCAGGCCTTAATCGTTGACAGGAAGGTCCTGGCTGCGGCACAGGATATTAATGATGTGGTGAGTTGTCAGGAGATTCTCCAGCACGCTTTCAGAACGGATGTCCGGCCTCTTGTTGCTGAAGCACGTCTGCGGTCAGGAGGGGCTCTTAGCCCATTGAAATTGTATCGTGAAGGTAAAGTAAGAGAAAAGTTAACCAGAGAAAGAGGAACAAAAACCATAGCAACCGGACTATAATATGAACCCATTACCTGTTATTTTGATCTTTGACGTTGGTAAAACCAATAAAAAAACGGTTTTATTCGATGAACAATACCGCCTGGTGCTGGAACGATCTGTACAGTTGCCTGAAACCACCGATGAGGATGGCGATCCGTGTGAAGACATAAACCTGTTAAGCAACTGGATTCAACGATCGTTCTGGGAGATATCCTCCAACCCTGATTACGAGATCAGCGCTGTCAGTTTCTCAGCTTATGGCGCCAGCTTTGTTCACCTTAATGATTATTACAAACCGGCGGTTCCATTATACAATTACCTTAAGCCATACCCTGAGGATTTAAAAAAACAATTCTATGAAAGTCACGGAGGTGAGATCAGTATCTCCATGCAGACCGCCTCGCCGGTTCTGGGCAGCCTGAACTCAGGCATGCAATTGTACAGACTGAAATATCAAAAGCCTGACACCTTTTACCAGATCAAGTATTCACTGCACCTTCCGCAATTTTTAAGCTACCTGATTTCCGCGGGTGTTTATTCAGATATCACCAGTATTGGTTGTCACACAAATTTATGGGACTTTAGCAAAAACGATTACCATGAATGGGTGTATAAGGAAGGTATAGACCTTAAGCTGGCTCCCATTTACAACGGTGATGAAGTGGTGAGAATATCATACGGGGGTAAACAGATACCCATAGGCGTTGGCCTGCATGACAGTTCCGCTGCATTAATTCCTTACCTGGCGGGCTTCCTTGAACCATTTGTTCTGATATCCACCGGAACGTGGTGTATAAGCCTCAATCCTTTTAATCAATCCGCCCTCACCATAGAAGAGCTTAAACAGGATTGCCTCCGTTACATTTCTTATGAAGGAAAACCTGTCAAAGCTTCCCGGTTATTTGCCGGATACGAGCACGAAATACAAACAAAACGGCTGGCCGAACACTTTCATAGTGATATTGAACATCACAAAACGATAACCTTCGACAGGAATATGATTGCAAACATCAGGTTGAAACAACTACCTGCAAATAGCGACGTGAACCCAGGCCTGATCCTGCAGAAATCCATGTTCACTAGCCGCGATCTGAATTCATTTGATTCATATGCCGAAGCGTATCACCAGCTAATTTATGATATTATCCTACAGCAGTTTGTGTCCACGGGGCTGATCCTTAAAGGCAGCAAGGTGAGCCGGATCTTTGTAGACGGCGGGTTCAGCCAGAATTCAATTTTTATGCACCTGTTGGCTGATGTATTTCCTCACGTTGAAGTATTTGCCGCATCCGTTCCGCACGCTACGGCTATGGGCGCAGCTCTTGCTATACATAAGCACTGGAATACAAAGCCTTTGCCGGGAGATGTCATTGAACTAAAGTATTACGCCGTCACCAATGATGTCCAAATATGACTGTCGGACTATTTATTCCCTGTTACGTTGACCAGTTCTATCCCAAAGCAGCAATTGCCACCCTGCAATTACTGGAAAAGCAGGGAGTAAAAGTGGTATATCCCTTAAAACAAACCTGCTGCGGGCAGCCAATGGCGAACTCCGGGTTTGCGCATCTTACACGCGATTGCGATGCATTGTTCGTCAAGAACTTCGCTTCATTTGATTATATCGTATCTCCTTCAGGTAGTTGTGTATTACACATAAAAGAACATTTACATGATCGTGAACACGAATCGCAGGCCAGGGCTATCCGTTCAGGGATTTATGAGCTTACAGAGTTTCTTACCGATGTGCTAAAAATAAACAGCCTTGATGCACGCTTTGCTCACAGGGTTGGCGTTCACCAGAGTTGTCACGGGCAACGGGGGTTAAAACTCTCCCAGATGAGTGAGCTGGTTGCACCTCCTTTTTCAAAACCGATGCAGTTACTGAATATGGTAAAGGGAATAGAAATCATTACCCTTGACCGGCAGGACGAATGTTGTGGATTCGGAGGCGCATTTTGCGTGTCCGAAGAAGCGGTATCGGTAAAGATGGGAAAAGACCGGGTGAAGGATCATCTAAAACACGGCGCCGAATTTATTACCGGGGCTGATATGAGTTGCCTGATGCATATGGAAGGTATCCTGAAAAGACAGAAAAGTACAGTTAAGGTATTGCACATTGCGGAAATACTAAATGCGGAGTGATGAATGACTATCCGTGTAAACAAACGAAAAGGCTTGTTCATTGATTGATATAGCCATCCGTAAAACGACATGGTTAGCCGGCGCTACAAGCATCAGCCGCTGCTACAAGCATCAGCCGCTGCAGGGCGGGAATCACGCGCCGATATTAACCTTACGAATTTAAGTGTAGTGATGTATCCGGCAGGTTGCTTAATATTATCTTTACGAAGAACCATCGAATAAAATAAAACTTCATCATGCCACATCCTCCAGACCATGCACAACTTTCCGAAAGGTTTAATGCAGATGAGCCAAGAGTTAACTGGCACGACGAAACGCTGTGGTGGGTGCGCCGCAAAAGAGATATCGCTGCCAACAGCCTTCCCGAATGGGAGTCACTCCGCGAAGCAGCTTCGCAAATAAAAAACAATGTGCTGTCGAACCTTCACGATTACCTTTCGCAATTTGAAGCCAACGCCCAAAAGAACGGCATTATCATTCACTGGGCGGAAGACGCCAGGGAACACAATGAGATCGTTCTTTCAATTGTGAAAAAACATGGCGTAGACAGAATGATCAAAAGCAAGTCTATGCTAACGGAAGAATGCCATCTTAATCATTACCTCGCGGAAAATGGCATCGAAGTGATTGATACAGACCTGGGAGAACGCATTGTTCAACTGGCCGATGAAGTGCCGAGTCATATCGTATTGCCGTGTATTCATAAAAAAAAAGAAGAAATAGGAGAATTGTTTCACAAACACCTTGGCACAACCGAAGGTGTTTCAGACCCTCAGTACCTGACAGGTGTAGCACGCGAGCATCTCAGGGATAAGTTCTTAACGCGTCGCATAGCCCTCACCGGTATAAATTTTGCAGTAGCAGAAACAGGCGAATTTGTCGTATGTACCAATGAAGGAAATGCCGACATGGGCGCCCACCTTGCGGATGTTCATATTGCCTGTATGGGCATTGAAAAGGTCATACCCGCCCGAAAGCACCTGGGTATTTTTTTACGGCTGCTTGCACGAAGCGCTACAGGACAGCCAATTACCACTTACTCAAGCCATTTTAAAAAACCACGGCAGGGAAAAGAATTGCATATCGTGTTGGTGGATAATGGAAGAAGCCGTCAATTAGGGCGGGCGGATTTTCGCAATTCGCTCAAGTGTATCCGTTGCGGCGCCTGTATGAATACCTGCCCTGTTTATCGCCGCAGCGGCGGGCATAGCTACCATACGGCTATCTCAGGGCCGATCGGCTCGATTCTCGCCCCCAACCTCGATATGAAGAAGTACGCCGACCTCCCGTTTGCTTCTACCTTGTGCGGCTCTTGTTCGAATGTATGCCCTGTAAAAATTGACATTCACGACCAGCTGTATAAATGGCGCCAGCTCCTGGTCAGCGAAGGGCATGTACCCGGCGCTAAAAAGGCGGGTATGAATGTGATGAGCTGGACGCTTTCAAGTGCTGCCATCTATAATACTGCCGGCAAAGCAGGCAGGTGGTTTATGGAACATGTGCCATTCGTGGTAAAGAACAAGTTCAACCCATGGTTTAAGCAACGTGAGATGCCGGAACCACCTGATCAGTCATTTTCAGATTGGTACAGGAAAAACAGGAAAGATAATAAATAGCACTTCCGGTAGTTCCGGTTACAGGTTCAATGGAGAACAAACCGTTTTTGCCATAACCGGTCTGATGAATACTCGAACAGCCCGCCAATGAAATTTTTGTTTGAAGCAACAGTTATGATCAGCGACCGGCAGGTCGGGTACAGGGTATTCCTTCTCAGTAACGGTTCCTATTATGCAGAATCCATGAACCCAATTTTTGATAATTTTATGCTGAAGAAAGTAAATGACGAATGGGCGACGAGTCTTATAAGAAATCAGCAAAGTGCCCGGCAGTTGGGGGATATCATCAATAGAAAGTTTCTTAATTGATCAGCATTCATCAGAGCTTATCGTTGAATAGCAATCTGGTAAAAAAACACATGAATAGCAGAGAAAAAATACTTGCCTCGGTAAAAGCGAATCAACCGGAATATCTGGCGTTGCCTGATATTGACAAGTTTAACCGGGAAGAAACCAACCTGCTTCAAAAATATATGTCAATATTGGAAGCAATCGGCGGTAAGGCGTACGTTGTTGCTGATTATGGTAATATCGTTGAAATTGTCCATTCCCTTTTTCCCGACGCAAAGCGAACGGTTACGACGTGTAACGAACTCGCCGGATTTGAGAAAATTGATAAGGATGAAGACCCTCATCTTCTTGAAAGTATAGACCTGGCGATCGTAAAAGCCCACCTCGGTGTGGCAGAGAACGGCTCTCTGTGGGTAACGGAAGACTACTTGGTGCAAAGGGCGCTTCCCTTTATTTGCCAATACCTGGCGGCTGTTGTCCGTAAAGAAGATATCGTAGCTACGATGCATGAAGCCTATAACATTATAGCCGGTGCGGATTATGGTTTCGGTGTATTCATAGCAGGGCCATCGAAAACTGCGGATATTGAACAATCTCTCGTATTAGGCGCGCATGGACCAAAGGGCATGACCGTGTTCATTCTTGGTGCGGCGGAATAGACATTCCACTGCTTGTTAAATTGCTGCCGGTAGCCGGGGTTTTAAAGGTAATCATCCGGCGTCACATATAATTCGTACTCCGGGTAATCAAACTTACGGTACTGTCGCAAACTATGGTTTAAAGTTTCCCTTAAACTCATTTCTGAATTTGACGTAGTCGGGGATGGACACATTCCGCACATATGGGTTACCCGGATTATGGGAAATATATTCCTGGTGATAATCTTCAGCCGGATAAAATTTTGTGAGGGCAACTACTTCGGTAACGATCGGATTCCGGTATTTCTTTGATTCGGCCAGCCGTTGGATTTCCGATTCGATTGCCTGCTTTTCCTTATCGTTCCGGTAAAACGCGATCGACCTGTATTGCGTTCCTACGTCGTTACCCTGCCTGTTCAACGTTGTAGGATCCTGGCTTTCAAAGAAAGCTTTTACGAGGGTTTCATAAGATATGATGGAAGGATCGTAAAATACCTGCACGGATTCGGCATGGCCTGTCTTACCCGTAATTACCTTTTCATAACTGGGCTGTTTGTCTTTTCCACCCGCATACCCCGATACCGCATCCCTTACACCGGCAAGGCTTTGAAAAATAATTTCCGTGTGCCAGAAACAGCCTTGGGCGAAAGTGGCAACTGCTTCATTGGCCGAGGCCGCTTTGTTATTGCCAACGGGGATTTTCAGCGCTTTGCTTTGTGTCTGGCCACAAGAAGAAAACATTACAATCGCAACTATTGATGCAAACAGAGATTTCATACTATATAATTTAATTCTGCTTTTTCGAATTTACTGGTGGTTTCCCGCCTTCAGGTACAAAAATCAGCGCGGCCGAATTCATACAGTATCTTTTTCCGGTAGGTGCAGGGCCGTCATCAAATACGTGCCCGAGATGCGACCCGCTTTTGCTGTCCACCACTTCCCACCTTACCATACCGGCACCGCCATCTTTTACAAGGCGTACGGCATCGTCACTTATAGGTGCATAAAAGCTTGGCCATCCGGTTCCTGAATTGAATTTTGTTTCAGAACTGAATACCGGCTGTAAAGAGGCGGCAGAATAATAGGTTCCTTTTTTATAAAATTTGTCATACTTGCCCGTAAAAGCCCGTTCGGTGCCCTGCTTACGCAAAATATAATACTGTTCATCGGTCAGTCTTTCTTTCCAGGCTGCATCAGTCAATTGCATAGGGTAAGCCGTTTCAGCGTCAGCAGCCGGAGAATCAGGAATTTTTTTGTTTGATTGTGACCATCCGCAATTCGAGCCGAGCAGGGAGAAAGCAGCAATAACGATGGTTAGTGATTTTTTCATTGTAATTATTTGAGTGTAAATTAACGAAATGGCGGTTACCAGGGATTCAGCGTTAATGTTAAAGGTTGGCCTGACCTTTTTAGTAACAACGCCGCAAAGGTGGATGAACCGGGAACCACGGAAGCAGGAACCACGAAGGGGCGCGGAGAAGGGAAGCACGGAAGCGGGAACCACGGAGAAGGAAATCACGGAGTCCTTGGTGAATCGGGATTCAAACATCTGGTAAGATAACGGTTGTCAGGTTGCTCACCAATCACAGCCTGCAAAATTTTCAGTGATCTTTTATTTCGCCCGAAAGGTCGCTACATAAAAAACCAAAAAGGGGCTCATGAAAGATGACAAAAGAGTGTGGTAGGCCGTTCGGGTAAGGAAAGACAGATAGAATTTCATAAAAAAAATATTACGGTGCGCTGCACCTGATTTGAAATCATAAATTTTTCTACAAATATTCTGGTGCGCTGCACCATTGGAAGAATGTAGATATAAATAACATGCGAACCCTTGTATTTCCAGAAAAGCGCCTCGTAATATAAGAGGTGCAGCGCACCGCGATATTTGTAGAAACAAAATTGCGTTGATTATTAAGGTGCAGCGCACCGTAATATGATGATTTACGGCAAATACCCCATACCCGGACTGCTCCCTTTTTGGACACGGAACACAACAAACCACGAAGCACACAACGAAAATCTGCATAAGCGAAGAGTTGATTACCAATATCCTACCTCGGGTTATATAAAAGAAGCACAGAGGAAAGAATCACGGAGAAGGAATGGTTGCGGTTCTTTTGGTTGCTCTCTGTGCTGCCGCTTTGTGGTTCCCTCCATCACCAAGGATAACCAAAATCCTCAAAAAGTTCAACATCACCTTTTTCTCCTGTTGTGCCTGTACGTATGAGTCATCACGCTAATACAAGGAAAATTGTTTATAAAATTTATGCTCATATAATGGTTTTTTTGTATGGCTTTCGTAACTTGAAATTCAATCATCCTGGGTTAATTGTATTCTGGCAGAGCTTTATTTTCTGTTACCTTAGCAAGAAAAACCTATTCAATGTTCTAATCGATTTTTATGGATCAGTTCCTCCAATCTTTGAATCAGATACACCCCTTACCCAAAGAATTGTTGAAGCTCCTGGAATTGAACCTGGAGACCCTCGTTTTTCCGAAAAAGTCATTTTTATTAAAGCAGGGGCAAGTATGTAAGAACATCTGCTTTATTGAAAAAGGACTTGCCCGGTGTTTTTATGTAAAGGAAGACAGAGAAGTTTCTTCGTGGTTTATGAAAGAAGGTGATCTTATCATTTCAGTGGAAAGTTTCTTCAAACAAAGACCAAGCTACGAAAACATACAGGCGCTGGAAGAATGCGTAGTATTTTCATTTGATTATAACACCCTCCAGGCGTTATACCTCCAATTTCCGGAATTCAACTTTATAGGAAGGGTGCTTACCGAGAAATATTATGCCTTAAGCGAACAGCGATTGTATTCTTTGAGAATGCAGCGGGCTGCTGAACGCTATGCACACCTGATGGATCATTTCCCGGAAATAATACAAAGAGTGCCGTCCACATTTATTGCTTCGTACCTTGGAATAACCCTCGAAACACTTAGCAGGATTAAACACGTTATTTGATTTTTATCAAGTCTCCACCTCTTCATATCATCGTATTTTTAACCTTCTGAAGTGAACTGAATTTACTAAGCCAAACAGCAAGTCGTCAATTATTTGGAAACAACGTTTGCTTTCAGAAAATCTGTGATGTATCTGACGTGCAGACCCGGTTCGTGAGAAATTATCCGGGCACGTATTTGCGGAATGTTACTGTCAATCCCGATGATAATGATCGTCCATCAATATATTCTCTATGCAGCGGTAAACAGCAATCCGGTAATATGGTTCCTGGCTATCGCAAATTTGTCCGGCCTTTTAACGTTCCTGAAAGTTTCCCGCAAAGTAAAGCAGCCATTCGTCAGCCAACACCAGATGGTGCAAATTGAATTAGAGATCCGGGAGCAGCTTCTCAGGAAAATATCGCAGGAGCTTCATGATAATATCGGCCAGATACTAACGGTAGTTAAATTGCAATTGACTTCACTTCATATAAAAAACAACATCCACGTTAACAGGCAGATATTTAAATCGATTCAACTGGTGAGTGATGCTTTGGACGGCCTGCGCAATATCTCTAAAAGTATGGACGCAGCCAACCTTGCAGCAGTAGGATTGATAAAACAGGTCGCTAATGATCTCGAATGCATTTCTGAAACAGGTTTGATAGCTGCTTCTTTGACACATAATGATATTGAGATAGATTTTACGTTACCCATACAGACCATTATCTATCGTATCGTACAGGAATCCTTAAGCAACATCATAAAACATGCCGGTGCAAGCATTATCTCTGTTGAATGTACATTACTGCCGGATCGTTTTTCCATTATCATTTCTGATAACGGAAAAGGATTTAACCCAGATAAAATTGACAACAGCAATCAACCAGGTCATACCGGTGCAGGCCTCCGCAATATAAACTCCAGGGCAAAGCTGATCGGCGGTGAATTGACCATCATATCCGCAATAGGAACCGGAACCACAGTCTCATTATCCGTTCCGGTCAACGGGTTTCGATAGCATAGCCATAAAATCTTCATTGACTTTCAGCGAATTATCTGATTTATTGAGAAAAAAAGTCCACAAGAAAGTCAGGCCTGCGTTCCTCAATTTTATTCATTTTAAGCTTACCTTGCTGTACATCAATACTTTAAGTTGATGGCATTTGTTTTTGACTACAAAAAGAAAACCTCCTGTATGAAAAAATGGCTACCAGTTTTTAGTTTATTTCTGTTTTCTGTTCAACAATTGCAAGCGCAAAACAAACGGGTTTTGCTGGAACCTCAGAACCGGAGAATTAACCAGGGCGAACCACTGCCCCCGCAGTCAACTTTTGACATTCAGGTACCAGTGACGAGCCAAACCGGTATTATCCGTATTAATATTTTTAAAGGCAATGACAGTAAAAACGTTCTGCAAAGAACTTACTGGGCCAGGCCGGTGAATTTTACAGGTGATTTTGCGGAATTACCCGTAGACCTTCGCCTTCGGAACAACAGCAAATATGGGTTTGAAGTAACCATTTATTCTTTGCTGAGCGACTCTGAAAGGGTTGCCCTAAAACAAATCGTGCATCAGAATATTACCAACTATCTGCGTGCAATGGTTGAAGCGAACAGCAAGGGGATAAATGTAGAAAAAAATTCTGAAAAGGTGGTAGACGACCTTAACGGTGTCTTTAGAAGAAGCCTGATGTATTACCGCAATACACAACAACGGGAATTTGAAGGCTTTTCTGACATCGTAAAATTAAAGCTGCAACAGGTAGACAGGGCCCGTTTAAGCAACGCCCGGTTTAACATTGCCCCGACAGCCGCGGATTCTTTAAAGTCACCAGACGAATTGAAGGCGATGTATGCCAGCCAGCTTACCTCAGAATTAGAAGGGATTATTCTCAATGAAGCAGATAATTATCTGAACCTCGATATCGTAAAGTTGTACGATTCTTTTATCATTGCCAACAGGATAACTGAACGTTCACAAACAGTACTGCCTTTATTTGTCGGCTACGGCGGAATTTACCTTAGCGGCAAACTCAGCAACATCGAATATGATTCCAGTCCTTACGCCGGTTTATCATTTCCGCTGGGCAATGGATCGGAAACACATTACGGGCGCACAAGTTTTATTCTCGGTGTTTTTCTTCAGAACTTCAGAAATGGTGCAGGCGCTAAACTTACTGGCCCTATTGTCGGAAGGCCTGTGTTTACCGGCCTTGGGTTCCGGATATATGATTTTATAAATCTTAACGCCGGAGTTGTTGCTATATCCACCGAGAAAAATACTATCTCCAATATAAAAACAGAAGATGTGCAGTTGAAGCCATTTATTGGACTTAATGCTCAGTTCAATTTATGGTTGGGATTAAATAAGAAGTAAGCTGCGGGTATTCATTAATTAAACCACTATGAAATATATTTATATTAATAAAGCCATCCTTAATACTTTATGCTTCCTTGGGTTAGTAACTATTGCCGGGACTTCTTTTGCACAAAATACCGGGAATTCTGCCTGGCAATTGGGTTTAGGAGTCGGGTATACCAACTATTATGGAGACGTAAGTTACTACCGCGTGCGTAAATTAGGTGACTTCTATAAAACCTTCCGGTTTATCGACTACAATAAGTATTATCACGACCGCCCGTCTTTTAGTGTGCTGTTGGAAAAACGGGTTACTCCTACGCTGGGTTTCCTTTTGCAGGCAAACTCTCTTCAGTTTTCAATGAGCGACAGGTACCGGAATAAGGACGGATCTTTTGACGTCAATGTCCCGAATTACTCCCGCTCGCTGAATTTCAGAACCAATCTTCAGGATGCCGGGCTTGCCTTTACATTCAATACAAACAACGGAAAATTTCTGCCGGTTAATTCCTTCTTTTATCCCTCTTTTTACCTTGGCGCCGGAGTTTCGAAATTCACTGTGAAAGGTGATCTTTTTGATGCCAACGGTGCTCCCTACAATTACAATCAGCCATCAACAAACAGGGATGACCAGTATGAAACCGATCTGCGCGACATACGTACGGAAACAGAGGAAAAATACAGCAACGTAGAACCTTATGCCAACCTGGGGTTAGCCCTGAATTTTCGCCTAAGCGAAAAGTTTACCATCGCCATTCAGTCTGACATCAAATATTCAGCAAGTGATTACCTCGATGATGTAAGCGGGAGATATAAAGCTTCTTACCCTACCCCGCGGGAGCAATATATTGCGCGGCCGGGCTATAATGTGGTTAACCCTGTTACCCTCCGGCGGGGCGATGATGACGGCGTTAATGATATATATATCAACAATAGGGTTGTACTAAATTTCGGCTTATCAGGGAAGCCAAAACCAAAGGTCTTCAAAGCACCTGTAATTTATTCTTTAAGTATGCCTTTTACCCGGCAAAAAGATACCGCCGCCGCAAAGGCAGTTGTGAAGCAGGATTCTGCTGTTCTTAAAAAAATAGATTCATTGATCAGGGCCAATAACGATACCTTAAGAGCTGTTCGGGATAGTATGAACCGGCAACTGACTTTAAACCGAAACGATTCTGATGTTCAAAACGAATTACAGTCGATAACGGGAGAGCTTAGGGAAATCAAAAACCTCCTGAGGAGCCAGCAAAGTACGCCGCGATATCAGCAACTGCAGTATCAGGTGGATTCCCTGAACAGGGCAAAGAGTAAAATTTTACAGCAACGAACCAGAAGCAGGGAAGATAATTTGCGATTGCAGATTTATAACCTGCAGCTTGACAGCCTCAGAACTGAAATGAACAGGTTGCAGAATCAAAGCCAGAATCCAGGTAATGCGGGCATGACGCAGGATCAATATGATAGAATGCCGGTAAATGATGACGTGCCTGCCACAATAGAAAGACGTTTTAATGATGATGCCGGAAATCAGGACAGGAGTTTTAGTATGCAGGCAGACACGGTAAGCACGGCAGACATAAGGGTTCTCGACAATGAAGTAAAGAACCTTAAAAAAGACAGGCGTTATCGTACCAACACTGCATATAGAAGAAGCGTGGATTCATTAGCGCGAAAAGTTGAAGCGCAGCGCCGGGTACGCAATACAAATCAGCGGAATTTAAACCGGGGGGCGGCTTCTTCTGACCAGGCAAGAGCAGACTCGATGGAGCAGCGGTTGAATGAACTCGAAAGGCAAATGCAGCAAAGGGAGCAGGCGCTGTCCGACAGTCCCGCCGCTCAGGAAGACACCGCCGCTTTTTCGAGAGATATCGGAGCGTTGGAAACCCGTCTGAAACAAAATGCCGACTCATTAGCCTTGTTGCAGAATCAGCTAAAACGGTCAAGTGATTCGGCAGCTTATTATAGAAGAGTTTCATTTGCAGAAAGTGACGCAAACGCGGTTGAAGCTCCCCGCGAGAGAAAGACTTTTTTTCAAAGAGTATTTGGCCGTAAAGATAAAACCAAAGAAGTACGGGAAACTCCGGCCTCAGCCGATACTATGTCAACCCAAACGAGGGTAAGCCCTCCTTCACAGGACTCAACTCAAAAGAAAAGAACATTCTTTCAGCGCCTGTTTAAATCAGATAAAAATAAAGGAAATGCAACCACTGAAAATGACAACCCGCCCGAAAACGAGCAAAATGTAAGCCAGGCAGAATCGCGCACTCAACCTAGCAGCGAGGGAAGAGAGGTGCAGGTTGACAGCACACAGAAAAAGCCTGGTTTCTTTCGGAAAATATTTAAAAAAGAACCAAAAGAGGAAGTGATTAGTGTTACACCCGCCAATCGGAATCTCGAATTGGAAAGGTATTATAATGCTAATGCTGAAAGAATGAGAGCAACGGTGGAGCAGGTGGAAAGACGGAACAGGGAATTAGTTTTGGAATACGAAAGGGTAAGATCAGAAAGAGACAGAGCCTATGCTGCCCGCCGGCAGACAGCCCCTCCTGTTGTTTACCAGAGAGATAATTCCCGTGACCGCAACCGCGATTTCAATGACCGGAACTATAATGACCGGGATTATAATGAGATATCGTTGCTCAGGTCTGAGCTTGCAAGATTAAGAGGTGAGGTTAATCAGTCAAATCAACAAAGTAATCCACAGCCCATATACATCCCGCAGCCTGTTCCTGTCCAAACCGACACATCCAAGGTGAATTCTCTCCGGTCGGAACTGGAAATGATCAGAGCCCAGTTAGAAAGTCTGAAAGACAGGCAACCCGTTGTTGTGGAAAAACCGGTTGTAACAAAAGAAAACTTTGATGTCAAAAACTTCCCTGTCATCAGTGTATACTTTAAAATGGGTGCCACCACACTTTCAGGTGATCAGGTGGGTAAAATAGGTCCGGTAAGCCAGGTGGCAAGGGAGAATGCAAATGCCATTATCGTATTAAAAGGGTTTACTGACCCTGTAGGAAACCCCGCAACGAACCAGGCTATCGCCAAAAAACGCACCAATTACGTGAAGACGCTGCTGGTTTCCAGATACAGAATCCCGGAAGACCGGATCATATCAGAAGAGCCTGGATTATCTGACTCAGGCAGATCAAAGAGGCCCAACCCGTTAGACAGGAGAGTTGATTTGAAGTTTGAATAAGAAATCTGTGCTGAAGGAGCTATATGATTAATTTTACTCTTCATCAGATGGCTGAACAATGAAGTATAGCAAGTGGTTAGGGCTGCTGGCAGTGGCGCTGTTGGTGATAGCTGCGTTTCAGCCGTGGGTAGTCGTTGCTTCTAAAAATATCACCATAAGCGGTTTACATGCGGAAGGTACTAATTTTGGCAGGCCTGCACTACTTAATATTCTCATAAGTATAATAGCAGCTATCCTTTTCGTGCTGCCTGTTGTAACAGCAAAACGAGCGAATTTATTTGTTTGCGGGCTGAATTTTGCATGGAGCATGCGTAATTTCATCATTCTTTCTACCTGCAGAGCGGGCGAATGCCCGGAAAAAAAGATGGGTCTTTACCTGCTTATGATCGCATCCGCTCTAATGGTCTTTGCTGCTTTGTTTCCTGACGTTAAATTAAAAGAAAAGGATTCAACTGAATAGGTTCCTGTTTTTCGAGATCGCGCGTTTATTTCAGTATCGGGCACCCTTTGATTGGACGAACACTACGTGTTTAGAAACACAATCGACCCCGAACCGCGTTCCAGAGGAACGCTTCGTGCTTTGTCCTTTAATCGTTGGAAGATATGGATTCAAAAGCACGAACCGTTCCTATATTTACTCTTCCGTATGTGCCTAACCGTTGGCTTGTCGCCTGAGGAACAGAATGATAGTTTACATACTCAGCCTTCAATCCATTTGGCAATACCAAAAGCACAGGCTCCGGCCAGGGCGCCTATCATCATTACCCGAAATGCTCCCGCCAAGGGGTTTACTCCTGTCATCCTGCTTTTAAAATATCCGAATACAAACAGGCATACCAGGGTTATTGCTGCTGAATATTTCAACCCCGTAATTGCATTGTCGAAAAAGAAATAAGGGCTTAACGGAATGATCCCGCCAATGATGTAAGAAAAGCCAATATTGAATGCACTCTTTCCTGCCCTTTTCTGATCCGGTTTGTCTAAACCAAGTTCATATTTCATCATAAAATCCACCCACTTCACTTTGTCTTTTGTCATTTCTTCCACGGCCTGCTCCTGCACATCTTCACTAAGGCCGATGTTTGCAAAAAAAGTTTTTACCTCTTCGCGTTCGCGTTCAGGAAGTTGTTCCACCTCTCTGAATTCCCTTTTCAGCTCTGAATTATAATGATCTACTTCGGTTTTTCCTGCCAGGTATCCGCCCAGACCCATCGCTATCGACCCTGCAGCTATCTCGGCAACTCCTGCAATAATGATAAGGTTGGTTGAGTCAACGGCTCCGCTTAAACCTGCAGCCAGCGCAAAGGGAACGGTTAACCCGTCTGACATGCCAATGACCACATCCCTGAGCAGATCCGAACTTTGCAGGTGGTATTCTGCATGATCATGGTGAAGATGTGTATCCAATAAGTTGAGTTTAGGAATTAAAGATAGATGAAGTAAAGGAGAGATGGGCCGGGTGAACATTTTTGGGTGCATTTCAAATTGTCGCCGTTGGTAAGGCGCCACCGTTGTTGCTTAATATTGTTCAATCCTATCCTTAAAGATGCTACTACTAACCCTGTCACCTTATTTCATGAATGCGACCAAACAGTTGCAAAGTGTTTTGGTAAAGGTAAAACGGTGTTATCTGTTTTTTAATGTATGTAGAATATGCAGTTTTAATAAGGTATATGAGTCTACACAAACCGTTTTTCTACTAAGGTGATCGATTAATTGCGTAGTTCAGCTCTTAGAAATAACGGGATTATGCAACTTTAAGGCAATCTGTTCCGGAAACCGCAACCCGTCCCGGTATCTATCCACGCGGAGGTCTAAAAATTTTACGTCATTTTTCAATTTAACCTTAGTAGAAAACGGTTTATTCAACCAATCCGACCTTATTACCTTATTTCATGAATGCTACCAAAAGGTTGCAAAGTGTTTTGGTAAAGCTAAATGGGTGTTATATATTTTTTTAATGTATTTAGAATATGCAGTTTTAATAGGTAATAAGGTAGAGTATGCCTGATTACCAATGGCCCGGTGGGGCGACAATTTAAAATGCACCTATATTTCTGGAACGGCTGAACACAAACCGTGAATACCGCTTCATGTTTCAGAAGAATCGTTTGATTTTTATTTTCTGATGTAAGCATCGGGAGATGGTTGCCTTATGATGCACGCGATACGGCAGTAATGTCCGGAATGCCACACCTCCGGGGATGGAAAACACCGATGACTGAAGCGGATCAGCTCCGGGTTCTAATCAAGGGCCGATAAACTTTTTCCTATGATTTCCACGCATTCCTTCATTTGCTCTGCATTGATCGTAAGTGGCGGAGCGAAGCGGATCTTGTTTGTGTGAGTAGGCTTTGCAAGCAGGCCGTTTCGCATGAGCGACAGACATAAATTAGCAGCCGCTTTTTCATCCTTGTGTTCGATAACGATGGCATTTAATAATCCTTTACCACGAACTTCTTTAATATGCGATGAGTTTAGCTTGTTCAATCCGTCTCTCAGTAGAATTCCCATGGGGTTGGCATTTTCAATCATCCCTTCATCTTTAAGAACCTGCAGGGCCGTTATCGCTACGGCACACGCCAGCGGATTTCCCCCGTAAGTACTGCCGTGCTCGCCCGGCCTGATATTAAGCATGATCTCATCATCGCAAAGTACGGCGCTGACGGGTATGGTGCCGCCGCTCAACGCTTTACCAAGGATCAGGATATCCGGACGGATATTTTCATGATCACAGGCCAGTAATTTGCCTGTACGTCCTAACCCGGTTTGGATTTCGTCTGCAATAAGTAACACATTGTATTCATTGCATAATCCCCTTACGCCGTGGAGGTATCCATCGTCGGGGATGACTACTCCGGCTTCTCCCTGTATGGGTTCTACCATAAAAGCGGCCACATGAGGATCCTGGAAGGCTTTTTCAAGCGCCGGAAGATCATTGTATGGTATGATGTCAAAGCCTGGCATGAGGGGGCCAAAACCTTTATAGCTCCCCGGATCAGTTGAGGAAGATATCGCGGCGAGTGTTCTTCCCCAGAAATTATTTTCCGCAAATATTACTTTGGCTTTATTTTCTGCAACGCCTTTTTTCAGGTACGCCCATTTGCGGGCTAACTTGATGGCTGTTTCACCACCTTCCACCCCTGTGTTCATAGGCAACACTTTATCATAGTCAAAATACCCGGTGATAAACTTTTCGTATTCCCCCAAAACATCATTGTAAAAAGCACGGGAAGTAAGCGTAAGCTTCCGGGACTGCTGAACAAGAGATTCAACGATGCGGGGATGGCAATGACCCTGGTTTACGGCTGAATAAGCGCTGAGAAAGTCATAGTATTGTTTTCCTTCGATATCCCACAAATGAACACCCGCTCCACGGCTCAACACAACAGGCAGGGGATCGTAATTGTGAGCTCCGTACTTTTCCTCAAGATCGATAAAGTACTGCGATTTAGCAGAGGTATCACCGGTGGTTTGCATCTTAATATTTTTGGATCAAAAAAATGGTAGAGAGAATGAACGGGAATATGGTTGCTTCAGGCCACGGGGTGATCGAGGAAGTCTAAGTTCTGATCGAGAAAGTGTAATATGGTAGAACCTGGCTGGATACTTTTATTTTGTGCAAGATACAAAAAGATGATTACCACTTGCCGTTCATTTCAGTCAAAAATTACCTTACTTTAGAATCTAATCACCCCTGTATGTACGTTATTGAAAATGATTTTCTTGCGGTATCTGTTCAACGAACGGGAGCAGAACTCTCCAGTATTTATCATAAATCACTCTACCTTGAATACTTATGGAGCGGCGATCCTGCATTCTGGGCGAAGAAATCACCGGTGCTGTTTCCAATCGTAGGCGCTTTAAAAGAAAATAGTTATGAGTTTGAAGGAAAAACGTATGAGCTGGGCAGGCACGGATTTGCACGTGAACTCGATTTTGGCATCAAAGAACTATCGCCGCACGAAGTAGTTTTAACCCTTACAAGTGATGAGAGAACGTTAGCAAAATTTCCTTTCAGCTTTACTTTCGATATACAATATACCTTAAACCAGGACTGCTTAAGCGTTACTTACCACGTCCAAAATACAGGCAAACCATTTATGTACTTCTCGGTGGGTGGCCACCCGGCTTTTAAAGTGCCCCTCGCGGCCGGCACAAATTATGAAGATTACTATCTTGAATTTGCGGAAACAGAAAATGCCGGGCGCTGGCCGATTGCAAAAGACGGACTGATTGAAAGTTCGCCCATTCCTTTACTTGAAAACACAAAAACTTTACCCCTTAGCAAAGATTTATTCAGCCGTGATGCATTGGTGTTCAAGAACTTTTCCTCGACAGGCGTTTCACTAAAAAGCAATAAAACTTCACATGGTTTCGAATTTAATTTCTCCGGGTTCCCGTATCTGGGAATCTGGGCAGCAGGTGGAGCAGACTTCGTGTGTATAGAACCGTGGTGCGGCATAGCAGATTCCGTTAACAGCAACCGCCAACTGGCGAATAAAGAAGGCATTAACAAATTGGGAGCAGGTGAAATATTTTCGAGAACCTGGACGGTGAAATTCTATTGACCCGGCGGAACGCAACATCAAATGTTAACGCTCCCTCGCGGCAGATATCTGCAGAAGCCTTTTCACATGAATGAATGAAAGCCTACCTTTGCACCCCGAAATATGAAGTACACAAACGAGATCAATAAGCGTAAAACATTTGCGATCATATCCCACCCCGATGCAGGTAAAACAACCTTAACGGAAAAGTTCCTTTTGTTTGGAGGAGCTATTCAAATAGCAGGTGCAGTTAAAAGCAATAAAATAAAAAAACATGCAACGAGCGATTTTATGGAGATTGAGCGTCAGCGTGGCATTTCCGTGGCTACATCGGTGATGAGCTTCGAATATAATGGCAACCTCGTAAACCTTCTCGATACGCCCGGCCACAAAGACTTCGCGGAAGATACCTACCGCACGCTTACAGCGGTTGACAGCGTAATTCTCGTTATAGACAGCGTTAATGGTGTTGAAGCGCAGACGCGCAGGTTAATGGAAGTATGCAGGATGCGTGACACCCCCGTTATTGTTTTTATCAACAAGCTTGACCGTGACGGTAAGAACCGCTTTGACCTTCTTGAAGAAATAGAAAAAGAATTGTCGATCCAACTGCACCCGATGACCTGGCCTATCAACAGCGGGAAGGATTTCAAAGGGGTTTATAATTTGTCTGACAAGAGCCTGGTGCTTTTTACGGCCAATACCAAGGCGACCGGAGAAGAAGTTGTAAAAATTAACGACCTCGGCATTCCACTGATCGATGACAGGCTCGGGGAGCGGGATGCGGCTACCCTGCGCGAGGACGTGGAACTGGTAGATGGCGTACATGGAGAGTTGAATACGGAAGATTACCTGGCGGGAAAAGTAGCGCCGGTTTTTTTTGGCAGTGCCGTAAATAACTTTGGTGTAAAAGAAATGCTTGACACTTTCGTGCGTATTGCCCCAACTCCAAGAAGCCGGGAAACATCTACACGCGTGGTGGATGTAAACCAGGACAAGTTCAGTGGGTTTATTTTTAAGATACATGCTAACCTTGATCCCAGGCACAGAGACAGGATCGCCTTTCTGAGGGTGTGCTCGGGAAGATTTGAGCGGAACAAATATTTTCACCATGTTAGGCTTGATAAAGACGTCCGTTTCAGCAATCCATATACTTTCATGGCACGAGATAAAGACGTAATTGAAGAAGCATTTCCGGGTGATGTTATCGGCTTATTCGATACCGGAAGCTTTAAGATCGGTGATACCCTCACTGAAGGTGAAGATTTTTACTTTACAGGGATCCCTTCTTTCTCTCCTGAAATATTTAAGGAAGTGGTCAACAAAGACCCGATGAAGACAAAGCAACTGGAGAAAGGTTTGCTTCAGCTTACCGACGAAGGAGTAGCGCAGCTGTTTACACAGTACGGTGGCAATAAAAAGATCATCGGTTGTGTAGGAGAGTTGCAGTTTGAGGTGATCCAATACCGGTTGCTGCAGGAATACGGGGCTTCTGTGCAATTGAACTCCCTGCCGTTTTACAAAGCATGCTGGATCACCAGTAAAGACCCCAAAAAATTATTTGATTTTACCAGGTTTAAGGCTGCCAATGTTGGCGAAGACAAAGACGGCAACCCTGTTTACCTGGCTCAAAGTGAGTGGTTCCTGAATACCGAGAGGATCAATAACCCTGAGATAGCATTTCATTTTACGAGTGAAATACACCGGTGATGCATTTCTGTTGTTAACCGGCGTTGAGACCATAAATTATTAAGATCACGCCGGGAATTAAAATGAATCTTCTTACATTTATAAAAGCTTCTATCGAAGTTCTTCCTTAATCTTACTCAGCTTGCAGGTAAGTGCCCCTTAGGACACGATTTGTTTACCGTATTCAAAATACTTCAACTACCAAAGATGAAAACTTTATTATTGCAGACTATATGGATTGTATCATCTGCGTTGCTGTTCGCCCAAAAGAAACCACTTGATCATACCGTGTATGATCAGTGGCAAAGTATTTCAGATAAAAAAATAAGCAACGATGGCAAGTGGGTTGTGTATACCGTTACTCCGCAGGAAGGCGACGGAGAAACGATCATTCAGTCATCAGACCAAAAGTTTCGTAAGGTAATCCCAAGGGGGTATGGTACATCAATAACCGAAGACAGCAGGTTCGCTATCGTTAAAATCCGGCCGTATTTTAAAGCCCTCCGTGAAGCCAGGATTAAAAAAAGAATGGCAGACGATATGCCTAAAGATTCATTAGCCATTGTCATCCTGGGTAAGGATGAAGTTTTCAAGGTCCCGCGCGTTAAAAGTTTTAAGATACCAAAAAGGGCAGGAGGTGCGTGGATTTCCTTTTTGCGCGAAAAAGACTTATCCGCCTCTAAGACCCGGTATGTTCCCGACTCATCATCCCAGGTTGCCAAACTTTCCCGTATGGTAGACAGCCTGTTACAGATTTCCGATAGCCTGCGAGCGCTTGCTGAGGAAATAAAAACAAAAGGAACAATGGCCATGGCGGTAAGTGACAGAAAAGACAGCAGCTCGGCTATTAAACCGGGTGAAGAAGGCACTGAGCTTGTGTTAAAAAGCTTACTGACGGGCGCAGAAAAGCGATTTGACCGGGTCAGTGATTACTATTTTAATGATATAGGATCTGTGCTGGTTATTTCAACCACGCGGAAAAACAATGATCCTCTTTCTACGGCAGCCGTTTTATGGGTAAACCCGGATAATGGCCGTACCGATACTATTTTCAAACGATTCAATGAGATCCGGAACCTTGCTATTCACGAAAACGGCTCTCAGCTTGCGTTTATCGCTGAAAGGGATAGCGTTTCAAAAGCAACGCGCAAACAATATAAATTGTGGTATTATAAAACAGGGATGGACAGTGCGCGGTTAATGGCGGACACTACAACGGCCGGCATTGCCAGAGGGCTTACCGTAAATGAAAACGTAAAGCCCATTTTCAGTAAAGACGGAAAGAAACTCTATTTTTCGTTATCGCAAATCCGACGCGCGCGGGATACAACCCTGGTAGAATTTGAAACGGCAAGGCTTGATATCTGGAACTATAAGGATGATTATCTTCAACCACAACAACTGGTAGAACTCAGGAGGAACTTACTAAAGGGTTACCTGGCTGTAATGCAGGTGGGCGTGGACAGGGTAGTGCAGCTCGGTGCAGAAGACGCGGAACAAATAAGCCTGATGGATGAAGGCAACTCGGATTACGTGTTGGGAAGTTCTACAAAAGGTAATCGCATACAGGCCCAGTGGCTAGGTTATGAGGGAAAAACCGCTTACCTTATTTCTACCAAAGATGGTTCAAGAAAGAATATAACCGACAAGCAGCGTGGTAATTTCACTGCTTCTCCGAATGGTAAATACATCTTGTGGTATGATGCTGTTGCAAGGCATTATTTTACGTATAACACGCTTTCCGGAATTATTAAAAATATCACCAAATCAATTCCCGATACTTTGTATGATCATGAAGATGATCACCCGGATGATCCACCTGCCTATGGAACGGGTGGATGGATTGAAAAAGACGCCGCTGTATTGATCAATGACAAGTATGACGTATGGCAGGTGGACCCTGATGCAAAGAAGGCGCCGGTGAACATCACCAATGCATTCGGTAAAAAGAACCGGATAGAATTGAGAAATATCAGGTTTGATGCAGGCGATGAAAGACGATTCCGGAGGGATAGTGTAAGTAACCCGATTCAACCCGGTCAGCAACTCATTTTCAGTGCCCTGAATAAAGTGACCAAATACAGCGGTTACTTCACGAAAGGGTTAAATAAAAAGGGCGACCCCCTGGAATTACAGATGTCGCCAGATACCTATATACAACCGGAGAAAGCGGAAAATGCAGATGTGTTTTTTGTAAACAAGGCCAATATCCAGGAGACCAACGTTTACCTGTCAACCGATCTTAAAGCATTTACCAGGATCAGTAATATCAATCTTCAGCAAAAAAATTATAACTGGCTGACCTCGGAACTGGTAAAATGGAAAATGTTTGATGGGCGTGAATCTGAAGGCATATTATTCAAGCCCGAAAATTTTGATTCTTCCAGGAAGTACCCTGTTATCTTTTATTTTTATGAGAAGAATGCCGATGGGTTATTTAACTACCGTCCGCCGGCTCCAAGTGCATCCACAATCAACATTCCTTATTTCGTGAGTAATGAGTACCTGGTATTTGTTCCGGATATTTATTATAAAACCGGGCAGCCCGGAGAGGATGCGTATAACTCTGTTGTTTCTGCAGCAAGATACCTTTCTCTAAAACCCTGGGTTGATTCTGCCCGTCTTGCCATCCAGGGTCAGAGTTGGGGTGGCTACCAGGTGGCATACCTGGTTACCAGGACGAATATGTTTGCTGCCGCAAGCGCAGGCGCCCCGGTGGCCAACATGACAAGTGCTTACGGTGGTATCCGGTGGGGCACGGGGCTAAACAGGCAATTTCAATACGAGCATACCCAAAGCAGGATTGGGGCTACGCTATGGGATAAACCAGCGCTTTATATCAATAACTCTCCTTTGTTTAAGGCTGATAAGATAAATACCCCATTGCTGATCATGCATAACGACGCTGACGGCTCTGTCCCCTGGTACCAGGGTATTGAATTATTTACCGCGCTGCGACGCCTTGGAAAACGTGTCTGGATGCTTCAATATAATGGAGAGGATCATAACCTCGTGGAAAGGAGGAACAGGAAAGATCTCTCTGTCAGGCTGTCGCAGTTTTTTGATCACTTCTTAAAGGCAGCACCGCCACCAAAGTGGCTCGAGGAAGGCTTGCCCGCAACAATGAAAGGTATCGACTGGGGTTTGGATGTAAAGCAAACAACCCCTGCAGAAAAGAAAACTTTTTAGGTTTTAGCATGCCGACTCCGGCTTAAAAAGTGGCGGCGATAGTGTTCAGATAATTTGATAAAAAGACGGGCATAATTAGTAATCAACCATGATGCCGGTATAGTTATGGGGAGTTATTTTTTTTAATTCCTTTTTCACCACCTGGGGTACATTAAGCGTGTCAATAAAAGAATGAATGGACTGCTTATCTATTTTATGGTTTCCCTGAGTCAGCTCTTTTAGGGCTTCATAAGGTTTATGGTAATTTTCCCTTCTGAGAACAGTTTGAATCGCTTCGGCGATAACTGCCCAGTTGTTATCCAGGTCTTCTGCCACTTTTTCGTCGTTGAGTACCAGCCGTTCAAGCCCTCTTTCGATAGATTTGATGGCTACCATAGTATGAGCAAAAGGAACGCCGATATTCCGCAGCACCGTTGAATCGGTAAGGTCTCGCTGAAGCCGGGAGATGGGCAATTTTGAAGATAAATGCTCTAACAGCGCGTTGGCAAGCCCCAGATTGCCTTCCGCATTTTCAAAATCTATAGGATTTACCTTATGCGGCATAGCCGATGAGCCGATCTCGCCTTTTTTTATTTTCTGTTTGAAGTAATCCATTGATACATACGTCCATATATCCCTGCAGAAATCGATCAGGATATTGTTGATGCGTTTGATGGCATCAAAGTGAGCAGCAAGATTGTCATAATGTTCGATCTGGGTAGTAAATTGCTGACGCTGCAGCCCAAGACCTTCCACAAATTCATTGGCAAGCTTCACCCAGTCTCTTTTTGGAAAAGCCACATGATGCGCGTTAAAATTCCCGGTAGCTCCGCCGAATTTAGCCGTAAATGGAATATTGATGAATTGCTCAACCTGGTTTCTGATGCGTTCCACAAATACCATGATCTCTTTTCCCAGCCTGGTAGGACTGGCGGGTTGCCCGTGGGTGCGTGCAAGCATGCTTACATCTTTCCATTGTTGTGCCAGCAGTTGTAATTGCTGATTCAGGTTGAGCACCATTGGAAGATACTCTATTTCCACGGCGTGTTTCCAGGCAAGGGGTATCGACGTATTGTTGATATCCTGGGAGGTCAGGCCGAAGTGTATCCATTCATTTCCTTCATCTCCGCCACCTTCCGCCAGTTTTGATTTTAGAAAGTATTCTACCGCCTTAACATCATGATTGGTTACCCTTTCTGTTTCCTTGATCTGCTGTGCATCTGCGGGACTGAAATTTTCTATTACCTCTTTTAGAAATTTTTTTGGCTTACTCCCCAGGTTGAAGAAACGTTTGTCGCCAAGGAAAATGAAATATTCTATTTCAACCATTACGCGGTACTTCATCAGCGCATATTCCGAAAAATAATCCTCCAGATGATGCACCTGTTTGCGGTATCTGCCATCAATAGGTGAGATCGCGGTGAGTGTGGTGAGTTCCATGACAAGAGTTAAAAGAGTGTAGAAATATTACAAAATTAATTTAAACCATTCATATTCATGAATTTTGGGCAGATGGCAAAAAGCGGGATCGTGTTCATTATTAATTTTGAAAGGGGACTTTTTAAATCTTATACTATTAATTGGGTAAGAGATATCTAATTTAGCGGCGTAATGCCACGAACGGGCATCGGCGTAAGAATGTACCAATGTAAGGAAGCGATCAATATACTACCGGCATGGCGCTTCGGTCAATAAAACAATATGCATAAAAAAATACGGGTTGGAGCCGTTAGTTACCTGAATACCAAACCGTTGATCTACGGCTTTGAAGCCGGGATGATGAAAGAGGATATCGAATTGATCTATGATTATCCCGCCCGTATCGCCCGGATGTTGCTGCATAATGAAATTGACCTCGGATTAGTGCCTGTTGCTATCTTACCCCGGCTCAAAGAGGGGCATATTATCACTGATTATTGCATCGGTTCTGAAGGGGCGGTAGGATCGGTATGTATATTCAGCGAAGTAAAATTAGCAGAGGCGGAAAAGGTATTATTGGATTATCAAAGCCGCACATCGGTTTGCCTGGTAAAGATATTGCTGAAAGAATACTGGAATCTCCGGCCCGAATTGATCGATGCAGGGAAAAATTTCCGGGATAAGATCACCGGGAAAACCGCCGGACTGGTCATTGGCGACAGGGCGTTTGAACAACGGCAAATATCGCCGTATGTTTACGACCTGGGGTTTTATTGGAAAGAATATACCGGTTTGCCTTTTGTTTTTGCGGCCTGGGTCAGCAATAAGAAACTTGATGAAGCTTTTACCTCTTCGTTTAACGATGCCTGTAAGGCCGGACTCGGCAGGATCGATGAAATAGTCAATAACATCCCATACCCCTTATTCGATCTAAAGAAGTATTATACCGAATATGTCAGCTACGATTTCAATACGGATAAGAAGCAGGGAATGAAACTTTTTCTCGAAAAGCTATCTTCGCTTTAACCGTGTTTTGACAGATTCAAGAACGGGTTTGAAATCGGGTGTAAGATTGAATACATACACTAAAGTGATGAAGATTCCGGAGAATACAACAGAGCGGGTTATCATTCCTCCCCACCCGCTGAAGCCCGAAAAAAGCCTGTAAACGATATAGTATATGATAACGGCGCCGAGAATGGTCCAGATTGTTTTTTCATTAAAGGGCTGCATTCTGTACCTGACGTAAATAAACACGATGCGTATGATATTATAAATACTGATCGCGATAACATTTGAATATGCTGCGCCGATGATCCCGTATCGCCTTACCAGGAAGTAATTTAACGGGAATGCCAGGGCAAGAAGGATGACACCACTGTAGAATTCAAACCGCCATGCAGGTGAAGTGTACAGCAGTTGGCTGTTAACGCCTGTTCCCATGTCTATGATCCTGGTTATGCCTAAGAGAAGAATTACGTTTTTGCCGGTTTCATAAGCACTGTCCATCCGCAACAGGTCATAGGCATTGTCAACATTCAGCCAGATATTAAAGAAAATAAAAAGGGAAATGATAAGGAGATTAATGGAGCTTCGCGTGTATATGCGTTTGATTTCTGCATAATTAAAATCTTTCCACGCCTGCGACATGTAGGGAGTGGCAATTGCTGCAATGCCGCGCTGCGGTACCTGTACAACCGTTGCAATGTATTGAGACAAGGTATAAATTCCTAATTGCTGCAGGCCTAACTGGCTGGTGATTGAAATGCTGTCGATCTGCTGAGCAACCGTATGTATAACTATCCCGAAGAATATGTAACTAATGAACAGGGCCATTTCCTTTCCTTTCTTCCGTGTTACTTTGCTGATTTTAAATACAAAATGCAGGCTTTTTTGCTTGTTCAGGTACGCGAATAATAAAAATGCCGTAACCCCGTAAATACAAGCAAACAGCTTTACGAATACATCAAAAGGGATAACTTTAAAAATGTATAACAAAATAAGCAGGGTAGTACATACCCGCACAAGGCCTTCGCGCAGAAAGTTTGGAAATACGGTTTTCTTGTGTATCGCAGCATGTGCTTCAAGGATAGAAAATACGAGGAAAAAGAAAGTGAACGGGAATAGCCAGAAATAATAGTCAACGAGCTGGGGTGATTTCTCGGAAAATTTCTGAATGAAAAAAGGCTTAAAAACAATGCCTCCGGCTACCACCAACGCGAATCCGGCCATGGAAACGATGAATCCAACCACTAACAGGTCATTTTCGTTTTTCTTCAGGCTGTCGTAATAATACGGGTAAAATCTGCTCATTACACTTGTTATGCCCAGGCACGCAAAAGAATAAAAAACCTGGTTCATGCTCACCAGTGCCTGCGTTAACCCATACTGGGAAGGATCAAAAAAACCTTCCTTGGTAAAAAGGTATGTGTTCAGGGCGCCGAAGGCAAAGCCCATGTAAATGAGTAGTGAAGAAGAAATGCTTTGTTTCCTGATGTCTCCCATGCCTTAAAATTTATTCATTACCTCTATAACCCGTAGTACGTCATCGCCTGTATGGAAATATGAGATTGGTAAACTTAACGTGGTTCTGTGAATCTCGTCTGATACAGGTGTAGACACGCCATCCAGTATGCCTTTCATGGCTTTTTGCCTGGTGGGAGGCACAGGGTAATGAATTTCTGTCCTGATATCATTTGCAAGCAGGAATTCCCGGAGCTGGTCGCGGCGGGGATGACGGACATTAAAAATGTGGTATACGTCGCAATGGTCCGGGTGCACGGAGGGTTTGATAAAATCATCTTTCAGGTCCTTAAGGTATAAAGCAGCCAACTTTTTTTTGTGTTGATTGATAACGTCGAGCTTTTGCAGCTTAACCGACAGGAATGCGGCCTGCATCTCATCCAGCCTTGAATTGAATCCGGCCACATCATTGTAATATTTTACGGTTGATCCATAGTTTCGAAGAGCGCTGATCTTCTGCCGGAGATTTTCATCATTGCCTGTTACGGCGCCTGCATCTGCGAGGGCGCCGAGATTCTTGGTGGGGTAAAAGCTAAACGCCCCGTAGTCGCCGAAATTACCGGCTTTTACGCCTTTGAAAGAAGCGCCGTGTGCCTGTGCGCAATCTTCTATGAGTTTCAGGTTGTGCTTTTTAGAAACTTCCAGAACTTTATCCATTTCACAAACCTTTCCATACAGGTGTACCACCAGTACCGCTTTTGTGCGGTGCGTGATGTTTTCTTCAATTTTTGATGGGTCGATATTATAGGTGTTGATATCAGGTTCAACAAGCACCGGCGTGAGGTTGTTATGGAGCACGGCGAGGATGGTGGCGATGTATGTATTGGAAGGCACAATAACTTCATCGCCCGGGGGAAAATCAAACGCTTTGAGCGCAAGGATCATCGCGTCCAATCCGTTGGCAACCCCTACGCAAAAGTTTGTACCGCAATACGCGGCAAACTGCTTTTCAAATTTTTTTACGGCATCTCCGAGGATATACCAGCCGCTGGTCATTACGGTTTCGAAAGCATTGCGGTATTCTGAAAAAAAAGACTGGTTGGCTTTTCCAAGATTTTCGTATTCAACTATCGGCATATGGTTCAAAGATATAATCATTCGTATCAAAATAGGCAGAGGCCAGCACCATTAAGATCGCATCGGCCGTAAAATGGCTCATCGTATGCCAGTCCTTTGGTTCCAGGATAAGGCATTTGTCGGGACTGTCGAGGACATACCGGGTTTTTGTTTGTCCATCATTGTTCATGATCACGCAGGAACCCTGGAGACATATAGCGGCCTGCACAGTCTGATGGTGACGATGGCCGCCTCTTACAGATTCATCTACGCCGTATATATAAAAGATTCGTTTGATATCAAAAGGAATCGTTTTTTCAATTACCGTTAAATTACCCCGCTTGTCGGTAAAGGTTTTCAGATTTATCATGTATGCCATAGATGCTACGAATTTTCGCTATCGAAAATAAACCTTTAAGGGAATGTTAGTGTTCAGGGTAACACAAAGGAGTACACGATGAGGCACGAAGAACACTAACATTTATTATATTCATTCGTTCAATCAAGCAAAGTAATACGTCGTGAACTTTGTGCAATCGTAGTGTACTTTGTGTTCCTTCAGGCTTGGAAATTATCATTTTGTTGTCATCTTTTTATGCCTTAGCGCCTAAAACATTTCAATACAGGTCTTTAATATGATATAAGTGGTTGTGATAGCTAAAATTATAGTTTTTAAGGTGGAACACGCCGGGCAAATATCTTGGGAATGCGTTAAGGTGCTGGGTTACAAACCTTACCAATAGCTTTTTTATGCCCGGAGCGTTGTGTGCTGCGCCGTTGGCATTAATTTCCGGGTATTGTTCGGTAATGACACGGGCTATGTCAAATAAGGTTTTTATATACGGGTAGTAAAGAAGTTTCAGGGCTTGTGGCTGGATATAATATAGCGGCCCTGCGAGCAGGACTTTTTCGCCGTTAAAAAATTTTATTCCATGAAAGTGAAAAAATATCAGCCGGTATTTTTTATCATGCAGTTTTCGTGACAACATAATGCCTTCTTCACCTGCGTTGATCTGGTACTCGCGAATATTCCACGGGGCAAGCCCGCCGCCGGTGTGTTGTAATACATGTACGGTGTTGAAGCGGGTAGTCCAGTCATCGAGGTATTTCTGGTCACCGAATTTACCATCTTCAAGCTTTGCATAACACCACTCGAGGCACCGGTCTTTCCACCAGTGCAATACGTGTAAACCATCGGCATTATTCTTAAAACACATGAACTGTACACAATAGACACCGCTGTACCACGACTGGTCGTATAACATGGAATAACGATGTTCACTGATAAGAACTGATTTTTCACCCATCTCTTCCAGCAACACCGCAGGATCATGATAAAAGATCATGTCGGCATCCAGGTACGTGCAGGAAGGAAGATCATATGTTTGAAGGCAGAACAGGATGGTGAAAGGCGTGCACGTCCAGCAGTATTCAGCCACTGACCTTGAGCCCTTTACGTTTAGCAGGTCAGGGTTCTCGAACTGTACAAGAGAGATGGGCGTCAGGTGTGGCAATGGATTTTGTTGAAGATACCGGTAGCATTGATCATCAAACGCAAATACATACAAATGAAACGAAGGGCATACCGCCAAAAGCGATCGATGCAAAGCCAGTCCGCGGGCCAGGTAATTCGAATCGAAAAGGGTGCAGAAATTAAGCGTTGACATCCGAGAATAACTTATTAAATTGTTTCTTCAGCATGACAAGGGGCACCCTGAATTTTTCTTTTTTTAACTGTTGAAAGATGGCTTGTCTGCAGTCGGAAAATATGCGATCATTGAATGTAAGCAATGCGGCATCGCATATTTCCAGCGCAAAGCCATACTGCCTTTCAAGGAGAGCAAATACATAAAGCAACAGCAGCTGGCGCTGGTCGCCTGACTCAGCGTTGTTCAGATAGGTTAGTTCTGCCCAGCATGGTGATTTGCGTACCATTCTGTTTGCATAAAATTTGCCGAATGCTGCAAGGTAGCGTTCATTCAACCGCTGAGTGCCCTTAACATCCATGGAGGAAAGCCAGAATCCTGAAGCGTGCATTTTTTCCATGAGGGTAAAAAGCTTGTCTTCTTCTTTGTATGCGTCAATTATTCCCGGTTCAAATTCAGCGGCGAGTATGTTGCGTTGAATGTCGCTGCCAATGCTGAAAAACAAACGCATATCCGTACCCTGGGTATCAGATTTGAACCAGTCAATGTAAGATATCCCCGCCTGTTGAAGAGCTTCGGGAATGGTTATAGCGGGAAGTTGCTGCACTTTTTCAACTGTAAATAACGACTTAAATGACCACGGGTGCAATTTCTCTGTTTCGGGTTCCAGCAGGCTCGAACAAAAGGGCGAGGCTGTTAGATGAAAGCTGGCTGCAGGCATTTGTTTTGCGGTAACGATGCGGTTTACGACGAGCATTTTCTTAAACCCCGATGCGGTAGTCTCGCTCACTTTAAACTCGCGGTCGTCGGCATCAAATGCGAGGCATACAGACCACGGAGCGATCTTTTTCCATTTGGCGTTAATCTCTCCCGAGGCACCGATGTCTATCAGCACCGGCGGCTTTTGCCCGAACCAGGAGGATGATAATATGGTTTTAATGATCTGCATCAGAGGTGTTTTTCAGTTCCATCAGAAATCCTTTGTATTGAATTTTCCTTCCGTCGAGCTCAATGATTGAATCATTCAGGTGTTCATTTATGAGAAGATATTTAGTTGAAAAAGCCTTTTTAAACGCTTCATAGTCGAGGAACCAGCAGGGATAAGATGCGGTATAGATAGCAGGATGAACTTTTTGAATGGTTATCCGGTCGCGGCTTTCATAGTTGAAAGGTGTATTATCAACCAGAATGTAGGGGATGTTAAGCTGGATAAGCTGCCGGATAAGTTCGTAAGGTTTTTCGATGTATTGAATTACGCATGACATCAGAAGAATGTCGGCTTTTTTATGTTGAACCACTTCGTCGATCGTGTGATGAAAGGTAAGTATGTCATCCTGGATAACGCTGCGTCCGCAATTGACAAAATTTGGTTGTTCGATAATGTGCCACCGCAATTCTTTCAGAGCGGCTAAAAATTTCCGGTTTTGGAAATAGGAGCTGCCGAGGGAGCCGCCGAAATCAATTACGTTCAGGCGGCCGCTGTTTTTTAAGCATATCCATAGTAAAGCAGAGAGCAGGGGGTAAGAATATTCTGTTTTGTCAAAGATCACCGAATCTCTTTCATATACGGCCTCCCCGTGCTTTACCTTCAGGACAGCGTCTTTAACTTTTTCAAGGATGTTGTTTGCGTTGTAACCTGCTACATTTTTACCCGCCTGATCCCAGGATGTATAATCGCCCGACCAGCCGTAGTTGTTTTTAAATAGCGACTTTATTCTGCTTTTGATTAATCGATGCATAGAGAAAAGCGAAATTTTGTGCCACATGTAAAGAAATTTTCTTTATTTAACTGCATCGATGATAAGCGAAGTATACCTAAGTTCATGATTAGCATTTCTTTCATCATATCGCTTCGACCGGTGTACCATACCTGCTGCTGTATCCCAGTCATAAAAATGAAATTTTCCATTTTCATCGAAGTATTCCAGCATCTTAACGGTAAACCCGGCATCTTCAAACACTTTATTCAGCGTCTTGTAATTATATAGAATTTTATGATCATCCGCCCCCGCTCCGGTACCCCCCGGTCTTACGTAATTTAAATATTCCTGACTGGTATGATAGCCATCAGGAACAGCTACCCGGACGTATCCTCCTTTTTTTAAATAGCGGTAACAAGTCTTTGCGGCTATAAATCCTTCTTCCGGTGCAAGGTGTTCCCAAACATGTTCAGCTAAAATAGCTGCTATAGAATTTTCATCAAAGTACAATTTCCATGTATTTGGCCTTAAAAGGTTTAACGAGTGAACATCAGTAGGTATCCAGGAGTCTTGAAACACACCGCTGGCACCGACAACGATTCTAAGATCAGACTGATTCTTAACAGCTCTTTTAAGTTTAAAATAGCCTTTTAATCCTTTCAAGAAGCTTTTTATCGAAGCCATTTTTTACAGCAAATATAGTGCTCCTGTAATTGCGGAAATTAAAACAGGGAAGCTATGTATTAAACGAATATTGTCATCCGAATAATCTTTTGACTGCATTTTTGACGTTTGCAAATAATGACTTTTTTTGAATTGTTCTAAAATAGTTGCCTATGATAGTTTTAGCATTCTTGTTTTCTTCAACCTTTATTTTTGTCAATGACAAACCCTGGTGAAGGTCCTTGCTGTCCCAGAAATTTTTTTTACCACTATGTATACCTGTGCCATCAAACCCGATGTTTTTCACAAAAGATTTTGAAGGGTAAAGTGTTAGCTTTTCCTTGAGAAAAGCTGAGGCATACCATCGCACCGCCCAGGAGTTGTTTTTGCCGGTAATTTGATCTTCAAGCATTTTATAATACGGATATGAATTATTAAAATTAAAGTCATTTAATAAACTTCTTTCTTTCAGCTTTGCGAGCAGGAGGCTACCATCTTCTTCAAATATTTCCCATGACCTTTTCCACGTTGCCCATCCCCAGCAATCTGCTCCTTTAATAAAAAACGTTTCAGGAAGCGCCTCTTTAACAGGGTAAATATATCCTGAAATACATGCGACATCCTCTTCCTCGTGATAAAGATCAAGAGCCTGATTCATGAATCGAAGAAAGAATGGTGATGTCACAAGGTCGTCCTCCAGTACTATAATCCTTCCATACTGATTAACTACTTCTGAAACTCCATTGATAATAGAAGCAGCCAAACCTTTATTCATCACGGAAGCTCTGATAGTTACACTTTTAAACCTGCTTTCAGCCTGAGTGATACTTTTAACTTTATTTATCCTGTTGATCTCTATGGGCTTTGCATCAGATTTGTAGCCATCAATATAGATGAATAGATTAGATTCGCTTGCCAGTTCATTAAGAGCTAAAGCATCAAGCGTTTTTTTCGTGTGTGTCGGACGGTTATAAGCAAAGAGAACTATTGGAGCAAGACTTTTCAATGATGTGAAGGCATTTATTTAATAATGTTAGAGTTTACGCCAAATTCCGGTTTCTGTAAAAAAATCAACATAGGGGCTGGGAGCTAAGCGCTTGTAAACCAGCTCCAGGTTTGTTTTGAAGATTTCACCTAAAGCTAAAAAGTAATAATTTCGGTTCGAATTATCTACTATTAAAAAGCCACCCTTTGCTAATTTCGGTATACTGTGCCAAATGCATGCCGGTCTTGATCTGCCATCTATTAAAATGACGTCGAAGTAATTATCGGGATACCGGTCGATAAATGCTGCATAGGATTTAAAAGTGCAGTTCATGTATACCTCGTCTGTAGTGTAATAATGGCCAGGTTCTGAGGGATCAAGATCCTTACCTAGAATATTCGTTTCGGGGAGTATAAGTTTGCCAACCCAATTACTTCTCTTATCTTTAAGTAGGATTCTATCCTGAAGTTTTTCAAACCATTTCTCATCATGTTCGATGGTAACTACTTCTTTAGCCCGGGCAACAAAAAACAATGTTGAACCTCCGCCACCGTATTCAAATACTCTTGTTTCTAAGCTAACAAGCTTTTTCAGATAGCTAATAGCGGGAAAAGTAATCCAGGGTTGTTGATCGGAAATTGAATTTTTACCCGGTTGTAATGAATTCTTCCATTCATTATAAAACATGAAATATTGAAAGGCCGTTAACTTTCCTTTTTTTACTTCCTTTAATACCTGCTTTGTAAAACGTTTAAACAAATTTTCCGTCATTTTTAGATGATGATAGATCACTAATGATTTTTATCTTTCCGTCCTGCATATTCGCAAATATCTTAGTTGTAAAGAACGTTCAGAAGATATATTCTCCTTTGACAAAATTAAAAGTAAGGAAACCAGAGTCTTGAAAGTCTCTTAGGTGGTTGTATCTACAACTGTCAAACAGGGTAAATGTTTCGCCATCGGTACTTTGTACCATGTCAATTATCGTTAAAATAGTATCTTCATCCCTGTCCGAATAGCAATCAACCTGAACTGTTTAAATTATCAAGATATCCGATTTCTAATGATTTTACCGCTACAAGCTAAGTAAAAAGCGAATCTCAAGAAGTAAAAACACCTGTTTACGATGGATTGTGGCATTTTGACATCAAAATGACAAATCGAATCTTGCGGGGCATATCGGTAAGACATCGGCTGCCGTCAAAAAAGGTTTCTAATTCATATTATTTTTATCATTATACAGGTTATTACTTATGGCTATTTGAATTGTAAATAATTTATTTAATCTTTACGGAAATCGTGTTACTTTATGAGGGCTTTATCAGTTTTACCCGTTTTAAGTCTGGTTGTTCTTTTTTCTTTTTCGATGCTTAGCTGTACCAAGGAAGTTGTAAGGGAAACTATTGTACAAAAGGACTCTATAATAATTCGAAAAGATTCAATTATTACCAAACAAGACGTTCTTAAACTTTTTCAAAAAAAAATGGAGTTTTCTGAGTCATGAAATTGAGTATTATAATGGCAGTATTGTTGTTGATAAAAGAGTAGAAAATTTTTCTGCAAATGGTTTCTTTACTGAATTTCACCCAAACAAGACCTATACTAATTTAGGTTTAGGCGGAAATTTTGTAGGAACATGGAATCTTTTGGCTGATAATTATTATGTTTTAGACCAAAATACTTCAAATGAAAGGTATTATTACATTCTGAGTATATCGGAAACAAACTTAATTATCCGAGGCCCTTTCTCAAGAAATAATCAGCTCGTTACCAATTTTCTTTTTACAGGTTATTATAAAAGCACCATCTAGGGTTAAAACAGCCTCGTCTGATAAAATATCGTGTTCACTACTGAGTGTAAACAGTATGCTGCCCATTTTATCCTATGTTTCGACATTCTGATTCTACGCATTCTCAAGCCCTAACCACACTTTAATCCTATAAAGCAAATTTCCTATACGACTCTGTAAGAGGTAATACAGCAATCTTAACCGCCATTGCCAAACCGTTAGTTTAAAAGAATAGCCAAAGTAACTTTCATACACTTTTCTCCCTTCCCGCAGCGCAGGTAAATAATTCAGGTAGGTAGTGCCCCCCGGGGCAAAAACAACCAATGGCTTGTCAATAAATAGGAATTTCTCCCCGCTGATCCGGCAGACAAAATCGTAATCCATCGCATTACTAAGGGCCACATTGTACAGTCCGTATGTATCATGCAATACTCTTTTTACAAACATGCTCTGGTGCGATAAGCTGCGCATGCCGCGGTATAATTTACCGGCTTCAAAGCGTTTACCCACCGTTACCCATAATCCCCCGCGCAGGACGCGGTATTTTCCATGCAGCCACATGATGCTATCGTCCTTATCGAAAGCATTGGAGACAACATCAAGAATGCATTCATCAAAGTAGTGATCTGCAGAATTGAGCATGTTGACAACAGTCCCCGCAGACAGCCGGACACCTTTGTTAAAAGCATCAGCAATGCCATCGTCTTTTTCGGATAGCCATTTACGATACACTGGCTGGGGATGGCTTTGCAGGTGTTCTCTGATTTTTTCATCAGACGAACCGTCAATGATCCAATGTTCAAAAGGTTTCACTGTCTGTCTGTCCACAGATGCGAGTGTAATCAGCAGTTCAGGCAGGTTGTTGTAGCAAATGGTAATAACTGAGATTGTCGGAAGCATAAGGTTTCAAGATATTAACTAACAGATCTCACCATTCTGCAATCAGCTAAAGATAACACCAAATCTAAAAATTTAAACCGGGCGCTTCAAATAACGCCTGTCCTACTAATCTTTCACATCTTCATTTAAAAACGCAGCAGCTTTCCTGGCTATATTGCCCCAGTAGAATTTGTCGTAAAACGAGTCGGGTATCTTTCCCGGGGGTTGCAAAGCGGTCTCCATCATTTGCCTCCCAAATTCATTCCAGTCGTGATCAGGTACAAGGGATAATTGCCCGCCTGTGTTTTCTTTACTCACACCCACACTTCCATTAATAGTCGAGATGCACTTCGTATTAAAACCGAGCGATTCAACAAGCTTCGTTTTGATTCCGCCACCGTCCACCACTGGGTTGATAAAAACGTCGCACCCTTTGAAATAGGTGGATATATCATCAACAAAACCCGCGTAGATGATATTTTTATCTGAATAGGCTTTTAAATTTTTTTGTTCCTCAGGCAATCCCCTTCCGCAGATAATTATTTTGTATGAATAGCCGGACGCCAGCAGCAGTGGATTGATCTTGTTAAGGATCGATTTCAATCCCTCATAATTCGGTCCGTAATCAAGAGCGCCATTGAAAAGGAAGATGGTTTCGTTATCGCTGATGTGATGTTTGTCGCGCAGAACACGCTTACAACGCTTCTTCTCTTCTTCGGGAGGGGCCTCCTTTATGTCTATGCCGTAAGTAACTGTAATGCACCGCGAGGCTTTCAACTTAAAAGTTTCCAGTGCATAATTTCTGTCCTGGTCGTGAATAAAAAAGTTGTAGTCGGCACCCTGGTGTACGGCGCTTTCATACCAGAATAATACCTTCCACCACCATTTTCCCAGGCTTTTCCACCGTGTGGTTTCGATATTATGGGAATGAATCACCAGCTTCACTCCGGAAAACCACTTCAGCATAATGCCAAGCCAGCCAAAGTAAGGGTGCTCCAGAAGCAGATGCGTAATTTGGTGTTGGCGGATCAATTTCTTTATGCTGAAAAAATAAGCGGGGTTGATATACCGCAAAGAAGAATCTGACAATAAACGGATCAACCCGTAACCCTTTGCAAAACGCGGATCATTGCTTTCCACGGAGACACATAAAAGCTCGCATTCTTTTGAAAAATACTCATTAAATAGGGCAATCCCCTTTTGCCCGCCTACTGTGGGAGGTAAAATCTTATACGGAACGATGGATAAAACTCTGACCATTGGTGAATAAAAGCGGCTTCCGGTACAGGTTTAACGCCGGCAGCGAAATATTAAAAACCTAAACAGCCTGTTTGTATTACCGGGCAGGTTTTGACAAAGGCTTTTTAGGGTTTTGATCAGTAAACAGGTGTTTATTTTTTCGAACTTCATAGGCGATCCCTGCTATCAGCGTAATATAAAGCAGGATAGACAGCCACATTGTGATCTTATCACTTAAAATCACCGAACGGGGTTCGAACCTGAACTCAATGGTATGATTACCTTTCGGGATCTGCATGCCACGGAGGACATAATTCACCCGGATATGTGGTGTTTTTTTGCCGTCGATATATGCATCCCAGCCATGCGGGTAATACACTTCACTGAAAACGGCAAACTGGTCTGCGGTCGAGCTGCTGCGGTATGTGATCTTATCATTCAGGTTTTCGATCAATTGAATGCTTGCAGCAGAATCCCATGCGGGCTGGTTGCCAGCCAGCGGGCGGTACCGCTGGTCGATCACCACACTGTCTTTCGTAGGCAGCATGCTCAGGATGTTCATTTCATCGTCTGCATTTTTTGCAAAACGGATGCCTTTTACAAACCAGGCATTGCCCAGGGCACCGGGGTTCAACTGGGGTTCCGGTTGGCCTGTTTCCCGGTTGGCAACGATGAAGTATCTCGTGTTCAGCATATTGTACACCTGCATATTGCTTGCAGAAAGTTGACGTTGAATAATATCCTGGTACAAGGCCAGCTTCACGGGGCTGTATCCGCCTACTGAGTTATGATGATAAGACGCCCGTGAATCCTGGAACGGATCATTGGCCGTCTGGTCAAATACCCGGAAATACCCCGGGTCTGCTTTGATCCGCATATCTGCGGCAGTAGGGATGAAAACAGATCCGAAGTCTTCCGGTTCTACAAAATTATCGTTGCTGAGGTATCTCCTCCCTACGGCCAGCACATCAATGGAGGTGAACAACACAATAATGGCGAGCGCATATGCCGGCTTTAATTTATTTTTCAGGTATAAGCCGATGGCACCTGCAATCAATAAAATATAGAAAGTAGACCGCAAGAGGTCTTTGCCAAAAAGGCTTTGCCTGTCGTCTCTAAGCCCGCTCATGATAGACCCCGCAAATTCATCGGCCTGCTGTTTCATTTCCGGCGTTGGTTGCTGGGCGGGTGATAATTGCTGCAACATGCCGGAACTGAAATTGTGCCTCATACGCGCGTCCTGCGTTGTGGTATAATCAAAACTCACATACATTACGGCAAGTAAAACCAATAACCCGAGCGTGATCATGCCTGCCAGGCGGAATTTTTTCCAGGCTTCATCTCTTCCCATCTTCCCGAAAAGTACTTCATTAGCCGACATACAGGCCATTACAACAAAACCCAGTTGCGGTATTACCAGCGACATGGTGGGCGCACGGAATTTACTATACAGGGGGAGATGGTCATACAGGAAGTAATTAACGCTTTCAAGATTCTTGCCCCACGACAAGATTATACCTAACACGCAGGCTGCAAAAATACCCCATTTCAGCCAATGCTTTATAAACACCATACCTAAAATAAAAAGGAAACAAATGCCTGCTCCTAAATAGACGGGACCGGCTGTTCCTGGCTGTTGGCCCCAGTAGGCAGACTGGTTTACTGCCTGCAGGGCAGTTTCCTCAGGAAGCCCGGCTTCGGATAATTTTTCAACAAAGGAAGAATTGCCTGCTTTTATCTGGTTACCAGCACTTCCACCCCCGTAAATGCCTGGTACCAGGATCGTGAATGTTTCCGTAATGCCGTAACTCCAGTGAAAGGCATAATCCTTGTCGAGGCCACCCTTCGTTTTATTGGCTTTGTTAGTTGTATCTGTTAGCTCCGATCGCCCACCCCGCATCGTTTCTTTGGCATATTCATTCATTGGCCAGATATTGATAATGTTTACACCAAGGGCAATCGCACCGGCCAGCGCGGCAAGCGCCAGGGAATTTATGCAATGTTTCACGTCTTTAACCCTAAAGGAGTGAACAATGAAAGCAACAGTTATACATAACGCGGTGATCGTGGTATAATAGGTGATCTGTATATGATTTTGCCAAAGGATCATTGCGGCGAATAAAGCGGTGAGCACCGTTCCTAAAACATACCGGCGCTGAAAGATCAGTAAAAGAGATGCAATAACAGATGGCGCATAAGCTATGCAGATCATCTTTGTATTGTGCCCTACGGCCACAATAATAGGGTCGTAGGTTGAATAGGCATAAGCTAAACTTCCCATGATACCGATCCACGGATTAATCCTTAATACCACAAAAAGAAAATACGCCATTACCGATGCCAGGAAAAAAAAACTGATTGGATCCGGCAGGCCCAGCGTAAAGACATAATTGTGCAAGATTCCGATCGATATTTTGTTGGGTGTTTCGAAGGCAATCTGGTAACCCGGCATTCCGCTGAACAAACTGTTGGTCCAGTAAGGATAATGGCCATACTTCTCTTTAAATTCAATGGATTGCTGCGCCATGCCCTGCCAGCCCTGCGTATCTACCTGGTTCAGCACTTTGCCCTGAAGCGCCGGCTGGCAATACATTACCGCGACAATGAGAAAAATCAGTACGGCAATTATATGGGGCATTAATTTTTTTAGCATCAAAGAATTCATAACACGACTTGATTATCCCCGCAAAATAATGGTATTTTATGCAGAATAAACGTTTTCCCGAACCTTTACAGTGTATCCATCAGCGTTCAAAATATTCTCTTTATAAGCATCCGGGGACTGGCCAGGAAGCATAGGTTGAGGCAATAGCGTTCCTATGCCTTCTACTCAATAAAATCTCACTTTAAATCACTTTATATATGCAACAATATGATAGTTGACCCTTGCTTAAATAAAAGATCCTCTTTTTATTGCTCCTTCGGAGTCATACCATGCAGAGTCAATAAAGTTTTGAATTTCTTTAACAAACATGAGAAAAACATCTGCGGAAATGGGAAAGTCTTTATGCTGCTGCCTTATTTCATCGATAGAACTTCGTTTTTCAAAAGGCAATCTCTTGGCTTTGTAGAAGAAAAACATTATCAATTTCTGTAAGTCTTGTGTCCTCTGGCTGCATATCTAAATACTCCACCAAGGCATAGTATTTAGCTTTCGGACATCCATGTTTCAATCTCGCAGCTGTACCTGCACACTCTTGAAACATTGTCTTATCATAGTTGACTTTACATTCTGCCGACAAAACGGCTAAATGGAATTTTCCGCCTACTGTCTTTGCCATATTGAAGGTAGGATCAGAGGAAAATTTGTAATGAATTGTTTTCCCGATTGTAAAATCCTGATCTTTTACTTTAATAATAACTTCAGGTTTTTTGTCGAGGTTTGCAATATTCGAAGGTCTAAAAGCTAAGGACATAAACGCTGTTTGTGGCCCTGCTTCTAAATCAAATTGTGGAAGATTATCTAATATCGATGGATGAACTAAATGAATCAAAAATTCTTCCATAACACTATTATCTAACTTTAATTGGCCTTTTTGTCGTTTTAAAAAAGGCGAACTTCTGCCCCCAATTAAATCTACTTCTAAATAATCTTTGTATTCGTTTAAAAGGGCAGTCATCTCTCGCACCCTTGTTTCACCTATAGATGTTAAACAAATAATTCTTTTTATCCAACTTTCATAGCAGGATAAAGCCTCCTTTAATAGTTCAATATCATCCTTAGCTTTAGGATTTCCTAATGCGGCAATGATTTTTTCCTTATGTATTGCCGCGAGTAACTTGTCCTTATGAGGTTGTTCAGAAGGCTCCTGAATCTCTGCATCTTTTTGTTCTTCTGGTAATACTGGTAACTCCTCATCAAATATTTCACTCAAGTTTCGCAGTTAAATTAGGTTAAAATTACTTTGTGTCCGGGAGATATTAATTCAAGTATTCCCTTCAACTTATCGGAATTGATAAGCCTGGTAATGCTCGCGTCAATATCTTCAACAATTATATCTAATGTTTCTATAATAATTTTCATGAT
>JBGSYC010000092.1:0-3602 GCA_041751095.1 Flavihumibacter sp.
ACTGTTTACGTTTAAGTAATGGAAATGGTCGTTGTTAGTTTTCTCTTTGAAATGATATTGCAAATTAAGCCTCGTTATGAATCATCTTTTAACCGGAATTTCCACGTATGCCCGTAACGCTTACATTGACATCACTGCCAGTTTCATTGCCCGGGTAAAAGCTACATTGTAGGCCTCTGCCGCATAACCTCCTCCCCCCGGATACATACTTTTTATTCCGAGGGGATGTTCTTTGTCGTAGTCGAGAGCCCGGGGATGCTCAGGATACAGCCCGTAACGATAGCCCATCTGCATAAGCTCTTTCATCACGGCGAACATGTCTACCTGTCCTTCTTCGAGGAAAACTTCCGAGTATTTTACGTAAGGCACATCAACCGTCACATTCCGGTAATGTACGTGGTTTATACGATCTTTCTTTCCAAAGTAGCGAAAAACACCTATGGGTTCCTCACCCATTTCGCGGGTAACTCCACAATCATATGATGGCGTAGTAAGAGTTACCCAGGCTTTTACCGATTTGTTGCAAAAGTCGTCCCAACCCCGCATCGTGAATATATCTTCGAGCATGGGTTCGCTCACCCTACACAACAGAAAGAACAAAACAAGATGGCGATAAAACTTAGCTTTTCTTTTATTTTGCGACTTACAAAAATGTATAATAACTCGGTATGAGAAACCGTATATTTGTTTCAATACAAAGTTGGGCGGCTAACGGTAAAAGCAGATGCACCGATAGAGATACCGCTCCGTTAAAGCATCCACTTGAATAGAGGAGAGATTCAGATGTCAGAGAAAAATAAAGCAATCTTAGAAGAGGCGAATGCGGCTGTTGCTGAAGGCAACTATGAAAGATTTTTGTCGTTCTGCGATGACAACACGGATTGGACGTTTGTCGGCGACAGGACCCTTAAAGGAAAAGAAGCTGTTCGCCAATATATGGCAACGACGTACATTGAGCCGCCAAAGTTCACGATCACTAACTTAATTGCTGAGGGTGAATTCCTCAGGGTACTCGGCGACATAACCATAAAGGATGAAGACGGGAAGGCGGTTCATCACTCATATTGCGATGTCTGGCGTTTTCGCGGCGGTAAGATTGTCGAATTAAGGGCTTTCGTCATCAAAACCTAGGTCATGTAGGAAACCAATAGCGCGACGTATTGATGTTAAGCCTCTTTTTGTCTTTTTGTGATTTATGATTTTTCTGGCTATAACGCGCCTCCTAACAATTCAATGGACGTGAGGGCTAAACAGCGGCTTTGTTATCAACGGGTCTTTTGACATTCGGCTTGCGTGTAGTTGGTTTCGCCCCACGTCATCTCAACCGTTAGGTGTTTCTTGTGCGCACTATGAGGTGTCCAAACTTGCTACAATATCGACTGAACAACTGAACAAGGAAAAGTAAGATATGACAACTGAAAATAATGAAACAAATGATGAGGCCCAAATTCGCACGATAATTGAGGGGCGGGTCAAAGCAGTCCGCGACAAGGACAGCAATGCGCTTTTGTCCAATCACGCGCCGAATATTCTGTCGTTCGATGTTACCAATCCGTTGCAAAATGCCGGAGTTGATACGATTAGAGAACTAACTGAGCAGTGGCTTTCATTTTATCAAGGGTCAATCGGTTATGAGATTCAAGACCTGCGCATCACGACAAGCGATGATGTGGCTTTCTGCCATTATCTTTATCGAGTCACCGGAACGAGGAAAGACGGAGTAGAAGTTGATATGTGGGTGCGGGCAACCGTTTGCTTACGGAAGATTGACGGCAAATGGATGATTGTGCATGAACATGAATCAGTCCCTTTTAACGTGAAAACTGGCAAAGCGTCGCTTGACCTCAAGCCATAGGACGCGCGTGAAGCGTAGGACACGCCGTAAACACTAGAGTAAATACATGCCATTGGTGTTATAATACGCATTAATTTTACAGGGGCTTTTTTCTCCTTAATTTTTTATTCAACAGCATATAAAAGTATATCTAGCCCGGAGGTTTTGCAGAAGATGAAGTTGAATTTACGGGGTCAGGCTTCCATTTATGGGGTAGTAATTCATCGAGCCTGTCTTTGGGAAAGGCTTCTATTCTTTTCATCACATCCAACAACCATTGATATGGATCTATCTTATTCATCCGGCAGCATTCCATTAGGGAATACATCAGAGCTGCTCCTTCGGCATGATCCAGTGATCCCAGGAACAGCATATTTTTTCTGCTTATTGCTATTGGGCGTATGGCTCGTTCCAAACAGTTGTTATCAATTGGAGCATGGCCATGCTTAATATATTGAGTTAATCCCTCCCAGATGTTAAGGCAGTATTGGATGGCCTGCCGGACAGATTCCTTTGGAGCATAATCTTCTATTTTTTTCTCCAGGGAAGCTTTCAGTTTTTCAAGTATACGACCAGCACGTTTGCGAAGTTTTTTTATTCTTTTGGGAGCCGGTCCCTTCACTTGCTTTTCAATAGCATATAGCTTACCTATCTTGCTTATGATCCTGTCCAGTACTGCATCGGGATACTTCGGATTTTTAGCTTCCAGAAATTTTCTTCTCGCGTGCGCCCAACAGTTTAAATTTGTAATACGATTTTCTGACTCCCGGGCCAACTTACTGTAAACGCAGTATCCGTCCGTCATCAGCAGCCCATTAAAACTATTCAATAAGCGCCGGGCCTGCACCGTTGCCCTGGTTCCGGAAAAATCAAACAGTATAAGGCCTTTATCCTGATTGAGTATACCCCACATCATCCCCTTCATCACTGCTTTGCCTTTGGCGATACCTGTAGCTATTTCCTGTTCAAACGCTCCCGGTTCTTCTGACTGATCGTTGTGTTGTGATGCATCACCCGGTTGATCCTGATTTTTGTGTTGATGCTTAAAAGCATGTAGTTTCCGGGGAGTGTCCAATACTTTAAAACCTGTTTCATCCATACACAGAAGCCTGGTATCTTTTATTACTTCAGCAGCCAGCACCGGTTGAAAAGGGGATAATAATTCAAATCCACGAGCGACCCAGCTTAACAGGGTGACGTAGTTTATACTGGCTTCCACGAGTAATTGCTGGAACCGGTAATAAGGCAGATGCAATGCAAAACGCATGTTAAGCTGCATGGCAACAGTCTGTACCGTAGCTTTATACCTGTAAAAAGGATCTTCAACCGGGAAAGGTGCCACCAGGAACTTGTTGCCACGCGAAAATTTATGGCGTATGGTTCGCTCTACGTGCATTTCATATTTAAGTACCAGTCGCTCTGTGATGAGTGGCGGCATTTCCTTTCCCCCCTGATGATCTAAGGGATAAAGATGTACATCCACACGTGGTAAATGATCCGGTAAAGGATAGCGTCCGGGGTGACCGTTAGGCGTGGATTTATGTGATATACCAGGCATAAGTGAAATTACGGTTATGGAACTGATTGGGGAAATAGGGGTAGATATGGATAAGTGGAAAAGCATAAAACAATTTTGCGGGTGGCTTAATGTATGTCCTAATACTAAGATATCGGGAGGCAAAGTGTTAAATAGCAAAATAATGAAAAAGAAAAACCATGCGGGGTTAAGTCTCAGAATGGCTGCCTCATCAGTAGCAAGAAACAAAAC
>JBGSYC010000093.1:0-3847 GCA_041751095.1 Flavihumibacter sp.
TATGATTCATGAGTTCAGAGCATTTAATAAATTGGTTTTTTCCTTATACAATTTAGCTCTGAACTTTTTCATTTCAAAGAACTTTATAGCTTAACATAATATTTATCAATTAGTTAACCTCCGAACTGACGTTAATATAGAACAAATGCGGGTAATAAATAAATGAAAATAGGTTGAATCAAACTCAATTCCATTTTCACATTTTTATTTTAAATAAAAATCTGATTACGGGTAATGCGGCACAACAAATTGAAAGCCTTCGGTATTTTTGCAGAAAAAGAATTAAAAAATCACACTGCTGAATTAGAAGAACGTTTTCAAGCCCGTGATTGGGTTTCAAATGACTTACTGCAAGAGGATTATCAGGAGCATCAGGAAATAGCATATTGTAGAGAGGGTTTTATAGTAACCCAAATAGCTTTTGTTTACCCACTGAATACCAGACTTATAAACCAATGTTCGTAGGAAACGAAATAAGTGGCAGTTAGTATTTTAGCCAGGCTTCTTTCCCCACTCCACAAAACCTAACCCCCAGAGCCTGAACCACACCTACGCTGCAAGGTAATAAGGTGTTCGTCATTTCGTCGTCCGCAAGCAGATGCGCCAAACCATTGCAGCATTGCCAATAAGTCTCTTTATGTTCCTTTTATGGTATTGGCAAAGCTGACAATGCCGTTCGGGTGCTTCGCTACGCTTCGCAGTTTGTCACACTTCTTGCAGTTCCTCCTCATTCCTCACGGCAGCTACTGTGTCCTTCATGCCACTTCGTTCATTGTCCTTCGTTCCGCTTCATTACACCACGTTCGCAGCTAAACCATTTGCTCCAAGGCAGGGCATCCCAAGCCACACACAAAGCAACACACATGGGAATGCACCAGCCTTTAGCAAGCCAAACTACAATACTCACTGGGTTACATTACGCTCCACTGCGTCCTACATTCATTTCAGTCGCATTCAGTCCACTCGCCGCCAATAATTATGCCAATACCCATTTTAGTATCATCAAAAAGCCCTGCGGAAGTGTAAAGCGGACATTAAAAGAAATAGCATAAAAGTTTATGCATTAATCATTTAAGCAAAGTTAGGCACAGGGCTGCTGAAGCGTCCAAGAAATTCCGCCATAAACACCGAAGCCATCGGCACAAAGCCATCATTTATTGCGTTGCTTCTTGGACTTTATTGCCCTGTACCTGGGCAGTGCACCATAATTAATTTTTAAACTTTTAAATGATTGAGTTATGGAAAGCACATTGAACCCTTCAGCACTGTACCAGGTAGCAGAAATTGAACTGGTTTATAAAACAAAAGTTAAGGCATCTGAGCGTCCACAAATAAAAACTTCTTCAGATGCTTATGAGGTTTTAAAGCAATCATGGGATGAGAATAAAATTGAGTTTGTAGAACAATTTAAAGTGATGTTATTAAACAGGGCTAACAAAGTCCTAGGTATTTATCAAGTATCTACCGGAGGCATTTCTGGTACTGTTGCAGATGTAAGACTAATTTTTGCAGCCGCTATAAAATGCAATGCAAGTTCAATTGTTCTTGCTCACAATCACCCATCATCAAACACAAAGCCAAGTGAGGCAGATATACAGCTTACCCGAAGGATAAAAGAAGCTGGTAAGTTGTTTGAAATTAAAGTAATAGACCACATTATCGTAACCGTTGAAAACTATTTTTCATTTGCAGACGAAGGGGAAAATTTAATCCCTTTTTCTGCTTTTTTTGTTCTATGCAAAGAGGTATTTTGGTAATTTTACTCTTCAAAACATCAAAACTATTTACTATGAAAATACTAACAGTCGTACTCCTGACCGCAATTTTAATAGGCGGTTGTACTTCAAAAGAAGAACTGAGCCGAGAGGAGGCTTCCAGCCTGATAAAGGAGGCTATGAAATATCCACGGGTTATTGATTATGATGTGTATTCCAGCGACCCTGAGTTTGCAAAAATGGCAATTGACAAAGGGCTTGAAAAAGAGGGGTTGGTAACTGTACAACGTACTCAAAAGTTAGGAGATGTGGGCAAGCCTTTGGTTGAATTTATAAGTAAAGCCCAACCACACTTGTTGCCTACTCCGGAGAAAGATAAAGCCATCCACGTTCAAAAAGTAAAGCTTGCTGATGAAGACATGGTAGAAGTAACAGGTATCAAAACTATGGAAGATGGTAAACAGGCAGTTGCAGAATACACAACAGCATATAAAAATGTTAGCGGTTTTTCGGCTTTAACGGACATCAATTTTAATAAGACTGCTACCCATAAAGCCAACTTTGCTTTATATGATGATGGGTGGAGATTAGAAAAGAAGTAGGTTTTTTTTCTTTTCATCCGGCAATTTTGGTGGAGTTTATTTTCCTCTCTTTCCAAATGTCCCAATCTTTGTACAATCTCTTATTGCTACCAAATGCTTATGTAAAGCAGTTTCCTGATTAAAATGTTCCAAACAAAAGTTACTTTTCAATTTGAAGACAAATAACTATGCCCCTTAGCTGGAATGAAATAAAAAGCAGAGCAGTAACCTTTAGCAAAAAATGGGAAGACACTAAACGTGAAGAAGCAGATGCCAAAGAATTTTTAGTAGAATTCCTCAATATTTTTGGTATTGAACGTAAGAAAGTAGCCACGTTTGAGCACAAAGTAAAGAAGCTTAGCGAAGCATCAGGATACATTGATTTGCTTTGGCCTGGTATGCTATTGGTTGAAATGAAAAGTCGTGGTGAAAATTTAGAGAAGGCATACAAACAGGCAAAAGAATATTGTCATGGTCTTGCAGATTATAATTACCCTAAGTTTATTCTTATCTGCGATTTCAATACCTTTCATCTTTATGATGAAAATGGAGAACGACATGACTTTTCTCTTAGTGAGGTTGTAAAATATGTAAGACTTTTTAGCCCGATTGCAGGTTATCAAAAAGTGGAATTTAAAGAGCAGGACCCGGTAAACATAAAGGCGGCTGAATTAATGGGTAGGTTACACGATCAACTTGAAGAGAGTGGTTATGTTGGACATGAACTGGAAGTTTTTCTTGTGCGGCTGTTATTTTGCCTTTTTGCCGATGACACCACTATTTTCGAGCAGAATGCTTTTCATGAATATATAGCTACCCGAACACATGAAGACGGCAGCGACTTAGGTCAGCGCCTCGATCATCTTTTTCAGGTGTTAAATAAGCAGGAAGATAAACGCCAAAAGGTGTTGGATGAACAATTAGCTGCCTTTCCTTATGTAAATGGAAAGTTGTTTGAAGAACGTTTGACTACTGCTGATTTTAGTAAAAAGATGCGTGATGCCCTGCTTGATTGCTGCAAGCTTGACTGGAGTAAGATTTCACCGGCTTATTTTTGGTTCTCTTTTTCAAAGTGTGATGAACCCCATTGAAAGAAGAAATTTGGGTGCACACTATACCAATGAAAAGAATATTCTTAAAGTTATTAAGCCATTGTTTTTAGATGGGTTATGGAAAGAATTTGAAGCCTCAAAATTTGATAAGAAGAAATTAAAGGCGCTGCATCATAAGATTACAAAGCTCCGGTTTTTAGACCCTGCCTGCGGTTGCGGCAACTTCCTTATAATAGCTTATCGTGAGCTGCGGTTATTAGAGCTTGAAATAGTAAAGGCTGAATTAAAAGGTCAGCAGGTAACTAATGTAAATGAATATTTCCTGGTAGATGTTGACCAGTTTTATGGAATAGAATATGAAGAGTTCCCAAGCCAGATTGCACAGGTTGCTATGTGGCTGATGGATCATCAAATGAATGGATTGGCAAGCTTAGGTTTTGGAAAGTATTTTAATAGAATTCCGTTGGTTAAAAGTGCAACAATAAAACATGGCAATGCT
>JBGSYC010000094.1:0-46576 GCA_041751095.1 Flavihumibacter sp.
ATTTGAATGAATATGAAAAAGGTAAGGTAGTAGCCGATGAGGAATTGAAAAAAATTAGTATCAAAGGACATAAGTTTCATCCTGAGTGGAATTATACAATCAAACCAAATTAAGTAACCTTTATATATTTACAACACCTAAGGGAATTGTTTAGTACAATGTACTACTAAAAACATAACAAGGAGTAACAACGCAAAGGTTCGAAGGCTGATATTTTTTTCATCGTATATTAGTTTTGAACGAAACTACTCTCGAAAGCCAGATTGCCTGGCGTTTAAATACCTGACTTCTTTTGTTTTTTAGGGGAATTATTGAGGTATAATCCCGATCCGCTTAACGCTACCGTTTCCCTGAGGGCGAAAGGAGGGATCCTTTAAACAGACCAAATCTTTTTTGCAACCCGGGTAAACTCACTGCCATAGAGATTACCAGGCTTGATTCTGAGTTTGTTTCTGAACATGAATGCCTGCCGGTAGCTAAAGGCATTTCTTTAGCCCGGTAAATATTTTTTTTAAACACTTTGAATTATGAGGAATTATCTATTACTTTGTAATTCAAAGCACTTTTTATGAACCCCGAAAACGAACCTATTCAGGCACTGGCAGACATAAAGCAAATGATGGACCGGAGCAGCCGCTTCGTGAGCCTGAGTGGCTGGAGCGGTGTTGCAGCAGGCATTTGTGCGTTAGTGGCTGCATGGCTGGCAGGTAAAAAGTTCAATGAATATCCGATAAGTGAAAACAAATATGAAGCGAACGCCGGTTATTCCAGGGATGGTAATCTTTTGCATCTCGATCGCGAACTGTTGATTTTGGCCGTGGTCACTTTCCTTACTGCATTTTTCTTTGCTTTTCTGTTCACATATCTGAGAAGCAGGAAAACAGGTGTACCGATCTGGGGTTTTATGGCTCGCAGAGTAGTGATTAACGTGGCCGTACCGATGATTGCTGGTGCCTTATTGATCTGGCGCATCACAGATTATGGACTTTATGGTTTGATCGCACCTGCATGCCTCCTTTTTTACGGTCTTGCTTTGATCAATGCTTCCAAGTTTACGGTGTCAGAAGTACGCTACCTTGGTTATCTACAATTACTATTAGGTGTTATTAACCTGTGGGCTATCGGTTACGGCCTGTATTTCTGGGCGGCGGGCTTTGGAGTCTTACACATTCTATATGGCATCGTAATGTGGAATAAATATGAGCGGAACGAAAAAGCAGTTGTGTAATGAAGAATCCTATTTCAGGTTTGAATAAAATTTTTGATAGCCGCATACGCCTTGGTGTGATGAGTGTGCTCGTAGTGAATGAAGAAATCAGCTTTAATGACCTGAAGGCGATGTTGGAAGTAACTGATGGTAATCTCGCCACTCACCTGGTAACGCTTGAAGAGAATTCCTTTATCAAAGTGCATAAAGGATTTATCGGCAGAAAAACCAATACCACCTATTCCATTACTAATGTAGGCGAGCGGGCATTCAAAGATCATGTGAAAGCTTTGGAAGGAATGATCAAAGGAATAAAATAAAATGCCCGCCAAGGAAAACCAACGAGGATCGGACATCAACAAAACAAATATATCTAAATTATCACACCGTTTTATGAGAGATGAAATCCTGTCAAATCTTGACAATCCGGGTCAGCTTGAAAGGCTGTACCGGACAGACAAACCAACGTTTAAGCGCGCATTCAAATCGTTGTATCCGGAGCTTAAGGACAACACCCTTGTTAGCTTTTGGAATGAACGGCTAAATTTCGCCAGCGAAGACATTTATTGGGGCACCCGTAAAGACCTTGTATTTGTAATTATCGCTTCTCTGCTGGCAGGGGTTATCGCAAAGCTGCCGGCATTTTTATCTATCAGCGAAGACTTTTTTTATCCCAGGAACATCGGCTTCATCATTTTTCCGCTGTTGTCGGCTTACTTCGCCTGGAAGAATAAATTATCAACTGCTAAAATTGCGTTTATTGCCGGCACATCCCTCGCTGGGTTGATTTTTATCAATTCCCTTCCCGATGTTAAGAAAAGCGACACCTTACTTTTATCATGCCTTCATTTGCTCTTATTTCTATGGTCGATATTGGGTTTTGCTTTTGTTGGTGAGATCAAAAATAATGATGAGAAGCGGCTCGGCTATTTGAAGTATAATGGCGACCTAATAGTCATGACAACGCTCATCCTGATAGCAGGCGCAATTATGACCGGAATAACTATTGGGCTTTTCTCGCTAATCGGCTTTAATATTGAAAAGTTTTATTTTGAAAACATTGTGGTTTTCGGGCTTCCCGCTGCACCCATTTTGGGCACTTACCTTACCCAGACCAATCCGCAGCTGGTAGGTAAAGTTTCACCGGTAATTGCTAAAATTTTCAGTCCGCTGGTATTAGTGATGCTTGTAATTTACCTCATGGCGATGGGTTATGCCCGTAAAGACCCTTACAACGACCGCGAGTTTTTATTGATTTTTAATGCGCTGCTAATTGGCGTTATGGCGATCATTTTCTTTTCTGTTGCCGGAACATCTAAGACCACTAAAAGCCCGACGGAACTTTGGATTGTTTTTCTGCTGTCTGTTGTAACCGTAATTGTAAATGGTATTGCGCTCTCTGCCATTTTATTCCGGATTTCAGCATGGGGAATTACGCCCAACAGGGCCGCGGTTCTGGGTGGCAATGTATTAATTTTGATAAATCTGCTCTTAGTAACTGCGCAACTTTTCCCGGTATTTTCAAAGAAGGCTGATGTAACCCGCGTCGGGAATACCATTGCGTTCTACCTGCCTATTTACTTCTTATGGACAATTATCGTAACCTTCATTTTTCCGTTAATATTCGGGTTTAAATAATGAATCGAATCAAAAGCAGTGGCTATTACCGTTTTACTTTTCAGGCATGGGTTAACGCTGCTTAAGACCAGGCAGATATTACCATCTATTTTTTTGTCGCTTCACTTTGAAATAAAAAGTACTTTTTAAATTCAAGGAAATTCAAAAACCTAACAAATAACCTTAAAACTTTCAAGGCATATGAAACTAAAATTTACCGATTTCTCCAAGACCTATTCTAATGGTGTTCCCTCACTACTTCTCAGAGCCGGGAGCCCCAGCCTGTCTGCCATGATGCGCTTTTCCCTTCTCATAATGTCAGTAGTCGTCGGCCTGCTCACCAGCATGACCACTTACGCCCAGGACAAGCCCACCGAAATTGACCAGCTCTTCAGCTGGGCCACGCCTGCAACACCAGGATGTGTATGCGCCGTATCGCAGCACGGAAAGATATTAATGAACAGGGCTTACGGTTCGGCCGATCTCGAACGCGATGTTCCATTGAGCACCAACTCAATTTTAGACGCTGGGTCGGTGCGGAAGCAATTTGTAGCTGCCGGGGTCCTCCTCCTTGTCGAAGATGGCAAACTTTCCCTTTCTGACGACGTCCGCAAGCATGTACCGCAGTTACCCGATTACGGCCACAAGATCACGATCGACCATCTGCTCACCCACACCAGCGGCATGCGGGACTGGCAACCTCTGCTCAACCTGGCCGGCGGAGATCCTGACGCGATGACCATGATCCTGCGCCAACGCGGCCTCAACTTCGTGCCCGGCGAAGAATGGTCCTATTCCAATAGCGGCTACGTGCTGCTTACCGATATCGTTGCCCGTACGAGTGGGATGCCTTTTCCTGAGTTCGCACAGAAGCGGCTGTTCGGGCCGCTCGGGATGAAGATGACGACATACATTCACGATATGACAAAAGTGATTAAGAACAGGGCTCTCGCCTACGGGAAGGAAAAAGACCAATGGAAGATTGATATGTATGTAGGCAACGATCGCGGCGGCGCGGGAGCCCTGCTTACATCACCGGGCGACCTGCTCATCTGGAACGATGCGCTGACCAACAATCGTCTCGGTACATTCGTTACAGAAAAGCTTCAGGAACCGGCAAAACTGAACAACGGCAGGAAGCTTTTCTATACCCGTGGGCTGACGGTGGAGCCTTACCGCGGCCAGAGGCTGGTGTCGCATTCCGGCGGCGTGGCGGGGTACCATACATGGCTGGGGCGTCTCCCTGAGCAGGGGCTTTCGATCGCCGTTATGTGCAACTCAGATGCAATGGCTGCCACGGCAATTGCCGGGCGCATCATGGCGATGCATGTTCCCGAAGGGTCGGCGGCCGCCTCCGAGGATGGTCCACCTCCCGCGATTTCCACCGATGTTTTACCGGAAGTGACCAGCAAGACCGGGCTGTTCTTCAATGAGCAAACAGGTGACCCGATGCGCCTGGTCTTAGACCGCGGCAGATTACGCATTGCTGGCGGCCCGGGCCTCGTGCCGGTGGGAAAGGACCGTTTTCGCCGTTGGGGAGCCTTCGTGGAGTTTATGTCGCAGGACAAGTTCGAACTGAACTTCCTGTCGGCAGACAAGTTTGAGCTGAAATCCATGGAAGGGAAGGTAACCCGGTTCGCCCGCGCCCGGCCCTTCGCTCCAACTCCGGCTGAGCTGCAGGCTTTTGCCGGCCGCTACCAGAGCGACGAGCTGATGGCAGTCTTTGAATTAACAGCCGGCAAAGATGGGCTAACAGCCCGCGTGAACGACAGGCCAGGCCCGCCGTTCCTCATGACGCCCGTACATCGGGACGTTTTTCAGTTCGCCGGGGTGATATTGCGTTTCGTTCGGGACAAGGCCGGAAAAGTTGTGGCTTTGGAATACAGCAACCCTCTGATCCGCAATGTCAAATTCACGCGGTTGGGCGACGCACCAGTCACTGGTAGCAAACGATAATACGCATGGCGTGAAATAGTTTTACCAAGGAAAGAATTAACCTTTATAAAAGCAATCCGCAAAGAAGCTTCGAATGCCGCATTTACGAAGTATGTAAGACCTATTTACCAATGGCGTTTGAGCACTAAAAAATGTAGGCTGAAATAAAAAGTCAATAATGTCTAATTTTTAAAAAGAAACAATCATGAATGACAAATCAGAAATAACAATGAACAACAAATCACTTGTTTTAAATCTAATTAGCTGGCTATTTGGCATAGCTGTTTTGGCCGCCGGGGTAATAAATATGTTTTGGGGAAACGACCCCTTTTTTGGAGTTTTCCTGGTTCTTCTTTCTCTCGTTTATTTTCTTCCGGTAAATGCCATTCTCAGGAAAATGACTGGCTACTCAATTCCTAAAATGGGAATAGTAAAAATCCTCCTGGGCATTTTTATTATATGGGCAGCATTAGGTGTGGGTGAATTGTTCGAAAAGATAGAACTGATGAAGATGGACTTATAATAATTCATCAATAACCTTTGCCGGGATAGTAGAGACATAAAAAGAGAATTGCCCGGATTCGTTGTTTGGGTGTTTGTCAAGACATCCGCATAAAGTACGATGAAAATACTACGGTAAATTAAAATTCATTTTCCCCGGGAGAAACAGCAGGCTCCAATAAGCTGAATTTGTTTTCGCGTAATTTTCCTCATTTTTCCCGAAAACTTCAGCCTGAATAAATCGAGCATACAATTACCGGACACCCCGTAAAGTCATTCTGTTCATGTGTATAAAACTGAAAAAAGTGCATCATTCCACTGGTACCTTTTATAACCGCATATCTTTTCTATATCCTGCAATAAACTACTTTTTAAAAGGACAAAGAAAAGCCTTGATTAAAGAGGTTAATAGCGCCCTTTCCGGAAAACTGCTCGAGATAGGTGTCGGCAATGGATCACATTTACCCTTATATAGCTCTCATCAAATTACCGGCATTGACATTTCTGAAGCCATGCTGAGCAAAGCGCAACGTTTTAAAGATAACAATATCGGGTTGCATCTCATGGATGGTGAAAACTTATTGTTTTCTGAAGCAAGTTTTGATTATGTAGTTATCTCTCATGTCCTTGCTGTTACAAAAAATCCGGATCGACTATTAGAGCAGGTTTACAGCGTATTAAAGCCTGGTGGAAAGTTGTTCATTCTTAATCATTTTACACCTGATACCTGGCTCAGGTATGTTGACTGGGCTTTTCATCCCTTGTCTTCACTTTTTCATTTTAAATCTTCCTTTTACCTGCACAAGATCAAAGGGCTTCAACGGTTTTCTTTACTTAAGCAAACAGAACTGGGAAAATGCTCGTATTTTAAACTCCTTATCTTTAATAAGCCTTGAAAAAGTACATTCCGCTAATAGCTGTATCCTTATTCTTCTGCTTGTTTATTTATGTTTTTTACCGGACAGAAAAGACACTGGTAAACCAGGTTGTGATTACCCTTTTTTCTCAGGAGAGCTACTGCGGTTTAAAAATCAGTATTACTTCTATACTGCCCTTAAAGGATTGCCTTATTTATTCATTGCCGGAAGGTTTATGGGTGTTTTGCATTACACTAACCTCAAGCTTTTTTTACGTGGACGTGCAAAAGCGTAAATGGAGTATGGTATTTGTTCCCATGCTGGTGGCTTTGATCATGGAAGTGTTTCAGTTGTTACATTTTATAAACGGCCGGTTTGATTTGATGGATATTACCTTTTCGGCTGGCTTTTGGCTGCTGGCTTTGTTTTGGACGGGAACCAACTCAGGAAGAGAGTCACTCTTTCAATCTTTTAATACCAAAACCGTCTGCTGTATGATTAGTTACGCTATTGTTTATCTGGCTCATGTTACCTATTAGTTAGAATCGACAAAATAAATAATGATGTTCTACAAATATTACGGTGCGCTGCACCTGAATTCAATTTTGGAATGATGTCTACAAATATGACGGTGCGCTGCACTTGAATTGAAATCATGGAATGATGTTCTACAAGTATTACGGTGCGTTGCACCTGAATTGAAATCATAAATTTCTTCCACAAATGTTACGGTGCGCTGCACCTGAATTCAAATCGTGGAATGATGTTCTACAAGTATTACGGTGCGCTGCACCTGAATTGAAATTATGGAATGATGTTCTACAATATTACGGTGCGCTGCACCTGAATTCAATTATGGAATGATGTTCTACAAATATTACGGTGCGCTGCACCTGAATTCAAATTATGGAATGATGTTCTACAAGTATTACGGTGCGCTGCACCTGAATTCAAATTATGGAATGATGTCCTACAAATATTACGATACGCTGCACCTGAATTGAGATCATATTTTCTTCTACAAATACTCCGGTGCGCTGCTAAATTGAAGTGATAAATTTTTGGCGATCCGTAATATTTACAGGTGCAGCGCACCGCTATATTTGTAGGAACGAGTATCGTGGATTATTAAGGTGCAGAGCACCGTAATATTTGTAGAAGAGCGATCCGTAGTATTTACAGGTGCAGCGAACCGTAGTATGATGCTATGGCAAATATCTATACCCAATCCCCAATCTTATATTTGTAGAAGAGAGCACCGTCATATTTACAGGTGCAGCGCACGCTATATTTGTAGGAACGAGTATTGTGGATTATTAAGGTGCAGCGCACCGTAATATGATGTTATGGCAAATACCAATATGGTTTATGGCAATTAATTGACGCCCATCCAACAAAACACGCTGAAACATTTACTGGAAGCAAATTGGGAGCATCTCCAGGGAAGGGGTGGGTAAAAGCTATGGATACCGCAAACTTATTCATTTTAGCCGGACAACAGTGTTTTCAATATTAAGCAGTGGATTTGGATAAGAACCTGTTTCGTCTTCTTCCCGCCCATCCATACACGTGAAATCTTTTTCTACGAGGATGAAAATTATTTTTCCTTTTCCTGTATTTACTTCTGCTTCAAACCCTACCAGGTCCGTAGATGTCCAGTCTTTGGCTATTGTTTGTGGAACGAATATGGTTGTCTCATTCGATTGAAATTGTACGTTTATTTCATCACTTTGGCATTGTGATAAGGAAAATTTAAGTTGCTCAGTTTCATTATTTCCAAACTCCAGAACTTCGGAAATAACACCTTCCTGTTGAAACCGTTTTACCTCTGGTTCTTTAAGACGAAACCTGATGCTGTTGCGGGATATTCTTACTTTCATGACTAATCGTATAGTAATCTGTGGATACACTTATAAAAATGGCATTTCTACAACTTCGTTACACCCAGCGGCTTTAGACGGTAAATAGCTGGCTTTCTTCCACCGGTATAAATTCTTCTCTTCCTGCATCACATAAAGGACAATGGTAAGAAGACGGAAGATCAGCAAACTTCGTATTGGGCTCGATTTTGCTTTCTATGTCACCTGTAGCTTCATCATAAATACTAAGGCAATGTTTACACTGATAAATTATATTTGCCGTTGCTTTAACCGGACTTATAGCTGCTGATGTTGTTAGTGCCGTTACCGGTGCGTGCTGTTCACTCTGCCGTTCGTAAAACAATTTGCATAAAGAAACGAGGTAAGTTGCTATGTAATCCTTTTCAACATTCTGCCGGAATGAAATGTATTCAAATGAATTCTGATTAAAGTCTTTTGTGTAAAGAATTTCAAAACGTTCGAGAGACCGCAGTTTTCCAGGGTTTTTTACTTCCTGCTTTCTTATGATAATTGATCCAAACATTCCTGAATGTGGTTTAACCTGCACGGCGAAACACAATCCGTAGGTGCGTACGTCTTCCTTATCAAAGTAGCGTATGACGTGTCGCTTTAATATTAAACCTTCCTCGTTATCGTCCTGAACCTGCCAGTTCAATTCGTTGGCGGCATGACGTACATTGATCCTGTACTTACCCAGGATAAAATCCCATAAACTCCGGTCTTGCACTTCGATGCCTTTTATTATTATACTCTTCCAGGAAGTTGTATATAACTGGCCTATCTTTGTTGCCATACAAACAGAACAAACGTCCATCAAAAAAGATACCGGATATAATTCCTGCCGTCTGTAAATACCTAACCAATAATTATTATCGTACCGGTTGAAGCCCTCATAATATGGAAGTGAGAACCTGTGTAAATGAAGTTCTTTGTCTGCCGGCTTTGCTACATACGTCAGCGTCGCCTTTACCTTGTTGTATAAATGGTTTCCGTCAACAGTCGATCCTTCCTGTTCTGCTAAGATCTTTTCTATGGTCTTTGAAAGGAGAGGAACCTCATTCGTATAAATATGTTCAGGAAAGCAATAGACTTTTTGCGTTTTGGGAAACCGGATATACAAGTACCAGAAATGAGCAGATGGGGAAGATATCCAGTTGATATGTCCTGTAAAAAAAGGAACAAGGCTTTGGGTGCTGTCAGCGATATTTATTTTAAGCCGGGGTTGATAATCAAATGAATCAAAAATGTCTTTATAAACGCCTTCTCTGAGCCAGCTATCCGTTGTAAAAATACCTGCTGCGGGATAAGAGCTGACAATATTAGGCGATGGCTCTTTCCCGCTGGAAAAGCGTATGTCTTTTTCAAAGCAACTCTTCGAAAAAAAACTGAATTGCCTTGCCGGAATATCTATTATCAATTGCTGCCTCAGGCCAAAACGTACGTGAGATACTCTGGCACTTGCAGCCACTTCCAAAACCTTTTTAAGATAACCTGGTGAAACAATGCCACCCGTGAAATTTATATGAACAGTTTGTGTTTGAGTCATAATGCTTACATCCCCCGGAAACTTTTATTTGTTTACAATTTTTTTTTGATTAGAACTTACATGTAAGCCTCTGTTGTTTGCGCAATCAAATCATCCTCTTCTCCCTCGCTAACACTCCTTTGGGAGCGGGAGGTATCATCATTTCCAGTATAGCCTGTACTTCCGGTTTGCAACTGCCACATCCCATACCGGCGCCTGAAACAATACACAAGGCCTTAATTTCGGTACACCCTTCTTTGATCTTATTCATTATGTTGCCTTCACCAACTCCTCCACATGAGCATATGATCCTGCCCAGTATCGGTTCTGCTTTTTTGCCGGACCGTAGTAGCTCTAATCGTTTCTCAGACAGCTCGATTTTATTTTGAATAAGATCCCTAAACTCTAAAAATTCCGTTTTATCTCCAATCAGTATAGCGCCGACCAACCTGTCGTTATGTATTACACACTTCTTATAATATCGTTTGGCTTTATCAATAAATACCACTTCTTCATAGGCAGGATCGTTTGGAGGCGCTTCAGGTAAACCCAGTGAACACAGGTCCGTTCCATGCATCTTTAATATGTTCATCAGCAGGGAACCTTTGTAGTAATTGGAGATATCCCCGCTTAAATGCCTTGCGGCTATTTCTGCCTGTTGCTCTGCTGCTGCTGTAATTCCGTACAAAAAACCTTTGAACTCGGCTATTTCACCTATAGCATAAATGTTTGGGTCGTTGGTCAACAGGTAATCATTAACCATAACGCCCCGTTTACAATCAATGCCACAGGATTTTGCAAGCTCAATATTTGGCGTAGTGCCGATGGCAATTACAATGGCCTGACAATCGATTTGTCGTCCGCTCTTTAATCTTACCCCGGTAATTGCTTCTCTTCCAAAAAAGCGCTCAATTTCGTCATCATAAAAAATCTCAACTCCTTTATCCGTTAACTCTTCATCTAATAGCTGGCTTCCCAAAATATCCAATTGCCGGTCCATTAACCGAGAGATACGCTGGACAATAGTAACGTTAACGTTTGCCTCGCGTAATGAAGCCGCCAACTCTATTCCCAGCAATCCGCCTCCAAGAATTACGACTTTGCCTTTTGATGGATCGACGTGGTATTTAAAACGATCTGCATCCACCCGGCTACGCATGGTAAAAATGCCCTTCATGTCCGGGATATCTCTTAGCATTGTTGCCCTGCTGCCTGTAGCCATAATCATCACATCGTAACCATGCGTAACGCCGTTATTGTCGGTTACTGTTTTATTATGCCTGTCTATATTTTCGATACTTACTCCCCGATGAAGTTTGATATTATAATTGTATTCTTCTTCATCCTTCATTTTAATCAACTGCTGCCATTCCTGTACGCCACTTATATAATCCGGCAGCATCACCCGGTTATAGAACGGAAAAATTTCTTTGCTGAATACTTCAATCTCATCTTCTGTATTTATGGCGCGGTAACTCTTTACAAAGCCATAAGCACCTGCACCCGCCCCAATCACGATGATCTTTTGTTTTGCCTTTTTATGTAATTGAACCTCTACTGCAGAAAATTTAAAATCAGGTTCTTTTGATATGCTATCAACCAGATTATTTGTCAGGTTATTTGCCCTGTTTAGATCACTATTCAATATTTTGCCCCAATGCATGGGTAAGAATACAACTCCTTTCTTTATTTCCGGGGTTAGCTTTGCCTTTACGCTTACATTACCTCTGCCATTGAATATGTCAACAAGGTCGTTTTCATTGATGTTTCTTGTTTTTGCATCATCGGGATGTATTTCTAAAAACGCATGGGAGGTGTGCTGTTTAAGCTTACTTACCTTACCGGTCTTGGTCATTGTATGCCATTGATCTCTTATACGGCCCGTGGTTAGTACGAGAGGGAGATCTTTCGTGGTTTGTTCAGATAGATTCCCTTCATCAACAGTATGAATGATTGCTTTTTTAGAAGCGGTGTAAAATTGTTTATCTGCAAACAATCGCGCACTGCCGAAGCCATTAACCTCCTTTTTAAAGGGCCATTGTACACTGCGCCTTTCTTTTAAGATATCATAATTTAGTCCGCTTATATCAATGTTAGTTCCCTGCGTGAGCCTGCAATGCTCGTCATAAATTTCCGCTGTATTTTTGTAGTCAAATACGTTAAAACCCATCTTTTGCGCAAAACGGCAGATAATTTCGGCATCAGGAAGCGCTTCCCCGGGTGCATCAGTTACTTTACTCAGGTATGCTATTCTCCGTTCTGCATTGGTCATGGTTCCTTCCTTCTCTGCCCATGCTGCCGCAGGTAATATTACATCTGCATACTTTAAAGTTTCGGCGCTGCTACTTACATCCTGCACTACCACAAACTTGGCTTTCTTCAATCCTTCTTCAGCTATCCGTACGTCAGGTAAGCTTACAAGGGGATTTGTTCCGATGATCCATATGGCTTTCAGCCTTCCATCATTTAAAGCTTCAAACATTTCTGTTGCAGTATAGCCCGGCTTTGAAGCAATGTTTATTCCGCCCCAAAAGTTTTGAACAAAAGCCCTGTCATCAGCATTGGCAAGATTTCTATGAGCAGGTAACATATTAGCCATGCCACCCACTTCTCTGCCACCCATTGCATTCGGTTGACCGGTAAGGGAGAAGGGCCCGCTGCCCGGCTTGCCTATATGACCGGTAATTAAGTTTAAGTTTATTAAGCTAAGATTCTTATTTACGCCGATAACACTTTGGTTTAAGCCCATCGTCCACATGGTAATAAAGCCTTTCGCATTACCGATATAAGACGCCGCTTCCCGTATTGCTTCTTCACTTACATCGCATATTAACCCTGCTTCCTGAATTGTAAGCTGCATAACTTTGTTGCGGTATGCTTCATAACCTTCTGAATGTTCCCTGATAAATGCCGTATCAACATCACCGTTCTCGATCAACACTCGTCCTATGGCATGATGAAGGACAATATCAGTCCCCGGCTTCAGTTGAAGATGAACATCTGCAAAAGAACATGTTTGCGTTTTGCGGGGATCGCTTACAATAATCTTTAAATCAGGATTTGTAATTCTTGCTGCTTCAATCCTTCGCCAGATGATAGGATGGCACCAGGCAGGATTGGCGCCTGCTACAAAAATGCAGTCAGCTAATTCGAGATCATCATAGCACACAGGGACAATGTCTTCACCTAAGCTCATTTTGTAAGCAGCTACAGCACTGCTCATGCAAAGCCTCGAGTTAGTGTCTATATTATTGCTGCCGATAAAGCCCTTCATCAATTTGTTTATTACATAATATTCTTCCGTTAAGCACTGGCCCGAAGCATAGAAGGCAACGGAGTCTGGTCCATATTTATGTATGAGTGTTTTGAAAACGGCAACAGTTCTGTCCAGAGCCTGATCCCACGAAACACGCTGTCTTTGCATGTTCTTATTGTATCGCATCTCAGGGTATAACAGCCTGTCTGATTGATCCATAACCGTATAATGAAGGTTTATGCCTTTGCTGCATAACATGCCTTTATTTACAGGGTGGTCTTTATCACCTTCAATAGCCAGCCTGCCATTGCGGTCTTTATGTACTACAACACCACAGCCAACACCACAATAGCAGCATGTTGTTTTAAATGTTTCTGTCATAGTACCTGATTAATTTTAGTCATGGTAAAAAACGATCTGATCACATCTAAAAGCCTGTTTTACTTTGTAAACCATAACTGTTCTGGGCGTTCTTCCATGCAATGACGGTTCACTAAACAGCCACGGCAACTTCACGATCTAACTCAACTTCATCAGCTACCACAGCTTCTTTCTTAAACCGCGTAACAAACACGATTAATGAAACGGCAATAACCATATATCCGATGTAAGTAAAGGCCTGTGCATACGATATGGCTGACGATTTAAAAAGAAAGCCGAAGCACATACCACCAAGGTTTCCACCGGCGCCAACGATCCCACTTATCAAACCCACATTTTTTTCATTTACAAAAGGAACGATCCCATAAGTAGCTCCATTAGCCATTTTAAGGAACAGGGCAAAGGTTAACATGCTTACAATAGCAAACACCAGGGAGTCGGCCTGTGCAAAAACGATCAGACCAACACCTTCCAGCAGTAGTACAATTGCCAGCAGAATGCCTTTGCCCCGCAAGCCAAATCTCTTACCTGTTTTATCCGATACTATGCCGCCAAGAGCGCGGGCGAAAATGTTCATAAGTCCAAAGACGCCTGCCCAAAAACCTGCCGATGATTGTGATAGTTTAAAAGTGTCAACAAAGTGAAGTGATGCCACATTATCAAAAGTGATCTCCATGCCAAAGCACATCGCATAAGCAAACGTCAGCGCCCAAATTCTCCAGTCTTGTAATGCCGACCAGTCCGTTTTTGTGTGGGTGGCTTTTGTTCTTCCAATTTCTGTATAATTACCGGCAGGTGTATCTTTTGTATATTTATGATATAAGAAGGCCGCCACCAGCATCATTACTCCGGGAACGACCATCGCGTACCGCCATGCTTCACCTTCTGTAAATCCCGCGCCAACAATTCCCGCAAAGATTAAAGGCATGACAATGTTGGTAACACCGCCTCCTAAGTTGCCCCACCCACCGGCCACTGCATTGGCTGTTCCTTTAATGTTTGGTGCAAACATCATTGAAGTATGGAACTGAGTGATCACAAATGACGCGCCTATAATACCTATAGCGGCTCTGAATATTAAAAAAGTTTCATAGCTCTGTGAGAATCCAACAAGGAACACAGGCAGTGATCCAACCAGCAGCATTCTTACTGCTGTTTTACGTGGCCCCCATGTATCGCAAAGTCTGCCAATTATAAGACGTGCTATAATGGTAGATGAAACGGAAATTATAACGAGATTACCAACCTGTGATTTTGTAAGATGTAAGTTTTCCCGGATGGTAGGCATTAACGGAGCGAGGCCAAACCAACCGAAAAAACATACAAAGAACATTAACCAGGTTGTATGAAAGGTTTTCATCTGAATACCTTTAAAGCTAAAGATATTTAAACGTGTAAGTGGTTGAGATGAATCAGACATAGTTGAAGATTAAAGTATGAAATAATGATTTTGAGGAGGCAGGCAACTATGTATTATTTAAAAATGATTTCTGGTCTAATGCTGATCATTACATAAGCCCAGTTGGCATTGTTTTTAGCGTTGCGAACATTTTTAATGGAGGGAGAGGTGAGGAGTGGCGTGGCGAAAAAGTGGGCATAACCGCCCTCAATTCCTATTTGTTTTGTTATGCTGTAATTACCTGTAACGTCAAGTTCCTGACCAAAGTTTTTTTGCTTTGTAGTTGAAATTTTGGCTGCGCTGCTAAATTGGTGAAGGTCTGTCGAGAGCAGAAGTCTGTCTGTTGCTTTATACTTCGCTTTAATATAATAATCTGAAAGGCCACCTTTACCAAACGGACTTGCTACATAAAAGTAATCCATGATTCCCCAAAATTTATGGGGAGTGCCATACAATGGATCAAAGGCGTTGCTTTTATTCTTTGCAGAACCGCCCGTGGTATAATCCATGCCGGCACTTGTGATAAGCTTATTACTGAAACTATAGTGTACCACGCCACTCAACAAAGCCGCACTTAACTTTTGACCAACGGCATCTTTACCAAACTGGTAATATGCACTTGCAGTTGCTCCAACTTTATTCCAGGTGTTGTTGATATAGAAGCCGGTTGTAGTTCTTAACCATGTGCCCGTTGTGAAGGTCTTGACATTCGTTGTGGCATCAGTGCGGTATTTACTAAACTGGTCCCTAAAAAATAAGAATGATGCATTGCCAGCTTTCAGCTTCTTACCGGCATATAAAAACTGCATGCTCTTATAAGAGGTTCCGCCATTCGTATTGCCGCTGGAATTTCCGGCAGGCGTGCTGTTATAAATTGTACCCGAGCTATTTTCTTTATTTTGATTGAATGCCGCCGCCGCATGAATCGTCCATCCCTTTGTTTCATACTTTAACAACGCGGCTTCATGCCTTCTGCCTTGTTGTAACCAATCAAGATTGCCTAACAATCGTTGATCATCATATACCAGTTCCTGCCTTCCTATTTTTAAACTTAAGGCCTTGTTTTTTGCTGCCGTATCGCTTATTAAAATTTCGCCCCATGCTTCGTGAAGCATTGCACCGTTATTATCTGCAGTGGTTGTGCGGTTAATGGTAGATGCATCCTGGCCCCATACCCTTACATCCTGTAACGACAATCCAAGCTTTAGCCTGTAGGCATTGTAGCCGACATTCAATCTTGTTCGTTGCGACGTAAAAAGGGCTGGCTTTGCTCCCTTTGGCAGGGGCGCTCCTTGTCCGTCTCTAAATTCCGTCCGCGTTCGTAACTGTGCGGACATTGATAGCTGGCCATACGATCGAAAGGTGCCGGTGCTAACCAGCACACAACATCCGCTGATCATTAAACTTTTTCTCATGTAGTTTTGGTTGGTGTCAAATGGGTCATTTCTATTAAAACTTATGTACGACAGGTGGCAGCCTGTGCAGACTTTTTATGTGCGAATTTGTTCATCTGTGTCATCAACACATATATATACACAACCATCTTCCACTTTCACCTCGTATGTTTTTATGCTATAGTTGTCGTTCGACATACAGTGCCCGTCAACAAGCGAGAAAGACCTTTTATGAAAGGGACATGCTACCTTAGGTTCACCCTCCTGCGAACCGATCATGCCCCTGCTCAAAGCCATTTGCATCCGGTGCGGGCACATATTTTGACATGCGTACCATTCACGTCTTCTTGTAAAGTTGAAAACGGCAATCTGTTCGTTTTTATACTTAATGCAAACGCCACCATTCGCGGGAACATCAGCAGTTTTGCAGGCGGGAAACCAAATCAGTTGTCCTGTGATCGTGTTGCTCATACCGATTGTATTTAAGATCATATTAAATAAGTATTCATATGCTGTTTGCAGCATAAGTGAAAATGCAATAATCGTTACCAAAGGCTTTTATGCTATTGGGCCGGCAATACCTCTTTATTGATCGACTTCCTACATCGGGCTCTTCAGCAATTATGGCGGTATGGCAGATATTAAATGTCTGCTGTTAACCCATTAAGTTTTCAAAATGGAAGCAATAAATAAAGTCAGGCAATCTTGTGGAAGTGATATTCGTATTCAAAAGCCGTTCATTTCCATTCAGCGGCTCTTTTTTGTTGTCTTAAAGGTTCAAATTTTATCGTTGGATCTTTTTCCTCAGGTGCATTTACAAAATGTGAAAAGCGTTTTTGCAGCTCAGGGTTCGCTACAACTTCTTTCCATTCACAAATAAAATTATCAACCAGTAATTGCATTTCTTTTTCAAGTTCATCAGCAATGCCAAGACTATCGTTCACCACAACATTTCTCAAATAATCTATCCCACCTTCCATCTTATTTAGCCATGTGGCTGTACGTGTTAGTGGATCGGCAGTCTTAATATAGAACATTAAGAAACGGTCTAAGTATTTAATGCATGTATCGCTGTCAAGGTCTGTAGCAAGTAATAAGGCGTGCTGAGGTTTAGAGCCCCCGTTGCCACACACATATAAATTCCAGCCTTTTTCTGTGGCGATAATTCCAAAGTCTTTCGATTGGGCTTCCGCACACTCCCGTATACATCCTGAGACTCCTGATTTAATTTTGTGAGGAGCTCTTAGGCCGCGATATCGTTCTTCAATTCTAATTGCAAAGCTGACACTATCGTGCAGGCCAAACCTGCACCATGTGGAGCCAACGCAACTCTTAACCGTGCGCAATGCTTTGCCATAAGCATGCCCGCTTTCAAACCCTGCATCAATTAATTCTTTCCATATCGATGGCAGATCATTTACATGTGCGCCGAACATATCGATACGCTGACCGCCCGTTATCTTGGTATACAGGTTATATTTCTTCGCAACTTCTCCAATAACGATCAGTTTATCTGGTGTTATTTCTCCGCCGGGTATACGGGGAACAACTGAATAACTTCCTCCCTTTTGTATATTTGCCAGGTACCGGTCATTGCTATCCTGTGCAGTATCATTACCTTTCTTCAATATCATTTCGTTCCACAAACTTGCAAGGATGGAAGCTACAGCGGGTTTGCATATTTCACATCCATCGCCATGGCCAAGTTCATCAAGTACGGCGTCGTATGATTTCAGCTGCTTTAATTTAACCAGGTCAAACAACTCCTGTCTTGCATAATTAAAATGTTCACACAGCACATTGCGTATATACTTTCCCTGTGCTTTCATCGCATGCAACATCAAATCTCTAAGCATGGGAACACAACCTCCACAACCGGTTCCGGCTTTGGTACACTTTTTAATGGCATCTACTGTTTCACAACCGTTATCATTTACGGCATTACATACATCTCCCTTACTAATGCTTTCGCAACTGCAAATTAATGCTTCGTCAGGCAGGCTTAATATTCCTGCGCCACCATCAGCCTCTGTACCACCTCTTGAACCAAGAATTACATCTTCAGGATCAGGAGGTAAAGTAATTTTGTTCTTGCAGGTTTGTAACAGCATGTTGTAAGCGTCTGCATCGCCTATTAATATTCCCCCTAAAAGATGCTTGCCGTCATTAGTGATATTAATGCGCTTATAAGTGCCGTTGGCAGTATTTTCCAAAACAACAGTGCGGCAGTCGGCAGCAGGCACAAAAGGATCGCCAAAACTTGCAACATCAACTCCAATCAATTTCAGCTTGGTGCTCATATCAAAACCGGTAAAGGTCTTTTCTTTACCCAAAAGATTATTAACTGCCACGTCAGCCATTTCATATCCCGGAGCAACAAGTCCATAGATCATTCCTTTATGCAGGGCACATTCTCCTATAGCATATATATGGGCATCTGTTGTTTGCATGTGATCATTCACTACGATTCCACCTCGTAGTCCGACTTCCAATCCTGCGAGCTTTGCCAGTTCATCTCTTGGTTTTATGCCTGCCGATATAACAAGCATATCCGTATGAATACGGGTGTCGTCGGAAAATTGCATTCCTGATATACTCCTGTCACCTAAAATCTCTTTAGTGTTCTTATTGGTATGAATGCTAATACCCAAAGTTTCCAGTTTAGCCTGCAATATTTTAGATCCCTGGTCATCTATTTGCCTCGGCATTAACCGGGGAGCAAATTCAATGACATGCGTTTCTTTAATGCCGAGATCAATGAGGGCTTTTGCGGCTTCAAGTCCTAACAAGCCACCACCAATGACAGCGCCTGTGGTAGCCCTTTTAGCATATGAAGTCATAAACTCTAAATCTTCTATAGTTCTATAGATAAAGACACCTTCTTTCTCTACTCCCGGGATAGGAGGGACAAATGCCGCAGAACCCGTAGCTAAAACGAGGTAGTCATAATTTGCAGTTATACCATGAAAGGAATGGACCGTTTTATTTACCCTGTCGATACTTTGAACAGGATCACCAAGGTGCAGCGTTATGTTGTTATCTGCGTACCAGTTTGCAGGTGCTAAGGTTAGATCATCTGCAGTTTTACCCGAAAAATATTCACTAAGATGAACACGGTCATATGCCGGCCGGATCTCTTCTCCGAATACGGTTATTGAAAAAGCGTTGGCGTTTTTGACCTTTGATACCAGTTTTTCGCAAAACTTATAGCTTACCATGCCATTTCCTATGATGACAATTTTCATAAGGACAATAGTTTAAAGATGAGTTAAAGAACTCAAATGGCAAGCGAAAAAAGACAACCTGAAAAAATTTATATATGTGAGATTTGCCTTTTTCCACTCAAATATAGAGGCTTTTTCAATTTGTTACGTAAATTTAGGTACCTTTTGTTTATAAAAATGCATTCTTTGTGAGTTTTTCAGTAAACATTCTTGTATTTTACTTATTTTAATATGAAACAGCGGCTTCTTTCCCTTGTTGGTGCTGGTCCGGGAGACCCGGATCTAATAACACTGAAAGCAATAAAATCGTTACAGCTTGCAGATGTAATCCTGTATGACGCCTTAGCTAATGAGGAGCTGTTAAAGTATGCTTCTCCAAACGCTGTTAAAAGATTTGTTGGAAAGCGATATGGATGTAATGCACTTTCACAACAGGTGATCAATGAATTGATAATAGCGTATGCAGATAAGTATCCTCGTGTTGTACGCTTAAAAGGTGGAGATCCTTTTGTATTTGGACGCGCTACTGAAGAAATTGCTGCGGCAAGAAGTGCAGGTATTGAGGTAGAAGTTATTCCCGGTATATCGAGCGTAACAGGTGTTCCGGCGATGCAAATGATACCACTTACCTCACGTGGTATAAATGAAAGCTTTTGGGTTACCACCGGTACTACGCAGTCAGGTGAGATATCAACAGATATCAGGCTTGCGGCACAGTCATCTGCCACTGTTGTTATTCTAATGGCAATGAGCAGGCTGGAAGCTATCATGGAGATATTTTCAGCGTACGGAAAAGCTGAAACACCTGTGGCTATCATACAAGCCGGAACAACCGCAAATGAGAGGGTGGTGATTGGGAAAGTGAAAGATATTTATTACCGGGCTCAATACGAACATTTAACCAACCCTGCAATAATAATGGTTGGTGAAGTAGTAAATCTACATCCATCAATGATAAAGGATGCTGTTCAGGCAACATACATTCCTCATACTTCAGCATAGAATGCCATATTCAGCATAAACAAATTGCCTCATTTTCCCTTATGCTTTTGTTAGCCCAGGTAATCAGCATAGCTTATGCCCTGAACCTGTTGCTGGTATCTTCAACCCAAAAAAATTTAATACGATTGGCATCACATCTACCTGTGATATTAACCCGTTGGATATAATATTGGATATTATGTTCTCCTCCATGAAAAAACAAGAGGAACCCGGGTCAGGCAAATGTATAAGGCCGGACTTTTAGTGAACATGTGATGATCACCCATATAATCTCCATGGTCAGAAGTAAAAATGATCAGCGTCTTATCTATCCTTTTGTTTTCTTTTAAGAAACTTATCAGCCTTCCGATTTCATCATCGATCAATGATACCCTTCCATAATAATTTCTCCTCGTCCGTAGGATATCACACGAATGGCCTACCACACACTCTTGTCATCTTTCATGAGCCCCTTTTGTTTCTTTTGATATGTTGCGATCTTCCGGGCGAAATGAAAGATCACTGAAACTTTTGGAGGCTGTGATTGGTGATCAACCTGACTAAACAACTGCTCGCTGAAGTTCAGGAGATTTCAAAGTCCGCCGCAATGAATTGCCTTAGTTAGGTGCAAGAGCGTACATCGGCGGCTTTGAAATGAAAGTGAAGGGTTCGTAGCAGATGTTTGAATCCCCCGATTCACCAATGACTCTGTGAAATACCTGCCGAAACGGCTTCCCGGCTTTTTCCAATCCCCGTGGCTGCGGACTATACTATTTTTATATGCACATTATTTACATAATTTTGAACTATTACAACACTACCCGACATAACATAGCCTTATATGCCAGTAAATACCGGTAAAATCATTACAGCATTGCGTAAGCAAAAAGGTTGGAGCCAAACAGACCTGGTCTCCCAAAGTGCCGTATCCAGAGAAATGATTGTAATATGAGCGCGGCGAGGCAGTGCTTTCCGTCGAGGCCGCTAAAAATCGTAGATGCTTTTACGGTGGATTACCTGGTCGCGGAAGGCATCAACGCTTCCTTCGATAATAAAAACCTTAAACGTTTACATGATATTGAAAAACTTGACAGCGACACCAAAGAAAAATCTATTTTGTAATTGATAATATGATCCAAAACGTAAAAGCTAAAAAGGCTTTTGCTTCATAAATTTAAAATTATTCCTATGCCCGGTACTTTGTATGTGCGCATCAAAAAAAATTACGCCTCGGCTATCATTAAAGACCTGCAAAAATTAGATGCAATAGAACTTTTAAAGGAACCGCCCATTCCGGAATGGCAGAAAAAAGAAGTACGTAAACGCCTTAAAGACCTTAAAAAAAATCCTTCTAAATCTGTAAGCTGGAAGGATGCAACTAAAAAGATAAGGCAATTGGCTAAATGAAAAAATACCAGGTCGTATTTTCTCGCCTGGCTCTTGACGATATTGAACAAGCTGTTACCTACTACAATAAACAGCAAAAGGACTCGGCAAACGAATTGCCACACAAATTCAAGTCGCACCCACAGCCATCAAACGCAACCCATTCTTTGGTTCCATCCGCCATGAAAAACGTGCGGTGCGCCCAAGTGCCAAAGTTTCCCTTCCTGGTGCACTATCTGATTGACGAAACTTCCGCTACCGTTACCATCGCTGCCGTCTATTCCACCTATCAGCAACCATAGTGGCAATAACATAATCGCCGGCTCTTGTACCAACGAAAGGCTTATCAATATTGCATCCTGGCCTTAGGCATAGTAAGCCAACTCGCAAAAATTTTCCTTAATCAAGCCAACTTTTCAATTCTTCAAATAATCCCTTCCTTAATTTATCTAATTGTTCATTTTCGTAAAAACAAGGTTGATAATTTTTGTATAATACTAAATCATTAAAAGATCCAGACCCACCATAGAGTTTAAGTATTTGTTTACATAAATTTTCTGTTTTGAAAAACTCTAACTTTTTTAGTTAGGTAAGAATAGAACTCTACTCGATAAGTCCTTATTAACCCTGACAACCAGTTTAGCAATGCATTACCTTCCACTATATTTGAGAAATTCTTTTTTATATTTAATTAGTGTCGACATTTTGAAGGGATCAATGGAGATTAGTTGATTTAGCATTTAGTTTTTTTAAGACTTTCATGCTTAACAGTGATTTTGATAACCGAAGTCAGATTATCAATGATTGTTTGTACATTTAGGTGAGCGTTTGCAGCTAATAAGCTGGTGAGTAGTTGGGTAAGTCATAGAATTTACCACCGACAGAGCTGTTTGTAAGTAGTTGGAAGATATGATCTACTTAAATGGAGACAGGAAGATCGCTGGTAATAAAGAAGAATTCGGCACCGGAACTTATAAGCCTCTGCGGTAACGTGTAGGTAGCAGTGAGTCAAAATTATGTTTTATACAGAAGCCGCATCATGGAAACGTATATATAATAAATCAAAAATCAAACATCATGAAAAAAATTATCACAATAACATTTGCAGCTGCATTCCTTGCTGCCTGCAACGACAATAACGCGGATAATGCCACTGTGGACAGGGATTCCATCAGTACCATGGATCAGACTACAACCACTACTACAACTTCCACCACGTATACTCCTGTCGACGGTGATGTGACCTATAAAGAGAAAAAGGTGATGGTTATGCGCAACGGAGCCTGGGTAGATGCCGACGATGATGTTCGAATGGATAACGGCGTGGTGGTATACCGGACCGGCAAAGTAAGGAAAGATGGTAACGAAATAGAGCTGAAGGAAGGTGAAGTGGTGAACCGGACTGGGGAGTTCTTTGACGAGACAGGCCGTGCCATTGAAAATGCATGGGATGCCACTAAAGAAGGTGTGAAAGATGCCGGCAAAGCTTTGAAAAAGACTACAAAAAAGGCAGGGGAAAAGGTAGAGGATGCAGTAGACAACGATAAGAAACAGTAATCATCCATTTTGTTTGCAGGATCGCTCCGCGAAGGTGATGCCTCCTCTGTGCGCCTAAAGAGGCAGCATTCATTGTTTGCAATATGGCAGCTGAACGGGCAGTTTGGTAGCATCAGAGCTCGCAAGCTTACAGCAATAATCTTATCAATAAATACATCCGGGCGTTAAAGCTTTTTAGCCGTTCCGCAAGAAGACGGACAGATTTGATTTAAGCCTTTGCATGGAGCATATGGAACAAAGTAGCCATAAGCCTTATGTGGCTATCACAAGAGGACCAGCGTTACCAGGTCGGTAATCCTAACGAGCTGCAAAAATCAAGTGCAGCAACACCATTTTATGGACCAAGCGCCATTTTAAGTCTTCATTTTAAAGAGTAAATTTGTAAAAATTACCATTTTATGTCAGCTCCTCTAATAGATAGCGAGTTAAATAAATATTGGTCATTACTTACGCTGGTGCAAAAAGAATCCATTTTAAGTGTGATAAAATCTTTTGTTGAGCCTGAAAGAATTCGTATTGAGCAATATAATAAAGAAATAGACGAAGCGGTAACCAGGGTGGAATCCGGAGAATTTTATACACATGAAGAGGTGGAAAGAATATCAAAAGAATGGTAAATGAATCGAAAGATCAGAAAGGATTTAGATTTTATTATAATTCAGGTGCAGCGCACCGTATAATTGTTGAGAATGAACTTAAGATTTCACATCAGGTGCAACGCGCCGTAATATTATTCTCATTCGTATGCATTTCAAAAAATCAAACAGGTGCTCTTCTTTATAGTCTATTTGAATTTATAAACATTTCTATATAATCTTCCCTAAATAATTTTTTTATGATGCACCTCCTGATTTAGAACATACTTTACTACAGTTGTCTAATTGCGAACGGAAATAAGTAAATGCTCCATATTTTACTGCAAAAACGAGATGAAAGTAGGATTGGGTATAGGTATTTGCCATAACATCATATTACGGTGCGCTGCACCTTAATAATCATCGAAATCTGTTTCTACAAATATTGCGGTGCTCTGCACCTGTAAATATTCACGGTTAGCTCTTCTACAAAATATAATGGTACTCTGCGCCATAACGGCGCTCTGCACTATGATCATCAACGAAATTTGTTTCTACAAATAAAGCGATGCTCTGCACCTGTAAATATTTCCGAATCGCTCTTCTTCTACTACTACAAACATAAACGGTGCGCTGCACCTGTTATATTCCGAGGCGATTTTCTGCAAATACAAGTGGTTCGTATGTTATTATTTCTACATTCTTACAATGGTGCAGCGCACCATACTATTTGTAGAACTCCCTCCCATAATTTGAACTTAGTTGCAGCGCACCCTAATGTTGTTCTTTCACAACAGTATCTGGTTAAAACAACAGGCGCTCGAAAATATTTCCGTAAATTTTATTACTTGTTTCGTTCTAATTGCCCAAATTTGAGGCTTATTGCATTGACAGATGGCCAAAAAAGCAACATTCCCGGGGACTACTTTACTTGTTGTTTTTTTAGTGGCTATCCCGTTAGCGTCTGGCGCTGCCGCGCTTGTCCACCATTCTACCGCCAGCTACAACGATGACTTTAATGCCTTACGGCTAAAATGGTTTTACTATCTCACCGGCGGAAAAGAACCCGATACCAGCAATACCTATTATCAGCAGGGCGTCAATAAAATTGTACAAACCGCAAAACAGGATTGGGATAACCTGAATAAGGCCAACATCCGCTTTTATTTATGGGAGGATATCAAAAACCCGTATAGCTCCGGCGATATTGCCCACCATTTTGACCGTTTGCGCAACATGGCTCTCGCTTATACAGTCGCTGGTTCATCGTTGAAAGGAAATAAAGCCTTGTTGCAGAATATGTTGTCCTCACTGGCTTGGCTATACGAAAACAGGTTCAACGAGAAAATGTATCCTTTCTTTAACTGGTGGCATTTTGAAATAGGGATACCCTTACAATTGAATGATATTCTTGTTCTGTTATATGACCACCTCACAAAGGAGCAATTAGCGAAATTTATAAAAGCAAGCAAATGGTTTTCCCCCAATGTAGACGGAAAAGGCGTTCAGTATTTTGAAGCCTATAAATATGTAGCCGCCAACCGCGTATGGCGATGCCAGATTATTGCCTTGCGTGGCATCCTGGATAAAAACGAGCAGGAAGTAACACATGCCCGTAAAGAACTGTCGCCGGTTTTTGACTATGTTACTACCGGAGATGGTTTTTACACCGATGGATCTTTTATACAACATGGCAAATTTGCATACACCGGCGGATATGGTAACTCGCTGCTAAAAAATATTGGCTATGTACTCTTTGTTCTAAAAGATTCGCCGTGGGAAGTGAAAACACCGGGAATTGCTAATTTTTACAGATGGATATATGATTCTTTCGAACCCGTAATGTACAAGGGAGCTATGATGGATATGGTTCGTGCCCGTGAGCTTTCACGTGGCAACCAGCAAGACCATGCGATCGGAGCCGTTACCATGGAAAACATTTTGTTTTGTGCGCAATTTGCGCCGGAACCTTTTGCAACAGATTATAAAAGCATGGTAAAAGGCTGGTACACAGAGGACACCTTTCATAATTTTTTGACGGGGCTCTCCCTGCATAATCTGCAATTAGCGCAGCGTCTCATTAACGATAAAAGTATTCCGTCAAAACCCCCACTCCTTGGTAACTGGCAATTTGCCAATATGGATCGCGTTGTCCACCGCACATCCGATTTCGCTGTCGGCATCAGCATGCATTCATCCCGGATCTGGACATATGAGCTACACCGGAAAAATCAGGAAAACCTGAAAGGCTGGTACACCGGTCATGGCATGACCTATTTATACAACAGCGACCTATCGCATTACAGCAACGACTATTGGGCAGCCGTAGATGCCTACCGGTTACCCGGCACTACGGTAACCCGCCGTAAATTAACGCCCGGAGAAGGACCTTATACACTGGGGGCTGCATGGGTAGGCGGCACTTCCTTATTGAAGAAGTTTGGCATTACAGGCATGCAGTTACAGGACACTGCCAGCAGGTTAACCGGTAAGAAATCATGGTTCCAGTTTGACGATGAAATAGTAGCCATAGGTAGTGATATCAACTGCACATCACCCGATTCTGTTGAAACGGTTATCGAGAACAGAAAACTTTCAGGTTCTTACAAATCTGTCATGGCCGAAGGGTTGAAAGGGAATGCAGGAAATTCCTGGTCAGACACATTGAGCTCTATCAGGTGGATGTACCTGAAAGATAAAACTCCCGAGGCCAGCATAGGCTATTTTTTCCCGGCGCCACTTTCTATTCACGCCAGAAAAGAGACCCGTAACGGTTCCTGGGATGAATGGAAACCTGGCAAATACAACCCTGTGAGTCGTAATTTTTTCACCGCCTGGACCTCTCACGGACTTCGCCCCATTGATCAAACGTATGCTTATGTGTTATTGCCTGGTAAATCAGAAGATCAGTTAAAACAGTATGTCAAAAAGCCCCAGATCAACATTATCCGGAACGACAAACAGGTGCATGCAGTAATTGAAAAGACATTGAACCTGCTTGGGATTAACTTCTGGACTGATGGCAGCAAAACAGTTGAAGGCATAACCTGCAATAAAGCGGCTGCCATCCTTGTGCTGCAGGAAAAAAGCAAACTGTATTTTTCCATCAGCGATCCTACCCATGTGCAAAAAACCATTGAAGTTACCTTAAATGTTCGCGGAACAGCAGTAATGATTAACGACAGCAGGATAAGCGTAAAACAGCTGAGCCCTTTCATTCAACTTTCAATCGATGTAAGCAATGCACAGGGTAAATCCATTGAAGCAGGTTTTGAAGTAGCCGTAGAATAGTCCTGATTGACTGCCGGTGAATGATTTACGCTGATTAATCAAAAGCGATAATCTGGCTTAGTGCTATTGGCTTAAATGGAAGCGGGCAAGAATATGAAGCATAAGAAGTTTGTAAAATAACATTCGAACAAAGATATGGTTATTAAATTTTTTTGTCCGCGCTGGGGTTGTGAGCACCTGTCTTACGATACCTTTTTCGGTCGGGTGAAAGCGGCTGGATACGATGGTGTGGAAATGAGCGTTGATTCAAACCTGTCCGTGACAGAAGGCGAAAACATTACAAATTTACTAAAACAGCATGGGCTCCTGCTGATTGGGCAGCACTGGCAAACAGTGGAGCCGGATATTAACCTGCATAAATCACTTTTTAAAAAGCAGCTATATAAGCTCATTTCGTTACATCCGTTGTTCATCAATACACAAACAGGTAAGGACTATTTTACGGAAGCGGATAATATATCTTTGATCAATATAGCAGAAGAAATTAGCAAAGAAACCGGTATTGCCATTTATCATGAAACACATAGAGGTAAATGGAGCTTTGCCGCTCATGTCACCAGGGCATACTTAAAAAAGTATCCCTACATTAAACTTACACTTGATATATCTCATTGGTGTGCTGTTGCAGAAAGTTTTTTACAGGATCAGCAGGATGCCGTTGATATTGCTATAAAACATACACATCACCTGCATGCCAGAGTAGGCTTTACGCAGGGGCCTCAGGTGACAGATCCCCGTGCGCCGGAGTGGCAGGAAGCTCTTGATTATCACTTGCAATGGTGGGACAAAGTCATCGAACATAACCGTCACAAGGGCATTAAGCAATTTACGATCACCGCCGAGTTTGGAGCACCGCCCTATTTAACGCTTATGCCTTATTCACAACAACCTGTTGCTGATCAGTGGGACATGAATGTATTTATGATGAACATGCTGAAAAGCAGATATAAAGTATAAATTGGAGGGTTCCAGTGTTGTGTAGGCAGTAGGGTCCATTTCAAATTGTCGCAAATAGGAAGTTTTGTAGTTTTATTTAACCAGACTTCGTGCCAAATCAATTCAACCTTATTTTAGCTCCCCCATCATTTTTTGTTTCAATCGGCGTCAGTTAGCCGGCTTCTGCGGACGAATGAACATGAACGAACTGCAGGAATCTGACATCAAAACTTTGACAGTGGCAACTCCGATAATGTGGTTTTTAAATCGGCTTCAGCCGAGTAGAAAATAATCTGAGACTTCTTTAAACCGGCTGAATCTTTTAACTGAATTAGCGGCCCATAACATCTGCGTTATGACACAAAGAATGGTGGTCTTTGGCTTTCTATTTCCCACATTTGGCGGCGGCGCAGAATTTTATAACTTCGTTTTCAGCAGGACGTCCGACTGCCGCCCACATAAAGTGGAGTAGAATAAACAAAGCCGATAAACACAAACTTAAGGCCGGTATTTTCCTCCTACTACACAGCCATTACGGCAACGTCGGCCAACTCTGGAAGTATACCGCAAGGCCCCGTAACACTCCGGTGATGCGGGTCTAAAATGCTGCCTTTTGGATAATTTTCTATGTGTTGGGCGTACGCTTTTCACTTCATTCAAGAAGGACATCTTTGTTGATTCCCAAGCAAAATTTGACTAAATTTGTCAGTTTAAAGAACAGTAATGGATAACATTATTTTATACAGTAAATTGGCTACGTTGCCTGAACATTTAAAGGTGGAAGTTTCTAACTTCATTGACTTTCTGGCAATGAAAGAAAAAAAAACAAAAGAGAAAAAAAGGCCAGCATTCGGTAGCGGAAAAGGCATGTTTGTGATGAAGCCAGACTTTGACGAGCCACTGGACGACTTCAAAGAATACATGCTCTGATGCAGCATAATTTACTGGATACTCACACGCTCATCTGGTACATTAATGGTGACGTGGAAATTTCTCAAAATGCAATAACAGCCATTGAGACGAACGGGGCTATGAACTTCATCAGCATTGCTTCGCTTTGGGAAATAGCTATAAAAATAAGTTTAGGAAAACTGGAACTAAAAACACCTTTTAATCAGTTGGGGAGGCAAATAGAGGAAAATGGTTTTGAAGTGCTGCCAATTACTTTTGAGGATACGCTGACCCTTTCTACACTTCCTTTTCATCATAAAGATCCCTTCGACAGAATTATCATTGTTCAAGGTTTTAACAATGGGCTGGCTATTATTTCCAAAGATAAAAACATTGACCTGTATAATTCAAACGTCATCTGGTAACAATAAGCCGACGCCTCCTCTTGCGGAGTTAGGTTTGAATGCGGCGATTGCCGATGGCAATCTTATGAGTATATCTTCCCACATAGTGTAATACGCTCTTTGACCCTCCAAAGGGCTGTTTTCCAAATACTAGCCACCCTTGTTTAAAAAGATCATCGTAAAGGGATTGAAGCTGCCCAAGAAAAGATTTTCTTAGGCCAGCCACATATCTTGCCCTAAACATCTTGCTCATTGGCTACATTTATAATCGCCGATCGCCATCTGAATCATACCGGTTGGTACCCTGATCTATCCTAAACTCCTGCTTATCTGAAATTCCTTCCTTCCGGGAAAACTTTTTCGGGGGCATTTTCCCGAACCAGGCTCCTTTTATTTTGACCTGCGGGAATTGATTTTTCATCAGGGCGGGCCAGGGTTAACACTTGCGGAGTTTCATCTTTTAACGGAGTGAGTTGCCTCAACCATTTCGAAAAGTCATAACATCGCTTAACAATCACGTGAATGACTTCGCCCTGCACCTGCAATTTGCCTTCTGCCATAATCAATGCTGATTTTAATATTTCTTTGCGGTATTCATCAAACAGGTTTTGAAAAATGACAAGATTGGCAACCCCTGTTTCATCTTCGATGGTCATGAAACAAACACCTCCTGCGGTTCCGGGCCTTTGTCTTACCAGCACAAGGCCTGCCACTTTTACGGGATCACCATCCTTTGCGGCAGCAAGTTGGCCCGCTGACAAAATATGGAGCTGTTGGAGCTTTTCCCTCACAAAACTTACGGGATGAGCTTTTAAAGAAAGTGCCATTGCAGCATAATCGTGTACCACGTGTTCAGGAATTGTCATTTGAGGCAGCAATATATTTTCCGTATTTTCGCCGGCTGAAGGCTGACCGGTAAAAAGACCTACAGACCAGTCTTTTGCAGATATTTCCCACCAGGCCTGCCGGCGGTCAACACCAATCGATCTGAATGCGTCTGCATCAGCCAATTTCCTTAATGCGGCATCCGCCAGCCCGATGCTGCGGAGTTCATGTATGCTCACATACTTTTTTTCTCTTGCTGACACAAGCAATTTCATGTCTTCTTCCCGTATTCCTTTTACTTGTCTGAAACCAAGCCGGAGAGCAGCATATTTACCCGATTTTTCTTCCAGCTTATTATCCCAGTCTGAATAATTGATGTCAACAGGTCTTACTTCCACACCATGTTTTGCGGCATCAATTACGATTTGTGCCGGCTGATAAAAACCCATAGGCATACTATTGAGTAAGGCGCAGGCAAAAACATCTGGGTAATAACATTTGATCCAGGAAGAAACATATACCAACAATGCAAAGCTGGCGGCATGGCTTTCGGGAAAACCATAACTGCCAAAACCTTCCAGTTGCTTAAACACACGTTGGGCGTATTCAGGCGAATAACCTCTCTCCCTCATTCCGCCGATTAATTTTTCCTGAAATTGCGTTACCAGGCCTTTCAATTTAAATGTTGCCATACTGCGGCGCAATTCGTCTGCTTCGGCTGGGGTAAAACCCGCTGCAACGATGGCGATCTTCATAGCCTGCTCCTGGAACAGCGGCACCCCAAGGGTGCGGCCCAATATCTCTTCCAACTCTTTTGAAGGATAGTCTACAGCTTCTTCACCATTACGGCGGCGTAAATAAGGATGCACCATATCACCCTGAATCGGTCCGGGCCGCACAATGGCCACTTCAATCACCAAATCATAAAAGCAACGTGGCTTTAACCGGGGTAACATACTTTGCTGTGCACGGCTCTCAATCTGGAAAACACCAATGGTATCGGCGTGGCAGATCATTTCATAAACAGCAGGGTCATCCTGTGGAATATTGGCGAGGGTTAAATTAAGTCCATAGGTTTCTTTTGCAATGCCGAAGGCTTTTCGGATACAGGTAAGCATTCCCAATGCGAGCACGTCAATTTTCATAAAGCCCAAAGCATCAATATCATCTTTGTTCCATTCAATGCAGGTTCTGTCTTTCATTCGGGCATTCAGAATCGGGCACAGATCAGATAATTTACCCTTTGTGATAACAAAGCCACCCGTATGCTGTCCAAGCTGCCGTGGAAAGCCCATGAACTCCTTTGTGAGTTGTAAAACTTTTTTAAGATGTTTATCGCCGGCATTGAAGCCTTGTTCTTCAATTCGTTTCCCTTCAAACCATTCGTCTGTGAATTCCCAGATAGAACCTGATAAACGATTGATCGTATCAACAGACAACCCCATTGCTTTGCCAACGTCCCTTATAGCTCCCTTTTGATGTTGCTGTGTAACGGTGGCAACGATAGCTGCCCTGTCGCGGCCATATTTTTGATAAATGTATTGCATCACTTCTTCCCGGCGTTCATGCTCAAAATCCACATCAATATCGGGCGGTTCATTGCGGGCAGCAGAAATAAACCGCTCAAACAATAAATCGAATTTTGCAGGATTAACAGAAGTGATTCCCAGGCAATAACAAACAGTGGAGTTAGCGGCAGAGCCACGCCCCTGGCAAAGGATGCCCTGCTGCCTTGCATAACGGACAATATCATGAACCGTAAGAAAATAGGCAGCATAGTTCATCTGCTCTATAAAGGCAAGTTCGTAATTAATCGCATGGGTTGTTTTCTCAGGAATGCATTCTCCAAAATGTTGCCTGGCGCCTTCCCAGGCCAGGTGGGTAAGTTCTTGTTGCGGAGTACGTCCTTCACTCGTTATCTCTTCAGGATACTCGTATTTTAGTTCATCGAGTGAAAACTGGCAGGCTTCGGCCAATTCCTGTGTTCGCTTAATGGCATCAGGATAATGCCTGAAGAGGCGAAGCATCTCCGCTGCGGGCTTCAGATGCCTTTCCGCATTTGGATGTAAACGAAAGCCTGCATTATAGATGGTGCATTTCTCACGGACGCAGGTTACAATATCCTGTAGCTGTCTTCGCGAAGGGTCATGATAATGCACATCATTGGTGGCAACGATGGGAATGCTCAATTTATTTGATAACTCCATAAGCCGGTATAAATACTTGCTGTCATTACCCATATAGCGACGCGATGCTGCGAGATACAGGTCATTTCCGAAAACTGCATGATATTCCTTTAATATGTTTTCGAACGATTGGTCAAATTCAAATGCTTCATTGAGCTTATCGGGTGGTAATGCAACAAATTTTACGCCTTTGCCATGTGTGTATACATCCGCTTTATATAAATGACATTCGCCTTTCTCTGCGCGTTGGTTACCTGTAGTTAATAAACGGCTTAGTTGTGAATAGGCATTTTTATCTGTGGGATAAGCCAGTAAACCGGGTCCGTCTAACAGATCAAGCCTGCAACCGGTAATCATTCGTAATCCACTTTTCTTCGCTGCAACATGCGCACGGACGATACCTGCAAATGTGTTTCGATCTGTTATTGCTATTGCGTCATATCCATAAGCCGCGGCCTGCTCAACCAATTCTTCAGGATGTGAAGCACCCCGGAGGAAGGTGAAGTTGGTGGTTACCTGTAATTCTGTGTAACTCATATCACACGTTTTCATGCAAAAAAACCATGAATAAACCATTTGTAAGTTTTCTTCTCATCATGATGCCCCGAGCGAAACAGCCAATAGCGATGGCCTTCTTCGTCTTCCACTGCGTAATAATCCCGGCGCTTCCCTTCCTGTATCCACCATTCCTGCTCTATGCGTTCCGGCCCGTCGGCTTTTATTATTTTATGCAGCTTTCCCTGGTAGCGAAATAGCATGGGTGGGTAGTCTGGAACAGGCGCTGTAACCTCAATAATTTCAGGTATAGCTAAAAGTTGCATAGGTCTTGGCTTGTCAGGCTTCCACTCCGTAGTTTTTTGTTCCTGAAGTGATGATGCCTGTTTGATTGATCGTTCAGGCAAATAATGTTCATCAGGCAAAAAGCGAATGATGGCATGTGAACCGGCTTTCACGGCTAAACGGTCGATTAATTCCGATAAGTGGATATCATCAAGACCGCACCTGGCTTCCCACAACTTTTGCTGCGAAGGAAAATGATCTTCCACTTTCAAGCCTTCCAATACAAATAGTTCAATACCCGGATCAGGTTCAATGCCTGGTAGTTTTATTTCAAACAGCTTAAAAAGATGTTTCACGTTGTGAGATGGATGACTGGTAGCAATCTGGAGTTGCTCAATTTTTCCGTCAGTACGGTAGCATTTGAGGCAGGCAAGGCGAATTCCTTTTTGTTCTTTTAGAAGCCGCTGGCACAAAGCTTCAAGCAGTCGCTGGAGCCCTGTTTCGATACCTGCCGCGGTTACAATTGGCTCCATGCAAGGGAGTCGTTCCTGGTAAGGTTCTATCGGCTGCACCGGCTGAATCATTTCTTCTTCAAGTGCCAGAGCCTGGTTTAATCTCGTTATCATATCACCCCCAAAACGGCGGCGAAGAGCCGGGCGGGGCATGCCGATAAAATCGTTGATCTGCCGAAGACCAAGTTTGTGTAATCGCTCCAGTGTTTCAGCCTCTAAACGAAGAGCCGCAGGCGGCAAAGAAAGTAATGCTTCAGTTCCCTGGCCGGGATGAATAATGCATGCCTGTTTCCCATACCGTGCTATAGCCCAGGCGGTACCGATTGTATCAGCTATGGCAGCACGTACATGGTAACCCCGGGCCTTCAACCGGTTAACGATGTTGTTCAGGTAAGGCTCTTCACCGCCCCAAAGATGCGCACAGCCCGTACAATCGAGAATAATGCCTGCAGGAGCATCACTGGCTGCAAATGGGGTAAACCGGATACACCATTCAGCTATACGCTTTAATAATCTGTCAATTAGCTCCGGCTTGTCATCGAGCACCTGCAGACCATGAATAATTGCTCTTGCATCTGCCAATACCATTCCACTGTGGATTCCCTGTTTCTCAGCTAAGGCATTCGTCGCCGTCACCATCATTCGTCCGTGCGAAGGAGCGCTCAAGACAAAAGCTGTATTGCGAAGTTGCGGCTGGCGAAGCGTAAACCAGTCGGTTGCAAGATGCCGGAACCATATCGACATAAAACGCTTGGCCATATTATCCTGTTTTTCTTTGCTGCTCTTTTTGAAGTGAAGCTGATTTGTAAATATTCCGGAACCTTCCTGCCGCCCATTCCAACTGCCAGTGGCCCGGGCTGCCATTGCGTACTCTTAATAATTCTATATTCCATCGTGGAAAACCTATCCCGGGCAAATTATCTTCTGCCAGGGTAGGCAGAGGCGTAATCTTCCATCGGGTGACACAGGCAGTAGAGAGGTTTTTCGGATTGTTGCGGATAATGAAACCTGTCACACGGCTTTGCTCAACCGCTAACTGAAGTCTTCTGCTTGCCGTAAAGCTTATTTCGGGTGTCTGTGCAATAACTGCAGCAATGCCAGGGCACTTAAGTGCTTCTTCCACAGCCCACAAAATTTCTTTTTCTGTCTGCAGAAAAATGAAGATGATCTTGTCGGGTTCAAGACCGAAGCTTTTTAAAGCAGGAGGAAATATCATTCGTGACGAGCTAATCCATAAGGATACTCCTCCACTTCGCATAATCGAAGAGAGTATGCCCGAAATAAAACCCGCGGAAGCCGATACGTCTTCTGTTCCGTTACAAAAAAATTCATGTATTGCTCCTAAAGGAAATGAAGCATTGGGGAAAGCATGTTTTATAAGTCCAAGGCCACCGTCAAAGCCGGTATGACCTGCTACCGGTTTAAATCCCTGCAAGGGAAGGATATCCTTTTGCAATTGAGCAATAATATGTGCTTTTGTGGATTCCATAAAGTAACTACAGGGATACCCATTAAAAAACAAATATACTAAATTTTTTAGCAAAACATGTATTCATGAATTTGCGGCTTCCGAATTCATGTTCGCGCTCATGGGTTACTGCCTCGTTTGCAATTGAATTCTTCAAGGCTGTTTTGAATTTTTGCCTACCTCTTACGGAAGGGATGTTCCACTGGGGGCTGCCCGTAAAGCATTCAGCGTGGTTGGTTTACTTTCTCCGGACAACAATGAAAAAAAATATGAATATTTACATAACGGATTATGCAGGGAATACCATCAATTACAAATATGAAAATTCTTTCCGTATTTTTTTAATTGTTGCTATTTACTGTGTTGTTGCCAGACACAAAGAAAAGTGCTGCACTTGTAAAGAAATCTCTTCTGACTGGTTTGAAAATAAAATTATCAATGATGAATAACAGGATATTAGGCTTACATCATATCACAGCGATAGCTGACAATGCAAAACGGAATGTTGATTTTTATACCAAAGTACTGGGTTTGAGAATGGTTAAAAAAACCGTCAACTTCGACGACCCGGGCACCTATCATTTTTACTTTGGCGATGAAGTGGGCACGCCCGGAACCATACTTACCTTTTTCCCATGGGAGGGAATTGGAAAGGGTAAAACGGGCACGGGCATGGCAACAGAAATCGCTTATTCAGTTCCCGGGGGGAGCCTTTCGTTTTGGGTAGAACGCTTAAAAAGATTTAACGTGGTGCAGGGAACTATTTCGGAGAGCTTTGGTGAACAATGTCTGTCATTTGAAGATCCTGATGGATTGAAAATCAGTTTGATTGTCGCTACGTTATCAGACACCAGGAAGCCCTGGGAAACGGGTGAAGTAACGGCGGAAGTTGCCATAAGAGGCTTTCATGGCATTACCCTTACATTAAAAGATAGTAAGGCCACGGCAGAAGTATTGACCGGTATTTTGGGTTATCAGTTGCTGAAGCAGGAAGGCAATCGTTACCGCTTCATTACGGATGCTGTTGATACCGCAGCAATTGTAGATATAGTGGAGTTGCCGGGTGATTCACCCGGGTATAATGCTGCGGGTACCAATCATCATGTGGCTTTCAGGGTAAAAGATGATGAGGTATTGATGGAATACCGGGAGAAAGTTCTGAGTAAAGGCATAAGCATTACACCTAAAATTGATCGTGATTATTTCTTCTCCTTATATTTTCGGGAGCCCGGTGGTGTATTGTTTGAACTGGCTACGGATAATCCGGGATTTGTCAAAGACGAACCGGTTAGTGAACTGGGGACAAATCTTAAACTGCCTAAACAATATGAAGCGGCAAGGGCCCGCATTGAAAAAGGTTTGCCACAGCTATAAACTAAGTTGGGTTGCAGGGGGCTATTATTTGATCAGCAGTTAAAATATCACCCTACGATCGGTGGAGAACAGAATTGGCGGTACATAAAGAAGGTCGTCAACAGTTGCGTGGTGGAAAATTAAAAATATTATGCACAGTAAAAAGATAATAACAGCAGGTAAGCAGATAAAAGAGGTTACCAAAGTTTTGATTATGGTTCACGGCCGCGGAGCCTCAGCCGAGGATATACTGCCGCTTGCGTCACATCTGGCAGTAAATGACTTTGCATTGCTGGCTCCTCAGGCTACGGGGAATACCTGGTATCCTTATTCGTTTTTGGTACCACCTGCCCAAAATGAACCATGGCTATCCTCCGCATTATCACTGGTAGGAGAGATGGTTGATGATCTGATTGCTGAAGGCATTCTTAAAGAAAATATTTACTTTCTTGGCTTTTCCCAGGGAGCCTGTTTAACCCTGGAATTTGTTTCCCGCAATGCTGCGAAATACGGAGGCGTTGCTGCATTTTCCGGAGGATTGATAGGTGATAAGATTTACCGCGAAAATTATAGGGGTGATTTTGCGGGAACTCCTGTTTTTATTGGCAGCAGCGATCCCGACCCCCATATCCCTGTGGAAAGAGTGTATGCTACAACAGACATCCTGAATGAGATGCATGCGGCAGCTACCGTAAAAGTATATCCGAATATGGGTCATACGATAACTCAACATGAAATTGACCTTGCCAATCAATTGGTCTTTGCATCATGATGAGTCGCAACGGGTGGATTGCAATTTCCTTGTTTATTTATCTGCGAAACCTGAGTTGCCAATTATCACCCGATTTTATGGCGTACAATAATCCGGCGTTACAGCAAACAAGATTAAAACATACAGCACAGAAACATTTCGGGCCAGGTTTATGAAGCCTGGTCAAAAGCTCGAGTCGCTGCTAAAATCCGACTTCGGCAAGTTCTTTATCGTAAAGGTGGAAGATATGATACGGCTCATTAAACTTCCCGTACCGCCAACGAGAGGAACAACACACACGTTCATTTACCTTACCTATGGCGAAGCGATAATGACCATCGGAAGCGAAACGTACAAGATCATCAAAGATGAATGTTTGATTGTGCCTGCGGGACAGGTTTTTTCATTTGAAAATGTTGACGTAAATAAAGGATACTTATGCAACTTTCATAACGATATCCTTATAGGCAGGTTTGGCAAAAGCCACTTGCCTGAAGATTTTGAGTTCCTGAGTGTTTGGGGCAATCCCAGAATTCAGATGGGCCATAAAACATCAAAGTATATACAGCATCTGCTGAAAAGGATTTTTCTTGAGTATTCCCAATACGGGCTGAAAAATTCAGACCTGATTCAGGCATACTTTATTGCCATGCTCTGCGAGATCGGCAGCATTTACAAACCACTTTCTAATAGTGGTCAATCCAGGGCGGTAAAACTTACGAACAGGTTTAAGGAACTGCTCTTTTTGCATGTCAGAACAAAACATCTCGTAACCGAATATGCTTCAATATTACACGTTACTCGGAACCACCTGAATAAATCGGTGAAAACAATAACCGGGAAATCGCCGGCAAAATGGATTGGCGAAGCATTGGTTTTGGAAGCCAAAGTTTTGTTGCACCAGACAGACCTGCCGATAAATGAAATAGCATCAGAGATCGGGATTTACGACCAGTCGTACTTCAGCCGCCTCTTTAAGAAGCATGAAGGCGTAACTCCTGCGGCGTTTCGCAAAGGGATTGAAAGGTCCTAAAAGGAGCTTTGTCTTTCCTGCCGGGAGAATTGATTAACGTTCATCTTTACATCGTAAGAATATGATTATAAATAATCTCAAAGGGCAATAATCCACATAACAGAAATGCAATATAAGATTGAGAATAGGCTGTTGCATGTTATTTGACCCAGTTCTCTATTTGTAGTCCTTCAACCCGGTTAAATTCACTCTCATTATTTGTTACTAATATCCGATTTAGACTTTTAGCATGAGCTGCGATTAATGTGTCGAGAGGACCGATCGGAGTTCCTTTTCTTTCCAGCTCACTGCGAATTTTACCATATTCAAGAGTAGCAGGATGATCGAATTCGAATATTTCAAAAGGTATTAGAAATTGATTTAACGCACTAATATTTTTCTCCGCATTGGAACTCTTTCTTGCTCCATAGTCCAATTCAGCCAGGGTTATTACTGAAATACCTACATGCCGGGGAGAAATTCTATTTAACCTTTCAAAAACAACAGCAGGTTTTTTCTTAATCAGGTAGATGCAGATATTTGTATCGAGAAGATAGCTCACTTAATCAAATGATTCTCTGACTTGTTCGGAAGGTTGGTTTCTATCCTCCATAAAATCGGAAGTAAAGTTTTCCAGACTATCGAATACATTTTGCCATGGATTGTGGAAAGGAATGATATATAAAGCATTACCGACTTTCTTTATATAAACTTTATCATCGTTTATTTTAAAATCGTCAGGTATTCGAATAGCCTGTGATCCTTCGTTATCCTGTATGCTGACTGCTTCAACCTTCATAAGTTACTCCTTTATAGCAAAGCTAACATTTTCAAACTTCTTATTGTGTAAGTAGTTAATGTTTTCATCGGTAACCTTTCACAACCGGTTTACCCAACATTATTTCAGCATTTAATTCGTTATTGTCTGTGTAATTCATAACCTCTTTTATTAATTTAGAAGGAATTTCTTTGTATTGCTTAGCCAAGTTCGTAACGTATTGAAACTGGAGTTAAAATCGTCAGTGTGGTTAATATTGAATTTTAAGTATTTCACAGCGAGTTTAATTACTCGGTCATCGTTCCAATCTCCTCCTTTTCAATGGTATTCACTTTTGATTTGGGTTCAAATGCTTCTTTTAATACAGTTTGCAACAATTGCTTGGCATAGTCCCGGCTTTGTTGCACCTGGACTTCTACCTGGTTTAGCTGCTGTTGCAATTGCTGTACTTTGGCTACTATGCGGTGTTGTTCGGGTAAGGGCGGGAGCGGAAATAATGATTTTCTTCCATCTTCCGATCCCAACCTGGGCAAATTCATCCCGTACACTTTACTATTTGCATAGTTGACGAAGTCTTGAGATTTTAGTCTTAGTCTTAGATAGTGAGCTTCGATTCCCTTGAAGCACTGTAGAGGCAAAATTTCAGAAGAACATGCACCGTCTTCGTCTGCTACAATCACTTTATCTAAATAAGGGCGAAGCTTACTGTATAAAACATCACCTTTTTTAAATAAATTTTTCGTGCTTAATGACTTCCTTTCCTTAAATCTAATCTTCCGAATAATTTTAGAGGAAATAGGTTCTATGTCTTCCAATTCTAAAAGCCATGAATCTTCAGGTAAGTTTCTAGTTTCAACCTTGGAAGATATTCCATAGTTTGTAATCTCCCCCAACCTACTCCATACCCATCCCTTCGGCAACTCAAAAGGAATTTCATCTTCTTTTATTGGTGGTAGTTCTTTTTCTTTCTTAAGCTTGCCTTCCTTTATTAATTTTTCCTTTTCGGCTTTTATGCGTTTTAGTAATTCTGTTGCCGGTTCGTCTGTTGGGTCCTGTTTGGATAGTTTTCCCTGAACGGCTTCCTGCAATATGGTTTGGCGGAGAAGTTGGAGATAGGTTTGTTGTTGGTCGAGTTCTTTAATAGTCAAAGAGTATACCGCGTTAATATTGTTTAGCCTGATTACTATTATTGCTTGCTGAGAAATTGAAGGAAATGGAATCTCAAAATTTAAAACGTGATGAGGTCTTATAGCTGCATAATTTGTACTCCCCTTTGATAATATCTGATCCTGAATAATATCCGTTTTAATAAGCCATGCTAAGTAATCTTTGAGCAACTTACGTTCGTCAAGTTCAAACAAAAAGTAATGACTGCTGACAATCGCGCCTTCTAAGTCCTTTCCCACAAATCCATACCCTCCAACTTTTGCATCAATCTCTGCAACAAGGAAATCACCTTCTTTACATACTTGTTGCTTCTTCGTGTTTATCGCCACACCTTTTACTATATCTCTCAAAACAACCCCTTTTCTGTTAACCTGCACACGGCATCGTTTATAATCAACAGAATTATCTATTGTTATAAATTCCTTTCGGTGAGTAATCGCTATTCCAAGTTTTTCAATCTTCCAACTCATTCTTGTCTGTTTCATAGTAGTACAACTGATGAACGAAATGCGACGCAACAATGCTTAACCGGAGTTACAGCAGCCTGTATCACACTAACTCTTCTTTTAATTGTTTCAGTAACTCATTGCTTTTCACAAACGACTGTCCGAGCAAATCAATTAATTCACCGCTGGTGTATTGATGTTGTTGTTCACCGCTGTTAGGGTTCTTGATATCAAAATTATAATTGCGTTTTTTTAGTTCTTCCGCGCTTACCTTCCAGGCGTATTGGTTCTCCTCCCTGTTGTTCCACCAGTTACGCTCCAGGTCGAACTCCCTGGTGTTGATGGGTTTGGTTTTATTGTAGCTCTTGATTCCCTCTGGATAAGGGTGTTCAAAATACCATACCTCTTTTGTGGGATTTCCTTTTGTGAAAAAAAGCAGGTTCGTTTTAATTCCTGTATATGGCGCAAATACGCCATTCGGTAAGCGCACGATAGTATCGAGGCTGCATTTTTCCAGCAGGTTTTCTTTTATCCGGGTAGCTACTCCTTCACCAAACAAAAAGCCATCGGGCAGTACCAGACCGCAACGCCCGCCAACTTTTAAAAGGTGAATGACCAGCGACATAAACAGGTTGGCCGTTTCACGCGTTCGATACTGTGCAGGAAAGTTATTTTCTACGCCATCTTCCTCCATACCGCCAAAAGGAGGGTTGGTGACGATGACATCCACCCTTTGCCTATTGCTCCACTCCGTCCAACTGCGATTGAGGAGGTTGTCGTGTTGTATAACAGGCACCTCTATGCCATGCAGAATAAGATTGGTAGTCGCAAGCATATGGGGCAACGGTTTCTTTTCCACACCAGTAATGCAATTTTGCAACTGCTGGCGTTGCTCCAGTGTTTTTACCTTCTGGTGTGTTTCTATATAATCAATTACATTGGTAAGGAAACCGCCCGTTCCGCATGCAGGGTCGAGCACGACTTCGCCCAGCTTAGGTGCAATCATTTCAACGATAAATTGTGTAACGGCACGAGGCGTATAAAACTCACCGGCATTACCGGCACTTTGCAGGTCACGAAGTATTTGTTCGTAAATATCGTTGAACTGATGCCGCTCTGATTTTGACGTGAGCTGAATGTCTTTGTTAATTTTGTTGATCACCTGGCGAAGCAGTGTCCCACTCTTCATGTAGTTATAACTGTCTTCAAACACCTGCTTCACCATAAGGCCTGCATCTTTGCTGTGTTTTGGCTTCAGCTCTTTAAGGCGCGGGAATAACGAGTTGTTGACAAAGCCCAGTAATTCATCGCCTGTCATACCTTCCGCATCATCAGCCCATTCGCGCCAGCGAAGGTCTTTGGGGATGGGTGATTTATAATGATCATTGGTAATTTCCCAATCTTCTTCTTTTGTATCAAATATCTTCAGGAACAGCATCCAGCCGAGTTGGGAGATGCGTTGCGCATCTCCGTCCACGCCGGCGTCTTTGCGCATGATGTCCTGGATAGATTTTATGGTGGAGGTGAGATTTCTCATTTTCTTTTTCTAATTTATAGTGCAATAGCTCCCGTTCTAGTTCTTCCTTCAATTCTTCTTCGGTAGGAAGGTATAGTTTGTATTTGGAGGCAAATAGTGGGTCCATGATAATTCGTCACGCAGTGCGTGACCTTTTTCTACAGGCGGGAAAGATATATAGAACTGCCTGAAATACTTAAGGTTGGTTTCAGTGAAGCCCTTTCCAAAATCTGCAGTTAGCCTTTTAGACAGTTCTCTAAGCAATCCTTTTCCATATTCAGCCCTTACTTCCCCGGCCTGTTCATGCTCAACAATGCGTTTTCCTATATTCCAGTAAGCGAGCACCATCGTGAAATTTACAGCACGATAGGCGGAATTACGGGCCTCATGGATGATGGATCTAATCTCAATGTAGAGGATATCGTTCTCCGCTGGTTTCATATTCAGTCACCCAATCATTGGTTAGGCAAATTGATACAATTGAATTTCTAACTCTTTAACGGCAAGCATATAGTTTTGCCTGTTGCCGAATATGCTGATTATCTCAGGAGGAGTACCATAGTCATCAAAAGGGTGTAATGATAAAACCTCCGTGCTTTCGATAGTGGCTATTCCTTCATCGGCGTATTTATCCAGTAAAGCTTCCAATACTTTCTTTGCCTGTTCGCCATGCCTGGTAAAGTAGTCGCGCTTCTTAACATTGTTGGCTCTTTCTTTCCTGGTAAGAGGAGGCTGGTCATAAGCAACATGGCAAATCAGATCAAACAGATCAACTTCTTTATTGACGGCTTCCTGCAGGGCGTCAACTAATACGCCCTGTTCCTCCAGCTCTTTGATGATGGCCGCTTTTTTGTCTGCCTCATTCCATTTTGTTAGAAAGTCATTTAATGAAGCAAAGTTTTGACCTATGATTTCCCTTGTATAAGCTTTCAGGCTCTTGATAATCAATTTGCCGTTAACATCAAAATGCAGCTCCTGGGATTGTAAGACTGAAACATCCACTCCGTTTATATAGACTTTTTCGCGAGGAGGTGGAGTTGGAGGCTTTGGGATAAGAATTGGCGGGGTTTCTATCGGGGGATCCTGAATATTGACTTCTGGATTAGCTTCGTCCTCAGGATAAGGCCTTGGGTCATCATCATCGGGATCAGCAATTGGCTCCTCAGGCCCGTTCTCTTTGATCTTAATCGGATCCCCGTCGAAATCCTTATCCGCAAACAATTTGGTTGCATTCCTGAAGTCAATGATTGTAAAGTGGGTTTTGCCAAACTCTTCATTTATACGTGTGCCCCTGCCGATAATCTGTTTAAATTCGGTCATGCTTTGGATATTGCTATCCAAAACGATCAATTTACAGGTTTGTGCATCAACCCCGGTAGTCATCAACTTACTGGTTGTTGCTATAACCGGATAAACTTCTTCGGGACTGATAAAGTTGCCCAATTGCATCTTGCCTTCTTCGTTATCGCCGGTTATTTGCATTACATATTTATCGTTGTGCGCAACCAGGTCAGCATTTTCTTTCGCCAGTGCGGAGCGCATTCTTTCTGCATGATCTATATCAACACAAAATACGATTGTCTTCGAAAACCTGTCTGTTGCTTTTAGGAATTCTGTTACTTTTCCCGAAACTTTTTCAGTACGTTCATCAATGGCAAGGTTCCTGTCAAAATCTTTCCTGTTATATACCTTGTCTTCTATAACATTACCGTGTTTGTCCGTTTTGCCTTTTTCAGGCCTCCACCCTTCTTCCGTATCAGTACTTAATGTTACCCTTATCACCTTGTATGGTGCTAAAAAGCCGTCATCAATCCCCTGTTTTAAGGAATACGTATAGATGGGGTCCCCAAAATATTCAATGTTGGAAATTTCCCTGGTTTCTTTTGGTGTGGCCGTTAAACCGATATGAGTAGCTGTGGTGAAATACGATAAAATCTCTCTCCATGCGCTATCCTCGTCGGCGCTACCTCTATGACACTCATCAATTATTATCAAATCGAAGAAGTCTTTGGAAAATTGCTTGTAAGCATTTGCCTCTTCGTCATTCCCCGATAATCCCTGGTATAAGGCTAGATATATTTCATAGCTTTTATCGATCTGCCGTTGCCTGACAACAGTCATCTTATCTCTGAAATGGCGGAAGTCGCCTGTTTTCGTCTGGTGTATCAAAGCGTTTCTGTCAGCAAGAAAAAGTGTACGCTTTTTCACGCCCGCTTTCCATAAGCGGTAAATAATTTGAAAGGCGGTATAGGTCTTACCTGTGCCGGTTGCCATTACCAGCAAAATCCGGTTTTGTCCTTTTGCTATGGCTTCTACCGCACGGTTGATGGCAATTTGTTGATAGTAACGGGGTTTCCTTCCTGACCCATCGGAGAAATAATCTTCAGAAATTATTCTTTCCTGTTCTTTTGTTGTAATGCCTTTAAACAGTTTATATTTCTCCCATAAAGTATCCGGCGAAGGGAATTCATCTAACGAAATTTCCGTTTCAATGTTTTTTGTAGAAGCTGTCCGGTCATGAAATAAAAAACCTTCACCATTTGAGCTAAAGACAGCCGGGATGTCTAAAATCCTGGCATAATCCAGTGCCTGCTGAATACCGGAACGGATAGTATGTGTCGGATCTTTGGCTTCAATGATAGCAACAGGAATGGACTTGTAGTAAAGAATATAATCAGCTCTTTTGCGCTTACCCCTGGCTACCAGCTTTCCACGCACAATTATTCTCCCATCTGTGAAAGAGACTTCTTCTAATAACTGGGTGTCAATGTCCCAACCTGCTTTTTTAAGAGCAGGTGTAATAAATTTGGTACATATATCCCTTTCCGAAAGTGTGTGCGGGGTATTCATTAGAACCTTTAATATAAGCGCTTTTTTAAATTAAAACATCAATTACAATTTATATTTACTATTTGCTGAAGGTTCTCTTTTTATTTTTGGTTTTAGCTGAACGCACTCTGCTATCAAAAAACGTAAAGATTCGTAAATTAGAGACTCGTTAGCCTAAAAAGCCAGACATCATGAGGCCCACCCAAAAATCGCACCTCAAAAGTCCAAAATATGAATAAACGAATTACCCAGGACGATATCATCTACTTTGTGGTGACGGACCGCTTTTTTGGGACTAACAAGCGTACAGCAGATCCGTCTGATGTAAAAATACACGGCGGCACCCTTGACGGCGTTCTTGAAAAACTTGATTATCTCCATGAACTTGGTGTCACTGCCATTTGGGTAACGCCGGTTTACAAGAACATAGAAGAAGCGGGCAGTTCAGAGCCGTATCATTATTACTGGTCGCAAAGTTTCGAGAAAATTGATGAACGCCTGCTCGACGGCACCCGGCTGCCAACTTCTGCCGACATGAGTACGTTCGGAAGATTCGTTGAAATTTGTGAAAGTAGAGGAATGAAGGTAGTTCTCGACATGATCGTCAATCATGCGGGTTACGGCGCAGAAGACCATTTCAACGTCGACTGGTTCAACAGGGGCGGCTCGGGTGACGTCAAAGGAGAGCTGGCAGGATTACCGGACTTCAATCACGACAAGCCCGAAGTCATTGATTACTTCATCAATAACATAGAAGATTGGATTACCAGAGGAAAGGTCACCAATATTCGAATGGATACGGCAAAACACGTGGAGCCAAAGTTTTGGCATTTTTTCAAAGCGCAAATTCGTGGCCAATATCCGGATGTATGTTTGATTGGTGAAGTCTTGTTTGAAGGCAAAGACGATGTTGAAGAGCTATTGAAATACCAGAATTATCATGATTTTGATTCTATATTCGACTTTCCACTGTGCACGGCCATACGATCCACCCTCATTTTTGATGAAAGTATCAGAGATTGGTTAGCACGCCCAAGGTTAAACGACGCAGAACCGTTGGGCGTGCTGGATGACGATAACCCTTTAAAAGGGGGCTACCGCAATGCCAACGGGCTGGTCACCCTGCTTGATAACCACGATTTGCAAAGGCGTATCATGAGCCATGCCAGGACCAGACACCAGGGAGAAAACGCGGGACTTGATTGGGCAATAAGGGTTACAAAGCTATGCCTGGGCGCATTGTTCACGATGCGTGGGATACCCCAGCTTTACTACGGTACAGAAATCGGACTGGAGGGATGGAAAGACCGTGACGACCGTGATATGCGTCGTGATTTTCCCTGGCATATAATTGATAACGGGAATCATCCCAGGCAGGAGCACAGAAAGGAACGCGAGATTTACGAATCGACTCGTGATCTCATCAGGCTGCGTAAAGCGAATGCGGCGTTCAAATACGGAACAACCCTAACCTTATGGTCCGATGATTTGGTGTATGCATTTTTACGCGTTGCAACGAACGATGTTGCTTTAGTAATCATCAACAACGGTTATGATAAAATGCCAAACCCAATTCAGTTGGAATTGAACCCATTAATTGTTTCCCCCCGTGTAAAAGATATGATTACCGGAAGTCTGAAGCACTGGAAGACGGGGCAGCCATTGACGGTGCAAAATAACAAAGCAATGATTGCAGTTGATGGAAAATCCATTGACATTTTTTGCAGTAACGGCCTGTGACAAATCAACAGCTTGA